>DHNM01000038.1:24287-69458 GCA_002409525.1 Eubacterium sp. UBA5416 | reverse complement strand
AACTGTAAGTGCAAGACTCACAAACATTTTTTTATTCATACATACTCCTCCTTGAATTTGGCAACCATTCGTGTAAATGGCATTTCATTGATAAATGTTTTGTCGTGCATTATAATCGCCAAAATATTTAATCTAGTTTCTTATATTACCCTTAAAATGTTTGTTTGTCAATCACTTTCTTTAGATCCACAGCTTTTCCGGATAGAATCCGCTTTCCTTCATTTCTCTGATTGCATCAGCCGCAGCTACCTTGTTTACACTGTTTATGCCTCCATACCAGTGTTCACTTGAAGGTAAAACCGCAACATCCGCCTTCCCTTCCTCAATCAGCTCATTTACAACCGCAGGGAGAAAATATTCCGCTTCCAGAGGGCTTTCCTGCACATCTTTATTCAGAAATTTAAAAAAGCGAAGCTGAAGTTCATCCAGAAAGCTGTCCGTAAATCCCCAAAAATTCATAGAAACTATACTATCTGCCGAAATCTTTTTGAACTCGTTTCCACCGTCCTCTGTATATACAATGTCCTCACCCCGTCTTTTGATAAAAGGATACTCGTCAATTTCTTTAAGATAGCTGTCTCGATCCAGCTTACAGATCCTGCGGGATACAAAACCGTTTTTTGTCACCGCATTTTTCAGTCTGTAACCCACCATAGCATAGTGATATTTATTCCAATCATCCTGACGAGATGAAAGTTGATCATACATCAGTGAAAATGCATGTCTTCCATAGTAATCATCTGCATTGATCACAGCAAATGGTGCACCTTTCAGCTCATAAATACAGCTGAGTACCGCATATCCGGTTCCCCATGGCTTTTTGCGGCCGTCGGGAACAGAATATCCCTCTGGAAGATCACCGAGTTCCTGATAAACATAATGAACCTTCACATGTCGGTTGATCGTCTGATCTATCTTTGTATGAAACCGGGATTCATTCTCTCTGTTTATAATAAAAACAATCTCTGAGAATCCTGCCTTTAGTGCATCGTAAATGGAAAAGTCCATAATAGCATTTCCCTGACCGTCAACAGGATCTATCAGCTTTAAACCATCATACCAGCTTTCCTGACCAGCTGCCATTACCACTAAAACCGGTTGTTTCATCGTCTTAATTATCCTCCTCCGTCATAATATAGACTTGGCGCTTTCTAGCCATCTCATCACTTTCCAGATATTCATCGTAGGTAGTAACCTTGTCAATCAGTGTGCCGCCCGGAATGATTTCCATGATCCGGTTGGCTGTTGTCTCGACAAACTGATGATCATGAGAAGCAAACAGAATCACTCCGGGAAACTTGATCAGACCATTATTCAGGGCCGTAATAGATTCCATATCGAGGTGGTTCGTCGGTTCGTCCAGAAGAAGAACATTTGCACCCGAAATCATCATTTTTGACAAAAGGCAACGTACTTTTTCTCCACCGGAAAGAACTTTTACTTTTTTAACCCCATCTTCTCCTGCAAAAAGCATCCTTCCCAGGAATCCGCGGACATATGTGACATCCTTATCTTCCGAATACTGTGTCAGCCAGTCGGCGATCGTGAGATCACTGTCGAATTCATCAGAATAATCCTTTGGAAAATAAGCCTGAGAAGTTGTCACTCCCCATCTATAATACCCTTCGTCAGGCTCCATCTCGCCCATCAGGATCTTAAGCAAAGTTGTCTTGGCCAGTTCATTGGCTCCCACGAGGGCCGCCTTGTCTTCCCTGCCCAGAGTAAAGGAAATATGATCCAGGATCACCCGCCCATCGATTGCCTTTGTTAGGTTTTCAACCTGAAGTACTTCATTTCCGATTTCCCGGTCCGGTCGGAAATCGATATAAGGATACTTGCGGCTTGAAGGTCTGATCTCGTCCAGCTGGATCTTTTCCAGTGCACGTTTTCTCGATGTCGCCTGTTTACTCTTGGACGCATTTGCGCTGAAACGACGAATGAAATCCTGCAGTTCTTTTATTTTTTCTTCCTTTTTCTTGTTTGCCTCTTTCATCTGCTTTACCAGCAGCTGACTGGATTCATACCAGAAATCATAGTTTCCGGCATACAGCTGAATCTTTCCATAGTCGATATCTGCCGTATGAGTACAGACTTTATTTAAAAAATAGCGGTCATGTGAAACCACGATCACAGTATTTTCAAAATTTATCAGAAATTCTTCCAGCCATCCGATCGCATCCAGATCCAGATAGTTGGTCGGCTCATCCAGCAGAAGTATATCCGGATTTCCGAATAGTGCTTTTGCCAGAAGAACCTTTACTTTCTGGGAACCATCAAGATTCTCCATCAGGACATTGTGATACTTTGTCTCAATTCCGAGACCGTTTAAAAGCTGCTCGGCATCAGACTCGGCCTCCCAGCCATTCATCTCGGCAAATTCTCCCTCCAGTTCACTCGCCTTAATTCCATCTTCCTCAGAGAAATCCTCCTTTGCATAAATTGCTTCTTTTTCTTTCATGATCTGATATAATCTGGAATTCCCCATGATTACAGTATCAAGAACCGGATAACTGTCATATTTAAAATGATCCTGTTCCAGAACAGACAGTCTCTGTCCCGGGGTGATCACAATATCCCCGCTCGTAGGCTCCAGCTTTCCGGATAAAATCTTGAGAAAAGTTGATTTTCCGGCACCGTTTGCACCTATTATGCCATAACAATTTCCCTCTAAAAATTTAATATTCACATCTTCAAACAACGCCTTTTTACCAAAGCGCAGTGTTACATTATTTGCTGATATCATTTCATACCTCTGTTCTTATAATATACTTTTCAAGTCTCTAGTGTTTCTATTTTACATAATCATCCAAAATTTTCAAGCATCAATCCTGATTTACGGTAAAGAATTCATCGAGTCTTCCGGAATCTTTTGCCAGTTCGTTATACTGGAGTGCTTCATATTCCAGTTCCATTTTCTCGTGTTCATCATCTGCGTCCTCCCATTTGGTGAAATTTCCGCCGGAATCCATATATCCTAAATGATTCAGTGCCGGCATGTTTTTCCTCAGACTCTGCAGATAATAGTTATACGGCGTCATCTCAAGTCCTGTCTCGGAAAGCATCATGGTTGAAAGATAATTCGTGCTTGTGAAAACATCTTCCTCTTCGGGAATGTCATAATTTGCCCAGATAAAAAAAGGTGTAGCAAAATATTTTTCCTGCTCTTTCAAGGTACTGTCGTCATATTCTTTTCCGGTGATCCATTCTGTAAATTGATCGGGAAGGCTCGGATAATGGTCCCCGAACATGACAATCATCGTAGGCTCTTCATAGTCTTCAAAATAATCAATCAGGTATTTCAAAGCGTCATCAGACTCTTTCAGTAAAGACAGGTACTGGTTCACCCTTGGATCTGTATATCCCTGTGTTCTTATATCACCGCGATAGGTAGAATCCGTATATCCGCCATGATTCTGCATCGTGACATCAAACAGAAAATATGGGGCTTCAGGATTCTCTTTCTGATTGACAGTTTCTATGATTTTTTCATAGTTTGCACGGTCACTGACATGTGAACGGATTCTCTCAGATGACGAGTCAAAATCATCGATGGTATAAAACCTGTCAAACTGCAGCATCCTATATGCACTTGTGCGTTTCCAGTTACTTCCTTTATTTGGATGCATTGCCTCTGCGCGATAACCCTGACTTTTCAATGTGCTGACCAGGGAATATTGATCATGTTTGAAGTAACTGACATATGGGACCATTCCCGGAAAACGTTTCACAGAATTTCCGGTCAGAAACTCATACTCCGTCTTTGCTGTGCCACCGCCCTGTATACAGACAAGGGTATGTCCTTTTATCGTATTTTCTTTCATAGAATCATAAAACTCCATATATGGCTGATTCACTTTAAAGTCTCCAAGCAAGCGGTAATCTGCCCAGGATTCATTCATAATCGCTATGATGTTTACCGGCTTTTTCTTACCATCCCGGCTCTTTTGATCAACCTTAACCTCCTGAGCCGTTTTCTTTACCCCTTTCTCTGAGTACCCCTCGGGAGACGTAAGCCTCATATACTTAGCCATACACGCAAATCCCACAGTCGTTCCATACTCCTCATAGGTTTCATAGGGACGGTAGAGATCCGTGAGAATTCCGAGAGCCCCGTTCCACCCTGTATTCAGATAAGCTATGTATATACCGGCGACAGACGCTGCTGTCAGAATCCGCATCCACACTTTGGGTTTTACCTTTTTTGCAATTTTTGCATCTGAAGCCTCCCAGTATACACCATTCAGACAGAGAGTAACTACAGCAGTCATCACGATCTCTCTGGTGAAAGAAAGAGTGTAATCTCCTGCCACCTCCATGGCTGTTCCGATACTGAAAATATCAATAAACTGAAAAGGCTCACCGCGAAACAAATATACATAGTAAAAAACCAGGCTGAATACAAAACAAAGCAAGTTTCCGAGAAGCATAGTCTTACGCCATGAATTTAAAATAAATAATAAGAGGATTAACATGACAAAGATAAAAGAGATATTCAGAACCATATATTGTGGTTTCATTACTCGAAAAAGTGGATTGTTAATCATTTCGATCTGGCAGAAGGCATAAATAGAATTGAGCAAAAGAACGAAAAAATGCCAGATTTTAATCTTCCCCGGCTCATTTTCTTTCCGTGACCGCCTGCCTGCGAATTTACAGATCCAGTGAGCTGCCGATACACATACAACGGCGATAAGGACAAAGAGAACCATTATATTCATCTTATTATCTGCCGGATTTGTGCCCACCACCAGCTGATAGTGTCCAATCAAAAAAATCAAAATCAATGTCCAATACAGGGAGCCGGCTGCAAACAGTAGTTTCTGTCTGCTTCCTGCAAGCGCCCTCGTCCATTTCCTCATTCCACACACCTCTTATTCATCTACAGCTTTTGACATGGTTCTTAGAAAGTGATCCCTAAGAGTTCAATAATAATTCCCCAGAAGACACCCAGAGCATAAAGCACTGTAATCAGTTTCAGGTTTTCCCGGGTATCTTTATTTGTTCGAAACAGCACCAGTATCCCGACTCCGGCACCAACCAGGAGTCCTGCCATCATCTGAGCACTTCGAAAAAGGCCCTCGAGATACAGCTGAGTGATCACGACAGATGCCGCGCAGTTCGGAATCAGTCCCACGAGTGCGGCAAAGAAAACACCCGCAATCGGCCGGGAACTTATCATAACGCCAATCTTGTCTGCACCAACCAGTTCCACTGCCAATCCTATAATAAAAGAAATCACAAAAATAAAAAAGGTAATCTGCAGGGTATGTACTCCCGCGGATTTTACGATACTATTCTCTTCACAGTGACAATGATCGTGTTCACATAAATCGTGTATCTGGCTCTTTTGACCTGTTTTTTTCCAGATAAGATCAATCACAAATCCCGAGATTGCGCCAAGTAAAGCCTTGGTTCCAAGGATTTTAATGACAGTTAAAGGTGCCACAGATTCAGAGATGAAAATCGGGAGCATTTCATCGGAAGTCGATAGAAATACCGCAAGAAGTGTCCCGGCAGAGATCACTCCTCCCGCGAAAAGGCTGGCGGCGGCAGCTGAAAGTCCGCATTGCGGAATAATACCCACAATGCCGCCCAGCAGCGGACCGAATTTTCCCGATTTTTTCATGACTGCCTCTGTTTTTCCCCCTGCCTTGTGTTCCAGATATTCCATGAGCAGATATGTCAGAAACAAAAACGGAATTACTTTCAAGGTGTCAACGACTGTGTCTTTTAATACATCAAGTAACATATAATTCTAATACTCCTTTTATTTATCCGGAAAACGGTGTTCCGTCCAGATCGTAAGGTGTTGTCTGGTACACATAATAATTCAGCCAGTTTGTATACAGGTTATTGGCATGTGCCCGCCAGACCAGATTTGGCTTTATTTCCGGATTGTCATCTTTATAATAATGTTTCGGGAGCTGTATATCAAGTCCCTTCTCTTTATCACGTTTATATTCTTCATCGATAGTCACTCTGTCATACTCAGGGTGTCCCATCACAAATATCTTTCTTCCCTCATCGGCCATTCCAAGATAAAAGCCTGCCTCATCTGACTTTGCAAGTACCGTAATCTCCCTGCACTTTTCAACATCATCCATTGACACCTCTGTGTGTCTGGAATGAGGTGCAAGGAAAACATCATCAAAACCTCTGACAAGTGGAACCTTCCTGTTCTGCACATGATGCCAGAACAGGCCAAACATCTTCCTGGGCAGCATTCTTTTCTGAATTCCATAGAAATGATACAGAGCAGCCTGTGCTGCCCAGCACAGAAAAATAGTAGACGTGACATGTCTGTCAGTCCAGTCCATAACCTGTATCAGCTCGCTCCAGTAATCCACATCTTCAAATTCCATCTGTTCGACAGGTGCGCCCGTGATGATCATTCCGTCAAAATGTCTCTGTTTTAAATCATCAAATTTTTCATAGAATTTGTTTAGATGGCTTGCCCTGGTATTTTTAGAAGCATGACTTTTCATGTTCAAAAAAGACACGTCAACCTGAAGAGGCGTGTTGGACAGTGAACGCAGCAGCTGTAATTCTGTATCTTCCTTTAAGGGCATCAGGTTAAGTATCAATATATTGACCGGTCGTATATCCTGATGTACGGCCCGGGTTTCGTCCATCACAAAAATATTCTCTTTTTCTAATATTTCCTTCGCCGGTAAATCACTTTGTATCTTAATGGGCATTCCCATTGCCTCCCTTACGTAAAATCATGAAATCTCTATTCCAAGAGCTCTAAAAAAGAATCTTCTGAAAGAATAGGTATATTCAGCTGTTTTGCTTTCCGGTTCTTAGAAGAATTTGAGTCAATATCGTTGTTGATCAGGTAATTTGTTTTTGAAGTGACTGTTCCCGTCATCTTTCCGCCTTGCTCTTCAATTAAAGTTTTAAGCTCATTCCTATTTTCAAAATGCTCCAGACTACCTGTAATCACAAAATTCTGCCCCGATAGTTTTTGCTCGGAAGAAACGGAAATCTCCTCGAAATCAAGGTGTTGTAACAGATGATCCAGATTCTTCTGGTTTTCTTCATTTTCAAAGTATTTCACAAAGCTTCCGGCAATCACTCTGCCAATTCCCGGTACCTGGCTCAGACGATCGGCATCTGCGTTTCGAACTGCTTCCAAATCCTGCCCTAAATCAAGACAGATCAGCTTTGCATTCGCAGCTCCGACATTTGGGATCCCAAGTCCATAGATCAGCCTGGGCAGAGTGGTATGTCTCGCCTTTATAATTCCCTTCCATAAACGGTTCCACGATTTTTCGCCAAATCCATCCATACTTTTGATTTTATCTTTATACTGGTCAAGCTCGAAGATATCTCCGAAATCATGAATCATTCCATGGGCCATGAACTTTTTCAGTGTCGCCTCAGAAAGGCCTTCGATATTAAGGGCATCTCTGCTGGTAAAAAGTGTGAAAGCTTTCATCTGTTTCGCCGGACATTTTGGGTTGCCGCATACAAGCGTCTCAATACCGGAAATTGCGGAAATTTCGGCCTTTTCGCCACAGGCAGGACATGTATCCGGAACTCTGACATTCCCACTTTTTGTAATATTTGCAGCGATCTGCGGAATAATCATATTTGCTTTGTAGACCATGATTTTATCCCCAATACCCAGTTGCTGTCCTTTCAGTATACTCACATTGTGAACACTTGCTCTGGAGACAGTCGTTCCCTCCAGTTCAACCGGGTCAAAGATCGCAATTGGATTGATCAGCCCTGTCCTCGAGGGACTCCACTCGATTTCTGTGAGGGTAGTCTCAGCCTGCTCATCTGCCCATTTATATGCAAATGAATTTCTGGGAAATTTTGCAGTACTCCCCAGGCTGTCTCCGTAAGCAATATCATCATAGAGTGCCACAAGACCGTCCGAAGGGAAATCATTATTCAGCACCTGAGTCGAAAAATAATCCATCGCCTCATCCAGCGTTTCAGATGTCACCACACGTTCCTCCACAGTCTCAAATCCCTGATCTTTCAGCCAGTTCATCTGATATAATCTTGAATTTTGAAAATCAACCCCATCCGCCTTCACAAGTGTAAATGCAAAGAAATGCACATGACGTTTCGCCGTAACTTCATTATTCAGTTGTCTGACTGAACCACTGCAGAGATTACGAGGATTCTTATATTTTGCATCTACTCCCATAAGTTCGGAATTTATTTTAGCAAAATCAGAATAAGTGATAAACGCTTCTCCGCGTAGTACAAGTTCGCCCTGATACGGAATTTTAACAGGCAGGTTTTCAAAAACTCTTGCGTTCGCTGTCACCACTTCGCCGATGACTCCGTTTCCACGTGTCACCGCTTTGGATAGACTTCCGTCCCGATAAGTAAGCACCACCGTCAGTCCATCCATCTTCCAGGAAAGAAGTGTTTTATGTCCGTCAATAAAGGCTCTTAAAGTTTCAACATCTTTTGTTTTTCCGAGGGAGAGCATTGGACTTTCATGTCTCACTTTCGGGAGCTCAACTGCAGCTTCATACCCGACCTGCTGTGTTGGTGAGTTTGCCCTGATCACCCCAGTCTCTTTCTCAAGATTTTCAAGCTCATCATATAATTTATCGTATTCCAGGTTGCTCATGACTTCCCGGTCTTTGGCGTAATAAAATTTTCTTGCCTCATTCAGCTGATCCACCAGCTCTTTCATCCTATCCAGCCTGCTCATGATACGTCCTCTTTTCATCTATACTGATTTATGCTCTTTCATCAGTTTTACTGCCTTTTCTCAAGCTGTTTATCGAGCATATTTAATTCATCAGCGGATAATTCGCGATATTCACCCGGTCTCAACCCGCCTAAGGTTATATTCATGACACGGATCCTTTTCAGATTTTTCACCTGATACCCAAGCTCTTCGCACATTCTGCGAATCTGGCGGTTAAGCCCCTGAGTGAGGATAATATGGAATTCAGAAGGTCCTGTCATAAAAACTTTACATGGTCTAGTATTCACCTCTAGCCCGGGCAGATATACCCCTTTCGACATCTGATCTATGAATTTCTGCGTGACCTTCTGACTGACTCTCACCACGTACTCTTTTTCATGATAATTTCTAGCTCTCATCATCCGATCAATCAGATATCCGTCATTTGTAAAAATCAAAAGTCCCTCAGATGCTTTATCCAGTCTTCCCGCATAAGTGACTCGTTTTGGATAAGAAAAAACAGACAGAAGATTTTCTTTTTCTCTGGGCTCAAAGGTGCATACAATACCATCCGGCTTATAGTAAGCCAGACAAACCCTTGATACATCCCCTGTCACAGGCTTTCCGTCCAGACAGACTTCATCTTCTAGTGAAATTTTCATCCCCACCAGGGCTTTCTTTCCATTCACGGTAACCCGTCCCGCCTCTATGATGCGGTCACCTTCACGCCGGGAACAAAAACCGTGACTGCTTAAATATTTGTTCAATCGAATCATATTACCCCTCATATAAAATCATAGGGGTTGTAGACGCAGAAAAAACTGCCTGAACAACCCCTTTACTTGCTTTCCTAATATATCTACTCTGACACACTGCTGATCAGAGCATCTAGTTTCGCATCCTGAGATCTTGCTTTGTCATAAGCGGTCTGAGTGTCGTCGATCAGCTGCTTTACATCAGGACGATTCTGGATATCTTTCATATAAGTTTTGGTCTCTTCATCTTCCACTTCGGCCGCAATTTCCAGTTTGCCCTCCTTGTCTGTAAAAACATACATCTGACTAAGACCAGGTGCACTGGTATCGATATCTTTATATTTCGTGTTAAAACGCACGATCACTACATATGTACCGTCTTCCTGACCGGTAAATGTATAGGTCTCGACGTTTTCATAGCCTTCAATGCTTGTCTCCTGTGATATGGAATTCTGCTCTTCTTCTGACAGATTGTCCACAAGTGTCTTCAGGACATCCATATTTTTACTGCCCAGCGCGTCATAATATTGTTTCATCAGTGCTGAAATCTCAGCATTGCCGTCTTTTCTCAAAGCCTGTGTATCTTCTCTGGTCTGATCCGACTTGGATACTGCGTCATTATTTGTCTTCGAGGTATCTTTTTTACTTTGGTCTTCTTTTTGAACCGGGTCCCTGTCACTGTCTTTTCCGTCCATTTTAAGGGCTCCTATGCCAAAATACAATACAATTACTACAATCAGGATGCCAAGTATCAGCAGCAGATATCGCAAATTATCTGAAAACCATTCTCTGAACCTGTCCTTAAAAGACATAGATATGCTCTCCTTTTCTCTTTTGGGTTATTATTTCTGTGGATTGCTCCGTAATGCTTTAAATTTTAGAATCAAGAAACCGGATAAATATATATTTATCCGGTTTCTTGATTCTAGTCACACACCTGGAGGGATTCGAACCCCCGGCACACGGCACCGGAAACCGTTGCTCTATCCCCTGAGCTACAGATGCCTGCTTCTACAATTCTCAAACAAACTTTTGCCTTTTTCATGTTTACATGAAAAAAGAGCACTAGCTTCCCTGTGATGTTCCGCACCATAATGATACTACGGATTGCTTCGCACATCGTGCTCCCGCAATCCTGCAAACAAACTTTTGCCTTTTTCATGTTTACATGAAAAAGAGCACTAGCTTCCCTGTGATGTTCCGCACCATAATGATACTACGGATTGCTTCGCACGTCGTGCTCCCGCAATCCTGCAAACATTCGAATTCCGCCCTGTCGGGCTGCATTCTCATGTTTGTTCGAGTTCTAAATTTATGCTTTTCCATGCAAGCATGAAATGCATAAACTTTGAACTCTAGTATCATATCATGGCCTAATTAAAATGTCAAGTTCCGCCAGAAAAATCTGCACTTGACTTTTACTGTTTTTTCAGCTAATATCATCCTATAAAAGCTCATTTGCCCAGTCAGGGCAGATATTGAAATCTCTTTTATTCTATTCGGCAGTCGCTGCCGAAACCTTTTCCTTTTACAATCGAAAGGTCATACATCCGGTTTTTAGCTGTCTTATGCCATGATAATCCCGTCTGGTCATGTAAATGACGGTTAAGATATCCATGCCCCTACTATACGAAAGGTGGTTATACCTATGAACTTTACTGAATTTAAGGATGCCTTACTCGACGAGGTCAAAGTTATCTCCAATGAAAAATTAGAGGCTTCTATTGAAAAACTAAACAAAAACAATGGTGTCACGATAGATGCCATGTGTATTAGAAAAAAAAACGAGGCAATGGCTCCGCTGATCTATCTGGAAGATTACTACAGCGAATATAAAAAAGGGGTTCCCCTTAGCTCTCTGGCCAGACATATGCTAAGTCAATATAATGATGATCTGCCAAAAAGCACTCCCTCTGCGCTTAATTCTTTTGGGAATTTCGAAAGCGTACAGCATAAAATATACTGTCGAATTGTAAACTATGAGATGAACAGTACTCTCCTTTCCAAAATTCCATATAGGCAAACCCTGGATCTGGCGATCACCTATTATTATCATGTCGACGATTCAGTTCTGAAAGATGCCACGATCGCCATCACCAATGAGCATCTCAGAAATTGGAGTATCGATGAGAACATGCTTTATCACATAGCCTGGGAAAACACAGTAAATCAACTTCCCAGCGATCTGAAGAGCATAGAAGACACACTGCGGGAACTTATGACTCCCGAGGAACTGGATGAATTCTCCATCCAGTCAGAGCCCAATCCAAATAGTGTGCCCATGCATATTATCACCAACAGCCGCCGCTGTATGGGAGCCATATGCATTCTGTACCCGGAAAGTCTGAAGAAGGCATCCGATCGTCTGAATTCCAATCTCTATATTCTTCCGAGCTCCATCCATGAATGCATTCTGGTACCCGAACACAAAACTTACTCAAAAGACGGTCTTGAGGAGATGGTCACTGATATCAATGCAACTCAGGTAGATCCTCAGGAAATTCTTTCAAATAACGTATATTTTTACGACCGCAGCAAAGATTTGATCTCTCTTTAAACATTCAAAAAGGACTGCATCATATATTCTATATGTGTGCAGTCCTAAAGCTTTGATCAAACTCTGCTGAGATATTCTCCGCTGCGGGTATCAATCTTAATCGTATCACCCTCATTTACAAAGAGTGGAACATTAACCACGGCTCCGGTTTCAACGGTAGCCGGCTTGTTTGCCCCCTGTGCCGTATCACCCTTGAACCCGGGTTCGGTCTCTGTTATGACAAGTTCTACAAACAGTGGCGGATCAATCTCGAACACTTCATCTTTATATGAACAGATCTTCACCATTTCATTTTCTTTCACAAATTTTAAAGAATCACCGACAACTTCCTTACCCAGTGCTATCTGCTCATAATTCTCCACGTTCATGAAATTATATAAATCTCCGTCTGTATACAGATACTGCATCTCTACACGATCAATATGAGCCTGAGGAAATTTCTCTGTCGGACGAAAAGTCTTCTCGGTAATTCCTCCATTGATAATATCTTTCATCTTTGTTCTGACAAACGCAGCACCTTTTCCTGGTTTTACATGTTGAAATTCTACGATCTGAACCACGTTCCCATCGATTTCAAGCGTAATACCATTTTTAAATTCACCTGCTGAAATCATCCCAATATTCCTCCTTAACGTTGATGCTGCGATCTACACACAACACACTATTTCTTATTTTATAATAAATTCTTCCATTTTTCAACTATTACTTTGCTGTCTTTTGTAAAAATACAATACTATTCGCTCAAGTTTGCGTTTAAAGACGATTTGTATCTCTTCCTTTGGATTCATGGGTTTCACCAGGATATTAGGTATACCGCTTCTCTTTGCTCCATAGACATCAGTAAAAAGCTGATCTCCTATAAAAATTGTATTGCTGACATTTGTTCCCATTCGCCGGCAGGCCGCCAGATAATTCTTCGTAGACGGCTTGTGAGCATCTTCAATAAATTCCGTACCCACCACATCCGCAAATGGTTTGACTCTGGGCAGATCATTATTAGACAAAAGACATGCCCGAAAGCCAATCCGGTATAATCTTTCGAATAACCGGACTGCTCTTTCATCCGCAGGCGCACCGTGATAGACAAGTGTATTATCAATATCAAAAATAAGTCCCCGAAAGCCATCCTCATAAAGTCTTTCATAATCAATATCAAATGCCGAATTCACCCATTTATCCGGATAAAACCTGTGAAATAGCCCTTTTTTTCTCATATCATGATTTTCGTTCATGCAGTGGAACGTATTCTTCCTTTTCTTTTACGGCCATATAAGCCGGACGAATAATCTTATTTGTATTGATCAGTTCTTCCATTCGATGCGCACTCCATCCAACGATACGGGCTGTGGCAAACATAGGGGTGAAAAGTTCTGTGGGAAGTTCCAGCATGCTGTAAACAAATCCACTGTAAAAATCGACATTTGCACTGACTCCTTTATAAATATGGCGTTCCTCAGCGATAACCTTCGGCGCAAGTTTTTCAACCAGAGAATATAATTTGTAATCATTTTCTCTTCCTTTTTCTTTCGCCAGCCGTTCAACAAAACCTTTAAAGAGATTTGCCCTCGGGTCTGATATTGAGTATACAGCATGTCCCATACCATAGATCAGTCCGCGTTTATCGAAGGCTTCCTTATGAAGAAGTGCTTTCAGGTATTCTGAAACTTCATCTTCATCTTCCCAGTCATGAACATTTTTTTTCATATCGGCAAACATATTGACAACTTTAATATTAGCACCGCCATGTTTTGGTCCTTTCAGAGAACCGAGAGCAGCCGCAATCGCAGAATAGGTATCCGTACCGGAAGAGGTGACAACATGTGTCGTAAATGATGAGTTATTACCACCACCATGCTCCATATGGAGAACAAGAGCCAGATCAAGAATCGTTGCCTCAAACTGTGTGTATTTTTTATCCGGACGCAGCATACGTAATATATTCTCCGCAGTTGACAGCTTTTTATCCGGATTATGTATGTAAAGGCTCTTCCCCTTGGTATAATGATTATATGCCTGGTAACCGTAGACAGAAAGCATCGGAAAAACAGCAATCAGGTTCAGACACTGACGCATAACATTTGGCAGGGAAATATCATCTGCCATAGGATCGTAAGAATACAACGTCAGAACACTTCGGGATAATGTATTCATCATATCCCTGCTGGGTGCCTTCATCACAACATCACGAACAAAGTTTTTCGGAAGTGACTGCTGAGAACGAAGCAGTTCCTGAAAGCTTTTCAATTCGTCCGAAGTTGGCAGAGTACCAAACAAGAGCAGGTATGTCGTCTCTTCAAATCCCATTCTCTTCTCACTCAAAAAGCCCTTCGTCAGATCTTCGACATCAATTCCACGATAATACAGTTTGCCTTCACAGGGAGTCTTGACCCCATTTACATTCTTAAAGGAATTAATTTCTGAAATTTCCGTAAGCCCGGCCAAAACTCCGTTACCATTAATATCTCGAAGTCCTCTTTTGACATCATATTTTCCATAAAGGCTCAAATCAATCTGGGAATTTTCTTTACAGAGTTCAGTTAATTTTTCAATTTCAGGTGTAACAGTATTTTTAAATGCCATATAAATTTCCCCTTTCAGTATTCTTAATTCTTATTACTGGTTACTTCCTTCCTAGTGGTTACTTTTTCTTTTTGTTCAGGATTATCTGTACTTTCTTTGACAGCTTCATTCTTCTCAAGTCTGCGGTATACCTCATCTTTCAGAAGCGTATACACCACAGATGTAAGTGGGATAAAGATCAGCATACCCGATATTCCAAACAAACTTCCACCTAATGTGACCGCAGCCAGAACCCAGATGGATGGGAGGCCGATCGATGATCCGACTACCTTGGGATAAATGAAATTGTTCTCAATCTGCTGTACAATCAAAAATACAATGATGAATGCCAATGCACTGACCGGGCTTTCCGTGAGGATCAAAAATGCACCGATAAAACAGGCGATCCAGGCACCAAATATAGGCACAAGAGCTGTGAATGTAATCATCACAGAAATCAAAAGCGCATACGGAAACTTTCCAATCGTCAAGACAATAAAGAACATAAATCCAAGAATACATGCCTCCAGACACTGTCCGGCTATAAATTTAGAGAAAATACGATAGCTCAGAGAGCATATATCCAGAATCGTCGTGTAAGCTTTTTCAGGAAGAAATGCCTTCAGAAATTTTCCAGACTGTCTGGCAAGATTTTCTTTCTGAACAAGAATGTAGCAGGCAAAGATGAATGATACCAAAAGTGAGCCCATGGAGCTAATTACCGTTCCCGCCATCTCAGTAGCTTTCCCAATCACGTTTGTCCCGCCCTTTGTAAGGAATTGGCTGATTTTACTGATCATTGACTCCCAGTCCGGGCTTAAGTTGAGATATGGTTTTACAGCCTCCAGCACTTTTGGATAATCACTAAGCTTAGAATAAATCCAGTGCTGAAATTTTGGAAATGCAGTCTGGATATCATGAGTAAACTTTGTCACTGCCGTTCCAAGCTGCGGAATCATCACAAAGCTCACCATGTAGATAATTCCAAAAATACACGCAATAGTCAAAACCAACGACACCGGCCGTTTAATCTTCCTGATGACCTTTTTATCTGAAAACCGCCTGTTCTCAAATATCTGGCGTTCCAGAAAGCTCATCAGAACATTGATACCAAAAGCAAATGCTGCCCCAAGCAAAAAAGGTGATAAAAGCGTTATGGTTTTCTTCACTATAGACCAGACAGAATCAATCTTAAAGAAGACAGCCACCACAAGGACAGTAAATAAAACCAGTTTTTCTATGTTATGCATTGTTTTCTTATCCAGGTTCATCTTTTACCTCCGGCAAAAATCAATGTATTAGAATTATTATATCATTAATTCTTAGAATCGTACATGACTTTTGTTCTGTCTATTCATTTACGTGTTCCAGACCCTCACTGAGTATCTTATATACATGATCATCTGCGAGTGAATAATATACGGTCCTGCCGTCTCTGCGAAATTTTACAAGCTGCATTTGTTTCAGGATGCGCAGCTGGTGAGAGATCGCACTTTGAGTCATGCCCAGCAGATCCGCGATATCGCAGACACATAGTTCATGGCTCTTTAGCGCTGACAGAATTCGTATTCTTGTCGGATTTCCGAAAATCTTGAAAAGCTCCGCAAGTCGGTATAGTTCCTCATCATTGGGTATGTTCATGTTTTTCACATATGCATGATGATGTCTGACATCACAGACAGTTGATTTCTCTTTCTCCAATTATCTTAATCCTTTCCTGTTCATTCCTGATGATATACGTCCAGAAAGTCTGCGAGATGATCTGCCGCAGTCTTAAGTGTCCTTAGATTTGGAAGATATACAATTCTGAAATGATCCGGCTGCTCCCAGTTAAAGCCGCCTCCGTGTACAATAAGTATCTGCTTTTCTCTCAGAAGATCATAGGCAAACTGCTCATCATCCTTTATATTGAACTTATCCACATCCAGCTTCGGGAAGATATAAAAAGCAGCTTTCGGCTTCACCGCAGACAGGCCGGGAATATTATTAACCGCATCGTAGATATATTCTCTCTGCTCATAGATTCTGCCGCCCGGCCGGATATACTCTTCTACGCTCTGATATCCGCCAAGTGCTGTCTGAATGATTCTCTGCGCAGGAACATTGGAACAAAGGCGCATATTTGAAAGCATATTCAAACCCTCAATATAATCTTTTCCCTTGCTCTTGTCTCCGCTGAGTACCATCCATCCCACACGAAACCCGGCCACCATGTGAGATTTAGACAAGCCTGAAAATGTGGTGCAAAACAGATCCGGTGCAAGTGACGCGATAGAGATATGCTCCAAATTGTCCATGACAAGCCTGTCATAGATCTCGTCCGAGAAAATCATCAATTCATGTTCTCTGGCAACCTGCACAATCTGTTCCAAAACATCCCTCGGATAAAGCGCCCCCGTCGGATTGTTCGGATTTATAATCACAATCGCTTTTGTTTTATAAGTTATCTTTTTCTTAATATCCTCAATATCCGGATTCCACTCAGACTTTTCATCACAGATATAGTGGACTGCTTTTCCGCCTGCCAAAGTGGCACATGCAGTCCATAGCGGATAGTCAGGTGTCGGTATTAAGATCTCATCTCCATTATCTAAAAGCGCCTGCATGGAAAGATTAATCAATTCGCTGACGCCATTTCCGGTATAGATTCCGTCCATAGTGACATTAGGGATCTTCTTAATCTGGCAGTACTGCATAATCGCTTTCCTTGCAGAAAAAATTCCGCGTGAATCCGAATAGCCCTGTGAATCCCTAACGTTCGTTATCATATCTCTGATTATTTCCTCTGGAGCAGAAAATCCAAAGGGAGCGGGGTTACCGATATTCAGTTTCAGAACATGCCGTCCCTCTTCCTCCATCCGTGCCGCCTCTTCCACGACAGGACCTCTTACGTCATATAGCACATTATCCAACTTCGAAGATTTTGAAAATGTACGCATATTCTTATACCCAGCCTTTCATTTTTGCCTATGCATTGTATACTCAGAAGTCATTTAATTTAACATCTTTTTTAATTCATCCATAAAAGTATTCACATCTTTAAATTCCCGATAAATCGAGGCAAATCTCACATAAGCCACTGCGTCAAGATCCTTGAGTCGATTCATCACCAGCTCTCCGATGACACTGCTTGGAATCTCTTTTTCCTCCATGTTGAATATTTCATTTTCCACAGAGTCGACCAGTTCTTTAATCTGCTGGATGGCTATTGGTCTTTTATGGCATGCCCGAAGAACTCCGGATTCTATTTTCTGCCGGTCATACTGTTCCCGGTTCTGATCTTTTTTGATGACAATCAGGGGTATCGTATCAACCCTTTCATAGGTTGTGAAACGTCTTCCACAGGCATCGCATAAACGACGGCGTCTGATTGCATTACTCTCTTCCACCGGCCGGGAATCCACGACTCTGGTATTATCCTTGTTACAAAATGGGCACCTCATATCTCTACTTCATCCCCTTTCAAGATTAGCTTTAGTATAAAGTCTAATCCCTTTGCTGTCAACATATACTGATAAAAAAGGGGTTTTCTGACATGCGTATTGTTGACCTGCGGCAAAAAGAAGTTATTAACATATGTGACTGTAAATCGCTGGGTTGTCCTATAGACGTTGAGTTCAATCGTGAAACCGGGGTAATCACTGCGCTCATTATCCCAGGTCCCGGAAAATTTGGAGGCTTATTTGGCCGGGATAATGATATTATCATTCCCTGGAACTGCATATGTCAGATTGGTGACGACATCATACTGGTAAATCCGCCAAAGAAACCACCCCCGCCGTCAAAACCATGCTGAACATAGTCCGATCGGACGATATATGAATATTCACAGAATTGCATAAGCTCAGATTAATGCATCAGGGGGACAGATTAATCTGTCCCCCTGAATCAATAAATGGATTATGGAGTTTTGTCAAAATGACTTTACGAGTATATTATGCACCATCTCTTTTATTTTGTCAATAATTTTTTATCATTTTCTAATAATTTTTTATCATCCTCTTATAAGCTATTCTTGGGTCGATCAATATCAAGCAGTTCCATCTTGTTTCTTACCTTGTAATAATACACGTCCTCACTGTGAGCTTTGAGAATTTTCTTTCCGCCTACATCGCCTGTAAGTTTCATAAGCTCATCTGTGTATTCCTCAGAAAATATGACCGGGTTGCCGGTTCTGTCCTCCCACTTCAGACATCCCATACCTTTACCGCTCTTTATAAATCCATCTAAAAATTTCTCTATCGTATTCTGCTGCAGATAAGGCTGATCACCGACGAAGAAACAGAAATACTGTTTTTCAGTTTTATCTTTTATTCCAGACATTGCAGACTGAAGTCCGGTTTGTAATGAGGAAGAAATCCCGTCATCGCTATGGTTATTGTACACGACAGGAACCTTTCTTTCCTGCATTTCCTGAAAAATTTTCTGATACTGCGTCACGACAGTAAGAGTTGCATTGTCCCTTTTGATTTTTTGAATTTCGGACAATTCATCCACTACATGCAGGTATAATGGTTTCCCCAGAAAAGGGACCAGCAGTTTGTTTTTTCCATATCTTGTTGAAAAACCTGCTGCCAGTACAATCATATGAACAGCCAAGCCAGTTCCTCCTTTTCTTCTCTCATCCGTCTCCATGACACTGGATATACCGGAATCCTCTTTGATTTTTTCTGTCGGTTCCACAGACTGGTTACTTTCCCGGCCACTTTCTCGCCAACCGCCTCCTTCTTCTCATCATCCGCCTGGTTTAAGATCACCGTAAGGTTCATATTAGGAAACCGCTCACTCATCGGGCACAGATATCCCTTCACGATTCCCTCCGCCATTCCATTCTCATCTAACCAATTCTCTCCCTCAAGCCCTGTAAGATCACAGAAAAGTTCTTTCCTGTGACAGATGTCATTGATTGGACGTCCCAGAGCACTCAAGCCTTCTACAACCAGAATCCTGTCTGTCTTCGGATAAATGACAGGTTCATGTGATGCCGGAACTTTAAAAGGCAGGCGCGCCGAACCGTCTGCCTCGATCAGCACCGCATCTGCATAATTTAATACCTCATCAATTGTTTCCGTGGATATCCCTTTTATCTTTCTCTCGGTGAGAGGGATACCCGCGACACAAAATCCTTCCTCATCCAGTTTTTCTCTGATATCATCTGCAGAATTCCCCGGCACGAAACAATTCGAGTCTGGCTTCGCCATATGTGTGGTTGTAGTTACAAGCACTCGAAGGCCTTTTCTCTGCAGATATTCGGCAATACAAAAGATCCCTGTTGTCTTTCCTCCCGCTCCCGCAAAAGACCAGACAAAGGGTTCGCGTCTTTTTGACTTTTCTTTCAATAGCATCTCAATCCTTTCACTGCTGCGTCCACATCTGCCTGCGTGTTAAAATGTGAAAAGCTGAACCTTACACTTCCCTGATCAGCTGTCTGAAATCTCTGATGCAGCAAAGGCGCACAGTGACCACCGCTCCTGGTATAGATATCATATTCCTGTGCCAGGAAATCACTCACTTTGCCGGAATCTTCATTTCCCAGATTTAATGTCACAATCGGTGCACGATTCTTTGAAGAGAAATCCCCGTAAATGCAGACATCCGGTATCTCTTTCACCTGATTGTAGAAGTTCCATGCAAGGTTTTGTTCTTTTTCCCTGAGTTTATCAATATCCTGCTCTTTCAGATATAAAAGTGCAGCCCGAAGTCCAGCGATCCCATGACCATTCATTGTCCCCGCTTCCAGAGCCACCGGCATTTCAGCGGGATGAGTTTTGGAATATGTCAAAATCCCGCTTCCGCCACTTAAGAGAGGACGTATATGGACATCTTTTTTCACAGACAGCCCTCCTGTTCCCTGTGGCCCCATGAGACTCTTATGACCCGTAAAACACAACACATCGATATGATCCTCCTGCATATTAATCGGAAAGATCCCGGCCGTCTGTGAAGCATCTACAACAAACAGCACGTTACCTGCGGCACACCAGGAACCAATCTTTCTGATATCAATCAGGTTTCCGCACAGATTCGAGGCATGTGTGCACACCACTATCTTCGGCCTTTTCCTTATGGCCTTTCTCATCGCCTCATAGTCGAGCCTTCCCTGATCATCACAGTCAATGATTTCAAGCTTTACCCCGCACCTTTCCATCTCATAAAGTGGTCTTAATACACTATTATGTTCGAGAACAGTGGTGACCGCCACATCGCCGGGGGCGAGCAGCCCTTTGATTGTAATATTCAGGCTTTCTGTGGAATTCATTGTAAAGACAGTCTGTTCCGGACCGTCCCCATGAAAAATCTCATCCAGCATACAGCGTGTCTGATAGATAACCCGGGAAGTTTCAAGTGCCGCTTCATAAGTCCCTCTTGAACTGTTCCCCATATGTCTGATCGCATCCGCAGCCGCATCCGCCACCTGCCCGGGGCGGTAATAGCTTGTTGCTGCATTATCAAGATAAATCATCTTACTCTCCTTTTGGCAAGATACATAATCCCTTCAAGAACGCCTCCGGCCACGCAGCGGGCTTTGTCTGATATTCGAAAGCAATTTTCATACTCGCTTTCTCTCGGGTCGATATCCGCAATCTTAAACCCTTCCGTAACAGGATAACCATCACGGATCATTCCCCGCAAAAGACCGCTTAATGAGGCCTTTACAGGCACCTGTTCTCCACTTTGTGTTGTAATTAAAGCCAACTCTTCTTCTTTTTTTACGATGTCACCAATTTTACGGGATGCTTTTATAATCCCTGCTGCCGGCGAATGAATTACTCTCTCTTTCCCGTATCCGGCAATCACACCGGGGGTTCCGGTATCCGGAAGAGGTGAACCATGCTCAATCACTCTTCCAAGATTATTTCCTCTCATGGTCTCAATACATAGATCAACATCAACACCCGCTGTAAATCCGGGACCAAGGCCAATCGTGATATCCGACATTTTCCTTGTTGTACCCAAATTTCTCTTTGCAAGAATCGCGTCAACCAGGGCATAAGGACAAAGATCATCCAATACATGGCATTTTGGATCTGTCATCATCGGAACCTCCCCTTTCTGTATCACTTTCCATGCCTGGTCTGTGGTTGTTACCAGCCGGGCGGTCAGATCCTCAACCTTAGCTGTGCCGTCATAGACAGCTTCTGACAGGGAGACATGCCTCCGAATAGATGACGGGTAGTCATTTTCCAGGATAAGAAGAGGAAATCCGCATCTCCACAGTTTATAAATGGTACCGGTCGCAATATCTCCGCCGCCTCTGACAATCACAAGTTTATCATTCATTTCAAATCCGCTTTTCAATCTGCATACTCCTTATGGTCGAATGATAAGCGATGCCGCAGTTTCTTTCTCGGCGATCTCATAGAGATTCGTCACAGTTCCAACTTCCAGCTTCTCGCCAAGCTCATAGTAATTTAAGCAGGTACCACAGGTCAGGATCTTGACACCCTTTTTCTCCAGATCCTTAAGGTCTTGTACGGAATCTGATCCGCGGCAGGATAAAAATGCGCCTCCATTATACATAAGGATCGTTTCAGGGAGTACATCCTGCTGTGTAAGCGCATAAACAAAGCCTTTCATCAAAGTCTTGCCGAGTTTTTCATCTCCTGTGCCCATAGTATCGGATGAGAGAACTACAACCATTCCCTTCCTTATGCCGTTTTCTAACACAGGCACCTTGCAGTCCTGATAGTCTGCTGCCTTCTTTGACCCCGTCGATTCCTCCTCTGAGCTTCTTTCAGAAGATGTAATCTTCACGATGATCTCCTGATCACTATTTCTTTGAATTTCAGATTTGTATCCTTTGTGATCAGCCATTTTCTGCAGGTTTTGAACTGCAATTTCATTATCGACCATCACCTCGGCTGTTTCCCCTGCCGGAGCACTTTCCAGCGCTTTCTTTGTCTCGATTAATGGTTTCGGGCACTCTTTTCCTCTTTCATCTAAATGAATCATGTATCTTTATCTCCTTTCAACACACAATAACGGTTTTTTCCTGTCGTTTTTCTACTGTTCCAACTATATCACACGGGAGTCCAAGCATCTTTAATTCCTCCAACGCTTTCTTTGCGTCCTCTGCATCCATACTGACAAGCAGCCCCCCTGAAGTCTGAGGATCAAAGAGAATCTCCTCCATCGCAAATGATGTATTCAGAAACTTTACTTTATCGCCCACATGATTTCTGTTGCGCTGAGCTGCAGCTGTGAGATAAAATTCTTCGACATAGTCACTGCACTCCGGTATATAGGGGATCTTATCTTTATCTACCACTGCCGTAAAATTATTATCCATCATCTCACAAAGGTGAGCCAGAAATCCAAACCCTGTCACATCCGTACATGCGTGTGTGCGGTATTTTCTTACAATTTCAGAGGCATATCTGTTCAGCGTACTCATAGACTTGACAGCGGCATCCACAGCACCTTTCGAAGCGTCTCCCACATGCTGTGCGGTGCATACGATTCCCACTCCCAATGGTTTTGTCAGCAGAAGTACATCCCCTTCACAGCATGTATTATTGGCCATGATATGATCCGGATGTATTGTGCCGAAGACAGATAATCCATATTTTACACTGTCATCGTTAATTGAGTGGCCTCCGGCCAGTGTACCCCCGGCCTCCCGCACCTTTTCATTTCCCCCCTGCATAATATGTCCGAGAATATTCATATCCATACTTTCCGGGAAACATACAATATTTAATGCTGTTTTCACGTCGCCTCCCATCGCATAGATATCACTTAACGCATTTGCGGCGGCAATCTGTCCAAAAGTATAGGGATCTTCTACCATCGGTGGAAAAAAGTCCAGCGTCTGTACTACAGCCAGATCATCCGTCAACTGATAAACAGCGGCGTCGTCTGAACTGTCATAACCGATGAGCAGGTTTGGGTCCTTATCTTTTGGCAGCTTATCAAGAACACCGGTAAGGACTGCCGGGCCCAGTTTCGCTGTACATCCTCCGCCTTTACAGAACACAATCGGTTCTTCTTTCATCTTCAAACACTTCCTTTCATCCTTTTAGATCCTCTTGATCCTTATCTGATCCTTCATCCATCCGGCTTAAGCGGTCCATCCATTCCCCGGAGAAATACTCTTCAAATAAACCGTCTATATCACATCTGGCAGCGTTCATGAATTCATCATATCTGTCAACAAGAAGCTTCGCCCGCACTGTCAGCGTGGATCCTCCGCCGTGACGCCCTCCGGTTTCCCGTTCAGTAAGGGGAAAACCCCACTGTCTTTCCATCGCGGTAATCATTTTCCAGGCCTTGCTGTAAGCCATATTCATAGACAGTGCAGCTTTCTGAAGAGATCCCAGTTCATCAATTTTATGGAGTAAAACCGCAATCCCCGGTCCAAATGCCTTATCTTCTTCAAATAATCTGATACTCATCTTATAAGATAACTTCTTATCCATTACAACGCTCCCTTTTTCCGTCTGTAAAACCGCTTTCTGATACCTGCGGACTACTCCGGCTTTTGATATCATTGTAACATAGATTCCATTCAGCCACCAGACAGATCTGTCCATCTACTTCGATATTCTTGTCAAAGATAGCGTCAGCCGAAGAAAAAGGGAAATATAACTCAGATGATTCCCGTCCTCCTTTAGAAGAGACCGGGAATCATCTGTATCATTTATTTCCTCTTTTTCTTAGCATATGGTGTGTCTGTAAGCGGAAGTGCTGTCTGAAACTTTCCTGACAGTTTGTAGTATGCGCCCTGCACCGCAGGTGCAGTCGGTATAGAAGTAATCTCACCGATTCCAATCGCACCACGACTCGTCTTTACACCGCTTTTTTCAATTAGGATACTCTTAACCGGCGGTGTTTTATCTGCCCGGAACAACCCCAGCGTTCCAAATTTCGCTGTAGGTCTGCAGTGATCCAGGGGGTACTGTTCAGTAAGCGCAAATCCCAGACTCATGATCATTCCGCCTTCAATCTGACCTTCTGCTCCTTTCGGATTGACGACCTTTCCAACCTCATGTGCTCCGACCAGTTGTTTAACTGTTCCGTCTTTATTTAAAATACACAACTGTGTTGCATATCCGTAAGCCACATGTGATACAGGATTGGGAACCGGGGCTCCCATGGCATCTGTCTTTGCAAGATACTCTCCGTAGAATTCCTGTCCGTCCAGGTCTTCCAGGGTCTGATCTTTCAGAGCCTCATTTAACTTTTCAGATGCACGGATCGCAGCTTCGCCTGTGATCGTCGTCTGACGAGATCCCGATGATGTACCGGAATCCGGCGCCGTCGAAGTGTTTGGCGCGCACCAGTGAAGCTTTGTGACAGGAAGATTCAAGGTATCCGCGACAACCTGTAAGATCACGGTATCAGAACCCTGCCCCATATCTGTCGCAGCGGAATGAATATCAACAACTCCTTTATTCACAATAAGACGAACCCTGCCCCAATCAGGAATGCCGACGCCGACACCTGCATTCTTAAAAGCACAGCCAATTCCCACATATTCGTTTGAATAGTAGATATCCCTGACTGCATCAAGGGTCTCAATCAGTCCGGTACTGTCATCCGCGACCTGACCATTCGGAAGCACTTCTCCCGCCTTTATGGCATTGCGGTATCTCATCTCAAAGGGGTCGATTCCAACCATCTCCGCAAGTAGATTCAGATTACATTCTGTTGCGAAGCAAGTCTGAGTAACACCAAATCCACGATAAGCTCCAGCCGGCGGGTTATCCGTATACACAGCAGTTCCCTCAATATCAATAATCTGATAATTATAAGGTCCTGCCGCATGGGTGCAGGCTCTCTGCAGTACCGGCCCGCCCAGTGAAGCATATGCGCCGTTATCGGTCACTACTTTTGCTTTCATCGCTGTAAGATGCCCATTCTCATCACATGCAGTTGTCAAATCGATCGAGAACTCATGGCGCTTCGGGTGAATCAGAATACTCTCCTGCCTGGTGAGTTTTACCTTTACGACGCGGCCGGTAAGGTATGCAATCAGAGCAGCATGATGCTGAACAGAAACATCCTCTTTACCGCCAAATCCACCGCCGACGAATTTATTTTCTACAATTACCTTTTCCGGGGGCAGACCAAGCATAATACTGCATTCCCGCTGAATATCATACGCACTCTGGTCTGTGGAATAGATAAAAACCCCATCATCAAAAGGCATTGCAACTGAACATTCCGGTTCCAGAAAAGCATGTTCCGTCCATGGAGTTTCATAATGTTTTGTAACTTTGTATTTTGAATCAGCAATCACCTGATCTGCATCGCCTCTGGTGAGATGCTCATGCGCAAGGATATTTCCACCCTCATGAAGCTCTGGCGCATCCGGTTTTAACGCATCCTTTGCGCATGTGATCGGCTCAAGCTCCTCATATTCAATGTTCACAAGCTTCTTGGCTTCTTCGAGAATCTCAGGTGTTTCAGCTGCTACCAGTGCAACCGCATCTCCGAGATAACGAGTACAGTCTCCAACTGCAATCATGGTGTCCCAGTCATGCTTCAGATGGCCAACCTTATTCTCTCCCGGTATATCAGCAGCAGTCAGTACACACACCACTCCGGGAAGAGCTTCTGCCTTTTTTGAATCAATGGAAAGTACTCTGGCTCTCGGATATTTCGACCTGATGGCACTTCCATAGATCATGCCGTCGATCTCTACATCATCTACATATTCCGCCGTTCCAAGTACTTTCTTCTTTACTTCTAGCTTGGTAAAATCCGATCCGATCTTGATCATCTGTTCCTGCTCTTCTATCGGAATCTCTTCTCGTAACATTTTTCCGGCAAGTTCGATTCCATCGATGATCTTCTGATATCCGGTACAGCGGCAGATATTGTTGCGGATTGCCGCAGCTATCTCAACTCTGCCGGGATCTGGGTTTTTATCAAGAAGCGATTTTCCGCACAAAACCATTCCCGGAATACAAAAACCACACTGAACGGATCCGCATTTTCCAAATGCATAGACAAAAACATCTTTTTCTCTTTGACTTAAACCCTCAACAGTCAATATATGTTTTCCCTCAAACCGCTTAACCTTCAAAATGCAGGATTTTGTAGGACGTCCGTCTGACAGAATTGTACAGGCACCGCACGCTCCCTCACTACAGCCATCCTTTACCGATTTCAAATGACAGTCATTTCTCAAAACATCCATAAGAGTCCGATCCTGCTCAAACTCTTTTTCTTCACCATTAATCCATAATTTACAGTAAGAGTTCATAAACTCCCTCCAATTCCAGGTTTCCCTGCTCAATCATTTTCTCTATATTCTTCCGTTCACATACATCAGCCATCCAGGCCATACCGCAGCCCGCTGAAATCTGCCTTGGAACAGGTATCAGTCTTCCTGCCGTCTTCGTCTTCTTACAGACCTCTTCCATCTTCATTGCCTGGGTGGTGCTGTGAAAGGTGAAAACAACTTTCTTATTTTTCTCTCTCGACATATATCTCCCTGCATTAAATCCTAAGATCTTAATAAACTTTTATTGTTATCTTGATAATTATTTATCATTATAATAACATTACTTTTTTCTATTGTAAAGGTCATTTCGGCAAAAAACAGCGACAAAAAGCAGAGTGTATTATTGTCTATTTCGCATATCTCACGAGAGGATAACGCAATGCTGTTTAACCGGCTCATGTTTGGCTCTGGTATCATAGGGGTGAAAATACTTTTTGACCCCAACGTCATATGATATTTATAAGAAACCGTGAGGTAAGTGTCAAGATGAACTACAAACGTCTGGATCAGGCTTTTGAAAATGCACCGATCCTTGAACTGTCAGAGAGTTCAAAACTCATTTTAATCAGTGACTGTCATAGAGGAAGAGGAACCTCGAATGATAACTTCCTGAAGAATCAGAATCTTTACTTTGCCGCCCTAAGATATTATTACCGAGAAGGCTTCACCTACATTGAACTGGGGGATGGCGATGAATTATGGGAAAACCGTTCCCTCCGACAGATTGTCGACATTCACAGCAATGTGTTCTGGCTTCTCTCAAAATACTATGAAAAGAACAGATTGTATTTATTATACGGAAACCACGATATGGTAAAAAGATCTCTTAGTTTTGTGAGGAAGAATTTATCCTCTTACCATTGCAGTAACCGCATGGAGGATACACCTCTTTTTCCTGCTATACAGGTCTATGAGGGAATGATCTTAAAGGACCGCGCCAGAGATATCTATCTTACACACGGACATCAGGTTGACCGCTTGAACAGTACCTACTGGAGACTTGCACGTTTTCTGGTACGTTACCTCTGGAAACCGGCAGAACAGTTTGGTGTCCTGGACCCGACCAGCGCCGCTAAAAATTATACACATAAAAAGAAAACAGAAGAAAGCCTTACCGTATGGGCATGTAATCACAATCACATTCTGGTCACCGGACATACACACCGTCCCATGATTGGAACTCCCGCCTCTCCCTACTTTAACACGGGAAGCTGCGTCCATCCGAGATGTATCACATGCATCGAAATACAGAAAAGATGTCTGACCCTGGTAAAATGGACAACAGCCACAAGAGATGACATGACCTTATATGTCGCCCGTGAGGAGCTTTCCGGTCCCGTGTGTATTGATGACTATGTCAATGAATAAAATTTCAAAACATGAGCACGCTATGATTGAGGTGATAATTATGGCATCCTATATAGGCCCGGGAGTTCGGGATAAATTTGAAACGTTGTCAGTTAACTTAAAAAATGTGATTCTGGAACGGAATGTCCACATTGAGACAATATATGATTTGATGCATGTTCTGGAAGATATTGTGAAAGAAGGGGAATCGGAATAATCCGTTTCCTCTTTTTTTGCATATATTAACATGAGGTGATTAAAAATGAATTCACACGAATTAATCTTATTTGTATATTCATTAAGCTGTTGTATCGTCAAAAACAATTGCCCGGAAGATGTTGCTATTATGTCTTCTATGTTCAAACAGCTGGGGGAAACACTGAACACATTCCTTGCAAATGAAGAAGCTCTAAAAATAGGGGAAACAACGGAGGAAGAACCTGCAGAATGCGATAATACCGAGATACAGCCCTGATAATACCAGAGTCGAAAAGTTATGCTTATTTCATGCGTTCATGAAAATAAGCATAACCCCGACTCGAAAAATGTATCATCAGGGGTAAAAAAATAAGCTGATGACGAGAATTGAACTCGTGACCCCTTCCTTACCAAGGAAGTGCTCTACCTCTGAGCCACATCAGCTTAGCAACGTATTTTCGTTCGCTACAAATAGAAATTTTATCAAATATTGTATGAATTGTCAAGTACTTTTTATCTTATATGAAAGCAGCTGTCATTTTCCAGAGGAACCTGTTTTGATGAGACATCATTAATCAGAATATAATTCGAAGTCTGTATCGCAGATATCATGCTCTGAATATCTTCCTCTGAACCCTGAACTTCCATCTCAACAGAGCCATCCCACAAATTTTGAACCCATCCTGACAGACCAAGTGCATCAGCAGCATACTTAGAACGATATCGGAAGCCCACAGACTGTACTCTCCCCGTGAATATGATATGCCACCGTTCTTCGTTCATAAGCAAGCTCCTCTCTGACAACATCCTGTATGTAAAAGGCATTATCTGAAATTGATCTCTCCTGTCTGATCATTCATACTATCTATAATCGCAAGTGATTCAACCCGGATGCCCTGATCACGCAAAAGCTTTCCACCCGGCTGCTGTCCTTTTTCTATGGCAATCCCCACACCTTCAACTGTGGCGCCGGCACTCTGTATCAGCTCAATTAATCCGTTCACCGCGCAGCCATTGGCGAGAAAATCATCAATGATCAGGATATGATCGTCCTTATTGATGAATTTTTTCGATACAATCACATCATAGGTGCGTTTATGTGTAAATGATTCAATTTTACACGTATATACATCTCCGTCAATATTAATACTCTGCGTCTTTTTTGCAAATACTACCGGAACGCCAAAATGCTGAGCGGCAATGCAGGCAATTCCGATCCCGGAGGCCTCTATTGTCAGAATCTTATTTACAGGAGAGTCTGCAAATAATCTTTTAAATTCTTTTCCCATCTTATCAAACAGTCTGACATCCATCTGATGATTCAAAAAGCTGTCAACCTTTAATACATTTCCAGGTTTTACAACTCCTTCTTTTCGTATGCGATCTTCCAATAATTTCATCTAATTAACCAGCCTTTTTGTGTTTTATAAATTAATATCTATTATAGAAGAAAACACACGAAAAGTCCACCCATTTTATGATACTTTCAGATTGGTATACACTTTGTGCTTTTTCCTGCCCGCATTCTCATCTTATGATGTCCCAAGAGTGTTCCGCACTTTCTTGCGTATTCTCTGAAGTGCATTATCTATAGATTTTGATGGCTTATTCAACTTTTCTCCTATTTCGATGTAACCGTCCCCATCCAGATACATTTCCAGAACCTGCTTCTCAAATGTGCTTAAGCTTGAATCTATCTTACTGGTGATATGTTCACTGCGTTCCTGCTCAAGGAATATCTTCTCCGGACTTTCCTCCGTAATCAGATTCCATGCTGTATTTTCCTCTAATTCATTGAGCGAAAGTGAATCATTGAGGGGCTGATGTTTCTGCCGGCGTGATGAAGTGACCGCCTTGTACATCTGATTTGAAATACAGGCACTTGCAAATGTATAAAATGTGGCTCCCTTATCCGGCTGATACTCTTTCACGGCCTTATAAAGTCCCAGCATACCCTCCTGCAGCAAATCTTCCTGATCAGATCCGGCAAGATACAGAGCACGGGCTTTCTTGCGGACAAGATTCTCGTACTTGTCCACCAGATAATTCGCAATCTCACGTTCACCGCCTCTGAGCCTTTCAATCAGCTGTTCATCTGTGTACTCATCACTATACCTTTTCATTACTATTATCCTCGCTGCCTCACAATCTCAAAGGCAAGTATCCCGGCTGCAACAGAAGCATTAAGAGAATCAATGTCTCCCTTCATGGGGATCGATGCGTTAAAATCACATTTTTCCCCCACCAGGCGGCTGACTCCCGCTCCCTCATTTCCAATCACAAGTCCGATCGGCCCTTTCAGATCCAGATCATACATCTTTGTACCACACATATCGGCGCATACAAACCACAGACCCTTTTTTTTGAGTTTATCGATTGTGCTTCCCAGATTTGTCACTTTGGCAACGGGAGTGTAATTGATAGCACCTGCCGAGGTCTTTGCCACTGCAGGGGTAAGTCTGCATGCCCGGTGTTTTGGAATAATAATTCCATGAGCTCCGGCAAGATTTGCTGTCCGAAGAATTGCCCCCAGGTTATGGGGATCCTCAATTCCGTCCAGCAAAATGATAAACGGAGGTTCACCTTTCTTCTCCGCGCTGTCAAGAATCTCATCCACAGAGCTATATTCATAGGGGACGGCCAGCGCCACGACTCCCTGGTTATTCTCTGTCTCCGAAATCCGGCTCAGTCTTTCTTTAGACACATAGCTTATAACCGTATCGTGTTTTTCCGCCTCTTTGGCAATTGCCTGAATCGGGGCATCATGACTGCCAACAAGAATATATACCTTGTCCACATTTCTGCCTGAACGGAGGGCTTCCAGCACTGCATTTCTGCCTTCTATCTTATTCTCCGCACACATCTCTTTTCTGCTGTTATCCATCTGTTTCCTCTTCTTTCACTTCAGTTTCATCTGTATATCATGACAGACCCAGTTTTGTTAAATCGATCATCCGGTGATATTTACCCTCAAGATACAGATACCCCATCACAGCCTCAAAACCGGTTGCTCTCCTGTAATCTGTGATGCTCGCATTTTTCGCGCTGGTAAAGGACTTCGCATTACGTCCTCTTTTATAGATCTGCATCTCTTCTTTTGTAAAATGCTGCTTAAGAATTTCTACCATCTGTGACTGCTTTTCCGCCTTCACGAGTCCCGTTGCCCTCCTGTGCAGTTTATTCACCTGCGTGTTTCCCCTGTCAACCAGAAGTGTGCGGATCATCAGCTCATAGATTGCATCGCCGATATAGGCCAGTGTTAGAGGTGAATATGTCCTAATATCCACCTCTTCCTGATGAAACTGCTCTTTCAGATAGCTTACTAAGCTCTCTTCTTTATTATTGCTCTCTTCTTTATTATTGTTTTCTTCTTTACCGTCTTCCATCAGATCTTCTTCCACTTTACTCCTTCACGGGTATCTTCCAGTACAATTCCCATCTTTGTCAGTTGATCACGAATCTCATCGGCCATTGCAAAGTCTTTTGTTTTTCTTGCTTCCTGCCGCTGTGCGATCAGATTCTCGATATCACTGTCCAGGGTCTCTTCCTTTCGGTCTGCGATCAGGCCCAGAATATCGCACAGTGAAACAATCTCCTGTTTTACTGCCTCTGCAAATGCCTTAGAGCTCTTTTCATGTACCTCTGTGTTTGCGAATTTTACCAGCTCAAAGATCGCTGAGACAGCATCCGCGGTGTTTATATCATCATCCATACAGGACTCGAATTTGTCACGGTATTGCCCCATGTCATGAATTCTCTGTCGTTCCTCTTCTGTCAGTTTTTCTGTTCTGGCAGTTCCGATGATATCTTTACAGTGATCCGCAGCCCTTACAATCCGCTCATATGCATTTTTAGAGGCATCCATGATCTGATCGCTGAAATTCAAAGGACTTCTGTAATGTGCTGAAAGCATAAAAAACCTGAGTACCTGAAGATCATATTTCTCACTGATATCACGTACAGTGAAAAAGTTTCCGAGAGATTTGCTCATCTTCCTATTATCAATATTTAAAAATGCATTATGCAGCCAGTATCGTGCAAATGGTTTTCCATTGCAGCACTCACTTTGTGCGATTTCATTCTCGTGATGCGGAAAGATTAAGTCTTCTCCGCCCGCATGAATATCGATCTCATCGCCAAGATATTTTTTTGACATCTCAGAGCACTCGATATGCCAGCCCGGGCGTCCGTCACCCCATGGAGAATTCCATGCAGGTTCGCCCTCTTTCTTTGGTTTCCAAAGCACAAAATCGAGTGGATCTTCCTTCTGATCCTCACCGGTCACCTGCAGAGATCGATTCCCCGAGCGCAGGTCATCCAGATTTTTATGTGATAGTTTTCCATAACCGTCAAACTTTCTCGTCCTGAAGTATACTGTTCCATGTACATCATAGGCATATCCTTTGTCAATCAGAGTCTGTATCATCCGGATCATGCCGGGTATCTCCTGCGTCGCCAGCGGGTGAACGGTGGCAGGTCTCACATTCATAGCCGACATATCTTTTTTGCACTCGGCAATATATCTCTGTGAGATCTCTTCGGCTGTCACACCCTCTTCCATTGCCTTTGCAATGATCTTATCATCAACATCGGTAAAATTTGACACATATTTTACCTTATAGCCCTTATATTCCATATAACGCCTCGCCGTATCAAATACGATCATCGGGCGCGCGTTTCCAATATGGATCAGATTATATACGGTAGGACCGCACACATACATGCTGACCTCATCCTTCTTCAACGGAATAAATTCTTCTTTTTTCCTGGTCAATGTATTATAAAACTTCATGCCATGCTCCCTCTTCTATTGTCTTAACGCTTGCCTTCGCTTTTCTCTCTATCATTTATAACATATTTTAGTTCTTTTTCCAACTCTAAAACACGATTTGTCAGTTCTGTATTCTCCTTCTGCAGAACTTTCAGGTCATCCAGAACCGGATCCGGAAGATGTACCTGATCCATCGTCTCCCTTGGAACTCTGACATTTTTGATTTTCGCAATCCTGCCAGGCACACCTACAACGGTGCAATTCGCCGGAACTTCATCTAGGACGACACTTCCGGCACCGATTTTTGAATTCTCTCCTACAGTGAAAGATCCCAGCAGTTTTGCACCGGCGCTGACCATCACATTATCCTTCAACGTGGGATGTCTTTTTCCCGATTCTTTTCCGGTACCTCCAAGTGTCACTCCCTGGTAAAGAGTGACATTATCTCCAATAATAGTGGTCTCTCCGATTACCACCCCGGTTCCATGATCAATAAAAAGGCCTTTCCCTATCGATGCGCCGGGATGAATCTCAATTCCGGTCTTCCTCGTGGCACGCTGAGAAATCATCCTCGCTCTGAAATAGTGTCCTTTCAGATATTGTTTATGAGCCTTTCGATACTTTAGCATAACCCGAAAACTCGGGTACAAAAGCACCTCCCACGGTGATTTAATTGCCGGATCCCTCTCCTTAATCACAGATATTTCTTCTTTTATATGCGAAATGAATCCCATATACACATCCTCCATATTTTATAATAAAAAAATTCCGTCTTCTAAATAAAGACGAAATTCTTCGCGGTCCCACTCTATCTTCGGAATCCAGATGCATTTGTTATATAATTTTCATCCGACAGATGCACGAATTCCTCTTTGAGGCTTATAACGTCAGCCATACGAATCAGACTAATAAAAGCTTCCTTTTCATCTGATCGGCTCCCGGAGGCACTTCGCAGGTCACAGAATCAAGCCGCTTCCAGCTGATAACGGCTATTCTCTGAAGAGATCCCGGTTCCCTGTTACTTTTCCATTCAGCGCCTTTACAAATATATATATAGTTTATTCAATGAAATTCACTTTGTCAACCCCGATTATAGAAAAAACGGCGTCCTTATTATATAAGGGCGCCGTAATCTTTACAATACCGGTTTTCCAAATTTTCGCTGAATCAGTTTCACGACTTCCACGATCGGGATAATCGATATGGCGAGTCCCATGGCAACCAGGTATTCATTCCATTCGATGGTCTGGAAGGAGAACGCTTTGGCAAATACAGGGATCTCAATCACTCCTGTCGAGAGCACAAAAGAAAGTATCATAGCACCCCACAGCCATTTGTTCTGTCCGGGCATCTTAAAGATAGAACCTCTTCTAGACCTCATGTTAAAGGAATGGAAGATTTCAATCATTGCCAGCGTCAGAAATGCCATCGTCATACCATCCGGGCTGTCTGTAATCTCCCAGACTCCTGCTTCCAGACGGTGTCCGATAAAGTAGGAAAGCAGTGTGAGTACTGTTACAATCGCACCCTGAAGTACGATATCAAACCCCATGCCTCCGGCAAATATTCCGTCTTTCGAATTCCTGGGTTCGCGTTCCATAATATCATTTTCGGCTTTTTCCATTCCAAGTGCCAGAGCCGGGAAACAGTCTGTAATCAGGTTGATCCAAAGCAAATGAGCCGGTTTCAGGATTGTAAAGCCCATCAGTGTTGCTATAAACACTGCAAGAACTTCCGCAATGTTGGACGCCAGAAGGAACTGAATCGCTTTTCTGATGTTATCATAGATTCTCCTGCCTTCCTCAACAGCCGACACAATTGTTGCGAAGTTATCGTCTGCCAGTACCATATCAGCCACGTTCTTCGTGACATCGGTTCCGGTAATACCCATGCCGACACCGATATCGGCAGTTTTAATTGAGGGAGCGTCGTTAACCCCGTCTCCGGTCATAGCCACGATCATTCCCTTATTCTTCCAGCCTTTTACGATACGAACTTTATGTTCCGGCTGAACACGTGCGTAGACTGAATACTGTTCAATCTTCTCGGGAAGATCAGCATCACTGATATCATCAAGCTGTGCACCTGTGATTGCTTCATCTGCATTCTTGATTATTCCAAGCTGTTTGGCAATTGCAGTCGCAGTATCGATGTGATCCCCTGTAATCATAATCGGGCGGATTCCAGCATCACGACATTCCTTTACAGCATCCTTTACCTCCGGACGGATTGGATCAATCATACCGGAAAGTCCGATATAGCACAGATCTTTTTCGAGATTCTCAGGATCCTGATTTTCAGGAGCTTCATCCCAGTTTCGCTGTGCCGCACAGAGTACACGGAGTGCCTGGTCAGCCAGTTCTTTATTCTGATGTTCAATCTCTTTTCTTGTATCTTGATCAAGAACAGCCTCTTTGCCGTTTCTTAAGATCTTTGTACATTTCTTTAAAACAACATCAGGCGCACCCTTTGTAAACTGTATTATCTTTCCATCACTTCTTTTATGGATCGTAGACATCATCTTACGTCCGGAGTCAAATGGAGCTTCACCGACGCGGGGGTACTTTTTCTCCAGTTCGGATTTCGGCATTCCAAGCTTATTGGCATCATTTACAAGAGCACACTCTGTAGGCTCACCGATGGCATCACCATCGTCTTCCAGTTTAGCGTCAGAACACAGTGCCATAGCCATGGCAAGTCTGTCCTCGTCATCCCCCGAATGATCGACTACTGTCATCTTATTCTGTGTCAGTGTTCCGGTCTTATCGGAGCAGATAATCTGCGTACATCCCAGAGTCTCCACAGCGGTTAGTTTACGGATCACTGCATTTTTCGCAGACATCTTAGTGACACCCATAGACAATACAATTGTTACAACAGCCGCCAGCCCTTCCGGAATCGCCGCTACTGCAAGAGATACAGCTACCATGAATACATTTAAGATAACTTCCGCATCAATTCCGCTGCCGTCAACGGCTGCTCTGATAAGACTTACGGCAAAGATTACCACACAGATCACAAGCACCAGAATACTGAGTACTTTACTGAGCTGATTCAGTTTACGCTGAAGTGGTGTCTCATCATCTTTTGCATTGGAAAGAGCATCCGCAATCTTGCCCATCTCCGTGTCCATGGCGGTACCGGTCACTACAGCTTTTCCACGTCCATAGACAATGGTACTTCCCATATAGCACATATTTTTTCTGTCGCCCAGCGGAACATCCTTCTGTCCGTCCAGGTTGAGCAGCTTACAGACTTTATTAACAGGAACAGACTCACCTGTCAGAGCCGCCTCTTCGATCTTCATACTTGCACTTTCCATAATACGGGCATCTGCGGGAACTGCATCCCCGGCCTCCAGAACAACGATATCTCCCGGGACCAGATCCTCACTTTTAATGGTAATCTGTTTTCCGTCTCTGATTACATTTGACGTGGCAGCTGCAATCTGCTGAAGTGCTTCAATTGCCTTTTCGGCTTTACTCTCCTGTACCACACCCAGCACTGCATTGATAATGACCACAATCATAATGATGATCACGTCTGCAAAAGAGTCACCGTGTACCACTGCCATAACTCCGGAAATAACGGCCGCAACGATCAGTATAATGATCATCGGATCCGCAAGTTCTGCCAGAAAACGCTTAACAAGAGAATCTTTTTTCCCTTCCTTCAGCTTATTCTTTCCAAATTGCTCAAGCCTTCTTTCGGCTTCCTGGGAACTTAATCCATCTTTTGTGGTTTTTTGCTCCTGCAGTACTTGTTCCACATCGGTTAAGTACTCTTTCATAACAGCCTCCTTAAGTATTTTTAACGTTTTCATCTCTCGGTTAACATATTTATGCCCAGATAAAATTGCTTTTAATCTTTCCAGAGACATTCTATTGCCGTGATGATTTAAAAAAAGAGACTTATCTGATAATACAGATAAGTCTCGTCATTTCATCAAAAGCCAGGAATCTGATTCCGAGTGTTGACTTTCTCACGGCTAACCGTCGACTACTCCCTTACCCGCTGATTATAGCATAGCTTTATCTGATAAGTCAAACTTTAATTACCAAAATTACTTAGAAATTCTCGGACACCCGGCACATCCCGCACAGGAAGATCCCATGCGGTCATCCGGCAGATAATCAAGTGCCGGGATGATTGAACATACAGCATGTGCAGAAATACCGTCCGAGTGACCGGTAAATCCCATCCCCTCTTCCGTGGTCGCCTTAACATTCACTTGTTTCTCCTGCAGTTTTAACACCTCTGCTATGTTTTTTGTCATCTGATCAATATATGGCCGCAGTTTTGGCTCCTGCGCAACAATCACCGCATCGATATTCTCAATCAGGTACATATGTTTCTCAAGCATCTCTCTTACTCTGCACAGAAGGTCCATACTGGATACATCTTTATAAACCGGATCTGTATCCGGAAAATGATATCCGATATCTTTCAGTGCAGCTGCCCCTAAGAGTGCATCCATCACCGCATGGATTAGTACATCTGCATCGGAATGACCTTCTAAACCCTTTTCATAAGGAATTTCGACACCGCCCAAAATCAGTCTTCGGTCCTTCGTCAGTCTGTGTACATCATATCCTATTCCAGTTCTCATGTTGTGGCTCCTATCTCTAATTGAATCCGTAAAGTTTCTGAACAATCTTATATCCGGTCACAGATACTTTTCTTCCACCCTTCCCGGGCAGATTCATAGCTCCGCCTGTCAGGCCATAGCGGATACTAAAGTAAGCCAGTGGATCATGTTTCTTCAGATAATTCCAAAGCTGCTTCTTTTTCTCCAGGCTCTCCTCCGTGTCAGCGCGGATCAGCATGATAGAAGAAACTGTCATGATGATTCCCAGTGAATGAAGCATAAACTTTCTCTGGGGTCTGTTAAGCGCTCTCTGTCTCCCCATGTATTCGATCATCTCGTAATTGACCCGAAACTGCTGGTCGACCCTCTCAATCATAATATCTTCATTGACCGACTGATCTGCTCTTCCGATATAATACCGGTAGAAATTCACATCCAGATAATACAACGTTTTTACATATGGAAATGGAATAAACGCAAATAGATTATCTACATAAAATGTATGCTCCGGCAGCTTTAAGCTGCATTCTCTTAAAAGTGAAGTCCGAAAAATCAGAGAATGCATCAGTACATAATGTGTCATTCTTAAGTTTTTGATGTCACTCCACTCAAATATCTCTCCTTCCGGAAATTCATGTGGATAGCGCATGACCCTCTTTCTTTTCGCACCTTCCTTTTCATACACATAATTGGATATCAGGACATCTAATGTCTTAGGACCTTTTGTCACTTCCTCCAATAAATCCAGTATTTTCTTATAGGCATCGGGATTTACCCAGTCATCACTGTCTACAACTTTGAAAAACAATCCGCATGCAGCGGAAATCCCTGTGTTTACCGCTCCTCCGTGTCCCTTATTCTCCTGATGGATTACACGAACAATATCCGGATATCTAACCGCGTAATCATCTGCTATTTCCGGAGTATCATCTTTCGTCGAGCCGTCATCGACAATCAGGATTTCAACTTCATCGCCTCCGACCAACAGGGAATCTATACATTTTCGCATATATGCCGATGAATTATAACACGGCACCGTTATACTTAAAAGTTTCATCTTTCTTAATTCCTCAATTTTTCATACTTAATTATTGTTTACCGGGTATTGTCCCAGTCTCAGATTAACATATCCGGCATAGGCGGCATAGGCCTTTGGAACAGGAAAATCCTTTTCTGTCTGTTCTACCTCAACAAATAACATCTTTTCATCCGGCGGGTGGTCAAGTTCCGAAACCTGCACCGCATATCCGATCATATCCCATTCCACATGAGAAAAGATATGCTTTGCCTTTGGAAGGGGCTGAATCCGAAGCGGGGTGAGCCCATAACTTTTCACCTGTTCCAGCGCCTGTTTCTCACTCATATATCCACCAAGGTTCGGAAACTCATAGAGTCCCGCCAGCAGCCCCTTGGACGGACGCTTATGGAGTGCGATGCGGCTTCCATCCTGTATCAGAAGGATCGTATGTTTCTCGAGTCTTCTGGCCTTCGCTTTGCCTTTTACCGGATAATTCTCTGTCTTTCCATCTTCTTTTGCCTTACAGCAGTCTGCAATCGGGCATGCTTCGCAGTGCGGAATCCCATTCGGAACACAAATCACGGCACCAAGTTCCATCAGCGCCTGGTTAAATGTCCCCGGATCCTCCACTGGCATCACTTTCATGAGTTCAGCCTGTACCCGGTTTCTCACCGACTGTTTCATAATATCACCGTCATCCTCCGTCATCCTGGTGATTACACGCAGGACATTGCCGTCCACAGCAGGAACCGGTATTCCATAAGCAATGGAGGCGATGGCTCCGGCGGTATAATTTCCTATGCCCGGAAGACTCTTCAGCAATTCATAGTCGTCCGGAAGTTTACCATCATACTTCTCCACGACCTGTATGGCAGCCTTCTGCATATTGCGCACACGGTTATAGTATCCAAGACCCTCCCACAGTTTCAAAAGCCTGTCTTCAGGACAGGATGCCAGATCTTCTATCTTTGGAAGCCTGGCCTTAAACCGGTAAAAATACGGCTTTACCGCCTCAACTCTGGTCTGTTGCAGCATGATCTCCGATATCCAGATGTTGTATGCATCCCGGCCCCCTCTCCACGGAAGGATTCTTTGATTCTTATCATACCACATCACAAGTGGTTCTACAATTTGTTCTAGCATTCTATTTTTAAAAACCTCTTCTTTTCGTATTATCCTATCTTGCCACAAAAAAGTAAAAAAAGCAAAATAAACATTGAAATTTGTTCAGATTCCTATTACAATGGAAAGGAATTGACCACAGGTCAATGTAACTGTCAACTGCAGAAGAATTAACTAAGGAGTTTATATTGACTGATAGCATAATATTTGATTTGGACGGAACACTCTGGGATTCCACTGATTCAGTGGCAGGCGCATGGAACTGCGTCATAGCGGAAGAAACCGATCTGAAGACCCGTGTGACTGCAGATGGCTTAAAAAAACTTTTCGGTAAGATGATGGATGATATCGCGGCAGAAATATTCACAGGAGAGTCAAAAAGCAGACAGAATGAACTCATGGATTTATGCTGCCAGGAAGAGCAGCGGGTACTTCTTCGTCATCCGGGCTCTCTCTACGATGATCTCGAAGATACGTTAAAGGTTCTTTCAAAAAAATATCGTCTCTTTATTGTCAGCAATTGTCCTGCCGGCTATATCGAGACTTTTCTTAAAGTTACCGGCTTCTCTGATTACTTCACAGGACATCTCTGCCCCGGGGATACCGGAAATGCCAAGGCATCCAATATCCGGGCAATTGTAGATTATTATAATCTCTCAGCTCCGGTCTATGTCGGCGATACTGCCGGAGACGAGAACTCTTCAAGGGAAGCAGGCGTACCTTTTATCTATGCATCCTACGGTTTTGGAACGGTAAAAGACCCGGACGGCACAATCAAATCCCCAAAAGATCTGATTGGCCTTCTGGAACATAAAGATTAATTTATATATGATATTATTTTCATCCAAACTACCTGTTGGTTCATCTGCCAGAATTATTTTTGAATCTTTTAAGATTATTTTAGCTAGTGCTACCCTTTGTTGTTCACCCCCCACTTAAGGTATATATCTTATGCTTTTCATATCTATTTAAGCCTACTTGAGACAAAGCTTTCTCTATTGCTATTTTTTTTGCTTTTTCGAATACCTTTTAAAGTGTACTGCAATATTCAGATTTTCTTCAACAGTTTCTGAGTCAATCAATCCATAATTCTGAAAAAGATATGAAATTTCATTCCTTCGAAGCGATTCAGTCCGCTTCGAGATAAACTTTGGCTTCTTTATATTTCCTATTTTTACTGTTCCGCTATCAGGACGCTCCAACATTCCAATAATGTTAAGAAGAGTTGTTTTTCCTTTTCCACTAGCTCCCATTATAGAAACATAATCGCCCTTTTCAATCTTCAAATTCATATTCGAAAATAATTTCTTTTCTCCTGAGCCCATGCAGCGCTCCGATTAATTTGAGCAGCTGTCCAAATACGTTTCTGTTCATTTGATAGTTTATACACTTGCATTGCTTTCACCTCAATATAATTTTTATTTAAAGTATTTTACCTTGGTCTATTTGAATTGTTTGGTATACGAATTGTAATGCCATCTGTCTATGTGATACAATAATAACTGATTTCCCCATATTCGCTAATTGATTAATATATTTATATACCAATTCCTCATTCTCGACATCTAAGGCACTGGTTGCTTCATCTAAAATAACAATATCCGAATTTTTAAGAATTACTCTTGCAAACGCAATTTTCTGCCTTTCACCACCAGAAAAATTATTTCCTATATCATCAATTACTGTTTGATATCCTTCTTCCTTCTTTTTCAGAGCATCATCCAGGCCTACATATTTTGCTATATCTACTACATCATTAATCGATATATTTTTATTGTCACACTTGATATTGTTTTCTACTGTTTCATGGAAAAAGTAAACGGATTGCGCTACATATGATATATTCTCACGGATTGAACTTAAATCTATATCTTTATAATCTAAATTACCGATCTTTATACTACCTTGCTTTGGTTGATAAAATCCTAATAACAATTTGAGAATCGTCGATTTTCCACTTCCTGATGCACCTTGAATTACAGTAATCTTTCCCTTAGGTATTACAAAATTAACATCATTTAGTGTAATATCTTCACTATCCTTATACTGAAAGCTTACATGTTCAAACTTAATGTCTCCCATTGGTATTTCTTTTTTTGTATCAGAAAGTTGTTCTTCTTCCTCTGGAATATTTAAAAGCTCAAATGTTCTATTGAAACTTACCATTTGCCAGTTGATTGACTTGAAAAAATTTTTCATATTATCAATCATATAAGATATACCATCTTGTAAGATTAAGAAGGACATCACAGATCCCAAATCAATGCTATGATTTAAGTAAAATACGATACCTATGCCCAATACTACAATAAGGTTTAATGCCTCAAATACAGAATTTATTAGTTCCAGCAATATATTAATTCTATTTACATTGTTACTTTGGTTTACAATATCTTCGTTCATATAGCTGTATTTCTTTTTAATATAATGACTCAAGGACATCATTTTAAAGAAGTTTAATGATTTAATGATTTCTAAGAAAAGTTGGGTTTGTTTACTAGTTAACTCCTGAATGATGCTTGTTCCCTTCTCAATTTTAGTAGCTACTTTCGCAATGATCATAGTCTCAGAAACACCTAATAGAATAACAATAATCGCAAGCTGCCAGCTGTAACTAAACATGATAATAATAGAACCTAAGCCATAAAAAATTGCTAATAAAAATCTTAAGGCAGTATCAGTATAAATCCGGTACAAACATTCTGCATCATTCCGTAATCTAGATAAAATATCTCCGGAATGATGTGTTTCATAAAATTCCATCTTATAACTCATCATTTTTTTAATATAAAGGGTACGAAGATTGTTCATAAAAATACGAGCGCTTTTCCCTTTATAGTAACTTCCCAATGGATTTAATACGATTACTATAATTAATATAATAGCCGCCAAAACATATGCTTTCTGCATGTAGGAATTATCATGAAATTCCACAGAATTCACAATATATTTTTGCATGATACTAAGTAATAATTGAATACAAGGGAATGCCAATCCTTCAACAAATAACCCAATCATAAAAATTGTCTTTGGAAATGGAATCGTTTTTATTGGTTCAAATATGGTTTGAATATATTTTTTCATAGACTATTTACCCCAATCATCTCATTATATTTTTGATAAAATTTCCCCTTCTTTAGTAATAATTCATTCATCGACCCACTTTCAATTACTTTTCCATTCTGCATATAATAAATGGTATCACACTCGCTTAAGTTATTTACATTATGCGAAACTATGAGTGAGGCGGCATTCTTTACTCGTATAAACTTCATAATCTCGTTCATGATTTTCTTCTCAAGTTCTGGTTCTAAAGAAGCCGTTGGTTCATCAAATATGTATAAATCTGAATTTTTCAGGAATGTTCTTGCCATTGATATACGTTGCTTCTGTCCTCCCGAAAGATTCGCTCCGTCTTCTTGCAAAACAGTATTATATCCAGCCTCTAATCCTTTTATAAAATCTTCTAATCCTGCCATTCTTGCTGCATTATATATTTCTTCCTCTGTTGCCTTCATATTTCCATATCGTATGTTTTCATAAATGGTATCTGGTAAGATAACAATCTCTTGACACATATAGGAAATATGTTGACGTAATTTATCCAGTTTCCAAGCATTGATATTATGGCCAAACATAGAAATTGATCCACTATCTGCTTCATATAACCCACATAATAGCTGTATTAATGTAGACTTACCAATTCCATTGCTACCCATAACACCAACACATTTTCCTTTTTCGAACTTCATGCATAAATCATTTAACACTTTATGAGTATCATCATAAGAAAATCCAACATGATTGATATTGATTAAAGAATTCATCGAATCCTTAAAATCAGTTCCATCTTCTCTTTCGCTCTCAAATTCAAGTAATTTATTAATACGTTTCATTGCGTAGTATGAATTACGGACTTTACTAATTGAACCAAACAAAGAAATTGTTGGTAAACAAATTGTAGGAATTAACTGGCTATAAGCAAAAAGAACTGAGACTTTAATCTCACCTTGGGATACTAAATATCCACCAAATATGAAGGAAATAATGGTTGGTATATAAGTGACTGATAGTATTAAAGCTAAAGTAATCGCATCATTTTTATAAAAATCATTTTCCTTTTTAAGTAGCTTCGCTAATAATTCTTTCACTATTGCCAATCGACTTTGTTGCATATTATAGGCCTTAATTGTTTCATAACCATCAATTATATCAACCGCTACTTCTGTAAATCTGCTTTGAGATTCTTGCACATCACTATAAAGCTTTCCTGATCTTTGTGATGTCATATTAATGAGTATTGCAAGTAACGGTAACGTTATGAATGTAAAAATGGTCAATTTCCAATTGTAGTAAAAGAGATATACTAAACCACCAACGGCTAACAATGGCTGTAAAAGTAACCCTCCATAAATTTCTTCAACAAATCCCAAGGCATTCGTTGTATCTGATTCGATTCTTGTATACAAATCACCTTTTGTTTCTTGGGAAAAATTACTTGCTTTTGCATCGACTAAGCGATCCATACATTTATTTTTCAAATCTCGATTCATATTTAAGATCACATCTCTTGAATAATAATTAAATAAATAATTTTGTGTAATCCTTAATATTGTAATAGCAATAAATAAGCTTAATGTTGTCAGTAAAACTTTGATATTATGGTCTAATACGGCATCAATACTTCTTTGAACAAAATTTACTTGATACAAATTCAAAACTACTGCAGCTATCATAAGCAATAGCAAAAGAAAGAATCTAAATTTGTACTTTATTAAATATTGCTTTGACCATTTTGCACAATACCTTATACTTCCTTTCTTCTCCAAACTAAACGTCCCCCTTACGAAATGTCATCGGCATGATATTTACGATCTAATTCTTTCTTTAGTCGGCGATATTTTTCTGATACTTCTATAAACATTGTGCTATCTCCTCCATTATCTGGGTGATACTGCTTCATAAGTTTTCTCAGTTTCTTCATAGCATCATCATCACAAACTGCTTTGAATATATTATCTTTATCTTTTTGTTCAATGTTTGCATAATAGTAATCAAAGATTTGACATAAGAATTCATCAATTACTGCTTTCAACTCTTCTTTGGTCATTCTTATTAATTGATTCATGGAGTATTTTGCCTCAACCTTTTCTCCTTCTCCTAAATAAAAAAATGTATTCCAAAGTAAATCATAATGATCTAAGCTTTTTTCCATTTCTGAATTTTGAACACACTCAGTTTGAATTTTCTTCTCTAACTTCTTTAATTCTCTGATCTTACGTTTTATTTTCATATACTTCTCATGATCATACAATAAACAAATCTCCCCCAATGCAAAATTATCACCATATCATTATAATAT
>DHNM01000038.1:17217-24009 GCA_002409525.1 Eubacterium sp. UBA5416 | reverse complement strand
CCGTGTATCATATGGGGTCAAATTTCTTTTGACCCCAACACCATAATATTTTAAAATCAAATGTTTTTAAATTTTATTATACTCGTAATATGTGGAACTTCAAGTTTTTTTTGGGATATTTAGATTTTTGTTATATATTGCTAAGATATTGCATAGAATAACAGCAATTTTCACAGATAACATATCATTTATGCGGGTCCTCGGCAATCGGGTTTTCGACATTTGTAAGCCGGGTTTTAAACACTTAAAATTTTATTCGTATGATGGAAAAAATAACATGAAAACACCGCTTTGTGATCAGGGATCAGACATGATTAAATACACAAAGAAGATATTTTCTAATCAAATTTCAATGTCTGCTGTTCATATTCCGTACTGCTCTCAAGCTGTACGGGCACCTGCTTCAGAATCTGTTCCGCAGCCGAAACATCATAAATCCAGTCTCCCAGCTGCTTCTTCTCAAGGATCAGAGGCATACGGTCATGTACCTTCGCAACGGAATTGTTTGGCGCAGTGGTCAGTATCACAAAATGATTCCGGTCATCGAACAACTGATAAAACCCGGCCAGGAATATGGTGTCTCCATCCGGACGCGTATAAGTAAACTTTTCTTTCTCAGAATTCCATTCATAAAAAGAAGAGGCAGGCAGAAAACAACGTCTGCTCCGGATACTGTCTCGGAACATGGCTCTCTTCTGAACTGTCTCCACTCTGGCATTGATGATAAGGCCTCCGCTTTCTTTGCTTTTAAATCCCCAGGAAAAGAGTTTCACATCAAATGTTTTGTCCTCAGAATTATTTCCTGCAAAAAACGCCAGAGCATCTTCTGCAGGGTGAATATCCCCCTGAGGAACCCTGCCGATACCTGAGCCTGAATTCTGAATCATCTTCTCTATCTTTCGTGCAGTCCTATCGCTGACATAATATCTTCCACACATATATCTGAGTCCTTTCCTTATAGGTCTTCAAGTATTATGGTGAAGGGTCCGTCATTTACCAGGGAAACTTTCATATCAGCGCCGAACTCTCCGGTCTGAACAACGGGTACTTTTTTCTTTGCTTCCTGAATCATATATTCATATAATTCATCCGCCATATCGGGCTTACCGGCTTCAATAAAACTTGGGCGGTTTCCCTTTCGGCAGTTGGCATATAGAGTAAACTGTGAGATCAGGAGCAATTCTCCTTTCACATCTGCCAGTGACAGGTTTGTCTTTCCCTGTTCGTCCTCAAATATCCGAAGTGCCAGCATCTTTTTTAAATATTTATCTGCCGTCTCCCTCGTATCATCCTGACCGACTCCTACCAGAACAATAAGTCCCTGATGAATCTGCCCAATTACTCTGTCGTCAACTTTGACGGAAGCCTCCGTCACCCTTTGTATTACAAGTTTCATATCCTGATCTATGCCTTTCTATCAAGTGTGTCTATACCAAAATACTTTTCCCCAAGCTCTTTGTCTTTGTTCATCTGGATTCTCAGCTCCTCCACGGAATCAAATTTTGCTTCAGGCCGCTGGTAATGGAAAAGCTGAACACAGGCTTCCTTTCCATAGAGATCCAGATCACAGTGAAACAGATAGGTTTCCACTCCAACGAATTTCTCCTGAACTGTTGGTTTTATACCTATGTTGCTGACACCATAGAACTTTTGTCCGTCAATCCAGGTAACAGAAGTATAAACACCTCTCGGGGGAAGTAGTTTACCGGACTCCGGGATCTGATTGATTGTCGGAACGCCGATGGTACGTCCAAGCTGATGGCCATGGACGATATCTCCGATAACCATATACGGATAGCCCAAAAGCCTATTTACTTTTTCCATATGGCCTTCCAGTAATTCCTCCCGGATATATGTGCTGCTCACTTCGCGGGTGCCATCCATCACTTTATTTAAAACTTCAACTTTAAATCCATACCTTCTTCCCATCTGTTTGAGCATGATCGAATTTCCCCGCCGGTTCTTTCCGAAATGAAAATCGGATCCTACGACAACAGCTTTCACATGAAGTTTATTCACTAGAATCTCAGTGATAAAATCTTCCGGTTCCATGTTACGAACCTGAAGAGTAAAGGGATATTCGATTAAGGTATCGACCCCGAGACTTTCGATTCGCTGTCTTCTCTCTTCATTGCTCAGCAGCGTCTGAGGCTTCCGATAGCCCAGACGCACCTGTGGGGAGGCATCAAAAGTAAAGATGACTTTCAAAAGGCCATCTTTCTTTCCTATTTCCAGTATGCGGTTTATCAGTTTTTTATGGCCTATGTGAACCCCGTCAAATTTTCCCAGAGTGATCACGGAGGGGCCTTTTGTCTCAAAATTCAGTGTGTTTTTGATATATTCCATTGCTTCCTCAACTTATAAACATTTTTTCCGGTTTATATATTCCTCTATCGGCTTCATACTTGTAGATCCCCATAAATCGTCCTGTACTGTCGTATAATCGAATCCGTTTTACTGAATTCCGTTTAGATAAATTCTCATTCGGTCCGGACAAAAAAGCTCCTTCCGATAGAATTCGATCCGGATAAAGTGCATTTCCATTGTGTACAAGAATATCAAATTCCGGCTTTACATACGCTTTTTCTAGCTGATCAAACATCGCATCCACCGGTATCAGACATTCATGAATTCTATTCTCATCTCGAAGTGTCTCCACCTGTGTCAGCGTCAGGGCATCCCTGTCTGTAAATCTTCCGACTCTGCGCCGGATCAGATGTTCCATCGCACCGCCGCATGCCAGTTTCTCACCAATATCATGACAAAGGGTTCGGATATAAGTTCCCTTTGAACATGTGACTTCAAAAGTCACCCTGGGCAGGTTACAAGTAAGAATTCTGATCTCATAGAAGGTAACGGGGCGTGGTTTTCGCTCGACAGTCTTTCCTTCTCTGGCCAGTTCATAGAGTTTCTTTCCATTTACCTTTAAAGCGGAATACATCGGAGGTATCTGAAGCTGATCACCACAAAAACTTTCTATGCAGGAGATAACATCTTCCTTTGTACAGTTTACAGGGTGACGGCTGAGAACCTCTCCACTGAGATCCTGTGTATCCGTGACAACTCCGAGCTGCAGAACAGCTTCATAAGTCTTTGTCTCATCCGTGAGCATATCACATAACTTTGTGGCATTTCCCAGACAGACCGGCAGTACTCCTACTGCGTCGGGATCGAGTGTCCCTGTATGCCCGATTTTCTTCTGCTTTAATATTCCGCGAAGCTTTGCAACCACGTCATGCGAGGTAAAGCCTGCTTCTTTATAGATATTTAAGACGCCATTATACATGTATTCTATGCTTCTTTCAATTGTGGTTCAACCTGCCTGGCAAGGTTCCCGATTACATCATAAGGAGTACCATGCATCGTACAGCCCGCTGCCTTTGCATGTCCGCCGCCGCCAAACAAAGCGGCGATTTCACTCACATCCACATAATCTTTGGATCTTAAGCTGACCTTGAATTCCTGAGAATCCTTTTCATAGAGAAAGAGCGCGACCTCCACGCCTTTTGTATTCCGCAGCTGGCTGACAATTCCATCCATATCCCTGGAAGTAAGGCCGTAAAAATCCATCTCTTCCTGACGTACAACACTGGCAATACACCTGCCGTCAAACAAGAGTATGCTCTCCATTAAAGTTCGTCCCAACAACTGATTCTGAGCATAGGACTTCTGGTAGAAACTATTGTCTACAATTGCGGAGAAAGGAATATCCTTCTCCATCAGATTTGCGGCAGCACGCATCGTTGCGGGAGAGGTGTTTGTATATTGAAACACTCCTGTATCGTGTACAATTCCGGTATACAATGCCTCGGCACAGGGCTCTGATATTTTGTTATTCTCCAGAATCTCATATAAAACCTCACAGGTAGAACTGGACTTAGGCAAAATCCGGTTCACCCGTCCAAGACCCGGATTTGTAATATGATGATCGAGACATACTGTGTTATCCATGCGATCATACAAGCGGGATGCAACCCCGATGCGGTCACAGCTGCTGACATCGAGAAGAAACATGATATCGTAATTCTTCCTGGCATCATAATCTGTCTTCACACAATCGATATCTCTGATAAATGAGAACTCATTCCCCGGTTTCTCCAGATATACATCCGCACAAACAGCAGGGAAATTATCCTTCAGATACAGATACAGACCCATACAGGAGCCTATGCAGTCACCGTCGGGATTCACATGTCCCGCAATTGCAGCTGTTTTTACTCCGTCCAGTACCTCCACAAGGCTATTCATCTTTATCAGTCTTCCTTTCGGGCAGATCTTTGTTTACATCCTCTATCAGTTTTGACATATTGACCCCATACTCGATGGACTCATCCAGTATAAATAATACCTCCGGCGTATTTCGAAGATTTACAGTTTTCGCCAGGAGTCTGCGGATATAACCTTCTGCATTTTTAAGGCCTGAAATCGTATCAGACTTTGCTTTGTCATCTCCGAGCACACTGATGTAGGCTTTGCAGGTTTTAAGATCCGGCGCAACCTCAGCTTTTGTGACTGAGGTCATCATAGCAATTCTGGGGTCTTTAATCTCAGTTCGGATGATCCGGCTTAATTCTCTTTGTACTTCCTGATTAATCCTGATATTTTTGATACTGTTTTTTCTCACTTTTAATCCCTCTTGATTCTTTCAAATGCCATGGAAGGCCTTACCTTGGCACTTCCACCATGGTATAAGCTTCCACAACATCTAACTCCTTGATATCATTAAAACCTTCAAATACAAGACCACACTCATATCCGGCTTTTACTTCTTTTACATCATCTTTGAAGCGTTTGAGCGATGCAAGCGGTCCCTCAAAGATCTGTTTTCCTTCACGTTTAATTCTTACGCTGGCTCCTCTTGTAAATGTGCCGTCTAATACATAACTGCCTGCAATGGTTCCGACCCCGGATGCCTTGAACAGCTGACGGACCTCAGCATGACCGATCACCTTTTCTTCATAGACAGGATCCAGAAGTCCCTTCATAGCGGCTTCTACATCCTCAATTGCCTGATATATGACACGGTACAGGCGCAGATCTACGCCTTCCTGTTCTGCGAGGTTCTTTGCCTGAGTATCCGGTCTGACGTTAAATCCAATAATAATTGCATTGGAAGCCGCTGCGAGTGTCACATCAGATTCTGTGATTGCTCCAACACCGCCGTGTACAACCTTTACAACAACTTCTTCGTTGGACAGCCGCACCAGGGACTGCTTCATAGCCTCAACAGAGCCCTGAACATCTGCTTTCAATACGATATTCAATTCTTTCAAATTGCCTTCCTGAATCTGGCTGAATAAATCGTCCAGTGACATTTTAGCTCTTGTGTCCTCAAGCAGCTTGTTCTTGCCTTCAGACAGGAACGTATCGGCAAAGTTCTTTGCATCCTTATCTGTATCTGTGGCTACTATAATTTCACCGGCATTTGGCACCTCATTCAGGCCTAATACCTCAACAGGCGTAGACGGACCCGCTTCTTTCACACGATGGCCCTTGTCGTCTGTCATAGCACGTACCTTACCTGAGCATGCCCCTGCTGCTATATAATCTCCCTGATGCAAGGTCCCTTTCTGAACAAGAATATTGGCCACCGGTCCTTTTCCTTTATCCAGTTCTGCCTCAATTACAAGACCTCTTGCTCTTCTGTTCGGATTTGCCTTCAGTTCCATCACATCTGCAGTGAGCAGAATCATTTCGAGTAGTTCCTTGATACCTTCATGGGTATGCGCTGACACAGGTACAAAGATCGTGCTGCCTCCCCAGTCTTCCGGAATCAGCTCCTGCTCAGAGAGTTCCTGCTTTACACGCTCCACATTGGCGCCCGGTTTATCAATCTTATTGACTGCGACGATAATCTCTACCCCGGCAGCTTTTGCATGGTTAATAGCCTCTATCGTCTGTGGCATCACACCGTCATCGGCAGCAACAACAAGAACTGCGATATCGGTGGAATCCGCACCGCGCATACGCATCGCTGTGAAAGCCTCATGTCCCGGTGTATCCAGAAACGTGATCTTTCTGTCTCCAACTGAAACGACCGTCGCACCGATATGTTGTGTGATACCTCCGGCTTCCCGGTCGGTGACATGCGTATTGCGGATCGCATCCAGAAGTGATGTCTTACCGTGATCAACATGACCCATAACACATACGACCGGAGAACGCGGTACCATATCTTTTTCATCCTCATCGTCTTCTTTGAGCAATTCTTCAATCACGTCAACTTTGACCTCAGGTTCTGCTACAATATCGTAACCCAGCGCAATCTCCTGTGCCTGGTCAAAGGTAAGCTCATTGTTCACCGTAACCATGGTTCCCTCAAGAAACAGCTTCTTGACAACTGCTGCAGGCTGCATCTTCATCTTTTCCGCAAGTTCTCTGACTGTCAGTTTCTCTGGAAGTGTAATTTCCGTAACTACTTCCTTCTTCTCCTCTTTTGGCTTAGGTGCCGGTTTCCGAAGTGCTTTTGGAATGTTGCGGTTCCTTCTGCGAGACTGATTGGGTCTGTGAGAATTCGGACGATTGCCCTGATTTGGTCTGCGATTCTCGCCGAATGTCTTCTTCCTTTTGTTTTCTCTTTCTTTGTCCTTGTCCTTATGGCTCATATCTCTGGAGGGCTTTTTTAAGCCAAGATCCATAGATTCAACCTGATGCTGTTTTCTGTCATGTCCCGGACCACCAGATGGACGGCTGTTTCTATCGCCCTGCTGATATGGTCTCCCACCATAGGAACGCTGAGAACTATTATTTCGATTTCCCTGATAGCGGCTGTTCCGATCGCCCTGGGGACGA
>DHNM01000038.1:0-16948 GCA_002409525.1 Eubacterium sp. UBA5416 | reverse complement strand
TTATCATTTCGGCTGTTTCGATTTCCCTGATAACGATTGTTCCGTTCGCCCTGGGGACGATTGCTGTTCCGGTCTCCCTGAGGATGATTATTGTTCCGTTCGCCCTGGGGGCGATTATTGTTCCGTTCGCCCTGGGGACGATTGTTGTTCCGATCCCCCTGATAGCGATTGTTTCTGTCGCGCTGCGGGCGATTGCTGTTCCGGTCACTATGCGGACGATTGCGGCCATGGGATGCCTGATCATTTACACGGGAACCTGTATGCTCTTGTGTATTTGACTGGCCTTTCATATTTAACTGATTCTTCGTATCTTCTTCAGCAGCTTTGTGCTGATCTGAATTTTTTGTCGTCTTTTCACCCTGTGCACGCTTCTGCAGTTTTTTTCTTGCCTCCTGGCTTGTAGCGTTCTGTGGACGCACAACCTGGATAATATTAGATTTTTTCTTTGGTTTTTCCACTGACTTCTCCTCTGCTTTTCCTGACTGGTTTTTCTTAGAAGCAAACTCTTCCCGAACTAACGCCTCCTGATTTTCATTCAGAGAGCTCATATGGCTTTTAACGTCTATCTGCTTACTTTTTAAAAAATCCATGACCTCTTTGTTGCTGTGATTCAACTCTTTTGCAAGCTCATGTATTCTAAGTTTTGGCATATTACCACCGACCTTTCCAAAATGTGCCGTAAAGCTTTCGAATTAAGGCCCATTTCAACTACTGATTTATCTGTTTCGCTACTGATTTCGCCATATTTGTATCTGTAATTGCAAGCGCTGCCCGAAATGCCTTTCCAATTGCCGGTCCGATTTCCTCCATTTTCCCGAAATGGCAGATAGGTACATGGTAGTATTCACACATATTGCCAAACTTCTTCTTAGTATTCTCTGAAGCATCTTCCGTTACAATTACCAGTGACGCCGTCCCCGATTTCACTGCATGTTCCACCTGAAACTCGCCGCTTGCAACCTTTCCGGCTTTCATCGAAAGTCCCAGGAAAGAGTAAATTCTTCTTTCATCCAAGCGCATCCATCTCCTTTGCCAGACCGTCATATACCTCTTTGGGAACAGCCATCTTAAAAGCTCTCTCAAGTCCTTTATTTTTGACAGCTCTTTTCAGACACTCGCCGGATCGGCACACATATGCGCCTCTCCCGTTCTTCTTTCCAGTAGGGTCAAGCAGGATTTCACCTTCCGGGGTTTTAATAATCCGTATCAACTCCTTTTTTCTTTTCATTTCATTACATCCCACACATCTTCGCATTGGGACTTTTTTTGCGTTTCCCAAACAATCACATCCATTCTCGTATCAGTGTTATTCCGGGTCTCCCTGTGGATCTTCCTCTTCTGGAATAATATCTCCCAGATCATCGAAATTTTCGTCCGCCGGAACAATATCTTCCAGATCCTCAACGTTTTCGTCATCCTGAGGATCCTCAAAGTCCCCCGCTTCTCTTGCCTGAGTTTCACTTTTTATGTCTATCTTGAATCCTGTCAGGCGTGCGGCCAGTCTCGCATTCTGTCCTTCCTTGCCAATTGCAAGTGACAGCTGGTAATCAGGTACTATAACTTTTGCGGTTTTTTCATCAGGGTCAGCCATCACTGAGATAACCTTTGCCGGTGAAAGCGCATTTTCGATCAAAAGGGCAGGATTCTCATCCCAATTGATGATATCAATTTTCTCACCTTTCAGTTCATCGACGACATTATTCACGCGGGCTCCGTTCATACCTACACAGGCTCCGACCGCGTCCACATCCGGGTCATTACTCGCGACGGCGATCTTGCTTCTCGATCCCGCCTCACGGGCTATACTCTTGATTTCAACAGTGCCGTCTTTCACCTCAGTTACTTCCTCCTCAAAGAGGCGTTTCACCAATTCCGGATGAGTTCTCGATACCAGGACTTTTGGTCCCTTAGAGGTATCCTTCACCTCAAGAATATAAAGTTTGATACGTTCTGTCGGATGATAAGTCTCTCCCTTTACCTGCTCGTTCTCCGTCAAAAGTGCATCCACCCTGCCGAGGTTAATACTTACATTATTGCCTACATAACGCTGGACAATACCGGTAACGACATCATGTTCTTTTTCATAATACTGATTATACAGTACTTTTCTTTCCTCTTCACGGATCTTCTGTAATATGACATTTTTGGCATTCTGTGTAGCGATACGTCCGAACTGTTTAGACTGTATATCCACGTTAACAATATCTCCGACCGCATACTTGGTATCTGTCTTTCTAGCATCCTCCAGAGAAATCTGTAAAACAGGATTTTCCACGTCCTCGACAACTTCTTTTTTTGCAGTTACTGAGAAATCACATGTTTCGGGATCTATCTTCACTTCGACATTATCGGCTGTTCCAAAATTATTCTTGCATGCCTGTAAAAGAGACTGTTCAATTGCATCAAACAAAACATCCTTACCGATGTTTTTCTCTTTCTCCAGAATATTAAGGGCTTCTAATAACTCTGTATTCATTTTTTCCTCTTTTCCTCCTGTGAGTCTGGTCATTGTCTTTTAAAAGTCAAATGCCAGACGTATCAATGCAATGTCTTTCCTGTCAAATACTTTTGATTTTCCGTCTTCCATGAGAATGGTCACACTATTCTCATCATATGCATCTAACACGCCGTAAAATTCCTTTTGTCTGTCAATCGCATGGTAAGTGTGAATCTCTACTTTCTTACCCATGCTTCTCTTAAAGTCTTTCTCTTTCTTCAGCGGACGTCCGAGACCCGGAGAACTGACTTCCATAATATAGGAATCTTCAATAAAGTCCTCTTCATCAAGTTTTGTGCCAAATGCTCTGCTCACCACTTCACAGTCGTCTACCGTGATTCCGCCTTCTTTATCAATATAGGCCCGCAGGTACCAGGTTCCTCCTTCTTTTACGTATTCTATATCTACAAGTTCAAATCCGTGCTCATCCATGATAGGCTGCAGTAATTTCCCGGCTTTGTGCTCATATTCTTCTTTTTTTCTCATTCCCTCACCACCTTTACGGTATGATCTTTCATCTCAGTACCATTCATATATCCCAAACAATAAAGAAGAGTGGACGCGCGTCCACTCTTCAGCCAGTAACTTTATAACATTACAAGTATAACACCTGTGTCACTAAAAATCAAGAGGAATTTTAGCTCTATTCCCGCAGATGAACGTCTAATTCATTATCGGCAACGCGAATCTCTTCCTCATCCATTCTGATCTTTATCTTTTCCAGCATATCCCAGCGAAGCCTGACATACTCAGCATTCTTAGTCCATGCACGAAAGCCTACAACCACTGAGCTGCCGCCCAGCTCATCCACAAAAAAATCCCTGTCATTTTTAAAGAATCTGGGCTCTTCATCCACAAGTTCGGAAAGTACTCTTTTTGCCTTCAGAAAATCCGACTCATATGCGATTCCTATCTTAATCTCAAGTTTCCTTCGATCCATGGAGGACACATTTGTAATGATATGATTCGTCAGGTTAGAATTCGGAACCTTTATCACCTGGTTGTCTATCGTTACAATTGTGGTATAATACATCTCGATTTTATACACTGTCCCTTCCACATTCTCTGAGGGAGAAATGATGTAATCGTTCACTTTAAAAGGCTTCAAAAATAAAATCAGTCCCCCGCCCGCCAGATTTGACAACCCCCCCTGCAGTGCCAGGGAAACAGCAACGCCCGCTGATGCCAGCAGTGCCGTGATGGAAGATTCCTTTACAAGATTCAGTTTTATAATGATCGTGATAACTGTAAATATCAGGATAGAATAGCGCACTAAAGAGATCACGAAGCTAGTAGCAGATGGTTCCACATGGAATTTATTCAAATTTTTTCTTAAATTGTCACAAACCTTGCCTATAATCTTGCTCACAATGAAATAGACAATCACGGCAAGCAGTATTTTAGCCAGGAACTCAAGAGCATTCATTCCCGTTTTACTCATCCAGTCCTGTATTGTTTCCCAAAAAGTCATTTCTCACAATCCTCTTATCTTTAAAAACTTTCAATCTTATGCATAAACAATCCGCTTCTGAGTTTTGGTTCAAACCATGTCGATTTCGGAGGCATGCAAAGATTCGCATCAGCTGCCGACAGAAGTTCTTCCATAGATGTCGGATACAGGGCAAAAGCACACACGCAGTCACTCCTGCATCTTCTTTCCAGCTCCCTATAGCCGCGAACCCCGCCGACAAAGTCAATTCTGTCATCACTTCTTGGATCCCCGATGCCAAAGACCGGTTTTAATATCTCTCTCTGCAGATATTCCACATCAAGGATACCAATTGGGTCCTGCTTTATATATTGTTTTTTCACCCGCAGACAGTACCAGGTTCCGTGTATCCCGTTAGAATCTGAAAGGAAGAAACTCATCTCTCCTTTTTCTTTCGGATGAATAGGTTCACTGCCTGATGAAGTTACCCTGAAACGCTCGCTGATACGTTTTAATATCTCTTCTCTGCTGTGGCCGTTTGTGTCTTTCAGAACTCTGTTATAATCCAGAATCTCGAGTTCATCATCAGCAAATAAAACCGTCAGAAAATAATTATACTCTTCATTTCCCGTATGATGCGGATTGTTACCTGCTCTTTTCTGCGAAACCCGGGCGGCTGACGCCGCCCGGTGATGTCCGTCTGCGATATAAGTATGATCGACTGTTTCAAACAATCCGGTCAGTTTTCTGATGCAGTACGGATCATCGATGACCCACACTTTGTGCTGTACACCATCTTCTGCGGTAAAGTCATAAACCGGGGTCTTTTCCTTTTCAGATTCCATGACTTTCCGGATGGCAGGTCTGGAATGATAGACGATAAGGGCAGGACCTGTCTGAGCACTCAAGACATCGATATGCTTTGTCCTGTCTTCTTCCTTTTCCTTTCTGGTCTCCTCATGTTTTTTAATGACCCCTTTTACGTAGTCTTCCACAGAAGAGCAGGCACAAAGTCCTGTCTGGACATGGCAGCCTTTTGTCAATTGATAGATATAATAACATGCTTTCTTATCTTGTATCAAGACCTGTTTCTTCTGCATCTTTTCAAAGATCTCATCTGCCCTCTGGTACACGGCAGGTGCATACATGTCAAAGCTTTCGTCAAACTGGGTCTCTGGCCTGTCAATACGAAGGAAAGAATGCGGGTGAGTTTTGACGTATTCTCTCGCCTCAGATTTGCTGTACACATCATAGGGAAGTGCAGCAATTGCGGCCACAGACTCTTTTTGGGGTCTTAACGCCCGAAATGGTCTAATCTGTACCATTGAAAGTTTCTCCTCTTTATTTTACGATTCTCACTCGCAGAACTCCATCTATAGATTCCAGCTTTTTTATAATGTCACAGGTGATTGGACTTTCTACATCTATCAAAGTATATGCATAGTCATTTTTCCCCTTGTTCGTAAGGTCTGAGATATTGATTCCGGCCCTGCCCAGCACACTCGTAAACTGGCCGAGCATATTGGCAATATTTCTATGGTTGATGGCAATCCGTCCTTCTGCCAGACAGCGGCCCATGTCACACGCCGGATAATTTACGGAGTTTTTAATATTACCGTTTTCCATATAGTCACGCACTTCTCTGACAGCCATCACTGCGCAGTTGTCCTCGGACTCCTCTGTAGACGCACCCAGGTGTGGTGTTACAAGGATACCGGGTTCTCCGACAACCGTGGAATTGGCAAAATCCGTAACGTATTTTTTAACTTTATAGGAGCGCAGCGCCTGTACCAGAGCTTTCTCGTCGACGAGAAGATCTCGTGAAAAATTCAGGATTACGACATTCTCTTTCATCAGTCCGATCGCACGTGAATCGATCATATTTCTGTTAGTCTCTGTCAGTGGGATATGAATGGTTATGTAATCGCATTCCCGATAAATATCATCCAGATCCTGGGTATGATGAATCGATCGAGAAAGATTCCAGGCTGCGTCAACAGACAGATACGGATCATATCCATATACATCCATGCCGAGATGAGTCGCCGCATTCGCCACAAGCTGTCCGATCGCCCCAAGTCCGATAATCCCGAGCTTTCTGCCATTAATTTCACATCCGGCAAATGCCTTCTTCTGTTTCTCCGCCAGGGCATTCACATCGGGATTTCCTTTCTGGCTCTTCACCCATTCGATACCACCCATGATGTCCCTGGAGGCCAGCAGCATTCCGGCCAGCACCATCTCTTTGACACCGTTGGCATTTGCACCCGGGGTATTGAAAACCGCGATTCCGTGTTCAGCACAAAGTTCAATGGGAATATTGTTCACCCCCGCACCTGCTCTCGCAATGGCAGTAAGTTTATCCGGAAGATATGTGTTATGCAGTTTGGTGCTTCTCACCAGCACCACATCGGCATCCTCCATGCAATCGGTTTCTTCATATCCGGGACCAAGTTTTGAAATTCCTGCTCCGGAAATAGGATTTTGACAATTATACTTAAACATGGCCATTCTCCTCCTCAAACTTTTTCATAAATTCAACGAGTTTTTCCACGCCTGCTTTTGGCATGGCATTATAAATACTCGCGCGCATTCCACCCACTGTCCGGTGCCCTTTCAGGTTCACTAGCCCACAATCTGCGGCCTCCTTTACAAACTTCGCATCCATAGATGCGTTACCTGTAATAAAAGGAACATTCATCAGCGAACGGGATTCCCTTTCAACAGTTCCTCGAAACAGGCTGCTGTGGTCAAGGTAATGATACAAGATTGCGGCTTTCTCCTCATTTCGTTTTTTCACCGCTTCAAGTCCGCCTGTTTTCTTCAGCCATTTAAACACCTTCCCGCACATATAGATGCAGTAACAGTTTGGTGTATTATACATAGAGTTGTGGTCCATATGAGTTTTATAACGCATCATGGTTGGAGTGCCTTCCAGTACGTCCTCCGTGATCAAATCCTCACGGATAATTGCGATTGCCATGCCCGCCGGCCCTATATTCTTCTGTACGCCCCCAAACACAAGCCCGTACTGTGAGACATCCATAGGCTCTGATAAGAAACAGGAAGAGACATCTGCTACAAGCGGCCTGCCTTTAGTATCTGGAAGTGTCTTAAACTTTGTTCCGTAAATTGTGTTATTTTCACAGATATACACGTAATCTGCATCCGGATTTACCGGAAGGTCTGAACAGTCAGGTATGTAAGAATAATTTTTATCTTCAGAGCTTGCGATCTTTACGGCATTGCCATACATAGCTGCTTCCTTCATGGCTTTTTTGGCCCATTGTCCGGTCACAACATAATCTACTGTTTTATTTTTCATAAGGTTCATTGGGATCATCGCAAACTGAAGAGATGCGCCGCCCTGGATAAAAAGAACTTTATAGTTTGAGGGAATGCCCATCAATTCTCTTAAAGTGTCCTCTGTCTCATTGATAATTCGTTCGAAATTCTTTGAGCGATGGCTCATCTCCATCACGGACATGCCGCTTCCCCGGTAGTCAAGCATCTCATCTGCAGCTTCTTTTAATACCTCTTCGGGCAGCATTGCCGGCCCCGCAGAAAAATTATATACTCTGCTCATGAAATCATCCTCCTTGTTTTTGCACTTTATCACGCTACAATGATAACAATATACTCCACATACTATTCTGTTGTCAATACAGAAAAGACAGACTCTGCAGAGCCTGTCTTATGTTTGATCACATGATTATTTCTTTTCATTTGATTTCGATTTCTTCTGTTTCTTATCTTTTTTCGATTCCTTCGGCTGCGCGGGCTTTGTATCCGGCTCTTTTGTTTCAACAGCTTCCGATTGTCTTTCCACTTCCGAGATCGCAGATTTTCTCATCGGAATACGACAGTTTTTATTATTGCCGAATTCGACGATTACATCCTCATCTGTGATATCAATGATAATACCGTAGAATCCTCCGCTTGTGACCACTGCATCGCCTACGTGCATGTCGTTTAACATGGCCTGCACTCTCTTTTGTTCTTTTTTCTGTGGCCGTATCATCATAAAATACATAAGTGCAACAAGTACAACCAGCCAGATGATCATAAATCCGCCGCCTGCAGCACCGGAAGCCTGGCCTCCTGCCCCTGCGTTTGCTAAAATCATGTTATTCCTCCTACTCTCATTCCAAAATACTTATTTTATAATACCTTAAATCGCCTCATTGTACAAGTACTTTTAGGAATTCTGCAACAATCCATCCAGTTTTGCCTGTTTATAAGATGCAAAACGACCTTCATCAAGGGCTTCCCGGATCTCTTCCATCATTGTATTATAGAAATACAGGTTATGCAGAACACACAGTCTCATTGCCAGCATTTCTTTTGCCTTAAACAGATGATGGATATAAGCTCTGCTGTAATGCCGGCAGGCCGGACACTGGCACCCTTCTTCGATTGGTGACGCATCCGTCTTATACTGTGCATTGAACAGATTCAGATGTCCCTGATTGGTATAGACATGACCGTGTCTCCCGTTTCTGCTTGGATAAACACAGTCAAAGAAATCCACACCTCTCTCCACACCTTCCAGTATGTTTGCCGGAGTTCCGACTCCCATCAGATAAACGGGTTTATTTCTGGGGAGACATGGCACAACTTCATCCAGGATCTCATACATCTGCTCATGGGTTTCGCCGACAGCAAGACCGCCCACTGCATATCCGTCAAGATTCATCTCACTGATCTTTTTCGCGTGTTCGATTCGAATATCCTTATAAATCGCACCCTGATTAATTCCGAAAAGCAGCTGGTGTTTATTGATCGTGTCCTCTTTGCTGTTAAGCTCTTCCATCTTCCGCTTGCAGCGAAGCAGCCATCTGGCTGTGCGATCCACGGAAGCCTGTACGTAACTCCTGTCGGCCACACTAGACGGACATTCGTCAAATCCCATCGCGATGGTGGATGCCAGGTTAGACTGAATCTGCATGCTCTCCTCAGGACCCATGAATATCCTTCTGCCGTCGATATGTGAACTAAAATAGACACCTTCTTCTTTGATCTTTCTCAGCTTAGCGAGAGAAAACACCTGAAAGCCACCTGAATCCGTAAGAATCGGCTTATCCCAGACCATAAATTTTTGAAGACCGCCCATTTCCTTGATCAGTTCATCTCCGGGGCGTAAATGGAGATGATAAGTGTTCGATAATTCAACCTGTGTCTTTATCTGCTGCAAATCCATGGTAGACACAGCTCCCTTTATCGCTGCCGAAGTTCCAACATTCATAAATACAGGGGTCTGAATCGTGCCGTGAACCGTGGAAAGCTCAGCACGCTTCGCCCTGCCTTCTTCCTTTAAAATTTTGTACATATCATTCCTCTTGTCTGTAACTTACTTTTAACCCAACATCAAGTATTTGACACTCCCCACAGCTAAAGCAGGGGGATTCCTGTTTCAACCACTACTGCATTGGCAAAACCATACGGTATTGCAACGTCTTACACAGTGTCCACAGGCTAGATTATACTGTTCCCGTATGCCCTACGGTGCAGTTATATTACGCTGACTGCACTTGCAGTCCTTTATTCAATATATTGATACTTGCATTGGTATCTCTGTCATGCTTTGTTTTGCACTCAGGACACACCCAGTTACGGACTGCAAGATTTTTTACCAGCGGATTTTTATACCCACATATGGAACATGTCTGGCTGCTCGGATACATAGCAGGCACTTTTACAATGTCGTTCCCATACCAACCAGATTTATAGGTAAGTATATCAAAGAACTTAGCCCATGATGCAGAGCCTATATGCTGTGCTAACTTATGATTTCGCATCATATTTTCTACTTTCAAATCTTCTATGCAGATCGTTTGGTTTTCGCGAATCAGCATAGTGGACTGTTTTTGTAAAAAATCGTTTCTCTGATTGGTAATCTTTTCATGGACTAATGCAGCTTTTACACGCTGTCTGCTGCGATTATGAGAGCCTTTTTGCCTGCGCGACAATTTACGCTGTTCACGTATGAGCTTACGCATGGATTTTTCAAGGTATTTGGGGTTGGATACCACATTTCCGTTACTGTCGGAATAGAATGCCTTAATTCCTACATCAATGCCGATCGTACCACCCTGATTTTTCCTCGGAAGGGGATCAAACTCTACATTCAAAACCGCAAAGTATTTTCCTGTAGGTGTATGCTCAATCGTTACATTCTTGATTTTACCTGTTTCCATAGACTGATGCACCTTGACATATCCCAGTTTAGGGAGCTTCAAATATCTTCCCACAATGCGAATGTTATCGCCTTGATTGACCGTCCGATAGGACTGGTGGCGATTATGCCTGCTTTTAAACTGTGGATACCCTGCACGTTTCTGAAAGAAGTTTACAAAACCTCTATTAAGGTCTCGCAGGGATTGCTGTAATGCAATGGAATCTACTGCTTTTAGAAATGCGAAATCATCATCTTTTTTCAAATCTGTCAGCATTTCGGAAGTCTGTGAATAGCCGATTTTTTCACCGCTTTGGCAGGCAGCATTTCGCATAGCAAGACCTTTGTTGTAGATGAGTCTGCAGCAACCGAGCGTTTGATTTATTAAGCTTTGCTGTTCCTTATTCGGATAGATTCTGAATTTTACACCTTTTTGCATGATCCCAACTTGTCCTTTTGCCTTTGTGATGTTTTCTGATTTTCAATGTATTGCTTAATGACTTCCGGGAAGTATATCCCTTGAAAGACTTCACAGTTTTGTGAATGCCGAACTGTGGGTCTACTTCCATCAGTATGTGTACATAGTCTGGTATGATTTCTATTTCCAAAGATTTGCAGCATCCTCAAGGAGCAATTCCTTTAATCGGCATCTACACCGTTTGTTAATACTTTTCGCCTGTATTTCGGACACCATACAACATGGCACTTACAAGAATAGACGATATTGTTGTTTGTTTATATGTTGTATTTATATTATACTGTATATTTCTACTTGATACAATACTTTTTGTCCATACTCAATTACTTGCGTAAATTCGATGAACGTGTCTTATATCCCCATAGCTAAAGCAAGGGGTTTTACGACACTATCTGATAAGATGAATCCGTACAATGCAAGGCAATTATTCGTTCTCACCCGGAACCAGAATTTTTACAATCTTTACCATTACCCCGACAAATGGCAGCCACAGGATGGTGCCCGCAAGGTTAAACACAGTATGGGAATTTGCAATCTGTCTGGAGATCACCTGCACCTCAGGTCCTTTGGGTGATATTCGTACAATTAAGTCTGTAAACTTTGGCAGCAGCATCAGAAACAATACACTGCCGCTGATGTTCAGAAAGCTGTGACAGACGGCTGTGCGTTTGGCATTCACTGTCTGACCGACACTTGCCAGCAGCGAGATAAAGGTGGTTCCGATATTATCGCCCATCATAATGGCAATAGCACCCGAAAGTCCTATGATGCTGCTCACTCCATCCTTTGCGGGCTGGGAAGCAAGACTTTGCAGGACGGCAATCGTAGCGTTGCTGCTCTGTACAACCATCGTCATCAAAGTTCCGACCAATACTCCGAGAACCGGTACGTTGGACACTTTTTTTATCATATTTATGAATACATCACTTGCCGCCAGAGGCTCCATCGCCTCTTTCATTGTATCGATACCGACAAAGAGTATCCCGCATCCCAGCAAAATCAGGCCTGCGAGCTTTGTATTTTCTTTCTCGCTGATAAAGCATATGACAACTCCGATAAAAACGACCGCCCATATGTAATCATTCATTTGAAATGCGAATAGCTGTGCTGTCACTGTGGTGCCGATATTTGCCCCCATAATAACTGAGACGGCCTGTGGAAGTGTCATAAACTCAGCACTCACAAGTCCGATCACCATAACCGTAACCACTCCGCTGCTCTGCAGTACCGCTGAGACAATTGTACCGGCAAGTACACCCGCGAGAGGATTTTTTGTCATAATCGCCAGGATATGTCTCATCCGGTCTCCGGCAGTACTTTTCAGACTTTCCGTCATCAGATTCATACCGTATTCGAACAGCGCCAGCCCTCCCAGAAATTCCAGTATCATTTTCATTTCTTATCACTCTCCTTTACAATATACACAAGGAAATCTTTACTAGATTACGCCATATTAAAAATTATCAAGAGAAAATGTAGGTTCTGAGTCATAAAACCATTTTTTTGTCAATTGATAAATCTTAACTTTTGTCGTATAATATAGTATAGACAAAACAAAAAAGATCAGGCTGTGCATGCCTGCAAAATACAGCCCGTCAGGGCAGATTTCTATACTAGTTAACCTACAGTTAAGTGAAAATTATGACTGTGAAAAAGGAGTTCTTTTTTATGATTACATATACACTTGGTATTGACATTGGTTCAACTACCGTTAAGATAGCCATTCTTGATGAACAGCATAACCTGCTGTTCTCGGACTACGAAAGGCATTATGCCGACATCCAGGGAGCCCTCGAAAAGCTTCTGGTAAAAGCACATGATCAACTCGGGGAGATGAACTTAAGCCCCGTGATTACCGGTTCCGGTGGACTGACTCTCTCAAAACATCTGAAAATCCCGTTTGTTCAGGAAGTGATTGCAGTTTCCTCTGCTCTTAAAGCTCATGAACCCAAAACTGACGTTGCCATCGAGCTTGGCGGAGAAGATGCCAAAATCATTTACTTTGAAAATGGCAATGTGGAGCAGAGAATGAACGGAATCTGTGCCGGAGGCACAGGATCCTTTATAGATCAGATGGCTTCGCTGCTGCAGACAGACGCGGCAGGACTGAATGAATATGCCAAAAACTATCACTCTATCTATCCTATTGCCGCCCGCTGCGGTGTATTCGCCAAAACAGATATCCAGCCTCTGATCAATGAGGGGGCCACAAAAGAAGATCTCGCGGTTTCTGTCTTTCAGGCCGTTGTCAACCAGACAATCTCCGGCCTTGCATGTGGAAAGCCGATCCGCGGACATATTGCATTCCTCGGAGGTCCGCTGCATTTTCTTCCGGAACTGAAGAAATGTTTCATAAGAACTTTAAGTCTTGACGATGAACATACGATAGCACCTGACAATTCGCATCTGTTCGCAGCAATCGGAAGTGCTTTAAATGCCGATGAAAAAGTTCAGATTTCTCTGGACAATTTAATTGATCAGCTTCATAAGAGAGTGAAAATTGATTTTGAGGTTGAGCGTATGCAGCCACTGTTCTCTTCACAGGAAGAATATGATAAGTTTCTGGAACGCCAGAGTAAAAACAAGGTTGTAACAGGGGATCTGTCATCTTATGAGGGAAACTGTTACCTCGGTATCGATGCGGGATCTACGACAACAAAGGCCGCTCTGATCGGCGAGGACGGTGCTCTGCTGTACAGTTTTTACAGCAATAATCATGGAAGTCCGCTTGATACCTCGATAAAAGCCATACAGGAGATTTATGATCATCTGCCTGAAAAGGCACATATTGTGTATTCCTGTTCCACGGGCTATGGAGAAGCTCTGATTAAAAATGCGCTCCTGCTGGATGACGGTGAAGTTGAGACAATCTCTCACTATTACGCGGCTGCATTCTTTGATCCGCTTGTAGACTGTATTCTCGATATCGGCGGCCAGGATATGAAATGTATTAAGATCAAAAACCATGCCGTCGACAGTGTACAGTTAAACGAAGCATGTTCCTCCGGATGTGGTTCATTCATTGAGACTTTTGCCCAGTCCCTGAACTACAGCGTCCAGGACTTCGCCAAGGCCGCATTGTTCGCCGAGAACCCCATCGATCTTGGAACCCGCTGCACTGTATTTATGAACTCTAAAGTGAAACAGGCGCAAAAAGAGGGGGCCACGGTTGCAGATATATCCGCAGGGCTCGCATATTCAGTGATCAAGAATGCCCTTTATAAGGTAATCAAAGTGTCTGATGCCTCTGAACTTGGAAAACATATCGTCGTTCAGGGTGGAACCTTCTATAATGATGCCGTCCTCAAAAGCTTCGAGAGAATTGCCGACTGCCAGGCCATTCGCCCTGATATTGCCGGAATTATGGGGGCTTTTGGCGCCGCACTTATTGCACGGGAGCGTTACAGTGATGATAAAGCAACAACGATGCTTCCCATCGAAGAAATCAATACCTTGAAGTACTCCACCAAAATGGTAAACTGCGGCGGATGTACGAATAACTGCCGTCTGACAGTCAACAATTTCTCCGGAGGCCGGCACTACATCAGCGGAAACCGCTGTGAACGCGGTCTGGGAAAGGAACGCAAGAAAAGTAATGTTCCCAACCTCTTCGATTACAAGTACAAGAGACTCTTTAGGTATAAACCTTTAAGTGAAAAAGAAGCATCAAGAGGTCAGGTTGGAATTCCCCGCGTACTGAACATGTTTGAGGATTATCCATTCTGGTATACATTTTTTACAGCTTTAAAATATCAGGTAGTTCTCTCTCCGTCCTCTTCGCATAAGATTTACGAACAGGGTATAGAGTCTATCCCGAGTGAATCAGAATGTTATCCGGCAAAGCTGGCTCATGGCCATGTAACCTGGCTGATTAAGCACGGTGTGAAATACATCTTCTACCCTTGTATTCCTTATGAGCGCAACGAATTTCCGGATGCAGTCAACCATTATAACTGTCCAATCGTCACCTCATATGCGGAAAACATAAAAAACAACGTGGATGAACTGAAAGATCCTTCCATTAAGTTTCGAAATCCGTTCCTGGCATTTACAAACGAAAAGGTTCTGGCCGACGGACTTGTAAAGGAATTTTCACAGATTCCGGAAAAGGAAGTACGTGAAGCTGTCCATAAAGGCTGGGCAGAACTGGCACATATGAGAAAAGATATTGAGAAAAAAGGCGAGGAAACTCTGGGCTGGCTGGAAAAGAATCACAAAAGGGGTATTGTTCTCGCCGGACGCCCCTATCATGTCGATCCCGAGATTCACCACGGTATCCCGGATATGATCAATTCCTATGGTATTGCAGTTTTGACAGAAGATTCTGTCTCTCATCTGGCTCCCCTGGAACGTCCGCTCCGTGTGAATGATCAGTGGATGTACCACACGAGACTGTATGCGGCTGCCAATTACCTTAAAACGAGAGATGATCTCGATATGATTCAGTTAAATTCTTTTGGCTGTGGACTGGACGCTGTCACCACAGACCAGGTATATGAGATTCTCACAAACAGCGATAAAATATACACGTGCCTTAAAATTGATGAAGTAAATAACCTTGGAGCCGCCCGGATTCGTGTCCGTTCTCTTCTCGCCGCCATTCGCGCCAGAGACAATGCCAAGACCAGGCGTAATATTCAGCCGTCTTCGATTGAGAAGGTGTCGTTTACAAAAGAAATGCGCAAGGATTACACCATTCTCTGTCCCCAGATGTCGCCTATCCATTTTTCAATCATGGAAGCAGCATTTCGGGCAAGTGGTTACAACCTGGTAGTTCTGCCAAATGACAATAAAGAGGCCGTCAACATCGGACTTAAATATGTCAATAACGATGCCTGCTATCCTTCCCTGATGGTCGTAGGGCAGATTATGGAGGCCCTGCAGTCTGGAAAATACGACTTGGATAAAGTCGCGATTATCATGTCGCAGACCGGGGGCGGATGCCGTGCATCCAATTATATTGCATTTATACGCCGTGCACTCGAAAAAACCGGCATGACACAGATCCCGGTAATCTCTTTAAACCTGAGTGGCCTTGAGAGTAATCCCGGATTCAAGCTCACAGCCGGCCTTGGACTTCGAGTTTCCTATGCAGCTGCATTCGGAGATATTCTGATGAAATGCCTTTACCGTATGCGTCCTTATGAGGTTGAAAAGGGATCTGCCGACAGGCTTCACAGGAAGTGGGAACGCTACTGTATCAGGTTTCTGAGTGGAAAGCATATCAGTCATACCAAATATAAACAGATCTGCCGTACGATCATCCGCGATTTTGACAACCTGCCGATCACAGATGAAGTAAAACCGAAGGTTGGTATCGTAGGAGAGATTCTGGTTAAGTTTCTTCCGGCTGCCAATAACCATTTGGCTGAACTACTCGAAAAGGAAGGTGCTGAGGCGGTGTGCCCGGATCTGATTGATTTCATGTGCTACTGCTTCTATAATTCAAATTTCAAAGTTGAGCATTATGGATTCAAGAAGAGTAAAGCACAAATTGCTAATCTTGGGATCAAATTTGTCAACTGGCTCCGCAGCGCCAGCACAGAAGAATTTAAAAAGAGTAAACATTTCACACCTCCGGCAAAGATTGAGGATCTGGCAAAGATGGCATCACCTATCGTTTCGGTCGGTAACCAGACCGGTGAAGGATGGTTTCTGACTGGAGAAATGCTGGAACTTATTCATAACGATGTACCGAACATCGTTTGTATACAGCCGTTTGGCTGCCTGCCAAACCACATTGTCGGCAAGGGTGTTATTAAATCCATCCGAAAGAAATACCCCAAGTCCAATATCGTGGCAATCGATTATGATCCCGGAGCTTCCGAGGTAAATCAGCTAAATCGAATCAAGCTGATGCTCTCGACTGCGGGTAAAAACCTTGACAATCGTAAAATCCAGGCTGGCTGAAGCAAATGGATTTCAGACAATAGTTCCGCAAGGGCACTGTATCGCTTATCATTAGCTGATGCGCTGCCCTTTTTTCGACCGTTTTTCACATGAACAGATCTTTTTTGACAGCATATACTATATTAGCAGAGAAAATACTCTGCGGATTCAAAAAGGAGGTTTATTCATGCGAAGAAATTACAATAATAATGATTACGAAAACCGATATAATGCATATAACAGATGCAGCTGCAGGCCATCCGGGCCGTCTTGCCCTGTCAATATAGGTCCCACCGGGCCTACAGGTCCTGCCGGACCAAGAGGGCCTGTAGGTCCGAGAGGACCGGAAGGACCGGAAGGACCTATGGGTCCTATAGGTCCAAGAGGATTAAGAGGCGAAACCGGGGCTGACGGAGCGACCGGGGCTACGGGACCGGCCGGGCCTTCCGGCGGGCCTACCGGACCTACCGGACCGACAGG
>DHNM01000060.1:18365-61342 GCA_002409525.1 Eubacterium sp. UBA5416 | reverse complement strand
GACCCCAACCTTGGCAAGGTTATACTCTACCACTGAGCCACTCGCGCATATCTTCGAGTAAAAGTAACTCGCAGATATAAATATACTATAAATTGTCGACTTTGTCAATACATTTTTCGATTATGGCTTCAAAATGGCACTCAGCACATACTGACTATTCGAAAAGTTCTTTTGAGAAATATCCTCTAATTTAATTAAGTCAACATCAAGCCATAACTCCTCGGCAACCACCATCATATTGGCAAACATAATGCCAAAGTTAACTTCATCCCATTTTTTCAGGCGTTCTACGCTGTCCTTTTTTGAAAAGATGTGTATCCTGCTGTCATACACAACAAAACGCCAGGGCTGTCTGTTCATGCTGGACGGTGCAAGTCGTGCCGCCTCTAACATCTGCTTCATCCACTGCCTTGGTACTTCTTTAAACACACATAATTCATCGAGACTCAGTCTCTTTGCCTCTGACTGTTTTCTCACATGGGATCCTTTGCTTTTTCCAAACGCCACAACACCGATCAGGCCCAGCCCGTTTAGAGACAGCTCTGATTTTTTTACTTTGTTTGTCCCTATATAGCAGGTTCCGATTCCGATACTGCACAGATAGAGAACCATCTGTTCCATCATATATCCCATGTTCATAAGGTGTCTGGGCGCCTCTTCTGAATAAAAGGCCAAATAATAAGGGGCCTTGACACCAAAAATTCTCAATGCCTTATGCTGTCCCTTCCGGTTATCGAGAATAGCAATATCTGTCTTAAGGTTTCCGAAAAGGCCGGTCAACTCATCATAATGTGTTTGGATTTTGTTCAGCGTCTGAGCATTCAAACTCTCCATACTGAAATTCCGTACTGATTTTCTTACAAAAATAGTCTCATATAAATTCATACTATCACCTTTTAATTAATCCGTAACATTATTGTAACATACATGTCCTCATTTTCAAGGGGCATCTTAATATAAATATATCTAAACTTGGAGAAACCTTTTTCTTAATTCACAGCACATTGATCGTCTTATCCTCCCTGCTGTTCATTCTTGACTTCTTCGATCTTATCTTGAACATCCGCTTTGAACTCTTTCCATGCGTCTTCATGGTCGACAAAGTACTTTGGACATATCTTCCCGGTTATATCATAATGACGGATTACATCGTCTGCATTTAGATTATACCTCACGCACAGCCATCCAGTCAACTGAACCATACTGGCATACGTCTTCTTATTATATGCTCCTGATTCATCCTGATGGCAGGTCTCTATAGCTATTGTATCATCATTTCGTGTATTCGATGCATACGCCTGCTCAGTGGTGGGAATATTCTGTATTACCTCTCCGTCCAGCCCTACAATGAAATGACTGCTGGCGTAAGTCTCGGATCCGTATTTTAATCCCTCGAAATAGTTGTGATTTGCCTGGGCTGTTGACCCGGGGTTGGCAGTATAGTGGATGACAATGCCTTTTACTCTGCGAAGCTTCTTCTGCGGGCGGGAATATTGATTTGGAGTTAAAAGCTGTAAATTAATTGCAGGTGCCCCCTTCCAGTCTATAGATGTCTCTGCAAGAACAGACTGGTTTTCTCTGCCGGACATTTTTCTTCTGATTCCCCATACACAGGTTCCTATCAGAAGTGTTACGCATAATACAAGTATTGCCCTGTTCCGATAGACAATACGCCGGCGCCTTTTGTAGGCTTTTGACAGACGCCTGCGAGACTTTTTCTTATGTATCATAACTATTACTCCTCTGCAAAAAACATGCAAAATCTCATGCCTATTCCCTAAAAGAACCGGCTGAAATTTTGCATGATCATCTCCTACTCATCTAAGCTATAATTTGGAGCCTCTTTAGTAATATGAATATCATGAGGATGAGATTCTTTCAGAGAGGCAGCGGTAATTTTGACAAATTTTCCTGTTTCTTTCAGTGTCTCAATATCTTTAGCTCCACAATATCCCATTCCGGAACGGATTCCTCCCAGCAGCTGGAATACGGTATCTTGCAGCAGCCCTTTGTATGCTACACGGCCTTCCACACCTTCCGGCACCAGCTTCTTAGCTTCCGATTGGAAGTACCGATCCTTACTTCCGTTTTCCATAGCAGAAATCGATCCCATGCCGCGGTAAACCTTATATTTTCTCCCCTGGAACAATTCAAAGGTTCCTGGACTCTCATCACATCCGGCAAAAATACTCCCCATCATGCATACATCGGCTCCTGCCGCAAGAGCTTTCGTCAAATCTCCGGAATATTTAATTCCTCCGTCGGCTATAATCGGTATTCCGGTTTTTTTTGCTTCCTCATAACAGTTCATAACCGCTGTTATCTGTGGAACACCGATACCTGCCACAATACGGGTTGTACAGATGGATCCCGGTCCGATTCCCACTTTGACCGCATCTGCTCCCGCGGCGATCAGATCTCTTGTCGCCCCGGCAGTTGCCACATTTCCGGCGATCACCTGCAGATCCGGATAAGCGGACTTGATTTGTCTCAGCGTGCGAAATATATTAGCAGAGTGTCCGTGAGCCGAATCAATGACAACCGCATCGACATGTGCCTTTACTAAAGCTGCGACACGCTCCATGACATTGCTTGTAATTCCCACTGCAGCTCCACAGCGCAGACGCCCCTGTGAATCCTTCGCCGATGCCGGATACTGAATCTGCTTTTCAATATCCTTTATTGTAATCAGACCTTTCAGATTAAAGTTCTCATCTACGATTGGAAGTTTCTCTTTTCTGGATTTCCCGAGGATTTTTTTTGCCTCATCCAGGGTAACTCCCTCTCTCGCTGTGATCAGTCCTTCTGATGTCATGCTCTCTTTAATCGGCTTCGAGAAATCTTCTTCAAACTTCAGATCACGATTCGTAATTATTCCAACAAGCCTGCCATTTTCAGTGATTGGTACTCCCGAGATCCTATACTTAGACATCAGGTCACTTGCATCCTGCAGCGTGTGGTCCTGGGATAAGTAAAAGGGATCCGTGATGACTCCATTCTCAGAACGCTTAACCTTATCCACCTCATCCGCCTGCTGTTCAACAGACATATTCTTATGGATAATACCAATACCGCCTTGTCTTGCCATGGCAATTGCCATGCGGTGTTCTGTCACTGTATCCATTCCGGCGCTCATCATAGGAATGTTTAACTTGATGTTTTTAGTCAGATGTGTTGACAGATCAACCATATTCGGGGTCACTTCCGAGTACTGAGGCACCAGCAGCACATCATCAAAAGTAATCCCCTCACCAATAATCGTTCCCATCTCTATCTTCTATTCCTCCGTTCTTTATTATCATCCATCTTAATTTTCTGCGTTCTCATACATATCAATCGGTAAATACTTTTCTTGGCATTCGGTTCTTGATGTCTTTGATCAATGTTTCATTCGGCTCAATGAGAAGGCGCTCTAATCCTTTCTCACCCGGAATAATGATCGCATAAGTTTTGTGATTAGCTTCACCGGAGGAATAATCAACGGTCTTAATATTTGTGTTATTCCGATAAGAATCCAGCTGGTGGGAGTTAACCGGCGCCAGAATTTCCATTTTGCTTAAGTTATAACTTCCGGCTTTTTTCCTTTTCTGTTTTGAAAAGATTTTATCGATATCCAGTTCACCGTTCACATACAGATACTCATATTCCACATTCAACTTTGGAATCAGAAAATAATCGGCAATACCAAGTGCCAGAGCTGCGATCAGAATGATCGGATGAATCAGGAGACCTGCTACTGCTGCAAGCACAGTCAAAAATATCAGAATTACCTTAACTGCCATATCCTTTCCTGTAAATTTTTTCCCAACCAAAACCTCAGTATACAAGTCACTCATTATTTTTCCTCCTCAACCGTAGTAATAAACTCTTTCACTTTATCCTGATTCTGTGTATTACTGATGACAGTCAGATACACAGGTTCATATTGAACCCATTTATGTTTTTCAAGCCAGGGGGTATTCGTTATATCCAGCATATCCGTTCCCTTTGATATCCCGTATCTTTCACATTCCTCCGGTGTAAATATAGTAGAAAGATCCATAAACATTTCCTCTTCTTTATAATGATTGTAGACATTCTGTGTTGTAATCAAAATATCCATATCCTTCGCGGCTATCACTGTGGTAAATTTCATCACTGTATTATAATCCGCCTTTTCGACATCTCCAATCATATAAGAAGTGTCAAAGGTAACCTGATCATATTTATTCTCTGTGCCAAACTCTTTTTGTAATTTATCCTGTATTTTATCCTGATCGTCCATAGTCTGAGCGTCCACAACGCTGACATTTAAAATCGTATGATATTTGGAATTCTCGATCATCTGACAGATAAACACAATCAGCAGAATAACACCGAGGACTGCAGCCATAGCACCTTTATAATAAGTCCAGATGTATCCCAGCTTTCCGCCGATACTCATGGTCGAAAGCTTTTCTTTTTCAATCTCTCTTTTTTCTTTTCTGGTCATATCCGACTCATAGCGATGATATTTGACCTGACTCTTCTCTTCTTTTTGTCCTTCTTTTCGTCTGCTCATTCGTACGCTCCATTTTTATGATAGCCACAGCATCTGTTTTCCGGATTTTAAGAGCACAAAGTGCGTAACAATCCGTATATCATAAACTATTTTGCTATCATCATAGCATAAAAAGGAGCCAGCGTCTACGCGCATAGCTCCTATTTTTTTAACTTACATACATATTTTGCATTTCTGGAATTACATCATTCCCATTCCTTGACCGCCGGCAGGTGCTGCAGCAGCAGGAGTATCTTCCTGAATTGTAGAAACTACAGATTCTGTTGTAAGTAAGGAAGAGGCAACACTTGTTGCATTCTGAAGAGCACTTCTGGATACCTTGAATGGATCCAGGATGCCGGCCTTAACCATATCAACATACTGTTCGTTATAAGCATCGAATCCTACACCTACTTCAGATTCTTTTACCTTATTAATAATGACAGCTCCCTCGAGTCCTGCATTTTCAACAATGTGATTCAGAGGTGCCTCCAGTGCTTTCAGGATAATCTTTGCACCGGTTTTCTCATCGCCTGCCAGAGTTTCCGTATATTTTTCGAGCTCCTTGGAAGCGTGAATGTAAGCAGATCCGCCTCCTGCGATAATTCCCTCTTCAACAGCAGCTCTTGTTGAGTTCAAAGCATCTTCCATACGAAGTTTTGCTTCCTTCATCTCAGTCTCTGTTGCAGCTCCGACACGGATAACGGCAACACCGCCAGCCATCTTGGCAAGTCTTTCCTGTAATTTTTCTCTATCAAAATCAGATGTCGTCTCCTCGATCTGAGCACGGATCTGTCCGACTCTGGCATCAATATCAGCTTTCTCTCCGAGTCCGTCTACGATTGTCGTATTTTCTTTTTCAACTTTGACAGATTTTGAACGTCCAAGCTGCTCCATCGTCGTATCCTTCAGTTCATATCCCAGATCCTCAGAAATAACTGTACCACCGGTCAGAATTGCGATATCCTGAAGCATTTCTTTTCTTCTGTCTCCATATCCGGGTGCCTTTACAGCGACAACTTTAAATGTTCCGCGAAGTTTGTTAACAATCAATGTAGACAATGCTTCGCCTTCAACATCTTCCGCAATGATTAACAGGCTTGATCCTGCCTGAACGATCTGCTCTAACAGAGGAAGGATCTCCTGAATGTTGCTGATCTTCTTATCTGTAATTAAGATATATGGATCATCAAGGCTTGCTTCCATCTTCTCCATGTCTGTTGACATGTAAGCTGAGATGTATCCACGGTCAAACTGCATTCCTTCTACTAAATCAAGTTCTGTCTGCATTGTCTTGGATTCTTCGATTGTGATAACACCATTGTTTGATACTTTTTCCATGGCATCCGCAACCATCTGGCCAACTGCTTCCTCACCGGAAGATACAGCGGCAACTCTTGCCATCTGCTCTTTGCCTTCTACCGCCTGACTCATCTTGGAAATAAACTGTACAGCTTTGTCAGTTGCTTTCTTCATTCCTTTTCTGATGACAACCGGGTTAGCGCCCGCTGCCAGGTTTCTCATACCTTCGTTAACCATAGCCTGTGCAAGAACTGTAGCTGTTGTTGTTCCGTCTCCGGCAACATCATTTGTCTTAGAAGCGACTTCTTTAATCAGCTGTGCACCCATGTTTTCAAAACCGTCTTCCAGTTCAATTTCTTTTGCAATCGTAACACCATCATTTGTGATGAGTGGTGATCCATACTGTTTATCCAGAACCACATTTCTTCCTTTAGGCCCGAGAGTTGCACTGACAGTATCAGATAATTTATTAACACCTGTTTCGAGAGCTGCTCTAGCTTCCGCTCCGTATTTAATTTCCTTTGCCATGTTTATTAGCCTCCTATTTATAAATTCCTACATTCTCATGTTTGTTCGGATCCCAAGGTCGAGCTTTTTCATGCGAGATGAAACGCAGGATCTTTTGGCCCCGGTATCATCATTTACTCAACAACTGCAAGAATATCTTCCTGCTTTACAATAATGAAATCCTCATCATCCAGTTTTACTTCTGTTCCGGCATATTTAGAATAGATTACTTTATTTCCACTCTTAACTTCCATCTTTACATCATCAGTCCCGGGTCCAACCGCGACAACTTCTGCCTGCTGAGGTTTCTCCTGTGCCTTTCCCGGAAGAACGATACCCGATTTTGTAGTTTCCTCCGCTTTTAACTGCTGTAATACAACTCTGTCACCTAATGGTACTAACTTCATTCTATGTTACCTCCTTAGATTTTTTCTTTATTAGCACTCGTTGTCATTGAGTGCTACTCGATAATCCTTATATTAGTGATTCCGATCAGAAATCGCAACTACATCAATCACCGTTATCTATAGTATTATCTTATTTAAACTTTCTAAACCTCCCGATATCTACTGTTTTCTTAATATTTAACTTTTATTGCTGCCAGAGGATCCAAAGTGCCCAATTACAAAGGCAGGTCCCTGTCGGAATCTGCCCGCCTGTTTATTTCTTAGTTTTTCTTTCGTGACCTTTAAAAGTTTTTTTGGTCTTGATTTCATCTAACTCGTCAAAAATGTAATCATTCAGTACTTTTATATAAGTTCCCTTCATACCACTGGATCTCGATTCGATTACGCCGGCACTTTCAAACTTTCGAAGTGCATTCACAATCACAGACCTCGTAATGCCAACCCTGTCGGCAATCTTACTGGCAACTAAGATGCCCTCGTCCCCTTCGAGTTCATCAAAGATATGGATAATTGCCTCAAGTTCAGAAAACGACAATGTGCTGAACGCAGACTTAACTACCTGCACCTTGCGGTTCTCCTCCACATTCTCTTCATTGACAGAACGCATCATTTCCAGACCTACCACTGTAGTTCCATACTCGCTTACAATAATGTCATCAATATCATAATTCGTATTACAGCGATACATAAAAACGGTTCCAAGACGTTCTCCGGCAATATCAATCGGTTCAATAATCGCGCTATACTGCTGAAACGCATCCCCCTCAAAGCCGAGAGTCTCCAGATTCACGTTCTCCTTCGTAGACAAAACGCTCAAAAATCTGTCATTCAAAAGCGAGTCGATATGATTACCAATCTTATCATCAATCAACTCCGTAATCTCCCTGACATCGTCACTGATACCAACACCCAGAACTTTTCCTTTTTTACTAATAACCAGAATATTAGAATCCAGTGTTTCACTCAAAACCTTACAAATGTCGCTAAAGACAACCTTTGTAGAATTATTATTGTGAAGCAATTTATTAATCTTTCTAGTCTTATCCAATAATTGTACACTCATAGCTCATGCTCCTTTCAATTTATTTTTGTGCTACAATTTGAAAAGCCTACAGTTATCATATGTCTAATTAAATTAAATATAGACTGTACCCATTCTCTAACACAGTTTATCACAAAATGCAAAATCGCGCAAGATATTGTCTGAAAACTTTACAACCAGTTCAGCCATAAGCGAGATGAAGCGAAGCGGAATCGAGCTGACTGGCTGAACTGGTCCGCATCATTGCACACGCAAACTATAACTCAGCCTGCAAGAGAGCAGCGAAGCGCCCTCTCACATCCTCGTCCAGATTTTTTCATCCTTCACACCTTCAAAGAGAGCAGCGAAGCGCCCTCTCTCACCCTCGTCCAGGTTTCTTCACCCTTCACATCAACCTCAAAGAGAGCAGCGAAGCGCCCTCTCGCATCCTCGTCCAGGTTTCTTCACTCTCCAGCCTCTTTAGGCATCATCCTCTTCTTTCGGTTTAGGCATCACATACCCACACTGCTCATTGGCACACACCAGTTTCTTCCCTTTCTCCAGCATATACCCGCCGCATTTCGGACACTTCACATTCGACGGCTTCTGCCAAGTCATGAAATCACAATCCGGGTTATGTTCACATCCAAAATATCTTCTGCCTTTCTTCGTCTTTTTCAATATAACCTCACCACCGCATTTCGGACACTTCACACCAATCTTCTCCAGATACGGTTTCGTATTTCTGCATTCCGGGAATCCGGGGCAGGCAAGGAATTTGCCATGCGGTCCATATTTGATAACCATATTGCGCCCGCATTTATCACAGATGACATCCGTCACCTCATCGGCAATCACAACACGTTCCAGGTCCTCCTCCGCACGGTCTACGGATTCCTTGAGATCCGGCCAGAAATTTCTGACAACCGTCTTCCACTCGACACTTCCATCCCCGACCTTATCGAGAAGCGCCTCCATATTCACGGTGAAATTGACATCTACAATTGACGGAAATGCCTTTTTCATCATCGTGTTCACCACATCGCCCAGCTCTGTTATATAGAGATTCTTCTTCTCCTTCGTCACATACCGTCTTGACAGTATTGTAGTAATCGTAGGAGCGTACGTACTGGGACGTCCAATTCCAAGCTCCTCCAGAGTTTTAACGAGAGAAGCCTCTGTATAATGAGCCGGCGGCTGAGTAAAGTGCTGGTCCGGTGCAAACTCCTTTAGGTTCAGTACTGTTCCCCGCTCTACTCCTGACAATTGATGATTGTCACTCTTCTTTTGGTCATCATCCTGTGTATATACAGACATAAATCCATCAAATTTCAGCTTCGAAGCAGAAGCGGTAAACAAATATTTTCCACCTTTGATTTTAATCGAATGGGTCGTATATACGGCCGGATGCATCCGGCTGGCGGTGAACCTTTTCCAGATCAGCTGATACAGGCGGAATTGATCTCTTGATAAAGAGCCTTTTACCATCGCCGGCAGTCTCGTTATATCCGTTGGACGGATTGCCTCATGGGCATCCTGGGCCTTTTTATTCTTATTCTCCGTAGACGCCACATCAGCCGTATACTCACTGCCATACTGTTCATTGATATACTTTCCGGCCGCCTGACTCGCCTCCGCCGAAATACGTGTGGAGTCCGTACGAAGGTATGTGATGAGTCCGCCCTTTGTATCCACGCCTTCATATAACTGCTGGGCAATGCGCATAGTCTTGGATGTCGAAAAATTCAACACCTTAGCTGCTTCCTGCTGCAGGGTACTGGTCGTAAAAGGGAGTGGGGCCTTTTTTATTCGTTCTCCCTTTTTCACCTCCGAAACCTGAAACTCTGCATCAGACAGTTCTTTTAAAATCCTGTCTAGTTCTTCCTTTGACTCAATATTGATTTTCTTTTTATCTTTACCGTAAAAATGAGCGGTCAGTTCTTTTTTTTCATTCGGAATATTAAATATTCCATCCAGCGACCAATATTCCTGAGGAATAAATTCGTTGATCTCCTCTTCCCGGTCCCCTATGATGCGCAGCGCAACAGACTGAACACGCCCCGCACTTAAACCACGCTTTATTTTTTTCCAAAGCAGCGGACTGATCTCATATCCGACCATGCGGTCCAGACATCTGCGTGCCTGCTGCTCATCCACCAGATTCATATCAATATCTCTGGCATTTTTTATCGAAGCCTTTACAGCAGTCTTCGTAATTTCATTGAACGTTATACGGTGCATCTTACTGTCATCCAGTTTCAAAGCTTTTGACAAATGCCATGAAATTGCCTCTCCCTCGCGATCAGGGTCGGTTGCAAGATACACTTTGTCCGCCTTTTTGGCAGATTTTCTAAGTCCGGCAAGAAGCTCGCCTTTTCCTCGAATTGTGATATATTTTGGTTCAAAGTCATGCTCCACATCTATGCCCAGCTGACTCTTGGGAAGATCACGAACATGCCCGTTTGATGCTGCTACTTCATAATTGGCCCCAAGGAATTTTTTCACCGTTTTTACTTTCGCCGGTGATTCCACGATAACAAGGTACTTTGCCATCTAATGATGCCTCCTATTTCTATGTTGTTACAGTTTAACCACTATACACCAAATTATTTTTTCTTGCAAGTTCTTTTTCCCGGTTAATAGCCCTAATTTTCAAAATCTTTTAATACAGGAGGCTAAAATTCTCCATATTTTCTCCAATAATTTCTATACGATTCCTCCGCTGATCCCTTTGACTGTAAAGACAGCAGAATTCCCGATAAAACCGGCATTATAAGGCCTGTCTCTTCCACGAGTTCACCCAGACTTTTGGGTTGAATTTCAAGGAAGTCGTAAACGCCTTGTTCCTCTTCTGTAAACTTTTTTTCTTTCTTTTCGCTTTTTTCTTCACAAATTCCTAATTCCTGCAAAATACAGGCCGGCTCATACGCGATCCCGGCACCCTGGTAAAGAAGGTAGTTACATCCTCTGCTCAGCGCGTCGGACACCCTCCCCGGAAGCGCAAAAACTGTCTTACCCTGATCAAGAGCGTAATCTGCCGTGATCAGGGAACCGCTTTTCTCCCGGGCTTCCACAATAAGTAACGCATCGGCAAGGCCGCTGATCAACCGGTTTCGAATCGGAAAATGCCATGACTGCGGTGCAGACCCCGGGGAAAACTCCGAGAGAACTCCGCCTCCGTTTGCAAGCATGTCTCTATATAACGGATAATTTTCTTTCGGATAGCAGATATCCACACCGCATCCTAATACTGCGAATGTTTCTCCACCACCCGCCAGTGCTCCTTCATGTGCGCTGGCATCTATCCCATAAGCCAGTCCACTGATAATCTGAATTCCATGTTCAGCAAGGATTTTCGCATATTCAAAAGCCTGATGTTTTCCATAAGATGAGCATGCCCTTGCACCTGCAATTGCGACGGACGGGTGGTCATCGCGGGGAATCTCCCCCTTTATATACAGCCCCCTGGGACTGTGCGGGATCATCTTCAGGCGTTCGGGATACTTACTTTCTTCTATCTTTATATATTCATAATGTTCTTCTGTCATACCCTTCATTTTCCTCCCAGAGATCTCTTTTATCAAGGCTTCTGTAACAGATTGCCTCACTGATGTGTTCTGTTTTGATCATATTACTTTCTTCCATATCTGCTATCGTCCTTGCCACTTTTATAATGCGGTGATAACCTCTCGCCGTTATTCCGTAGGCTTCAAATGCCTGTTTTAACAATTTTCTTCCATCCCGGCTCACCGGACAGAATCTTTCAATATCCGCGGAAGACAGCCCACTGTTATAGCGTATGACACCGTCCTGCTCCGGCTTGATTTCCCGATATCTCTCGCGCTGTATCTGCTGCGTGCAGCACACAATCTCCCTCAGGTCCTCCGATGACTGTCCCTGCATGCCATCTCCTGTTAGATCTTCATACCGAAGCGCAGGCACCTCCACACACAGATCCATTCGGTCCAGCAGCGGAAGGCTGATTTTATTTCTATATCTGATAATCTCAGACATACTGCAAGTGCACCGATTCATGTCAGGATAATATCCGCAGGGGCAGGAATTCATGGCCGCAACCAGCATAAAATCAGCGGGAAACACAAATCTTCCCCCCGTTCTTGAGATCACAATCTGATGATCCTCAAGAGGCTGCCTTAAGATCTCAATTGTCCTCTTCGGTATCTCGGTGATTTCATCCAGAAAAAGGACTCCGTGATGAGCCAGCGTGATTTCACCCGGAACCGGTATACGTCCGCCTCCGGCGAGTGCCTGCGGGGAAATCGTATGATGTGGCTGTCTGAAGGGTCTCCTCTTCATGACCGGTTCATCTCTTGACAATAATCCCGCTACACTGTATATCTTGGACAGTTCAAGGCTCTCTTCTTTTGTCAGTTGTGGCATAATTGTCGGCAGACGCTTTGCCAGCATTGTTTTGCCGCTTCCCGGTCCGCCCCGAAGCAGCAGATTATGAAAGCCGCAGACGGCAATCAGCGCCGCTCTTTTTACGTACTCCTGGCCAAGAATATCCTGAAAGTCCACTTCGCTGTCTTTCTTATCACTGATAGAAGGGGAAGTACTTTCCGCCACTGCCTGCGTCTCATCACAACAATATGCAATCAACTGCTGCAGAGAAGAGACTCCAATCACCGAAATTCCGTCGACTGCTTTTCCTTCTCTTATATTGTCATGAGGTATCACGCATCTTCCCAGACCTTCCTCTCTGGCCAGAATCACCGTCGACAAAACCCCGGTAACGCCTTGTATCCCTCCGTTTAGGCGCACCTCACCGATAACCATGGCATCAGAAAGAGAGTTCGGTGGAATCTTCCCAACGGCCTTTAAAAAGGCCACAGCTACCGGCAGATCAAATCTGGATCCGTCTTTCCTGATGTCAGCGGGGACAAGATTGACCGTTACCCTTTTGGGAGGAAAGACAACACCTGTATTTCGAAGGGCTGTTTTTACCCGGTCCTGTCCCTCTTTTACCCTGGAAGATGCAGATCCAACCATCACAAACTGTGGCATTCCGTCGCTCACGTCTGCCTCCACCTGTACTTTTACGGCGTCAACCCCATAGATTGCAGCCGACAATACACTACAAAACATAATACCTCCAGTAAAACTTATAAACACGGGAAATCAAAAGAATGTAAACTTACCTGTGCCTCGAAGAGGCCGCTTCAAATCCGAGATTCGGATTTTCTGATTTGTTCTATTAATTAAATTATAACTCTGATATAGAAAGTGTCAACCTTATGTTTAATCGGGCAATCCTGAAAGACAAAGATTATGCCTTTTTCATGCTGGCATGAAAAAGAGCACTAATTTCCCTGTGATCTTTCGCACCTTCATGATACTACGGATTGCTCCGCACACGTGCTCCCGCAATCCTGCAAACATTCGAATTCCGCCCTGATCGGGCTGCATTCTCATGTTTGTTCGGGCCCCAAGGTTATGCTTTTTCATGCCAGCATGAAACGCATAACTTTGGGGCCCTTGTATCATACAAAGTGATTTCTTAATTTTATGACTGCATTTTTTTCTATTCTTGACACGTACGATCTGCTGATGCCCATCTGGGCCGCAATTGCACGCTGTGTAAGGCCTTCTGTACCATATAGTCCATAACGCATACAGATGACCTTATATTCCTGTTTGGTCAGTATCTGCTCAATTAGTTCATATAGTTTTCTCACATCTTCTTTTTGCAGAAACTGTTCTTCGGTATCTTTGGCATCCCCCTCAATCACATCCATAAGATGTATTTCATTTCCTTCTTTATCTGTTCCTATGGATTCATAAAGAGATACTTCTTTATTTAATTTTTTACGGGAGCGGAGAAACATCAGGATCTCATTGTCTATACATCGAACCGCATAACTGGCCAGTTTTCTGCTTTTATTATAATCGAACGTGTCCACCGCTTTAATCAGGCCAATGGTGCCAATAGAGATTAGATCCTCCTGATCCACCGCCCCTCCCTGATACTTTTTGACGACATGAGCAACCAGACGCATATTATGTTCAATCAGAACATCCTTTGCGTCCGGGTCCCCATTTTGATACTTTTTAAGATATATTTTTTCTTCCTGCGCTGAAAGGGGCTTCTGGAATGTTTTCAAGCTGCACCTCGAAGAGGATTTCTATCTATTCTATGACCGAATCATAGAATTTGTGCTTTTCCAACTGTCCCTTTTATTTTTTGACAGATTAAGACTTGTTTTTTCTTCTCAAAATATCAAAAGAATCCATTTCAGTTTCCAAATCTATCCATAATTTTTGTTTTGGATGCGGTGCCGATTCTACAGGCTGCCCATCATCGTCAAAGATTTTCTGAACCGTCGCCCGTACATTACTTCCATCCGGCTTCATGATCTCAATCTCTTCTCCGAGTGAGAATTTATTTCTCTGCTCGATGGAATAATATCCGCGCTCATCTTTTTCTCCGACAATCCCAAGGTACGTATAAGACTGGATATATGTGTTATTATCATAAATCTGTGATTCCCGTCCCGGCCGGCCGTAGAAAAATCCCGTGGTGAACTGGCGATACGTGCAGTGTGAAATCTGCTCGCGATACCATGGCATATTCTGCTCATAAATCGCAGGATCTTTCAGATAATCATCAATAGCCTTTCTGTAAGTGCGTGCAACCGTAGCGACATACAGTGCATTTTTCATACGCCCTTCAATCTTGAGGCTGTCGATCCCGGCATCTAACAGATCCGGTATGTGCTCAATCATGCACAGATCTTTCGAATTAAAGATATAAGTGCCACGTTCATTCTCGTAGACCGGCATATATTCTCCGGGTCTTGTCTCTTCGACGACAGAATATTTCCATCTGCAGGGGTGCGTACAGGCACCCTGATTTGCATCTCTTCCGGTCAGATAGTTGCTGAGAAGGCATCTTCCCGAATAAGACATACACATCGCCCCATGCACAAATGCCTCAATCTCAAGATTTTCAGGAATCCGTCGTCTGATTTCCTTTATTTCTTCAAGAGAGAGTTCACGGGCAGCGACCACTCTCTTTGCGCCCTGCCGATACCAGAAATTATAGGTTCCATAATTGGTATTGTTTGCCTGCGTACTCACATGTATCTCAATTTCCGGACAGACTTCTTTCGCTGTCTGAAACACCCCCGGATCCGAGATAATCAGAGCATCCGGCTTCAGATCTTTTAATTCCTCAAAATACGCTCTTACTCCACCCAGATCAGCGTTGTGGGCAAGGATATTGGCGGTCACATAGACTCTGACCCGGCGTTCATGGGCAAATCGGATCCCCTCTCTCATATCTTCTATAGAAAAGTTCTTTGCATTTGCCCGCAGGCCGAAAGCCTCCCCGCCGATATATACTGCATCTGCACCATATATCACAGCTATTTTTAACACTTCAAGATTACTGGCCGGAACCAGTAACTCCGGTTTCTTCATATTTTCCTCCGTTTATTCAGGCGTCTGCCACAGTCGTTACTTCTTCACACTCAGGGTAATTCCGTCACCGAGCGGAACGATCGCTGTCACAAGTTCTTCATGATGTTTCAGTATATAAAGATATTTCCTCATACGTTTGTAAATGGTACGGTTTCTGCGCCCTACAATATAATGAGATTCTATGATGTCCCCCTCCTGGAGGACATTGTCTGAGACAAGAATACTTCCCTTTTGCATAAGTCTTAAAACATCAGGCAGAAAATTAATATACTGTCCCTTGGCGGCATCCATAAAAATCAGATCAAAGGGGTCATACAGGGTTTTCAGCACATCTTTCGCGTCACCCGTAAGTAGAGTAATCTGATCTGATTTTCCCGCTTCCTCAAAATTAGCTCTGGCAATTGGAATTCTCTTTTCGTAATTTTCTATCGTAGTTATCTCACAATTTTTCGGACCATATTCCGCCATAAAAAGAGCAGAGAACCCTATGGCGGTTCCCACCTCCAGGATTCTCTCCGGCTCCTTTATTCTCAATAATACCTTTAAAAAGCTCTGCATTTCTCTTCGAATAATTGGAACATGAGACTTTTTTGCCTCCTGCTCCAGCATTTCCAGGTATGGCGTATTTTGTGTATCCATTGAATTGATGAACGTAGCCATTCTTTCATCAGCAATCAACTTATTCTCCGCCTTCCCGGGCTCCTTCCACCTCAGTTTCCGGCGTAGAGCCGGCATCTTCTCTGCCGTCTTTATCTTTCTTCTCGTCTTTCTCGGATGGCTGCCCGTCTGTGTCCTCTTTTGATAATATCTTCAGCATCTCGTCCACCGTCTGATGGGTATTCAAAATATAGGTTCCTTCTTCAAGTTTACCATAATAATCTGATGTTCTGGCCTGAACCCAGAAAACTCTCGGTCCGGTGGTTATAAGGCCCTTTTCCTGAAGTAATTTTCCGACCCCATAAGTTGATGTTCCGTCTTTTACGACTACGGTGACATCTCCACCCTTAGTTTCGGATTCGGCAACAGGCCTTTGGCTGAATACATCATAACCAAATGTATAGGCAGTCTTTCCCAGAAATAAAATAATCACAAGCCCACAGATATAAATCAGTGTCTTTAAGATTCCTCTGGCACCTGAAAGTGCCACTTTATAACCGGTATCCTTCTTTTTGTTTGCCATATACCTCTCCTTTACTAAATCTCATCCGGAATGGAGATATCCAGATTTTTCACAAGATCCACCTGAATGCTCTGCATCATCCTGCAGAAAGTAAGTTCAGATTCAAGATATGCATTTGCAAGTGTATCTCCCCGAAGCTGTAAAGACTCCTGATCCAGTTTGTCCACTTCTTCAAAGGCATCAATTCCCTCCTGTAGCTGCAGACGATAGGATTTATCTCTGAAATGATCAATCTTCTCACGAAGATCCGGTCTCTCTTTCAACTGTTCTTCATATTTTAGTAATGTCTGGTATTCCTCGCTGTCTAAAATAGCACTGGCCAGCTCCCTGGTGTGAAAAATCACATCATCTGACATGACTTAAGCCTCCATAATGATCGGGAGAATCATCGGCCTCCTCTTTGTCTTTTTCCAGATAAAAGCACCCAAAGATTCCCTGATCTCTGTCTTAATCTTTCCCCAGTCACTGGTTTTATGTCTGAGACAATTGTCATAAGCTTCCTCGACGACAGATCTCGCCTCGCCCATCAGGTCTCCGGACTCCCGGACATAGACAAATCCGCGTGAAACGATATCCGGTCCCGACAGAAGCTGGTTACTGTGTTTTTCAAGTGTCAGAACAACAATCATAATTCCGTCCTCAGACAGATGCTGGCGATCACGCAAAACAATGTTTCCCACGTCGCCAACTCCAAGGCCGTCTACCATGATAGCACCCGTGTGTACCTTTCCGGTTACAGCGGCACCCTTGTCATTCAGTTCCAGTACATCACCAGACCTTAGAATAAAGATACGATCTTTCGGTATTCCCAGTGTTTCCGCAACTTTGGCCTGCGCCGTCAGGTGACGGAGTTCCCCGTGAACAGGGATGGCATACTTCGGTTTCACCAGAGAATAGATAAGTTTTATCTCCTCCTGGCAGGGATGTCCGGAGACATGTACGTCCTGGAATATTACATCTGCGCCCTTCGCAATCAACTCATTGATCACCTTGGATACAGCCTTTTCATTTCCGGGAATAGGATTGGAACTGAAGATAATCGTATCCCCCGGCTTTATCGTAACTTTTCTGTGTAAATCAGCCGCCATACGTGAAAGGGCTGCCATAGATTCTCCCTGACTTCCGGTTGTAACCATAACCATCTGGTTATCGGGATAGTTTTTCATCTGACTGATATCAATCAGGGTATTTTCAGGAATCTTAATATACCCCAGTTCAGATGCCGTCCCTATAACATTTACCATACTGCGTCCTTCCACCACTACTTTTCTCTTATACTTGTAGGCGGAATTGATAATCTGCTGCACACGGTCGACGTTGGACGCGAAGGTAGCAATGATGATACGAGTATTCTTATGCTCTGAGAAAATGTTGTCAAACGTCTTACCTACCGTACGTTCCGACATTGTATATCCTTTTCGTTCCGCATTGGTGCTGTCACACATCAGTGCGAGCACACCCTTTTTGCCAATCTCCGCAAAACGCTGCAGATCTATAGCATCACCAAATACCGGTGTATAATCAACTTTAAAGTCGCCTGTATGAACGATAGTTCCGGCCGGTGAGTAGATAGCCAGAGCTGCTGCATCCTGTATACTATGGTTTGTTTTAATAAATTCTATTCGAAATGCGCCTAAATTAATAGACTGTCCGTATTTTATTGCTTTTCTTTTTGTTGACCGAAGAAGATTGTGTTCTTTTAACTTGTTTTCAATTAAGGCTATTGTAAGCCTTGTAGCATAAACCGGGACATTGACTTCTTTTAATACATATGGCAGAGCGCCGATATGGTCTTCATGTCCATGGGTTATAACAAACCCTTTTACTTTATCTATATTGTCCTTTAAGTAGGTCACGTCCGGGATCACGAGATCGATACCTAACATATCATCCTCGGGAAATGCCAGACCGCAGTCCACCACAATAATACTGTCTTCATACTCGAAGGCAGTGATATTCATTCCTATCTGCTCTAAACCGCCAATAGGAATAATCTTCAATTTGCTTCCGTTTTTTTTCTTCAAATAGCGTATACCTCCATATCTTTTTTTCCGAACACAACCTGAGAAACATAGCAGGAAGATCTTCTTCTTTCATCTTCCTGCTTCTACACAACGCTTAAGTTTTAACGGAGGTCCACGTCATCCATCATCTGTGCAAATACACCTGCTATAGCGTCTAATTCGATCTCATCATCCACCATAACATACTCTGCCTCAGCTTCGGATTCCGGGGAAACATCCTTCATAATATAAGCATTTGCCTCATCTTCGTCAGAATCCGAAACCAGTAGGTAGCTGGTACCATTCACCCTGGTCTGTTCTCCCACGAAAAACTCTACTTCCTTTTCATCTTCCGATATAAATTTTATCTTTTCCATAGCTTTCGTCCCTTTTACCCATTCAAAAGGCCGCAGTTATACACTGATAAGTCAGTGTATGATATTACCCACGCGCTCTTGATTCCAGTATCATTATTTCCGAAGGACAGGTATTTCATTCCGGCTTATGAATGGACAAATAATCCAAATAGCCCTGCAGGATAAACACAGCTGCTATTTTATCGACATATAATTTCCTATTGTCTCTGCGCACCTGTGCTTCTATCAATGTTCTGTTCGCTTCGACAGTTGTAAGTCTCTCATCCCACATGACAACATCCAGGCCTGTCCTTTTCTCAAGCATCTCTTTAAATTCCAGAGATTTAACAGCCCTGTCACCTATATCATTATTCAAATGTTTTGGAAATCCAAGCACAATCCTGTCTACCTGGTACTGTTCAATCAATTCGTCAATACGGGCAAGTGTCCGGCGCAGTTTATTCTCAGACTTTCTTCTTACAATCTCTACCCCCTGGGCTGTGATCCCGAGGGGGTCACTCACCGCTACACCTACCGTCTTTGAGCCGTAGTCTAACCCTATTATACGTATCATCCGGTTAGTTTCTCTTCCAGGATTCATTCTTAATATACTCTTTTAAGAGCTCTTCGACGAGCTCGTCCCGCTCCACTTTCATAATCATACTGCGGGCGCCCTTATAGCTTGTAATATAAGTCGGATCTCCGGACATAATATACCCCACAATCTGATTTACAGGGTTATATCCTTTCTCAGACATCGCATTATACACTACATCTAAAACTTCCTTAACCTGAATCTCCGGCTCACCTTTGACTTTAAAGTATTGTGTATTACCCAAATCCGTCATTTTTTCACGTCCTCGTTCATTGATATCTATTTCATTTTAATATACTTTACGAAAAAATTCAATGGAAAGTTTCCCCCAGAAGCAAATTATCTTTCCTGGAATGTATCATAACCGGTGTCAAAGCCCCTGATAACGGGGTTTCTGACTTCACGGCGGTTCTGATATATTCGCGGGTATATCCTGCATAATACTGTTCCCCATCAATCTCAACGGGTTCCTCAAACAGGACTTCCACACGGTGTCCTATAAATTGTTCCATATATTCGGTACGCCTCTTTTCATCAAGAGCAAGCAGAGTCTGACTGCGCCCGTGTTTTATATTCTCAGAAATCCGGCCTGGCATCACCGCTGCTCTAGTCCCCTCTCTGCTTGAATACTTGAATATATGAGTTTCAAAAAAATGCACCGATTCCACAAATGCTCTTGATTCTTCAAATTCTTCAGGTGTTTCTCCCGGAAATCCCACGATAACATCTGTAGTAATCGCCGGATTGTCATAGTATTTTCGAAGCATCCTGCAGCTTTCCCTATATTCTTTCGATGTATATTTCCGGTTCATCCGATTTAGTGTCGAATCACAGCCGCTTTGAAGTGAAAGATGAAAATGCGGGCAGACTTTTTTTAAAAAAGAGATTTCTTTTGCAAACTCTTCTGTGACGATTCTTGGTTCAAGCGAACCAAGTCGTATTCTCTTCACACCTTTAATCTCATGAATCACACGGATCAGACCGAGCAGAGAATCTTTTTCATCAAAATCAGCCCCATACGAACTCAGATGGATCCCTGTGAGCACCATTTCCTGATGGCCGCTCTGTGCCAGTCTTTTACATTCCTCTACAATATCTTCTCTCTGGCGGCTTCTCACACGTCCCCTGGCAAATGGTATAACACAATAGGAGCAAAACTGGTTACACCCGTCCTGAACCTTAATATATGCCCTGGTATATTCCCCCGTCCCAGCGATAGACAAAGGCTCGTATTCGCTGGTGTGGTTAATATCAATCATATGCATATCCGCATCTGTATTTTCCCTGTCTTTTAGAAAGCAGGCATCTTCATATTCATTTAGAACGTCTATCAGCCGATTCTTCTCATTGTTACCGAGTACAATATCAATGGATGGATCTTTCGCGATTTTTTCACCCTGAATCTGTACATAGCACCCTGCCGCGATCACAATCGCATGCGGATTCATCTTCTTGGCCTTATGCAGCATCTGTCTGGACTTTCTGTCTGCGATGTTCGTTACCGTACAGGTATTGATAATATAGATATCAGCTCCGGGGGCAAAGGGAACAATCTCATATCCGCTGTCCTCAAGCTCTTGCTGCATGGCCTCCATCTCATATGCGTTGACTTTACAGCCCAGATTATGCAAAGCTACTCTCCTGCTCATTTTTTCTCCTTTCGACCCTGATGTCATCAACATGACCAAATATTTATATGTTTATTTGTGCGTTTTCGCCTTGACTTTTACTTCCATAAAATGTAAGATTACTATGACAATGATACTATTCTATCAAAACTTTATTTCCCCGTTGATAGTTAATAGTTGTCTAAAAAAAAGTCTCATTAACTCAACTAATTTCAGGGAGGATTTTTCAATGAAAACAGTACAGATTTCACTCAATTCAATTGACAAAGTAAAATCATTTGTCAATGATATTTCCAAATTTGATTTTGATTTCGATTTAGTATCCGGAAGGTACGTGATAGACGCAAAGTCCATCATGGGAATATTCAGCCTGGATTTATCAAAACCTATCGACCTGAACATTCATTCAGAAGGTGAAAACCTGGAAGCGGTTCTGGCTGTATTGAGTCCATACCTTGTTTAATTGACGGTGGTACGGGTATCCGGTCAGACATTTTATCAGACAGATCAAAGCAGCTGCTGACTGCAGCTGCTTTTTTCTTACCGTTATTCCACCACAACCGTCTCTGCCGTGTCAACAGCAGTATGAACCATCTCATCAATTTTTTCCTGCAGCTTTTGCTCTGAGCGCTTGATTATGGTGATGTTTGGTTTTGTCACGGGGTGTTTCGCCACAAAGATCGTGCAGCAGTCCTCATAAGGCAGTACCGAAGTCTCATAGGTTTTGATTTTTGAAGAGACATCCACAATCTCCTGTTTGTCAAATCCAATCAGCGGACGAAAAACAGGCATCGTACATACTTCATCGGTGCAAACCAGACTTTGCATCGTCTGACTTGCGACCTGGCCGATGCTCTCACCTGTGATCAGGCCGAGTGCCCCATCGTTCTTAGCAAAGTGTTCTGCAATTTTCATCATATAACGTCTCATAATGATTGTCAGTTCGTCATGCGGGCATTTATCATAGATATACAGCTGAATATCCGTGAAATTCACGATATGCAGCCTGATCGGTCCACTGTAGCGTGATACAATCTTCGCCAGGTCTATAACCTTTTGTTTCGCACGCTCGCTTGTATACGGCGGCGCGTGAAAATATACGGCGTCCAGCGTCACTCCGCGCTTCGCAATCATATATCCGGCCACAGGAGAGTCAATTCCTCCTGACAGTAGCAGCATGGCGGATCCATTCGTTCCCACCGGCATACCGCCGGGTCCCGGAAGTGTCTCGCAGTACACATAAATTTTTTGTCTCACTTCTACTGTCAGATTGACATCAGGATGGTGTACATCCACGTTCAGGTTCGGACAGGCATCCAGGATTCTATCTCCGAGTTCACAGTTAAGTTCCATAGAATTCATGGGATAATCCTTATTCGCTCTCCTGGCATTGACTTTAAAGGTCTTCTTCTGCTCGGGATATAATTTCTTTACATAATCGGTTATATGTACAGCCAGATCATCAAATCCAAGATCTTCCAGTACGATAACCGGGGATATCCCCGCTATACCAAACACACGTTTCAAAGCCTCGATTGTCTCCTCGTAGTCGAATTCAGTCTCTGCAAAGACAAAGATCCTTCCCTGCTCCCTGACAACCCGGAAGGTGCCGTCTGCGTCTTTTAAAGCATGCTGAATCTGTCTTACAAGTGCCTCCTCAAAGAGGTGTCTGTTCTTTCCTTTAATTCCTATCTCAGCGTATTTTATTAAAAATGCCTTATACATATTCTCTCCTTTCAATGCCTGGTATATCTTCTCAGAACGGGAAGTAATTCAGCCAGAGTCCGGAGGGCATAATCCACTTCTTCGATCGTGTTGAATTCACTGAAGCTGAATCTTATGGCTGACTCTCTCTCCACGTCGGAACATCCAATAGCAAGAAGTGTGGCACTTCCTGATTTTCTGTGACTCGAGCAGGCGCTACCGGCGGATACATAAACCTGATGTTCCTCCAGAGCATGAAGCAATACCTCACTTGGCACTCCGACAAAGGATGCATTTACGATATGAGGCGCTCCGTCTTCGGCATTCATACCGTGTATCACAACATCCGGCAGTCGCTTAAGCCCCGCAGTCAGATGGTTTTTCAGCTCATACAGATGATCACGATTCTCTTCCAAATTCCGGTAGATCAAATCAGCGGCTTTCCCCATTCCCGCCACACCGGGAACATTCTCGGTACCGGAACGCATACCGCTTTGCTGCCCGCCACCCATAATCAGCGGGTGAATCCTGACATTGTCTCCAATATACAAAAATCCGGCGCCTTTTGGTCCGTGAAATTTATGAGCACTGGCAGAGAGCATATCTACTTTCAGCCTCTTCGGATATATCCGGTATTTTCCAAATGCCTGAGTAGCATCTACATGAAAGCAGGTATTTGGATTTTTCCTCTTAATCAATTCTCCGATTGCTTTTATATCCTGTACGCTGCCGATTTCATTATTCACAAACATGACTGAGACAAGTATTGTCTGATTCGTCATGGCATCTTCCAATTCCTTAAGGCTTATCCTGCCTGAGGTGTCCACTCCTAATTTTGTAATCTCAAAACCCTGCTCCTCTAAAAATGCCAGTGGAGCCGAAACAGCCGAATGTTCAATGGCTGTTGTGATGATATGACAGCCCTGTCTGCGGTTTCCAAAAGCCGCCCCCAGAAGAGCCCAGTTATTGGACTCTGTGCCACCGGATGTAAAGTAGATTTCCTTTTCCTGAACTTTCATCAATCTGGACAGTACTGTCCTTGATTCTCTTATATATTTCTCAGCCTGAACGCCTTTTTGATGCATAGCCGAGGGATTCCCGTAGTCCACCGTCATCGTCTGGTCCACGATTTTACGGACCTCATCGTAGCACTGTGTTGTCGCTGAGTTATCAAAATACGCTTCCATATTACTTTCCTTCCAACAGATACATTAAGATTGACAGAACCGTCATTCCCGCGGTCTCTGTGCGCAGAATTCTTCTGCCCAGTGTAATCGGCAGAATCTTATGTTTCACAGCCAGTCCTACTTCTTCTTCATCAAATCCGCCTTCCGGACCGATAAAAATCCCGACAGACTGACCCGGACTGATTTCATCCAGAATGCCTCTCGTCTCCTCTATTCCTCTTGCAAGCTCATAGGGAATCAGGCGTACATCCAGAGAATCAGCCATTTCTACCGATTTCTCAAATGTCATAACCGGACTGATCTCTGGAATCAGCATACGTTTTGACTGCTTCGCCGCGCTCTCGGAAATCGCCTGCCATCTTTTGTTTTTCTTCTCTTGTTTTCTCTGATCAAGTTTTACAACGCTTCTTTTTGTGTCCACAGGAATCACTTCATAGACTCCGAGTTCAACGGCTTTTTGAATAATCCATTCCATCTTATCCCCTTTCGGGAGTCCCTGGAACAGATATATTCTCGAGGAGAGTTCCAGTCCGTTTTCCTGAACATACATGATCTTCGCCAATATTTCGTCTTCATTTATCTGATCAATATAGCAGGTGTACTCCAGATGATCCTGGGCACTCACCAGGATCTCATCGCCCGATCTTCCTCTTAGGACATTTTTGATATGATTCACATCCCTGCCGCGGATATGAATCCACCTGTCCTCAATCTGATCGGGATTTACAAAAAAGCGATGCATGCTTCACCTCTTCTGTGCCGTGATCGACACCCACTCACCCTGACGGGTAGTTTCAACTACAAAAAGTCCTGCTTCTCTGACCGCGATTTTCACTTCCTGCTCTTTGACATCCAGAATACCGGACATAATGTAAATACCGCCCTTTTTCAGCAGATGTACGACGACCGGAGTCAGTGGGATCAGCACACCTGCCAGAATATTAGCTGTCACAATGTCATACTTCTCACAGCCCACTTCCGCCTGAATTTTCTCGTTGTCAATGATATTACCGATCATCAGCTGAAACGACTCCTCTGGTATCTGGTTTGCTTCTTTATTCTCTTTCACCGCGTTTATGGCACAGGGGTCGAGATCTGTACCCACAACGTGCTTTGCGCCCAGTTTCAGCGCTATAATTGACAAAATGCCGCTTCCGGTCCCTACGTCCAGTAGATTTGTATCTTTCGAGACGTATTTTTCCAGCTGCCGTATACATAACTGTGTTGTCTCATGCATTCCCGTTCCAAAAGCTGTACCGGGATCGATATGGAGTACTGTCTTTCCCTCATCCTCCGCCTGTACCTCTTCCCAGGAGGGGATGATCAGAATATCATCCACATGAAACTGGTGAAAATACTTTTTCCAGTTATTGATCCAGTCTTTATCCTCAGTCTCGGAACATGTAATCGTTCCCTCACCTATATCTGTAAATGCCCTAAGTTCATCCAGCTCATGTCTTACTTTTTCAAGTATCGTCTTGTTGTCTTCTCCGGGATCCAGATAGAAATCAAGATATGCTGTTCCGTCATCTTCGGGCGTGTCCGGTAGAATATCGACAAACATCTGCCGTTTATCCTGTTCTGTCAGAGGCCGTTTGTCCTCGATTTCGACACCTTGTATTCCTATATCTGCCAGGGTGGCTGTCACGATATCCTCTGCCGCGCTTCTGGTTTTTAATGTGTACTTATTCCACTTCATGGCTTTTGGCTCCTAATCCTCCATAATCAAGTATAGACAATAATACACGATTTCCTGTGAAATTTCAAGAGCTAACCCATCACAGTTTCAGTGTAAAATCACCGTCAGATACACAAAAAGGGGACTGGCCAAAGATAATGATACGCCAGTCCCCCTTTTGATTAATCTTCAAAGGCCTCTTTTACTTTATTCATAAACCCTCTTTTTTTCTTTTCGTTTCCGCTCAAGCTGTTCGAACTTGCCTCATCAAACCTGCGGAGAGCTTCCTTCGCATCCTCATTCAGCCTGCTTGGAGTCTGAACCACCAATGTCACATACTGATCTCCGCGCACATTTCTGTTGCGCAGTGATGGTACCCCTTTTCCTTTCAGACGGATTCTGGTATCTGTCTGTGTTCCGGGTTTAACTGTATATATGACATCCCCGTCCACAGTACTGATTTTTACATCGCCGCCAAGCGCTGCCTGTGCAAATGATATCGGAGCGGAGGAAAAGATGTTCATATCTTCTCTTGTAAATATCGGATGGTGCGCGACCATAACCTCTACAAGGAGATCTCCTCTCGGGCCGCCGTTTCTTCCCGGTTCACCTTTTTCACGGATACGAATGCTCTGTCCGTTGTCAATTCCGGCCGGAACAGAAACCTGGATCTTTTTGCGGTTTGCGGTATACCCGGTACCATGGCACTCGGAACATTTATTCTTGATTACTTTACCGGTACCTCCGCATTCCGGGCAGGTCTGGACATTTCGAATCGTGCCAAACATTGACTGCTGGGTATATGTCACCTGGCCGGTTCCGTTACATTTATGACACGTCTCCGGAGATGTTCCCGGCTTTGCACCGCTTCCGTGACAGGTCTTACAGGTGTCTTTGAGTGTGAGTTCTATTTCTTTTTCGCAACCAAAGACAGCCTCTTCAAACGTGATATGGACAGCAGCACGCAGGTTCGCGCCTTTCATCGGTCCATTATCGGCTCTCCTTGAACGGCCTCCGCCTCCGAACAGATCGCCAAAGATATCTCCAAAGATATCTCCCATATCACCGTCGAAGTCAAAACCGCCAAAACCACCGGCACCGCCGCCTCCGTTCTCAAAAGCAGCATGACCAAACTGATCGTACTGACGCCGTTTTTCCGGATCGCCAAGGACACTGTAAGCCTCTGTTGCCTCTTTAAATTTGGCCTCGGCTTCTTTATCGCCCGGGTTCATATCCGGATGATATTTTTTTGCAAGCTTACGATATGCACTTTTTAAGGTCGCATCATCTGCCCCTTTATCTACTCCGAGGACCTCATAATAATCTCTTTTTTCTGCCATTTATCTATCACCTTCTAACAGCAGTACAGCGCAGATATAATCTGCGCCCTCTGCCGTTTATAAATCATATATATCTTCTTAAACTTCTTTGTAATCAGCATCGACAACATCGTCATCGCCGTTATTTCCATTATTTTCGGATTCATTTGATGAACCCTGATCTGGTCCGGTCTGGCCGGAAGCCGCATCGCCCTGATTCTGCTGCATATTCTCATACATCTTTGTGAAAATAGGCTGTGCACTCTGTGTCAGTTTTTCCTGAGCCGCTTTGATATCCGCTATCTGAGATTCACTTGTCTCTTCTGCCGGAGTATCAGCAAGAAGCTTTTTCAGTGCATCCAGATCAGTCTGTACGGTAGCCTTGTCACTGTCAGAGACCTTATCTCCAACTTCCTCGAGCGCCTTCTCAATCTGGAATACTGTTGAATCCGCTTCATTTCTGGTGTCAATTGCCTCTTTTCTTGCCTTATCCTGTGCCTCGAATTCTGCAGCTTCCTTGACAGCCTTATCAATATCATTGTCAGACATATTCGATCCTGCTGTGATCGTGATATGCTGCTCTTTGCCTGTTCCCATATCTTTCGCAGATACATTTACAATGCCATTGGCATCAATATCAAAGGTAACCTCAATCTGCGGCATTCCACGTCTTGCCGGCGGAATACCATCCAGACGAAACTGGCCGAGAGATTTATTATCTTTGGCGAACTGACGCTCGCCCTGCACTACATTGATATCAACTGCTGTCTGATTATCCGCAGCGGTTGAGAAGACCTGACTCTTCTTTGTAGGGATTGTTGTATTACGCTCAATCAGTCGAGTGGCAACTCCGCCCATAGTCTCAATGGACAATGACAGAGGAGTTACATCGAGCAGAAGAACATCACCTGCTCCTTCATCTCCGGCAAGTTTTCCACCCTGTACGGAAGCGCCAAGAGCAACACATTCATCCGGGTTCAGGCTCTTGCTCGGCTCCTTACTTGTCAGCTGTTTTACTTTATCCTGTACTGCGGGGACACGTGTTGAACCGCCGACCAGCAATACCTTTCCAAGTTCAGATGCTGTGATTCCGGCATCGGAAAGAGCTCTTTTAACAGGTTCCGCTGTCTTCTCAACCAGATCATTTGTGAGTTCATCGAACTTAGCTTTTGTCAGATTCATATCAAAATGTTTTGGTCCGTCTGCAGTTGCAGTAATAAACGGCAGGTTAATGTTTGTCGTTGTAGCACTGGAAAGTTCTTTTTTAGCTTTTTCCGCAGCTTCTCTGATACGCTGCATAGCCATCTTATCACCGGAAAGATCAACGCCTTCATTTTTCTTGAATTCAGCGATCATATAATCTGCGACCTTCTGATCAAAATCATCACCGCCAAGTTTATTGTTACCTGCTGTAGATAATACTTCGATCACGCCATCGCCGATTTCAATGATGGAGACATCAAATGTACCACCACCTAAATCATAAACCATGATTTTCTGTTCATTTTCATTATCCAGTCCGTATGCAAGAGCTGCTGCTGTAGGCTCATTGATAATACGCTTTACATCAAGTCCTGCAATCTTTCCGGCATCTTTTGTCGCCTGACGCTGTGCATCATTAAAATATGCCGGAACCGTGATAACTGCATCCGTTACTTTCTCACCGAGATAATTCTCTGCATCGCTTTTCATCTTTTGAAGAATCATCGCCGAAATTTCCTGTGGTGAATAGTTCTTTCCATCGATGGTTTCGCGGTGATCAGTTCCCATATATCTCTTGATAGAAGAGATTGTTTTGTCTGCATTTGTAACAGCCTGACGTTTTGCGGGCTCACCGACAAGTCTCTCGCCTGTTTTTGTAAATGCTACAACAGATGGTGTAGTTCTGGCGCCTTCTGTATTCGTAATAACAGTTGGCTTGCCACCTTCCATTACGGCAACGCAGCTGTTCGTTGTACCTAAGTCAATACCAATTATCTTACTCATAATTTTTATTCCTCCTGTTTACTCAATATTAATTTGCCACTTTTACCATACTATGGCGGACTACAGAGTCTTTATATAAATACCCTTTCTGGAATTCTTCTACAACAACGTTATCGTCTGCATCTTCATCTTCCACATGCATCACCGCGTTATGCAGGCCGGGATCAAATTCTTTTCCGACTGCCTCAATTGCAGTCACCCCCATATCTTCCAGAGCCTGAGTTAGCTGTTTATAAACTTTATTCATCCCGTCGGTAAACGGGTCAGACATATCAGATGCCGTCGCAAGTCCTCTTTCAAAATTATCGACGATTGGAAGAATCTTCTCCACAACATCTTTCGCGCCCATGGCATACATTCCGGATTTTTCCTTTTCCGTGCGCTTTCTGAAATTATCGAATTCAGCCATCTGTCTCTTTAGCTGATCTGTCATTTCTTCAATCTTTTCATCTTTTTTATCTTTTTTTCTCTTGAAAAACTTTTTTTCTTTTTCTTTGGATTCATCCCCGGAATCTTCTTTTTTCTGATCATGTGTTTTGTTATCTTCAGCCTTCTGACCAGATGACTTATCATCCTTCCCGGGTTTCTCCCTGACATCCGATTCGGTCTGTGTCTGATCAGCTTCCCTGGGGATGTCTTCCTTTAACTCTTTTTCGGTATTCGCCATTTCCTCGTCTACTTTCTTTTTTTCTTCTGACACTTGTTATCCACCGCCTTTTAAGTATCCGGTTTTTTGAATATCCCATCCAGCTGACTCTTCAGAGTCTTCAGGTTATCCACCACATTTTCATAATCCATGCGTTTCGGACCCACAATCCCTATTGTACCCGTCATCCCATCACCTAATTCATAGGTAGTAGTGACAACAGAACAGTCTTTCATTGTCTGAACCGGGGACTCATTTCCTATATAAATCTGAATGCCTGTGCTGTTCTCGCCGCCTTCATCATTTTCGGCATCTTTGAGCATATCCACCAATGCATCTTTCTCCTCAAAAGCGCCCAACAGCTCACTGGCTTTCTCACTGTCCGTAACAAGTTCCGGATACTTCAGAAAGTTTGTAGCTCCACTGGTGTACACGGGGACATCGTCAGTATCTACAGCAATTGCAGCAGCAACCGCATCCAGCACTTTATTAATCACACTGCCATGAATACCGGCTTCCTCTTTTAATTTGGTTATCATACCCAGATTGATTTCATCCATAGTCAAACCATTCAACTGCGTATTCAGCATCAGATTTAATTTCAGAATCTGTTCGTCATTGATTGGTTCTTCCAGCGAAATCATACGGTTCTTTACCATATTTCCCTCGGCAACGATCACAGCCAAAAGCTGTTCCTCATTGACTTTCGACAACTGTATGAATTTTAATTTGGTCTGATGAATCTGGGGACCGGTGATCATCGTGGCATAGTTTGTATTCATTGCCAGAGCTTTCACCACCTGCTGAAGGACTTTCTCCAGTCTGTCGGTCTTGCGGATCGCCAGCCGCTGGATGTCTTCCACTTCCTGATCCTTCTCCTTCATCAGTTGATTTACATAAAGCCGATAACCTTTATCTGATGGAATACGGCCGGCGGAAGTATGGGGCTGCATAATGAATCCCATCTCCTCCAGATCCGACATCTCATTCCTGATAGTAGCGGAGCTCAGATTCAGGTCCGTATATTTGGAAATGGTTCTGGATCCAACGGGTTCTCCGGTTTCCAGATAAGTCTGGATAATCGCTTTTAAAATCTTAAGTTTCCTTTCATCCAATTCCAATGTTCTGAGCTCCTTTCTCATTCAGATTGTTTAGACTTGTTAGCACTCGTTGTGGTGGAGTGCTAACATCTATGCTCTTACTATAGTACTGACTTTTGATTTTGTCAACACTTTTATGGTTTTTTATTAAAAAACATCAAAAATCATCCAGGGCTTTCTTCAAATCAATCATCTGATCCCGCAGCTGTGCAGCTGCCTCGAAGTTGAGTTCCGCTGCCGCCGCCTTCATCTCTTTTTTTACTTTCTTAATTAATTTTTCAAGTTCATCCCTGCTCATAGACTCCGGATCCTTTTCCATCTGGTCTTTGGTTTTTGCCACATCCTGTGAAATGCTGATCAGATCCCGTACGCCTTTTTCAATCGTCTTAGGTGTAATTCCATTCTCTTCATTATATTTCTGCTGAAGCGTGCGTCGTCTTTTTGTTTCATCAATCGCCTGATGCATAGAATCCGTCATCATATCCGCATACATAATCACATGTCCGTCCGAGTTGCGTGCCGCTCTTCCTATCGTCTGAATCAGAGAAGTCTCAGAACGCAGAAATCCTTCTTTGTCTGCATCTAATATTGCGACAAGAGTGATCTCGGGAATATCGAGTCCCTCTCTCAGCAGATTAATTCCCACCAGAACATCGAAGACATTAAGCCGCATATCACGGATAATCTTCGTCCGTTCCAGAGTGTCGATGTCTGAGTGCAGATAACGTACACGAACACCATTTTCCTTCATGTAATCAGTCAGGTCCTCGGCCATCCGCTTCGTAAGCGTCGTGATCAGTACTTTGTTATGTTTTTTTACCTCTTTATTGACTTCGCTGATCAAATCGTCGATCTGCCCTTCCACAGGTCTTACTTCAACTTTCGGATCCAGAAGACCGGTAGGCCTTATAATCTGATCTGCACGGAGAAGTTCGTGTTCTTTTTCATAATCTCCCGGCGTTGCAGAGACGAACATGATCTGATCAATCTTGCTCTCAAACTCTTCAAAGTTTAAAGGACGGTTATCCTTTGCGGAGGGAAGACGGAATCCGTAATCTACCAAAGTGCCCTTACGCGACTGATCTCCCGCATACATTCCGCGGATCTGCGGAATCGTCTTATGTGACTCATCAATCATAATCAGAAAGTCATCCGGGAAATAATCAATCAGCGTAAATGGCGGCTGTCCGGGTTCGAGTCCTGTTAAATGACGGGAATAATTCTCAATCCCCGCACAGATCCCGGTCTCTCTTAGCATTTCGATATCAAAATTGGTTCTCTCCTCAATCCTCTGTGCCTCTAGAAGCTTGTCCTCACTCTTAAAATATTTTATTCTCTCTTCAAGCTCTTCCTCAATCCCGACTGTCGCTTCCCTGATTTTATCAAGGGGTACTACGTAATGGGATGCCGGAAATACTGCAATATGTTTCAGCTCTGCTTTTATTTCCCCGGTAAGTGTATCAATCTGAGTGATACGGTCAATCTCATCGCCAAAAAATTCGACGCGAACCGCAAGTTCGCTCTCCTCAGCCGGAAATATCTCAAGAACGTCCCCTCTCACACGGAATGTACCTCTGTGAAAATCCATGTCGTTTCTGTCATATTGGATGTCGATCAGTTCTTTAATCACCTCGTCCCGGTCTTTTTCCATACCGGGTCTCAGGGATATCGTCATGTTCATGTAATCTGAAGGACTTCCTATTCCATAGATACAGGATACACTGGAAATGATGATGACGTCTTTCCTCTCACTTAAAGAAGATGTTGCCGATAACCGGAGTTTATCGATCTCGTCATTGATCGCTGAATCCTTGGCGATATACGTATCAGAAGAAGGTACATATGCTTCCGGCTGATAATAATCATAATAAGACACAAAATATTCCACCGCATTATTGGGGAAAAATTCTTTAAATTCTCCATAGAGCTGGGCTGCGAGAGTTTTATTGTGAGCGATGACCAGTGTGGGCCTGTTTAACTGCTGTATCACATTGGCCATCGTAAAAGTTTTACCTGATCCGGTAACACCGAGTAATGTCTCTGCCTGGTTTCCTTCTTTAAATCCTTTAACGAGTTCAGCAATCGCTTCGGGCTGATCGCCGGTAGGCTGATACTCAGAATGCAATTCGAAATGATCCATATGCTTTATGCCTCCTGATCATGTTTATTTTGAGATACCACGGATTGGTACACACTTCTCTGATATGGTACTGCAGATATTTATTATGCCTTTTTCATGGCATGAAAAAGAGCACTGATTTCCCTGTGGCTTCTCTCACCTTTGAGATACCACGGATTACTCCGCACTTCTCTGATATGGTACTGCAGATATTTATTATGCCTTTTTCATGACATGAAAAAGAGCACTGATTTCCCTGTGGCTTCTCTCACCTTTGAGATACTACGGATTACTCCGCACTTCGTGCTTACGTAATCCTGCAAACATTCGAACTCCGCCCTGTTCGGGCTCCGTTCTTATGTTTGTGCGGGGCCCAAGGTTATGCTTTTTCATGCTAGCATGAAACGCATAACTTTTTGCCCCTGGTATCTCATGATACCATATTTAATTAGATACGCATAGTCGACCGGCATGATTTGTTTCCTTTTATAATACCCCCGGTAGTACGAATTGAACATGGTTAAAATCCTGCTTTCAGGAGTTATAAAATATTTCCATAACTATTAAATATCTCTCTCATTTAATTACACTACTTTTTAGAAAAATCTTGCATATTTTTCCAACTCACGTTATAATAAAAGGCATTGACAATAACAAAGGAGAAAGGTAAGATGACTAAACATTTACGACTTATTATTAATTTACTTATCATTTGTTTCTTACTGGCCGCACTAGCTTTAATAATTCCACCATCTGCTGGAGTTACAACCGTAATTGTTGACGATAAAATAACAGATACCAATTTGGGGAATGGTACCGTTGTCTATAGTCATCCTGTAAATTCAGACCGGTTGAACGTGGGGGATCAGCTGCTCAATTATTCAAACACCTCTGTTTATGTGTCCGAACTTACAGGAAAGGACAAGAATACAAATCAGTATGTCTTAAAAACAGAAAATGGGAAAGAGAAGAAGGTCACAGCAAAAGAAACAGGAGAGAAAGTATTCGTTACAGTTCCTCTGATCGGCTATATTTCCATAGCGACACATTCCTTTGAGGGAAGAATTATCTTATGCTTATTATTCGCCGCTCTGGTAGTTCTATATATCCTGTCAGGCATCCTAAGAAGTGATGACGAGGAAGATGAGGAAGATGAAAACGAACCGGTACTTACGAGACGTCAGCGAAAGGCCCGAGAAAAAGAAATCAGGGAGCAGAGTTTATTGGAACTTACCAACAGTGAGCCTTCCGGAGACACAAATCCCGATACTTCCGATTTATCTAAGCCGGAGGAAGAGCGAGATAATTCTCCCGCGTCTGAATCCGCTCAGGCTTCAGATGATGAGAATCTGAATCTGACCAATACAATCCAGGAAGCATTGGAAAAGGAAATCGATAAAAACTTCTATGTTAATAAGAGTGAGGACGATATGCGGGAAGATACGAATATGAATAAGGAAAAATCTGTGACTTCACCTAAGGATCTGGACATACCTGCGGTGAACTATGATGATATTATGGAAAAGCCGGCTGTGAAAGATCGAAACGGTATAAGCAGTGAAATGAAAGACACACTTTCCTATCGTGAAAAGCCTGACACACTGGTCCGTGAAAAAGATCTTTTATGTCGTCAGGCTGCTGAGCTGGTGGAGGACGGCGATATCATCTACATAGATTCCGGTACGACCTGCCGCAATATCGTCGATTATATCTCTGATAAGAATTGCACGATTATCACCAACAGTCTGCGTGTAACCGCAAAGGCAACTGAATATCCACGCATAAACGTTATCTCTCTTCCGGGCAAGCTGAAGACAGATACACTCTCTCTTGTCGGGACAGACTGTCTGGAATATTTCAGAAGATACAACATCGGAAAGGCTTTTCTTTCCTGCTCAGGCATTTCCGTAAAGAACGGACTCACAATAGCCGCTGTTGAGGAGTATCTCATCAAAAAAGCAGTTATAGAGAACAGTCAGGAAAATTATCTTCTGGCCGATCACACAAAGTTCGGAAAGGTATCCCTGATGACTTATGCAAGACTGGATCAGATCCAGTCAATTATCACGGATCATGTCCTTCCAAAAGAATATCAGGAACAATGTGATAAGAACAACATTGATCTTGTGATCAGTTAAATCCCAAAATTAGATTTTAGCAGCAAAAAGGCTGCAAATGGCCGCCGCACCGATATCTGGTGCAGCGGCCATTTTTTCTTTTCGCTAGAAATCAATCTTACAGGTACCGTCTTTTTCTATCTGTATATCAGAGTTATAAAACGCACCGGCTGTCCTAATCATATATTCAGTATCACGGGCGCCTGCCGTCTCATACGGGGAATGCATAGCAAGCTGAGCAAGTCCAATGTCAGCCATATGTATAGAAACCTGTCCATTTGAAATGTTACCCAGCGTAGAGCCTCCTGCCATGTCTGAACGGTTTACAAACGACTGCACGGGGACTTGTGCATGTTCACAGATACTTTTGAACACAGCGGCACTGAAAGCATCTGTCGTATAGTGCTGGTTCGCGTTATACTTTAAGACCACTCCGCCATTGATATAAGGACGATTGCTTTGATCTGTCTTGTCCTGATGATTCGGATGTACGCTGTGGGCATTATCCGCCGAAAGCATAAATCCGGAGGAAACAGCCCTCAGATAATCTTCTTTTGACATTCCCATTACCATTGATATCCGTTCCAGTGTATCTTTCAGAAAAGTAGATGCGGCTCCCTGACGTGTCAGGCTGCCTACCTCCTCATTATCCAGAACACAGTGGACAATCACATGCTTTGGATTCCTGCTTGATTTAAAAGCCGCAAGCGAGGAGAATGCACACTGAAGATCGTCAAGTCTGGCACTGGAGACGAACTCACTTTTTCCTCCCCAGATGCTCCCTTTCATTCTGTTATACAGGTAGACATCCATATCGAGGATCTGATCGGATTTCACCCCCGCTTCTTCGCTTAAGATATCCATGAGAGTATCCTTGCTTTCTTCTCCACCGAACAGAGGAAGCATATCAATCTGAGGATTATAACGATATCCATCATTCGCCTTTCTGTTCATGTGGACGGCAAGGTTCGGAATTAGCACCAGATCGCGGTCTACTTTGACAAGTCTTGAAGTAATCTGCCCATTCTCCTCCGTCAGCAGTCTTCCCGCCAGAGACAATGGTCTGTCAAACCAGGGCGCCATCATCATACCTCCGTATTTTTCAACATTCAGCTTTACAAAGTGACCTTCTATGTCGATTTCAGGATCTGGCTTCAGTTTGAAAGTCGGTGAATCACTGTGACTGGCCATAATTTGAAAGCCGTTAATTGAAATCTCAGGTATCATGAAAGCGATCAGTGAAGATCCGTTTCGTGTAACATAGTACTTCCCGCCGTTTTGAAGAATCCATGGATCTTCCTCATAAATATGTATAAATCCGGAGTCTTCCAGTTCTTCCTGCATCGTGCGAACCGCATGAAAACCGGTCGGACCGTTTTCCACGAATTTTAAAAGTTCCTCTGTAATTTCTCTACTCATCTCTGATCTCCCATAAAAAACATTGCAAGAGTGCCGGGACCTGCATGCGCACCGATCGTAGCACCGATTGTGTTAACCTCGATCTTTTTAACTGACGGATACTTTCTCTGCACCAGATCTTTTACATATAATGCATCCTCTTCACAGTCTCCGTGACTGATATAGATGACATCATTCTTATCTCGGTAACTTCCCAGCCGTTCATCCATCATTCCCACAAGTGACTGCAGAGCCTTCTTGCGGCCTCTCTCCTTTCCGAGCAGTATGAGGTGCCCTTCATTATCAACATGCAGCATAGGTTTGATATTTATCACGGTCCCTAAAACTGCGCTCACTTTGGATAGACGGCCGCCTCGGTGAAGGTACATCAGATCATCTACGGTAAACACATGACACAGATTCTTCTTGTGGTGTTCCACCCATGACGCCGTCTCATCGATGCTTTTCCCCTCTCTTTTCTGATCCAGAGTCTTCGTAAGCAGCAGCCCCTGCCCCATAGACGCACAGAGAGTATCAACAACAATAATCTTGTACTGATTATTCTCTGCCATCAGTTCTTCTGCCGCAAGACGAGAGCTGCTGTAAGTGCCGCTTAGACCTGAGGAAAACGAAAGATGGAGAATGTCGTATCCTTTCTCTAAAATCGGCCTCCACATCTTTTTTTCCTCATCAGCATTGACCTGAGAAGTGGCCGGCATCATTCCATTTCTCATCTGATTATAAAAGACTTTCGGATCCATATCATTTTCCCTGTTATATATGACCTCTCCCATGGTACACGGAAGATATGAGAATTCAACATGATTTTGTTCATAGTAATCATAAGGCATGTCACAGGTGTTTTCTGTTGTAATTACATACTCTCTGCATTTGTTCATCTTTTCCCTCCTTTGCTTAATTGAGTACTCCCAGCGCCTTATCAAGCTGGACGTCTTCAGATGAATCCTCCGGAAGATCAATCTCGACATCCGGTGTGATTCCTTTTCCATTGATATTATGACCCTTCGGAGTAAAATAATGGGAGACCGTAATCTTAAGGGCGCCGCCCTCTTTCAACTGATACGTATCCTGTACAACACCTTTCCCATATGTGTCCGTACCCACTATTGTTCCTATTCCGTAATCTTTCACTGCACCGGCAAAAATCTCAGCTGCACTGGCAGAGCTCTTATTAACCAATACTGCCAGAGGAATATCAATGCGGTTTTTTCCATCGCATGTCTGTTCTTCCCGATTTCCGTACTTATCTTCCGTGTAAACGATAATTCCTTTGGGAAGGATCTGCCGGAGTGTATCACATACACCGGTTACAAGGCCTCCGGGATTACTTCTCAGATCAATAACCATGCTTTTCATCCCTGCGTCATTTAACTTCTTATATGCGCTCCTGAACTGCTCAGAAGTCACTCCGGTGAATTCTGATATCCGGATGTATCCTGTCTTATCTGCCAGCATTTTGGAGGAAACCGATACAGACTCCACTTCTTCGACGGTCACATCCACGCTATAAGGATTATTGTCTCTTTTCAATATCAGTGAAACAGTCTCCCCTTCTTTCACTTTCGAGATCCTGCTGACAACATCAGAAACAGATAACTTTGTTATGTCCTCGTCATTTATTTTGAGCAGAATATCTCCCGACTTAATCCCTGCCCTGTCGGCAGGCGTGTTTTCAAAAGCAGACTCAATCTGAATATCTCCATGATCATCTTTAGAAATGGCAACTCCGACGCCCGAATAATGACCGCCGGCAGACTGCATGATCTTCTCATACTGTTCCTGCGTATAATAAGTTGAATATTTATCCCCCAGTCCCTGGACAAGACCTGCACACATATACTCCGTCAGCTTCTCATCATCTATCTTCCCGAGATATGCCCCGTCAATCGTATGATAGATATCGGATATTTTTTTTCTTGCACCTGCCTGTGTAGGTGTCATATCCCGGTGCACGATATAATCTCGGTTTCGAATCAGAAAGGCCACACAAAATACGATAAGCGCAGTCAGTATTCCAAGCAAGAACCCTTTAAGTCTATCATTTAATTTCTTATTTTCGCCCATTCCCACTCCTTCATCTATAAGACACAGATTGCTCTACGCACAGCATACATAATAAGCTGCCTTCAATACCATACTTTTTGGAATTGAGACAGCTCTAGCTTTACATATTATGATGTAGGGGCAAAAAAGATTACTCCTGCATTTTATGGTATCGTCAGACTTTCAAATGTTTTCGAATAGTGAATACACTTCCTATTAAACCGATACCCATTCCGAGTAAAATTCCGACCGGAAGTAGCGTATGGAATACCTGTGTTACCGGAAGCAGTCCATTCATAAAGTCAGCAATCATACGGAATTTATTTAATATATATGTAATTGCTTTATTATATACATAATACCAGATAGCCAGTGGAATAGCAGAACCCAGTAAACCGATTAAGATACCTTCCATGATGAAGGGCAGCCGCACGAACAGATTCGTCGCTCCGATCAGCTTCATAATACCAATTTCTTCTTTTCGCACAGAAATACCCATAGAAACTGTATTGCTGATTAGGAATGCAGAAATCGCGAGCAGTATTCCAATAATTACAATTGATACGTATCCGACCAGTTTGTTAATTGTAGTCAGAGTCTTTGTAGCTTCCTCAGACTGGTTGACTGTACGGACACCCGGCAGTTTTTCAATAAATTTTTTCAGTGAGCTCTGCTGCTCTACTTTGTTTACATAAACTTCGTAACTCGATGCATTTGCAAGAGGGTTATCGTTTTTGAATCCCTCTGCAGCCTCCGGATGATCTTTAAAATATTTTTCCTGGTATCTTTTCCATGATTCATCCGCGGAAACATATTTTACTTCTTTTACTTCCGAACGTGCCTTGATCTGATCTCCAATCTCATCGATCGTGCCCTGATCTGTTCCCTCATCAAAGAAAACAACCATGGAGACGCCTTCTTCAACACTTTTAATAATATAGTTAAAGTTTGAAAGGACAGAGAAAAACAGGCTAAATAAAAAGATGCAGGCACTCATAGTTGCGATTGATGCAATTGAAAACATCTTATTTCTCCAGATGTTCTTTACACCCTGTTTGATACTATAACCGATCGTATTAATCCTCATGGTATATACCTTTTTCTTCGTCGCTCACAATGACGCCTTTCCGCAGACGGATTACCCTTTTCTTCATGGAATTCACAATTTCACGATTATGAGTAACGACAAGTACCGTAGTACCACGTGCATTAATTTCCTCAATCAGTTTCATAATCTCACCTGATGTCTTTGGATCCAGATTACCTGTAGGCTCATCAGCCAGCAAAATGTCCGGACGGTTCACCAAAGCTCTGGCAAGTGCCACTCTCTGCTGTTCTCCTCCGGATAACTCCCTCGGCAGTGACCTGTATTTCTCAGCGAGTCCTACAAGTGTCAACACTTCAGGAACCCTCCTCTTGATCACACGGCCGGGCTTCTCTATAACCCTCTGTGCAAATGCAACATTTTCGTAAACATTGCGATCTTTTAAGAGTCGGAAATCCTGAAATACAACACCCACACCACGACGGTATTTGGGAATCTTTCTTCTCTTCATCTTGTCTAATACCTGTCCGTTTACCTTTATGGTACCGGAAGTCGGTTCTAGTTCTCTCAGCAAAAGCTTGATCAATGTTGATTTTCCAGAACCACTGTTGCCCACAATAAAAACAAATTCCCCTTCATCTATGTGTAAGGATATGTCATCAAGGGCCGGCTGGCCTCTCTCATAACTCTTACTTACACCATCTAATGTAATCATTCATATTCCTCCTCTAAAAAACCCTGCTGTTTAATCTTTCTCAATAATCCAGGGTTTCCATGTATCTCATATACCGCACTACCATCAGTGCAATCTTAAAGGTAATTGCATCCTCAAACACGCGCAGGTCCAGACCTGTGCTTTTTTGCAGCTTATCCAGACGATACACTAATGTATTTCTGTGAATATAGAGCTGTCTTGAAGTCTCTGATACATTCAGATTATTCTCGAAGAACTTATTGATCGTAGTTAATGTCTCCTCATCAAAATCATCAGGAGATTTATCGACAAATACTTCCTTGATAAACATCTTGCACAGCGGTATCGGCAGCTGATAGATCAGACGTCCGATTCCGAGTGAACTATATGCGATGACATCTCTCTCTTCAAAGAATATTCTCCCTACATCAAGAGCCATCCGTGCTTCCTTATAGGAGCGGGATACCTCTTTTAGTTCTTTTACAATCGTTCCATAGGCAATATGAACCTCATGGTTTTCATCTCGTCCCAATGTATCAAGAACAGAATTGGCTATTCTGTTCATCTGTGCATAGTCATCATCTTCAGACAGTTCCTTAACGATAATGATATCCTTTTCATCGACAGCAGTGACAAAATCACCTGACTTATTGCCAAATAAATTTCTTACATTTTCCAGAGTGCCGCGGTCCTTATCCGGGTCACATTCCAGAATAAATACTACTCTGCGAACTTCTGTATCAATATGCAGTTTCTTTGCACGGTTATAGATATCCACCAAAAGCAGATTATCAAGCAGCAGATTCTTGATAAAGTTATCTTTATCAAAGCGCTCTTTATAAGCGACCAAAAGATTTTGCAGCTGAAATGCAGCCAGCTTTCCAACCAGAAAGATGTCCTCATTATCACCCTTTGCAATTAACACGTATTCTGTCTGGTGTTCATCATACACTTTGAAGAACTGTAAGTTTTTCATAGACTGAGAATCCGCCTGAGATTCGGCAAAATTATCAACTTCCACTTTGCTAATCTCCTCTTCAGGGAAGGTAGACACAAGTACATTACCTTCCACATCCGTGACAGCGAGTTCTGCTCTTGAGATGGACTTAATCCCCTCAATTGTATTTTGCAGTATCTGATTTGAAATCATAACTTTTCCCTCTTTCGACTATATAGTAATGAAGCGTGATCTTTTCATCCCATCGTGACATACTCTACATTTTAATACAAAATCCTCTAAAAATAAAGGGTAAATATTTACAAATGCCCCGTATTTTCGATAAAGCCTTCCCCCAGCACTTCTTTTGCATCTGTTACAATTACAAAGGCATCCGGATCCAGTTTCATCACAATATCTTTTAACACAACAATCTGTTTCTTTCCGGCCACACAGTAAAGCATTGTGCGTTTATTTCCGGTATACATTCCTTTAGCATCAATGCCTGTAACCCCACGGTCTACCTTCAGCATCAGTTCACTGGCAATCTCATCCGGTTTCTCCGTAATAATGTATGCGGATACCGCAAAATGAAGACCCTCGATTAATGTGTCAGTAAATTTTGTCATCACAACAATTGAAATTACAGAATAAAGTGCTTTACTGATTCCAAAAGCATATACTCCGGTGAGCACGATCATTCCATCGATCACCTGCATGATCTGTGCCACAGTATAGTGACGGTGCTTTCTCTGCAGCAGAGCCGCTGCCATATCTGTGCCTCCTGTCGTAGCATGACCGATAAATACCAGGCCGATTCCCAGTCCCTGCAGTCCTCCGCCAAATATAGAAGAAAGCAGTAGATCGTCAGGCGCTGCTGATATCTCCGGAATCAGGTAAAGCCATACAGACAGCGCAGCTGCTCCAAAAAGCGTTTTCCCCAGATATTTCGCCCCCTGTAATTTAAATCCAATTAAAAACAGCGGTACGTTCAATACTGTGGTGGAGAGCCAGATTGGTATCCCGTTGTTTATAAATGTTTCGGTCAGAGACTTAATGACGATCGCAAGACCTGAAAACCCACCGGTTACCAGGCCTGCCGGATCAAGGATAAGATTTATCGCCAGAGCCATCAAAGCTGTTCCGGCAACGATCAGCAGGTAATCAGAATATCTGCTCTTTGTAAACACAGACTCTTTCATTTGTCAACCTCGTATTTTTCAGCGGTCAGACGGTTGAACAGTTTTTTTCTTTATATTTTGCCACCATCCGTTTAAATTCATTCTTCATTAATAGTCTGCTCCATCGGCTTACTTTTAACCCCGCATTTGACTGGATAAACGGTTGTTTTCCAAGGCAGAGCCACAGTTTACTGTTCAGCTGACTTTTATTTTCAAAGGCAAGCATATCCTGGCGAAATCCGGAAAGGCCGCTTACAATCACGTCAACTGAAAGACTATTGACCTCATTTATATATTTTTCGGGAGAGGAACTATCTTCTACAACGGCATCCCCCGCGACCAGAATCCCGGGATATGCGTCCTGAAGATAGTTTTTTAATCCATCTACCTCTTTTTTTGTTTCCCCAAGGACAAAGATCTGCTTCTGATTCCGAATCATATAATTAAAAAAAAGATTTACAAAACTATGGTCTTCTACCTCATCCATGATTCGTCCGCTGAAGATGTCTGCCGCTTTTAAAATCTCATCATCTCCAATGACAGTGAGATCCATATCTTCAATATATTGCTTCCATACCGGATCCCGCCTGGCCAGCATCAGAGTACTTATCGTCACCATGCTCACCATGTTCATACGGTCATTTTTCATCATTTCCGCTATCTGATTCATGGACGCTTCCACATTCATATAATCTATATGCACTCCCAGTACATTAATTTTCCTGCACATATGCCTCACTTCCATAGGTTTCAAGCCTTTTCAACGACACTTCGATTTATTATAACAGAAACCATGGCAAAAGACAAGAATATGATACCAGGGGCCTCAAATAGTATGCTGTTC
>DHNM01000060.1:0-18191 GCA_002409525.1 Eubacterium sp. UBA5416 | reverse complement strand
GAACAGCATACTATTTGAGGCCCGTACAAACATAAAAGCGCAGCCCGATAGGGCGAACGTTATACTTCGAAGATCAGATCACCATATGACGGCATTGGCCACATTTCTTTATCCACAATCATCTCAAGTTTATCTACAGGGCTTCGAAGTTCATTCATCGCTTCCATTACTACATCGTGATAATATCTTGCCTGCGGCGCACCTTCCGGCATCGCGCATGCTTTGGCGTCTACTTCTTGAAGGTTTTTAATTCCTTTATCTACTTCTGTTAAGAGTAATGATGTCTTCTGAAGCAGTTCGCCTTCAACCGCCACTTCGCTGACACCTGCATTTTTAATAGAATTTATGGTATCACCCAGACTCTTCTCATATTTGATGACAGCCGGTATGATTTGTTTCGAAGCAATATCTATCATAGTTTTTGCTTCTATATTAATAGTTTTTGAGTAGTTTTCGTATTGTACTTCCGCGCGTGAATTAAGCTCCGCTTTCGTAAATACATGGAATTTATCAAACATTGCGATCGTATCTTCCTTCAGCAGTTCAGGGATAGAATCGACCATGGATCTGATATTTGGCAGCCCTCTTCTTTCGGCCTCTTTGACCCATTCCGCTGAATACCCGTTTCCGTTAAAGATAACCCTTTGATGTTCGCTCAGGTTCTCCTTTATCAGGTCGTGGACAGCCTCCACAAGATTATCGGATTCTTCCAGTCTGTCACAGGCATCACAGAAGGCTTCTGCCACAATCGTGTTCAGAACCGTGTTGGGCATTCCGATAGAATCTCTGGATCCTACCATCCGAAATTCAAATTTATTACCTGTAAATGCAAATGGCGATGTCCGGTTTCTATCCGTCGCATCAGTTGACAGATCAGGCAGCGTCTTGACACCGGTATGAAGTCTGCCGCACTTCTTACTTCTGGTAGCGTTTCCGGTGCTTATTAACTGTTCTACCACATCTTCAAGTTGTTCGCCCAGAAAGACAGAAATAATTGCCGGCGGAGCTTCGTTAGCACCGAGTCTGAAATCATTTCCCGGATCGGATGCCGACTCGCGCAGCAATCCCGCATGTTTGTCAACCGCACTGATAATACAGCTGAGTACCAGAAGAAATTGTACGTTTTCATGAGGAGTAACTCCCGGATCCAGCAGATTGATGCCATCATCTGTTGTGAGTGACCAATTGTTATGCTTTCCAGATCCATTTACACCTAAAAATGGTTTTTCATGGAGCAGGCATTTCATGCCATGCTGACAGGCCACTCTTTTCAGAGTCTTCATAATAATCTGGTTATGATCAACTGCAATATTAGCCTCCGTGAAAATCGGGGCCAGTTCATGCTGTGCCGGAGCCACCTCATTGTGCTGAGTTTTCGCTGAAACCCCCATCTTCCACAACTCAATGTTGACATCTTTCATATATCCTGCGATGCGCTGCCGAATCGTTCCAAAATAGTGATCATCCATCTCCTGGCCCTTAGGGGGCATAGCTCCAAATAAGGTTCTCCCCGTATAAATCAGATCTTTTCTCTGAAGAAATTTATCGGCATCCACTAAAAAGTATTCCTGTTCCGGTCCGACGGACGGGACGACTTTTCTGGATGTTTTGTTTCCAAACAAACGTATCAGCCGCAGAGACTGGGTATTAATGGCTTCCATAGAGCGCAGAAGCGGTGTCTTCTGGTCTAGTGCCTCCCCTGTGTACGAACAGAAAGCAGTAGGTATGCAAAGTGTTGCTCCCGCTGCATCCTGACGGACAAATGCCGGAGATGTGAAGTCCCATGCCGTGTAACCTCTTGCCTCGAAAGTTGCCCGAAGTCCTCCGGAAGGGAAAGATGATGCATCCGGCTCACCTTTAATCAGTTCTTTACCTGAAAAGCTCATGAGGACTTTTCCTCTCTCATCCGGCGCTGTAATAAACGCATCGTGCTTCTCTGCCGTCACTCCGGTCAGTGGCTGAAACCAATGCGTATAATGCGTCGCACCTTTCTCAATCGCCCACTCTTTCATCTCATGGGCTATCATGTCAGCTGTATTCAGATCCAGTTCCCCGTCATTTGCAATTGCCTCTTTTAACTTCTTATAAACCTTTTTCGGCAGCCTTTCCTGCATGACTGCATCATTAAAAACATTCTCTCCAAAAATCTCAGCTACATTCAGATTTTCCTTCATACTCGTATTCTCCTCTCATGAATATTAAAAGGGCATTCCACACCATTTGTAGAACGCCCTCGTCTATTAACCCTTTTAACCACACGAAACTTCTTCAGGCCTTGCCAATTGAACCGAAAAGTTCCATTTTTTCTTTTACGATGTCTTTAATTGCCTCTGTTCCAGGTGCAAGAAGTTTTCTTGGATCATATCCTTTTCCCTGGCGGTCTTTTCCCTCTTCAACATACTTTCTTGTCGCATCAGCAAATACCAGCTGACACTCCGTATTCACATTGATCTTAGAGACGCCCAGATCAATCGCCTTTTTAATCATATCATCCGGTATTCCGGTACCTCCATGAAGTACAAGAGGCATCTCGCCGGTCAGTTTCTGTACCGCTTCCAGTGTTTCAAAGCTTAAACCGGCCCAGTTATCCGGATATTTCCCATGTATATTGCCTATCCCGGCAGCCAGCATATCTACTCCCAGGTCGGCGATCATCTTGCATTCTTTCGGGTCGGCGCACTCGCCGGCGCCGATAACACCGTCTTCTTCACCGCCTATAGCCCCGACTTCCGCTTCAAGTGACATCCCTTTTTCTGCACATATGCTCACCAGTTCTCTGGTTTTATCTACGTTCTCATCAATCGGATAAGAAGATCCGTCAAACATAATAGAAGAGAAACCCGCTTCGATACACTTATAGCATCCTTCATAAGTCCCATGGTCCAGATGCAGTGCCACCGGAACTGTGATATTAAGTTCTCCGATCATAGCCTTAACCATCGCTGCAACAGTTTTGAATCCTGTCATATATTTTCCGGCGCCTTCAGAGACTCCTAAAATAACCGGAGACTTTAATTCCTCGGCGGTGAGAAGAACCGCTTTCGTCCACTCCAGATTATTAATATTAAAGTGTCCGACTGCATAATGTCCTGCTTTTGCTTTTTGCAACATATCTTTTGCTGATACTAACATTGCTTCCTCCTAATATTTGAATGAACCGCTTAGATAAATCCTAATAACATTGATTATAACCTAAATAAGTTCATTTGCCAATAAAAATATCTTCTATATTATCATTTATTTCACAAGTTATTTTCGCCATTTTGATTAATGATCAGATCAAGTGCGTGTCTTTTTGTGCCTATCTTTACGCTGGTATGTTCGCCGCCGAATTCTCCGTCTAAAGTCCAGGCTGTTTTATCAAGTGACTCGATTTCAATATAATCTGTCTTAAAATTATCGATCAGATTTGTCTTATCATCAGCGCTGAGCAGTGAACTTATAATCTCGTTCAGTTCTATCGGATTCCTGGGATTCCGAATGAGGGTCACCTCAAAAAGTCCATCGTTGAGTTCTACATCCGGTCCTACAAGTTTCTTAAATCCACCGACAGAACGGGCATTTGTAACCATTCCATAGATATAATCTCCCTCAAGTATCTCGCCGTTACAATTCACTTTAATATGTGCAGTGGGAATATTAAAAATCCTCTTACTCCCTTCCAGAAGATAGGCAAGGTGCCCTAATACATTCTTCAGGTTCTGGTCTGTCTCATATGAAACATCCGTAAACAAACCAAATGCAGCGATATACACAAAGTTCTTCTCATTAAACACACCTACATCACAAGGATATAGCTGTCCTTCTACAATGTCCTTCGCAGCACGGACCATATTCTTAGATATTTTCAGGCTGTTGGCAAAATCATTCGTGCTTCCGGCCGGTATATATCCCAACGGTACCCGAACAGGAGCTTCCATAAGGCCATTCACCACCTCATCGAGCGTTCCATCCCCTCCGCAGCATACAATCAGATCTACCTCAGGCGCAAGCTCTATCGTTTTCTCGTATGCGTCAGATACTTTCTGTGTGGGATGGACAATAACTTCATATTCATGTTTTACGAAAATATCGATAATTTCGAATAATTTGCTTCGAATCTGTCCTTTTCCCGCCTTGGGGTTAAATATGAGCAACAGCTTTTCTTTCTCCATTGTATTATAACTCCTAAAAAGAGAAAAAAGAGTGAACATCTGCTATGCTGCGTTCACTCTTTTATATCACATTATACTAATTCAATAAGAACTTCCATGGCAGCATCGCCTTTACGCTCTCCGATTTTAATAATACGAGTATACCCGCCATTACGGTTTTCGTATTTAGGTGCAATTTCGTCGAATAACTTAGCGACCATGTCAACCTGTTTTGTGTTCTTCTTTTTTTCTTTATTATCTTTTGGAACTTCAGTAACCGGATATAAAACTTTCATCATCTGACGCCTTGCGTGAAGTCTGGATGGTGAATCTTTTTTTATCTCTTTTTCTACTTCGTCATATACCGTAACTTTCTTTCCGTCCGTTACTTCTTTCACACGTTTGCCGTCAGCATCCTTTTTCGGAACTTTCGCTGTCACGGTTACGGTTTCATAATTGTCTTTTTCTCGAACTGCAAGTGCAATCATGGCATCTGCAATCTTACGAATCTCTTTCGCCTTGGCTTCCGTTGTACGGATTCTTCCACGATAAAGCAGATTCGTCACCTGGTTTCTGAGCAATGCATTTCTCTGATCAGATGTTCTGCTCAGTTTTCTATATTTAGCCATTATTTTCCTCCATTTGTGGAACGCCATGCCACGCATCTTCGGTCTTACTGACACAGCGCTTGTATCTACAAATATTTATTGTTCATCACCGGGACTGAGTTCCAGCCCCAGCTCTTTTAATTTTGAAAGAACTTCTTCTAAAGACTTGCGTCCAAGGTTACGAACCTTCATCATATCTTCAGGAGTTTTATTGCAAAGTTCCTCTACAGTATTGATTCCGGCACGTTTCAGACAGTTATAGGATCGAACGGACAATTCAAGTTCATCGATATTCATCTCAAGAACTTTCTCTTTTTCATTATCCTCTTTCTCTACCATTACCTCTGCAGTTTTTGCATTCTCAGAAAGATCGATGAACAGTTTTAGATGTTCACTCAAAACCTTAGCTGCAAGGCTTACTGCTTCGTCCGGATCAAGAGTTCCCTTTGTATAAACATCTAAAGTCAGCTTATCAAAGTCGGTAATCTGACCGACACGGGTGTTTTCTACGGAAAGATTTACACGTTCTACAGGTGTATAGATTGCATCTACCGCGATCACACCTATGGGCATATCATCTGTCTTGCCTTTTTCGGCACTCACATATCCTCTGCCCTTTGTAATAGTCAGTTCCATATAAAGTTTGCTGTCTGTTCCGCCGCTTAAGTGAGCGATCTCCTGGTCAGGATTCATGATTTCAATATCCTGATCCGACTGTATATCAGACCCTCTCACTACGCCTTCGCCTTCGTACTCAATATAAGCAATTTTGGCTTCGTCAGTCTCACTCGTATTCTTAATAGCAAGGCTCTTCAGATTCATGATAATCTCTGTAACATCTTCCTTCACCCCTGGAATAGAGCTGAATTCGTGCAGTACACCGTCTATCTTAACCTGGCTTACCGCAGCGCCCGGCAGAGATGAAAGCATAATTCTCCTAAGTGAATTGCCAAGTGTCGTACCGTAACCTCTTTCCAGCGGTTCTACCACAAATCTGCCGTACTTTTTGTCTTCAGAAATCTCTGTAATCTCAATTTTCGGTTTGTTAAAATCCAACACTCGAAGGCCCCTCCTTATAATATTGATTGGCTTGTTGTTACATTACTTATTTAGAGTACAACTCGACGATCAGCATCTCATCTACAGGAACATCGATCACTTCGCGAGCCGGTAATTCCTTAACAGTGCCTTTAAGTGTTTCCTGATCCGCATCCAGCCATTCCGGTACCAGGCGTCCGCCTGTTACGTCTAAAATGTCTTTATATCTCTGATAGGATTTTTTACTCTCTTTTATTTCAATTACATCCCCTGCGTGAACCTGGTAAGAAGGAATGTTAACCACCCTGCCATTCACTGTGATATGCTTATGATCAACGATCTGTCTCGCTTCTCTTCTTGTTCTTGCAAATCCAAGGCGGAAAATAATATTGTCCAGACGCATTTCCATCAGAATCATCAGATTAGCACCTGTCTGTCCTGCCATCTTGTCTGCCTTTTTATAGTAGTTACGGAAAGGCTTTTCAAGCACTCCGTAAATAAATTTTGCTTTCTGTTTTTCTCTCAACTGAAGTCCGTACTCAGACACCTTGCGTCTTGAGCGTCTTAACTGACGTGTGGACTTCTTATCAATTCCCAAATAAACCGGATCCAGACCCAGAGATCTACATCTTTTCAGAACCGGAACTCTATCTACTGCCATTTGCTATGACCTCCTAATTAGACTCTTCTACGTTTTGGTGGACGACAACCATTATGTGGTACAGGTGTAACGTCACAAATACTTGTTACTTCCAGACCATTGGCCTGTAATGCACGAATTGCCGCTTCACGTCCTGAACCTGGTCCTTTTACGAACACATCAACGGTTTTTAATCCATGTGTCAAAGCTGCTTTTGTTGCAGTTTCTGCTGCCATCTGAGCTGCATAAGGAGTAGATTTCCTTGAACCTCTAAATCCCAGACCACCTGCACTCGCCCATGAAAGAGCATTCCCAGCTGTATCGGTCAATGTTACAATTGTATTATTGAAAGATGACTGGATATGTGCCTGTCCGCGTTCAACGTTTTTCTTGACACGACGTTTTGTCGATTTCTTTGTCACTTTTGCCATAATAAAAACTAACCTACACTTTCTTATATTTACTTATTATTTCTTCTTGTTCGCAATCGTCCTCTTTGGTCCTTTTCGTGTTCTGGCATTAGTCTTTGTCTTCTGCCCACGAACAGGAAGTCCTTTTCTATGGCGAATTCCGCGATAGCATCCAATCTCCTGAAGCCGCTTGATATTCATAGCAGTTTCACGACGCAGATCACCTTCTACTGTCTGAGACTCATCGATGACACCACTGATCTTCTTGATATCATCATCTGTTAAGTCTCTACAGCGAACATCCGGATCCACCCCGGCCTCTTTTAAAATTCTGTCAGCGCTGCTTCTACCTATGCCATAAATATAAGTCAGGCCAATCTCTACACGTTTGTCTCTTGGTAAATCTACACCAGCTATACGAGCCATGTACGTTTTCCTCCATTATATAAATATTTTCCTAATTGGGACACAGAAATATCTGTATCCAGTCGTGTTCATGCACAACCGTTCTCCTTCACACAAAATGAATGTAAAAGAGTATTAAGCAATATTATAAGGGGACGCTATACGCATCCACCGGGGTGTCATGATTACAGTTTTCGGAAATCACGTCTTACTTTATAATATTATCAGTTGAACAACACCGCCTGGTGAGTCAACTGCAGCCGCACTTAATAATGTTTCAGGGTGATAACAACGGGTGTCATCCCTGACGTTGTTTGTGTTTTGGATTCTCACAAATGATTCTTACTTTGCCTTTTCTTCTGATAACTTTGCACTTCTCGCACATTGGCTTTACTGAAGATCTCACTTTCATGATGAATCCTCCTTTCTTAAAAAACAAATAAAGTTTCCTTCTTATATGCACTTTCCAAGCGGATTAATTCATTAGAAGTGCACAAAAGATCGTTTTATATTATAACATTGCAGGTCAAGGAATGCAAGTGCTTTTTTACATAAACAGGACTGTCCGGCCGAATCCATAAGATTTTGGACGAACAGTCCTGTTTAGAAGCTCTTATCTGTATCAGACAGGCCTTTTATCTTCCAAACTGCATATCATTATTTCCTGAATCAGTTGTCCACATCTCAAGCATATTAATCGGATCATTATAGTCTGCCAGCCATCCTTCCCGGCAGAAATCAAACTTACCTTGTTTTCTCTCGTCAAGGAACACTGACCATTCATGTGACTCTACATCAAGATTAATTCCGACTGCCGCAAGATCCTGCTGGATAGCTTCTCCAATCTTAACATTCCCCTCTGAATCATTTGTAAGATATGTCATATTAATCGGAGTTTCGGAAGAAAGCATATTGCTGTCATCAAATTCATAACCGGCTTTCTTAAGAAGTTCAATTGCCTTATCTGTATCTACATTCTTTGGATCATAATACCCGGTATTCTTTTCATCCGGATAGGTGTACGCATCATCATTCTTACGGAACTCCCCATCGTTTCCATCTGCCATTCCGGCCGGAACGAATGTGTTCGCCAGTTCCTGTCCCGCCTGGGCAACTGTATCTACAATATATTGACGATCAATCAGAAGTGAAAATGCTTCTCTCATTTCCTTCGCCTGTTTTACCGTTTTTCCTTTAAACAGATCACTGTTTACATTGAATCCACTATAATAAGTTCCAAGCGTTGGGATCTTATGAAAATCTTTCTTTTTCTTTGCCTCTTTCATTTCATCAGTCGCAATTGTATCGATAAACTGCAGAGAATTATCCTTATACGCATTGAAAATTGCAGTGTCATCATCACTAAGCATGAACTGAATCTTATTCAATGAAACTTTGTCTGCATCATAGTAATTAGGATTTTTTTCATAAGTCATAGACTCATTATGTTTCCACTCTGTGCACCGAAAAGGCCCTGATGTAACAAACCCTGATTCCACACACCATGCACCTGGATTGTCCGCAGCACCCTGAGCAGATTCCACATTCTGCTGCGGAACCGGAGCGAATGCGGGGAACGCACATAAATCAAGGAAATATGCACATGGCGCATTTAATTTTACTGTAAATGTCTTACCATCCTCAGATGCCTCAGCGTCTAATGTTTTATCATCTTTTTTAGCAATAATATCAGTCAGATACGAATAATCCGCACCTGTGTCCGGATTAGCCAGACGATTCCAGCTATAAAGAACATCCTTGGCATCAAGTTCATCTCCATCAGACCACTTTAACCCGTCTTTCATTGTAAAGGTATAGGTCAGCCCATCCTCGCTCATCTTGTAATCTTGAGCAAGATCCGGAACAAGCTCTCCTTCTTTGTTATACGTATACAATCCGGCAAATGATAAAAGGGAAAGGCAGGCACCATCTACTGTTGAATTCAAAGCCGGATCAAGCTTATTCGGTTCAGATGCAATCTGCAGGGCCAGCTCATTATCCGGGGCTTTCGCAAATGCAAAATATTTAAACCCGAAAAGGTTCGCGTATATATCGGATACATCTTCCTTCTGCATGTAAACATCATTGTAATAATATAACGGAATTACTGCGTAAGTATCCATCAGCATATCCTCTGCATCATGCATCATTTCTTCTCTTTTTTTCATATCTGTCTCTTTATTAATATCAGCAATGAGAGCATCATACTTTTCCCAGTTGGGTGCAGCTTCGCTGGATGGTCCATGTTCCTCAGATTTTTCATCTGCAGAGCCGGCACTTTCGGAAGTACTGTCTGCCGACTTACCGGCAGAAGACTGTGAATCGGAACTTTCGCCTGAACCTCCACAACCTGCCAGTGCAGTTCCAAGAACCATAGTCGACGCAAGTAATACTGATATGATACGCTTTTTCATAAAAAACTCCTCCTTCAAATACTTTTCTCAGTATTTTTTATTTTATAATATCTGATTATACCCTACGTTTTCCAAAAAGGAAAGATAAATATAAATCAAATAAAATTTACTTGTTCCAACATGCCACCTGATGACCATCCCCGCGATCCGTAAGTTGTGGGCATTCCTGTGCACACTGCTCCGTCGCATACCTGCATCTGGTACGGAACGCACATCCGGTAGGCATATGAAGCGGACTTGGAACGTCCCCTTTGAGAATAATTCTGTGACGTTCTTTTGCCTTCTTTGGATCCGGATAGGGAACCGCCGACAACAACGACTGTGTGTAGGGATGAATCGGATTCGCGTTCAACTCATCCGCATCCGATATCTCTACGATTCTCCCCAGATACATGACGGCTATGCGGTCTGAAATATGATGTACAACCAGTAAGTCATGGGCGATAAAGAGATAGGCTACACCAAGCTTTTTCTGAAGCTCATCAAACATATTGATTACCTGCGCCTGTATAGACACGTCCAGTGCACTGACAGCCTCATCGCAGACGATAAATTTCGGTTTTGTAGCCAGTGCTCTCGCGATTCCGATCCTTTGTCTTTGCCCGCCGGAAAACTCATGGGCATATCTCGTCGCATGTTCGGCATTCAGACCGACCAGTTCCATAAGCTCCAGAATTCTGTCTCTGCGCTCTCCCTTTGAATGATACATCTTATGAACATCCAGTGGCTCACCAATAATGTCCTCAACTGTCATGCGGGGATTAAGAGAAGAATACGGATCCTGGAAAACCATCTGCATATCTTTACGCATATATCCGATATTTTTTTCACTGACTCTCTCTCCGTTAAAAAAGACATCTCCATCTGTAGGTGTATATAATCTGATCAGAGATCGTCCGGCTGTTGTCTTACCACATCCGGACTCTCCAACGAGTCCAAGTGTCTCTCCGGGTTTTATCGCAAAAGATACCCCATCCACTGCCTTAAGAGGAACCTTTTTTAACATTCCCACTTTTATTGGAAAGTATTGCTTCAGATTGCTGACCTCAACGAGGTTATCTTTATTTGGTACATAATCTTTATTCATGCTGAACGGCTCCTTTCTCAGCTTCCTTTGCTTTCTTCACATTGAGCCAGCAGGAAGCGTAATGGCCGTCCGGAACCTGCATCTCGGGCGGCTGCTCATCCAGACAGATCTTCATTGCACTCTCACAGCGAGGGCAGAATGCACATCCTTTTGGCATATTCAGCAGGTTAATCGGTGTTCCGGGAATTGGCTTAAGTTTTTCACCAATCTTTTTTACATCCGGTATAGAATTGAGCAGACCTTTTGTATATTCATGGCAGGGTCGATAAAAGATATCATCTGCTGTACCACGTTCGCAGACGCGTCCGCCATACATGACGATAATTTCATCACACATATCAGCAATAACCCCAAGATCATGAGTAACCATGATAATTGCCATACCCATCTTTTTCTGAAGTTCCTGCATCAATTCCAGAATCTGAGCCTGAATCGTCACATCCAGCGCTGTTGTAGGCTCGTCCGCAATCAGTATATCCGGTTCACAGGCAAGTGCCATGGCAATCATCACTCTCTGTCTCATACCACCCGAGAGTTCAAACGGGTACTGTTTGATTCGTTTCCGCGGTTCATTTACCCCGACCATCTCGAGCATCTCAACCGCGCGGCCTTCTGCGTCTTTTCCTCTTCTGGATGTATGAAGTTCAATTGCCTCTCTCAGCTGATTGCCAACGGTAAATACCGGATTTAAACTGGTCATGGGATCCTGAAAGATAATAGAGCAGCATTTCCCGCGGAACTGATGCATCTGTTTTTCAGAATACTTTGTAATATCCTCACCTTTATATAAGACCTCTCCACTTGAAATTCTACCGTTTGACTCAAGGATCTGCATAATCGAATATGCCGTGACACTTTTTCCGGAACCGGATTCTCCTACAATTCCGAGAATTTTACCCTTATCCAGATTAAAAGATACTCCATTGACAGCTTTCACTTCTCCCTTATCTGTTGTAAAGGAGGTGTGTAAATCTTTTACCGATAATATATTTTCACTCATGCCGTTACCTCCTTAATTTTGGATCAAATGCATCACGCAGGCCATCACCGAGAAGATTGAAGGCAAGCGTAATCAGGGCGATCATAATCGCCGGAAATACCAGTTTATAGGAATATGTTGTAAGACCTGCTCTTGCGTTATTTGCCAGAGATCCCAGAGATGGCATCGGCGACTTCACGCCCAGTCCAATAAAGCTTAAGAAACTCTCTGTAAATATAGCAGAAGGTATTTCGAGAGCCGCCGATATAATAATAACACTTACACAGTTGGGAAGAATATGCTTTCGTATAATTCTTCCGGGCTTTGCTCCACTGACTTGTGCTGCCAGTACATATTCATTTTCTTTTATCGTAAGTATCTGTCCGCGTACCAGACGTGCCATGCTGACCCAGTATAGCAGACCAAATACTATAAACAACGATATCATATTGGTTCCGAGTTTCTGTAGAAATGATACCTTTGTAACATCCAGAACTACATTTAATACAACAGAAAGCAGAATAATCATAAGCAAGTCCGGAAGTGAGTAGATGATATCTACGATACGCATCATAACCATATCAACTTTTCCGCCAAAATATCCGGAAATGCTCCCATATATAACACCGATAAGTAAGACAAGAACACTCGCAAAAATTCCAACCGTAAGAGAAATTTTTGTTCCATAGACCACCCGGACAAAATAATCGCGTCCGAGCTCATCCGTACCCATAAGATGCGGGAATACTTTTCCACCGTCTTTAATATATTCTTTCTCCAAATCAGAATGCTTAAGTGGTGCCATATTAGCAGCTGTCTTATCTCGCTTTCCGTCAACTGTTATAATTTGAGAATAGGAATATGGTACGACATGAGGAGTAATAATGATCATCAGTACAATTGCAATCAACACAATAATGCTTCCTACCGCAAGCGGGTTTTTCTTCAGTTTTTTCATCCCGTCTCTGAAGAAAGAAGAAGACTCACTCATAACTTCCTGCTGATGTTTTTCCTCATCTGTTGCCTTTTCAAACTTCTGTAAATCAATCTGCATGCTTAAGGGGGATTTTTTTGGCATCTGGTCCATATTATTATTTAATTTATCCATCTTTTGTCTCCTCCTAATCCAGCTTAATTCTGGGATCAATGATCTTATAGACAATATCTGTGATCAAATTCATCACTACCATCAAAACGGCAAGAAATATTGTCACTCCCATAATTAACGGATAATCTCGATTCGTAATACTGTCAACAAATTTGGAACCCAATCCGCCAATCGTAAAAATCTTTTCGACAACCAGGCTCCCGGTTAATATAGAAGCAGTCATTGGACCAACATACGTGACAACCGGTATTAGTGCATTTCGCAAAGTATGTTTAAACAATACTTTCCATCCTGCAACTCCTTTGGCTTTTGCAGTCCGAACATAATCCTGTTCCATTGCATCCAGCATACTGGTCTTTGTCAATCTTGTAATATAGGCCATCGGATAGGCAGCCAGGGAGACAACCGGAAGAATATAGGTTGGATTCTTCGGATTCCAGACCGGTATCCACTTTAACTTAATGCAAAATGCCAGCAATAAGAGAGAGGCCAGGACAAAACTCGGCATAGATGTAAAAAGGGTCGAGAAAAAGATAATCAATCTATCCGGCAGCCGATTTCTGGTTAGTGCGGCAATACTTCCGAATATGAGTCCAAATACAATTGCCACGATCATAGCCATGGCTCCTAATTTTGCTGATACTTTAAAGGAGGTCGAAATGGTTTTTCCAATATCACGACCTGTTTTAGCCGATACCCCAAAATCGCCATGTAATATGTTTTTCATGTAAATAGCAAACTGCTGAGGAACCGGCTTATCAAGATTAAATCTCTTTTCCATAGCAGCCTTCACTTCCGGCGAGACAGCTTTCTCCCCATCAAATGGACCGCCGGGAATTGCATTCATCGTAAAAAATGTGATAGCGCATACGATAAATAACGTGACCACAGCAAGAACGACTCTCTTACCCACATACTTTGTCATTGGTACTACTCCTTTTCTATTTATACATTTGTCTTTACACTGTGGACATAAGAATTTAAAAAAAAATCCAATCCCTTGGATTTTCGATTTTCACATTATGACCTACACCATAAAAAGTATGAAAAATGCCTCATGAAACCAAATATATTATGTAAATGGTTCCCGTCAACAAATCCTATTATAGCCTTTTTGTCTATTTACGTCAATCTATTTTTTTGTTTAGGCATCAGACATGCAATCTTATTGGGACACACAGCCGTCTGCGTTACTCGCTGTCCGTATGCCCTAATAAGATTATATGGCACTTTGTCTAATTAAAAATAAATTTATTTATCTCTCCATATAATACGTCCTTTGTCAAGGTCATAAGGTGACAACTCAATTGTCACTTTATCCCCCGGCAGAATTCGAATATAATTCATACGCAGTTTACCGCTGATATGAGCAAGTACGATATGCTTGTTCTCCAATTCAACTTTAAACATGGCATTTGGAAGTTTTTCGAGCACTTTGCCTTCTACTTCAATTACATCTGCTTTTGACATTCTATAACCTCCTTGGTTTTAATTGCTTTGATAATGTCTCTATCAAGGATTGGGCACCCGGCGGCAATCCTCTCACCTATACTTTCAGGCAGTTTTGACTCATGTTGGATATGTTTTCTTTTCTTTCTCTTTGGATGAACCACAGTGCGCGTTATTCCATCCGCAAGATATAGATATTCATCATCTGTTTCGATTATAATATATAATTTTCCTTTATCATGTCCTGCAAGACTTCTTGCAAACATTCCTGATGAGGGCTCTGTCATAGTATCACCTTTCATGTGTCAGAGTCAGGATATCCGGCTCACCCTCAGTGATCAATATTGTATTTTCATAATGAGACGAAAGTTTTCCATCCACCGATACCACTGTCCAGTCGTCATCCAGCCAGTCAATCTCAGGACTTCCCTGTGTTATCATCGGCTCAATGGCAAGTGTCATCCCCGGCTGCAGTCTGATTCCGCGGCTTTTACAGGCAAAGTTCGGAATCATCGGATCCTCATGAAGATGTGTTCCTATTCCGTGGCCTGTCAAATCACGTACTACACCATAGCCATAACTTTCCGCATAATTTCCAATTGCCGCCGATATCTGATGTAAATGATTCCCGGCTTTCGCCATCTTAATACCCTCAAAAAAGCTTTCTTCTGTAACTTTAATGAGTTTTTCCGCCTCATCACTGATCTCTCCAACCGCATGTGTACGTGCAGCATCGGAATGGTATCCCTTATAAATAAGTCCGGCATCCAAACTGACAATATCGCCTTCTTTTAAGATACGGTTCTTTTTCGGAATTCCATGTACTATTTCATCATTGACTGATACACAGATGGATGCAGGGTATCCTTCATAATGAAGAAAATTCGGCGTGCAGCCAAAACTGCGAATAATCTCTTCGCCCAGATGATCAATATCCCACGTAGATATCCCCGGTCTTATCGCTTTGCCAAGCTCATCATGAACTTTTTCCAAAAGCTCACCGGCATGGCGCATGAGTTCAATTTCCCTAGCATTTTTAATAGATACAGACATAGTCTTAAGCTCCTAATATTCTCATTATATCATGAAATACAGATTCAATACCTTTTGTACCGTCGACTTTATATAAGACACCCTGGCGGCGATAATAATCGATCAGCGGGCTCGTCTGCTCATGATAGACCTGTAGGCGGTTTTTAACTGTTTCCGGCTTGTCGTCGTCTCGAACAATCAGATTTTTACCGCATTTATCGCAGACATCTTCCTTCTGTGGCGGCTGGTATTCAATATGATATGTCGCCCCACAGTCTGAACAAACCCTGCGCCCGGACATACGCTTTACGATATCATCATCCGCCACTTCAACACTGACCGCGTAATCTATTTTTTCATTTCGTTTACTCAATGCATTGGTGAGTGCTTCAGCCTGCGGAATAGTCCTTGGAAAGCCGTCCAGCACGTAACCATTTGATGCGTCAGGATCCGAAATGCGGTCAACAACCAAATCGCAGGTCAGTTCATCGGGGACAAGCTGTCCCTGATCCATGTACTTTTTTGCTTTTTTTCCAAGTTCTGTCCCTTTACTGATATTAGCACGAAATATATCACCAGTCGAAATATGCGGAATATCATATTGTTTCGCAATTTTCCCGGCCTGAGTACCTTTTCCGGCACCCGGCGCACCTAACATAATGATCTTCATCTTTTATTCTCCTTCATATACCAGATCCAAAGACTCCGGCCCTTTCATCAATCTCATAAAGGCTATGACGGAATTACACGCCACAGCCCAATGTCAACGTTCTTAATCATTCAAGAACCCTTTATAATTACGAACCAACATCATAGATTCAACCTGTTTTAAGGTCTCCAGAATAACCGATACAATAATAATAAGGGATGTACCGCCGAAGGATACAGTTGCGTTAAACATACCGTTAAAGAAAAATGGTACAACTGCTACAATCGTAAGACCTGCAGCACCTATAAAAATAACATAATTCAAGATAGAGTTCAAATATTCCACGGTAGATTTACCGGGACGTATCCCGGGTATAAAACCACCCTGTTTTTTCATGTTATCGGCAACTTCCAATGGATTAAAAGTAATCGAAGTATAAAAATAAGCAAAGAAAATCACTAATACAACATAGAGTATGATCCCAATTGTATCAAACATATGATCTCTCTTAAACCAGTTCGCGGAATTGAGTACGCCCAAAACTTTTCCGCCCCATCCGCCAACATCAGCTTTTCCGATAAAGGATGCGATGATCCCGGGGAAGGACATAATCGAAGACGTGAATATAATCGGCATAACTCCAGCAGTATTGATTTTCAGTGGGATATTTGATGACTGACCGCCAACCATTCTTCTGCCCTGCATCTTTTTAGAATACTGCACGGGTATCCTGCGCTCTGCCCCATTTAACACCAAAACAAATACAGTGAGCATAAGAATAATCAAGAATATAATCACACCGGCAAGCACACCTTTTGCAATTGTCTTACCTTTGATAAATTTATCGAACAAAGTAACCATATCTGTCGGAATTCTTGACAATATATTAATCAGCAAGACCATGGAAATACCATTTCCAACGCCCTTGTCATTGATCTGTTCACCAACCCACATAAGGAAAGCAGAACCGGCCGTAAGAGATGCAACAACAACGATCACATTGACAACTGTCATCTCAGTCAAAAGCCCTTTATTACCAAAACCGACAGCCATAGCTATCGATTCAAACAAAGCAAGGCCTACGGTAACATAACGTGTGAGTGCTGTTATCTTTTTTCTTCCGTCTTCTCCATCTCTCTGCATCTCTTCGAGGCTCGGAATCGCTATTGTCAGAAGCTGGATAATGATAGAAGATGTAATATACGGTGTAATACTAAGTGCGAAAATCGAGAAATTATCAAATCCGCCTCCTGTAAATGCGTTCAGGAAACTAAAGGCTTCATTTCCATTGTTTTTAAAAAAATCCGCAAAGAAAGCAGTATTAACACCGGGTACTGGAAGTTGTGATCCGAAACGGATCACAACCAGCATCATGAAAACATAAAAAATTTTTTTTCGAATTTCCTTGATCTTAAATGCATTTTTAAATGTTTTAAACATCAGATCACCTCGGCTGTTCCACCTGCTGCCTCAATCTTAGCTTTTGCGCTTTCACTGAAGGCATTCACTTTCACTGTCAGTTTCCTGGAAATTTCGCCATTTCCTAAGATCTTAACTCCATCTTTAGGATTAGTCACAATTCCACTCTCAACTAATGAAGCTACAGTTACTTCTGCGCCATCATCAAAGCGATCTAAAGAGCTGACATTAATGCCGACGATTTCCCTTGAGTTTCTATTCTTAAATCCTCTCTTGGGAAGACGTCTGTATAACGGCATCTGTCCGCCTTCAAAACCTGGCCTGGGCCCTTTTCCGGAACGGGCTTTCTGTCCCTTGTGTCCCTTACCGGCTGTCTTTCCATTTCCTGATCCATGGCCACGACCTTTGCGGAACATATTGCTCTGTCTGGAACCTTCGGCAGGCTGTAAATTTGATAAGTCCATTATGGTACCTCCTTCTATAATAATATACGTTTAAGCCTCTTCAACCTTAACCAGATGGCTTACCTGATGAATCATGCCGCGAACGGCCGGATTATCCGGCATCTCAACTGTCTTGTTAAGTTTTCTAAGCCCCAGCGCTTCTACTGTCTTTTTATGCTTTGGTATTGCACCAATCGTAGACTTTACTAATGTTATTTTTAATTTATCTGCCATTTTTACGTCCTCCTTTAAGCCAGAATCTCATCAACTGATTTTCCGCGGAGCTTAGCTACCTCATCCGGTGTCTTCAGTTGACTTAAGCCTTCAACCGCAGCTAAAACTACGTTCTGCTTATTATTCGAGCCTAAAGACTTTGT
>DHNM01000047.1:12907-22935 GCA_002409525.1 Eubacterium sp. UBA5416 | reverse complement strand
CCCCCCTAAGTAGATTTTGGTTATTTACCTTGTCTCCTTCAGGGGTATCATATCATCAATCCGGGGACACTCTTTTTTTCACGCATAACTCCCGCAATCCTCCAATCATTCACTTTACCGGAAAATGCAGATACTTTTGCATCTATTTGATATATAATTAACAATTCCAGTTATTCCTCATTTTGAACAGAAAATCGACTATGTCAGATTTACCTTTGTCAAGTATTTTTTAATTTTATTCTTGTTCATTCTGTCAAAAAGCGTTACAATATAGTTTATATTGTTTCTATACTAATACAATCTTAAGGAGGTAATGGGGATGATAGATCAATCCTATTATGATACAGCCGATGAAATTATCAGCCACTACAATCGGACATCCGCTTCACTGATACCAATTATGCAGGATATTCAGGCCAAATATCACTACCTGCCGGGAGAGCTTCTAAAGTATACGGCAGACCAAATCGGTGTAAAAGAGTCAAAGGCGTATAGTGTCGCGACCTTTTATGAGAATTTCTCCTTTGAGCCAAAAGGGAAAAACATTATCAAAGTCTGTGACGGAACGGCCTGTCATGTGCGTAAATCCATGCCTGTCCTGGAAGCACTTTACAAAGAGCTTGGCTTAAACGGCACAAAGCATACAACCGATGATATGATGTTTACGGTGGAAACCGTATCCTGTCTCGGGGCCTGCGGACTTGCGCCAACCATGACAGTCAATGATGACGTTCACCCGAAAATGACACCCAGAAAGGCGGTTGAGGTTGTCCATGAATTGAGAGGTGACAAGAAGTGATTTTAAAAGACAGAACTGATGTAAGTGCTGCCGCAGAGGCATCACGAAGAGATATTGAAAACTGCAAATGCAGAATTCTTGTCTGTTCCGGAACGGGATGTGTCGCTTCCGGCTCAGAAAAGATCTATCAGAAATTCACAGAACTCGCCCGGGGAAACGCAGATGTAGATGTAACATTTACCCCACATGATATCGGTGTCAAGGAAACCGGATGTCAGGGGTTCTGTGAATATGGTCCCCTGGTTCGGATACAGAAAGGTGAAGATGTCGTTCAGTACATAAAGGTAAAACCCGAAGACTGCAAAGATATTTTTGAGAAGAATGTTCTAAACGATGAGAAAAAAGAAGATCTCCTGTATCGTCAGAAGGATCAGGTTTATGTTCACCCGGATGAGATTCCCTTTATCGCTAAGCAGACACGTATTGTGCTTGAAAACTGTGGAAAATATGAAGCTGAATCGCTGGAAGAATATCTCGCATCCGGCGGTTTCTCGAGTTTGACCAAAGCACTGTTTGATATGACTCCGAATGAAGTTGTAGAAGAAATTGATGAATCCGGGCTTCGCGGCAGAGGGGGCGGTGGATTCCCGACCGGAAGAAAGTGGAAGCAGGTTGCAGCTCATAAGGAAAAGACAAAGTATGTTGTCTGTAACGGTGATGAAGGCGATCCGGGGGCATTTATGGACGGCTCTGTTATGGAAGGCGACCCTTATAAATTACTGGAAGGAATGATGATCGCCGGTTATGCTGTCTCTTCCTCAGAGGGATATATCTATGTTCGTGCAGAATACCCACTCTCCGTGGCAAGACTGCATCATGCGATATCAGAACTTGAAACATGCGGTCTGCTTGGCGACCATATTCTGGGAACTGATTTTTCCTTCCACATGCATATCAACCGCGGAGCCGGCGCATTTGTCTGTGGAGAGGGAAGTGCACTCACCGCATCCATCGAAGGAAACCGTGGAATGCCGAGAACAAAGCCGCCGAGAACCGTCGATCACGGACTTTGGGAGAAGCCAACCGTTTTAAATAATGTGGAAACTTATGCCAATGTCCCCAAAATCATCCAAAACGGAGCCGAATGGTTCAAAAGTATTGGTACCGAGGGAAGTCCGGGTACAAAAACTTTCTCCATCACCGGTGCAATCGAAAATACCGGTTTGATTGAGGTTCCGATGGGGACAACACTTCGTGAGATTATCTACGATATCGGTGGCGGCATCAAGGGCGGCGGAGACTTCAAAGCTGTCCAGATCGGCGGTCCGTCCGGTGGATGTCTCACCAGGGATCATATGGATATACCTCTTGATTTTGACTCTGTCAAAAAATATAATGCGATTGTCGGTTCCGGCGGGCTGGTGGTTATGGATGAAAATACCTGTATCGTCGATGTGGCCAGATTCTTTATGAACTTTACTCAAAGAGAGTCCTGTGGAAAATGTACCCCGTGCCGAATCGGAACCAAACGAATGCTTGAAATTCTTGACCGGATCGTCGATGGAAAGGGAGAACCTGAAGATCTGGATCGTCTCGAGGAGCTCGCCGGCTTTGTAAAGACAAACTCCTTATGCGGTCTGGGAAAGAGCGCACCTCTTCCGATTATCAGCACGCTGGCTGCATTCCGCGATGAATATGAAGAGCATATCGTCGATAAGAAGTGCCGGGCTCACACCTGCACTGCCCTGAAAGTCTATAAGATTGACCCTGAGAAATGTACAGGATGTACAAAGTGTGCCAGAAATTGTCCAACCAGCGCGATAAGCGGAGACAAGAAGAAAGCACACGTCATAGATATATCAAAATGTATCCGCTGTGGTACCTGTATGGAAGGATGTCACTTCGATGCAGTTTATGTTGAGTAGGAGGAGAAAATATGATTCACGCAACCATTGATGGAATTCCCGTAGAAGTACCGGAGGGCACCTCGATTCTGGACGCCGCTGATAAAGCAGGCATCAAAATCCCCACTTTATGTTATATAAAGGGCCTGATGCCGGACGGCTCCTGCCGCATGTGTATGGTAGAGGTCGAAAGCCGGGGCCGGAAAAAGATGGATACCGCCTGTTCCGCACAAGTCTCAGAAGGCAGTGTCATTTCGACCAAAAGTGATCAGGTCATCGCATCCAGAAGAGGAACTCTGGACTTACTGCTCTCAAATCATAAGACAGACTGCTTCTCCTGTGCGGCAAACGGAAGCTGTAAACTACAGGATTATTGTTATGAATACGGGGTGGAGAAAACAAGTTATGAAGGAGAGATGACCGAACTCCCGATCGACGATTCCAACCCTTTTTTCACATACAACCCGAACCTCTGTATTCTGTGCCACCGCTGTGTAAACACTTGTAATCAGATTGTGGGAAGAGGCGCTATCGATACGACAGAGCGCGGTTTCCACTCTGTAATCTCTACTCCTTTCAGTGTTGACTGGAGGAACAGTTCCTGCGAATCCTGCGGAAACTGTGTGGCTGCCTGTCCGACGGGCGCCCTCACAATGAAACGCCAGAAGAATTATCGGCCCTGGCAGATTGACAAAAAGGTTCTCACAACCTGCCCGCACTGTGCAACCGGATGCCAGTATTATCTTCTGGTCAAAGACGGCAAAATCGTCGACACAGAGGCCGCAGACGGTCCTTCCAATAAAGGGCTTCTGTGCGTAAAGGGCAGATCCGGATCGTTTGATTTCGTTCAGTCGCCGGAACGCCTGAAATATCCGCTGATCAAGAATCACGAAACCGGAGAGTTTGAACGTGCATCCTGGGATGAGGCACTTAATCTGGTCGCATCAAAATTCATGGAGATCAGGAAAAAACACGGCCCGGACTCACTCGCCGGATTTGCCTGTTCCCGTTCTCCGAACGAAGATATCTATATGATGCAGAAACTGGTCCGCTGCTGCTTTGGTACCAACAATGTCGACAACTGTGCCCGCGTCTGCCACTCGGCCTCCGTGTCCGGACTTGCAATGACACTCGGCTCAGGCGCCATGACCAACCCCATCGAGGATATCACCGCCAAACCAGATCTGATCATGCTTGTCGGATCGAATCCCGAAGAGGCTCATCCCGTCATTGGAATGCAGATCCGCCAGGCAGTGATGCGCGGCTGCAAACTGATCGTCGTGGATCCCCGTGACATTGGTCTCGCAAAAAATGCAGATGTTCACTTGAAATTACGTCCCGGCACAAATGTTGCGTTCGCAAATGGTATGATGCATGTCATCATAGAGGAAGGACTTCAGGACATGAAGTTTATCAAAGAGCGGACAGAAGGCTATGAAGAAATAAGGGAAATCGTAAAAGATTATACCCCGGAAAAGGTAGGAGAAATCTGCCATATCGATCCGGATGATCTGCGAAAAGCTGCAATTATGTATGCCAAAGCTGATAAGGCTCCGATTATTTACTGTCTGGGTGTTACCGAACATTCAACGGGAACCGAAGGTGTTATGTCCATGTCCAACATGGCCTTGCTAGTCGGCAAACTTGGCAGAGAAGGATGTGGTGTCAACCCGCTCCGTGGACAGAACAATGTTCAGGGCGGATGCGACATGGGTGCTCTTCCGGGAGATTTTCCCGGATATCAGAAAGTCAAAAACCCGGATGTCGTCGAAAAATTCGAGAAAGCCTGGGGAACGACACTGAACAAAAAACCCGGTCTTACCGCGACCGAGGTATGGCCGGCAGCAATCAAGGGAGATGTGAAGGGTCTGTATATCTTCGGCGAAGACCCGATGGTGACCGACCCGGATATTGCTCATATTATCAAAGCCTTAGACTCTCTTGAATTTGTAGTCATCAACGAACTGTTCATGACGGAAACCGCTAAATACGCAGATGTCATCCTTCCAGGGGCAAGCTACGCTGAAAAAGAGGGAACCTTCAGCAATACAGAACGGCGTCAGTGCAGAGTCAGAAAAGCAGTGGAATCACCGGGCGAGGCAAGACCTGACCTCGATATCTTTATTGATCTCATGAACCGGATGGGTTATCCGCAGCCAAAGCTGACGGCTTCTGAGGTCATGGATGAGATTGCATCTGTAACTCCGAGCTTTGGAGGAATCAGTCATGCACGTCTGGATGCCGGAGAATCCCTCCAGTGGCCATGTCCGACGAAGAACCACCCCGGAACGCCAATCCTTCATGTAGGGAAATTCTCAAGAGGACTGGGCCGGTTTTATCCGGCGAAATTTGTTCCCTCAGCGGAGCTTCCGGACGAGGACTATCCGATTATACTGATGACCGGACGTATCCTATATCAATACACAACACGCGCGATGACCGGGAAAACACCTGGCCTCAATGAAATTGAGGGAAAATCATTTATTGAGATGAATTATAAAGATGCAGACGCACTTGGAATCAAGAATGGGGACAAAGTTAAGCTGGCTTCCCGAAGGGGACAAATTGAATCAACCGCAAGGGTAGGCAGAAAAGTATCTCAGGGTGAAAGCTGGATGCCCTTCCATTTTCCGGACGGAAACTGTAACTGGCTGACAAACCCGGTTGTCGATAAATACGCAAAAATACCTGAATATAAAGTCTGTGCCATCAATATTGAACGGGCCTGACTATGGAGGAATTAAAGATGAGTGCATACCCCGAACAGGTATCCTTAATGGAAGGATTAAAACTGCTTTTGCCAAAGGCAGCTTCTGCCGGGACAGAAGAGATAACCCTTGAAGAGGCAGACGGACGGATTCTCGCCTCTGATATCGTGTCAGATGATAATGTTCCTCCCTTTCGCCGTTCTCCATACGACGGTTACGCAATTCATGCACAGGACACAGCCGGGGCTTCAAAAGAAGCTCCGGTACATCTTTCCATTACTGAGGAAATACCGGCGGGGAGTACCGCAGTAAGGCCGGTAAATGAGGGAGAAGCAGTCAAAATCATGACCGGTGCTCCTGTTCCCGACGGACTGGATGCCATTATAAAGTTCGAAGACACTTCATTTACAAAAGAATATGTCGATATTTTCTCACCGGTAAAGACAAACAGCAATATCGTCCCTGTCGGAGAGGATATTGAAAAAGGAGATCTGCTGCTAAAGAAAGGTGAAAAGCTCACTCCGGCTCTGGTTGGTATTCTCGCCGGTCTTGGACGCAGTATAATTTCTGTCTATAAAAAGCCGGCAGTATCCGTACTCAGTACCGGAGATGAACTGGTAGCGGTCGACGAAAAAATTTCCCCGGGAAAGATCCGCAACAGCAGCAGCTATGCAATCTATTCCTACCTGAAGGAATGGAACGTGAAAGCGAAAATGCTCGGAATCGAGCGTGATGATGCAGAGAAAATTTCCAACAAAATAAAGGATGCGCTTTCAGACAGTGATCTTCTTATCACTACCGGAGGTGTCTCCGTCGGGGACTATGATCTTCTCAAAGAAGCACTTAACCTAATCGGCGCTGATATCCTGTTCTGGAAAACTAATTTCAAGCCCGGAATGGCTGTAATTGCCGCTGTGTATCAGGAAAAGGTGATTCTCGCACTGTCGGGGAACCCCACAGCTGCGCTGATCTGTCTGTTCCTCTTCGGACAGCCTCTGATCCGGAAAATGTCCGGATATCAAAATTATCACACCGGGGAGATTCTGGTGAAACTTACTGAGGCATTTCCAAAGAAAAGCCGCACCTGCAGGATGCTGCCCGGAGTTCTAAAAATTCAGGACGGTGAAGCATGGCTTGGCTATACAAAAAAGCAGGGGAACGGAATGCTGACACCCATGCAGAACTGTGAAATCATAGGTGAAATCGAAGCCGGAAGTCCACCCCTTGAGAGGGGCACTCAAATCAAGGCATATCGGTTTAGCTGAGGAGAACCTGTTGAAAAATTTGTTGAGGAGATGCTGTGAAACCCACTGATGTTATTGAATTGAGCGGAGGAATTCTCGCCGGTGGAAAAAGCTCCCGTATGGGAACCAATAAAGCATATCTGCCGGTTGGTGATGAGACCTTTTTAAAGCATACCATCCGTGTTCTGGATATCTGTACGGACGTGTGGATCTCTGTGGATGATGCGGACAAATATAAAGATATGCCCTGCCCTCTTGTCGAGGATGAAAAGCAGAAATACGGACCGGTGGAGGGCATCTATCAGCTGCTCCTTCATGTGAAGAATCCGGTATGTTTCATTCTCGCAGCTGACATGCCACTGATGGAGAGTTCCCTGCTTCTTGCGATGAAGGCAGCCCTTACCGATAAAGATGACTGTCTGATTATATGTGACCGGGATTATATCCATCCACTGTGTGGAATCTATAAAAAACGTGTTCTGCCTGCCCTTGAAGCCATGCGCAGGCAGGGTATTCATAAAATCCGCCCGCTGTTTGATCGCGTAAAAACCAGATATATCGATATCGGAGATCTCGGTTTTTCCGGGAACCTGCTTAAAAATATAAACACGATACAGGAATACGAAGAATTGAGAAAAGGCCCGGAATTATAATCCGGACCTTTTCTTCAATCATTTTCTTCAATCATTTTTCTTAAGTATTCGACGCAGGAATTCTTTCGTACGATCGCACTTAGGGTGACCCAGGATATCCTCCGGTGTACCTGATTCCGCGATGACACCTTCATCCATAAAAATAACGCGGTCGGAAACATCCCTGGCAAATTCCATCTCATGTGTGACGACAACCATGGTAAGTCCCGTGCCGGCCAGGCTTTTCATCGTCTTAAGTACCTCGCCTACCATTTCCGGGTCAAGTGCCGATGTAGGCTCATCAAACAGCATCACATCCGGATCCATGGAAAGCGCCCGACCGATAGCAACGCGTTGTTTCTGACCGCCGGACAGCTGTGATGGTTTCGCATCGATATAGCGCTCCATATCTACCCTTTTCAGATTCTTAAGGGCTATGTCCTTCGCCTCCTGACGCGATTTTTTCAGTACAGTAACCTGACCCACAATGCAATTTTCCAGGACATTCATATTATTAAAAAGGTTAAACTGCTGGAACACCATACCCATATGTGCACGGTATCTGGGGAGATTATAGTTTGGATCCAGAATATTCTCGCCCTTGTACAAAATCTGTCCGCCGTTTGGTTTTTCCAGCATATTAATGCACCGAAGCAAGGTTGATTTTCCCGAACCTGAGGAACCAATAATAGTGACCACTTCTCCCTTGTCAACAGAGAGATCAATATCCTTTAATACTTCATTTTTACCGAAGCTCTTCTTTAAATGCTCAACTTTTATAATATCTGACATAACAACTCCTCTCTATTCTTCCTCAGTAACCGGCACATAATCCGCAGGTCCATCCAGTCTTTTCTCTACGTAACGCAGAATTCTTGTAATCGTAAATGTCAGAATAAAATAGATGACACAGATAATCGTATAGGTCTGAAAGAACATATAGTTCGTTCCCGCTGCGGATTTTCCCTGGAAAAACAGCTCTGTCACAGATATAATGCTTAGCACGGAAGTATCCTTGATATTAATTACGAATTCATTTCCGGCTGCCGGAAGGATGTTGCGCAGAACCTGCGGTATTACAACCTTGCGCATCGTCTGACTGTGTGTCATGCCCAGTGCCTCTGCTGCTTCAAACTGTCCCGTATCGACGGCAAAGATACCGCCGCGGACGATCTCTGACATATAGGCACCGGTATTGATAGAAACAATAAACAATGCCGCCGCCGTCCGATTCAGATCAAACCCAAACAGCAATGCCGTTCCATAGTAGAACATCGCCGCCTGAACGATCATAGGCGTTCCCCGGAAAACTTCCACATATGCGTTTAAAATCCAGCCGAAGAGCTTTTGAAAAACCATCTTTATCTTATTCTCAGAAACCGGTATCGTGCGGTAAACGCCGACTAAGATACCGATGATACTGCCAACCACAGTTCCGGTAATTGCCAGGAACATCGTCACTCCGGTCCCTCTGAGAAACATCTTTCCATTCTGTCTGAGAATCCGTACAAATGAATTCTCCTGTTTCCCTTTCTCTTCCGCTGCCGGCTGATTCATCGTGGCCTCATCCATGATCTGATCACGCTCTTTCTGCGGAATTCCAGCCAATATATCATTTACCGCCGCAAGATCGGGATCTCCTTTTCTCATGCCAATTGCCACTGCCGTATCATCCGGACTGGTCTGAAAGCCCGCGCCATCTCTGAACTGCACCATCTTGAGTTTTGAGTTAACACTCTCGGCAGTAACACCCTCCGGTCTCTCACTGACATAAGCATCAATCGTGCCGGATTCCAGGGCAACCCTCATCGCGGGAAAATTATCCATTGCCTCCTGTTTTTTTACACTCGGAATCTGATCAATTACAGAATAGTGAAATGTGGAAAGCTGAGCCGTGACTTTCGCCCCTTTGAAATCTTTTAGACTTGCCGCCTTGGCATATTTCGTATCTGCCCTGGTAACCATGACCAGATTTGACTCATAATACGCATCGGAAAAGTCCATCTGTTCTCTTCGCTCCGCTGTCGGAGACATTCCGGCAATAATTGCGTCGGCTTTTCCAGACTCAAGCGCAGGCGGAAGACCATCCCACTCGGTCTTGACAATCACAAGTTTACGTCCCAGTTTCTCCGCAATCTTCTTTGCAATCTGGACGTCGTAACCTCCGGCATAAGATTTATCCCCCTGGATCGGCACAGCTCCATGTTTGTCCGTATTCTGTGTCCAGTTAAACGGGGCATATCCGGCTTCCATTGCCACCCGAAATTCTTTTTGCTGCGGTTCATCGGCCTGTGCCATAGTTGTTAGCCCCGGCATGATACTGACCATCAGGACCAGAAGCAACGACAGGACTGAAACTTTCTTCTTCATACTTTTCTCCTTCTTGTAGTCTTTTCTTAGTCTGGGCATATACGAACAAAAAGAGCGCCTGGAAACCAAAGCGCTCACCTATATCACCTTATTGTAAACATAGCGCAACTTAGTTAAACACTAAGACAGTCCACAAGTTCTTTACCCGTGTCCCAACCAGATCACATAAGAGATGTACCCTGATTTCGGCGATGTTTCCTAGTCCTGCTTCCACATGTCCCTTCACTCCACAGTGTTAATAAACATCGCGACCTCTATCTCAATACTTTGAGATGTCCAATATTTTGTTTTCGTTCCCTAAAGTTTTACTTTTTCCATGCAGACATGAATCGCATAACCCTTTAATTTGTATGATACCAGGGTCAAAAGGCCTTGCGTTTCATGCTCGCATGAAAAAGCATGGCTTTGGGACCCGCAAAAACATGAGAATG
>DHNM01000047.1:0-12771 GCA_002409525.1 Eubacterium sp. UBA5416 | reverse complement strand
CGCAAAAACATGAGAATGTAACCCGATTAGGGTGGAATTCGAATGTTTTAGAATTGTAGGAGCACGTAGTGCGGAACAATTCATGTATCATAAGGGGGCAAATTACTTTTGACCCCAACATCATTTGTACATTATCATATCCCTTTCATCCCGCCTTGTCAAGTTTGACCTTTTGGTATAAGCTTATAAATATGACTTTTAATTCCAAAGGAGGTTTATATGAAATTTTCTGACATGCCCTATCAAAGGGTTGATTTTGAGAAATTGAAAAAGGATTTTAACGGGCTATACAATGCTTTTTCCAAAGCTCGTTCCGGCGCAGAACAGTTCGAAGTTCATAAAAAATATTATGAACTGACCAACCACGCCATGACAGAGATGACGATCGCCGAAATTCGCCATGACATTGATATGTCAGATGAATTCTACGGTGCAGAACAGGACTATTATGATGCAAATGGTCCCATCTTTCAGAATCTGGTTGTTCGCTACCAGAAAATGCTTTACGAATCAAAGTTCCGCCCGTATCTGGAAGAAAAAATCGGTCCGGTGGCATTTAAGAACATCGAACTTGCCACAAAGTCAATTGACGAGAAGATACTGCCTCTGATGCAAGAGGAAAATGCACTGCAGACCAGATATAACAGGCTATTGGCCACAGCCAAAATTGACTGGGAGGGTGACACGTTAAATCTTTCCCTGATGACACCCCATCTGCGCGATTCCAATCGCGAAACCCGAATCAGCGCATGGAAGAAATACTCTGATTTCTTCACCGATCACCAGGAAGAATTTGATGATATCTATGATCAGCTGGTCAAAAACCGTACAGGACAGGCCGAAAAACTGGGCTATAAGAATTATCTGACACTCGGATATTACCGGATGAACCGGAACTGTTATGGCCGTTCTGACATCCGGGAATTCCGCAGGCAGGTCAAAGGCGATCTTGTTCCATACGCTGAAAAACTTCACGACAGACGCAGACAGCGCCTTGGGCTCGATACCCTGCGTTATTATGATGAAAACGTCTATTTCAAAAATGGCAATCCGTCACCGATCGGAACACCGGAAGAGATCCTCTCAGCCGGAAGAAAGATGTACAGCGAACTTTCGCCGGAAACCGGACAATTTATGAACTTCATGTGTGACAATGAACTCTTTGATGTCATTGGAAGAAAGACCAAAAAGACCGGCGGATATATGACCTATCTTCCAGATTACAAATCTCCATTCGTATTTGCCAACTTTAACGGAAGCAGCGGAGACGCCGATGTGATCACACACGAATGCGGACATGCATTCCAGGGCTGGCTGGTCGCAGACGATCCGATCCGCGAACACGCTGATATCACAATGGAAACCGCAGAAACACACTCCATGTCGATGGAATTCTTCACGGAACCCTGGATGAATCTTCTGTTTGGAAATCGAGCAAAGGATTATGTCGATATGCATTTTGAAGATTCCATTCTCTTCATCCCATATGGAACCATGGTGGATGAATTCCAGGATATCTGCTATGAAAATCCTGGCCTTTCACCGAAAGATCGAAACGGTGTGTGGAGAGATCTGGAGAGACAATACAAGCCTCACCTGAATTATGAAGGAAATGACTACTATGAAAAGGGTGGATTCTGGCAGAATAAACACCATATCTACGACAGCCCGCTTTATTATATAGACTACTGCATCGCCGGAACCGATGCACTGCAGTACAAAGTCTGGATGGACCAGGATTACAAGGCAGCATGGGAAAGCTACCTGAAACTCTGCCGCCTGTCAGCTTCCGACTTCTTCACAAACCTGATCAAGAATGTCGGACTGATCAATCCCTTCGAAGACGGATGCATGAAATATGTGGTGAAGAAACTGGATAAGTAGAAGAACCAAAGCACAAAAATAAAAACAGAAGCACAGACCTATAGGTCCGTGCTTCCTATTTATGCCTTTATATATTTTTGATTTCCGCTATTTGGTTTATCAGGTAAAGTCATCTTCAGCTTTCCCGATTTCAGTAATGGTTTTAGAAATATCCTTCTAAAAGACGTTTTACTAGATATACCCATGTAGTTTTGCATTTCTTCTCTCGTTCGTGACTCTGAGCAAAAATCAACCAGCCTATCTCTCCATTCATCTTGACCAATATCTTGACCATCATCTTGACCATTATCTTGACCATTACCTTCTATATAATTCACATTCTTCAATACAACCCGAAAATCAGTAGGTGTCGAGTAAAACTCTGGTCTCATTTTATCTGTATATCCCGGCAGTTTTTTCGTTTCAGTTAAGATTTTCTTTAATCCACTTCCCCGGCGCTCCATATATTTCATACGATGAAATATATCCGCAATCACGGGATTTCGCCTTACGGACCCCAGTGTGTCAATATTACATTCCTGAATCGGTTTTCCCTCAAACATGCCTCCCGGAGACTGTATTTCCATACGGTCATCATACATATCTATATGAATTTCACTGCCAAGAATAATGTAGTCCCGATGAATTAATGCATTTACCAGCGCTTCTGTTACAGCCCGATCTGCATAATCTGGCTTATCAACCCGATACCTTGCCTCTTTTACAAAGCGTACCTTGGAATTATTGCGAACAAAATCGCCGCCGCTTTGTAACAGATAAATCAGATTACCCTCAAATTCCTTATCATCAAGAGCATCATCAAAAATAGATCCTTTTTCAAGTCCATTCCATCGTGTACAGAACAACCGTGAATTATACACAACATGCTGATCTGTCAACAGCTTTCCGGCATTTGTTAAATATCCATCTTTATCTGCAAGTCCAAATGAAATATAATCTGATGGCTCAAAATGGAGTCCCATTCTCTCAAGATAAGTAGCCTCAAGCAGAGTAAAACTATAATCCGATTTTTTTGTATCTGTAATCAATGCATCAAAAGAACGATTGCTTCCTTTAAGAATCAGCTCATTGACCACATAATCCGGCGCAGCTACACTCTCATTGCCAACTCGAACATAGGCCTCCATAATTCCATCTGCTTTATAGTAATATGGAGTTGTCCGTCCAGATGTAACAGCAAGCACAAGAATGTTCTTATCATTTTCCTTCACAGGTGTCAATACAAATTGCGGCAGCGGAGTAATGCGTTCCTTTATGAATCGGCTTATCACTTCTGCATCTTTTTGTATATCCTGTAGACCTACAATCTTACGATCATCCGCCACACCAAAAATCAGTGTTCCGCCAATACCGTTGGCAAATGCACTTACACTCTTAAGCCAGCTTTTTGGTTTTCTGGTTTCAAGTGATGCTTTAAAATCACATTCCGTTGCTTCCGCTATAATCTGCTCAATCATCCGATAACACCCTCCCTGCCATTTACTTTGATCTCAGCCATATAATTTCCCTTATTTTCATATATACGATTATACCCAATTTCACAGTTTATTACAACCAAACACAGAACAAATGATCACAGACAAGTTCACACACGCAAAAAGGGCCGCTCACCATGAACGGTCCTTTAAAAATTCTGTTTTTATATTCATTCTCACTGTGATCAGAAGGATGGAACGACTGCACCTTCATACTTGTCTTCCATAAATTTTTTCGCTGTATCACTTGTAAGTGCTTCTACGAGAGCCTTTGTCTTCTCGCTGTCTTTATCGTCTTTGCGGACTGCAAGGACATTACTGTATGTGGTTGCCGCTACAGATTCTGCATCTTCGACTGCAAGGGCATCTGAAATTTTTAACCCCGCATCGATCGCATAGTTTCCGTTGATAACTGCAAGATCCACATCATCAAGGGAACGGGGAAGCTGCGCCGCATCTACCTCTACAAACTTGATATTCTTATCATTTTTCTCAATATCTTTCGTCGTAGCACTGAGATCAGAATCATCTTTCAGTGTCAAAAGACCATTGTCCTGAAGCAGAAGAAGTGCGCGTGCCTCATTGGAAACATCATTGGGAACTGCAATCTGGGCACCGTCTTTAATATCATCCAGAGACTTTGTCTTTCCAGCATAAATTCCAAATGGTTCATAGTGTACCGCGGCCGCACTTATAAGGTCTGTCTTGTGTTCCTCATTAAACTGATCGAGAAATGGTTTGTGCTGATGATAAGTTGCATCAATATCGCCTGAATCCAGGGCCATATCAGGCTGTACATAATCGGTATATTCTTTAATTACCAGATTATAGCCTTTTTCCTTCAGTGTATCCTTTACTGCCTCAAGAATCTCCGCATGAGGGGAAGGTGTCGCTCCAACTGTCAGATCCTCAAGCTCTCCGGAAGACGTCTTTGCTGCATCCGTATCTTTTTCCTCCGATGATCCTTCTGTTGCACTTGATGTTGCATCCTTTTCTTCTGAGGATGCCTCTGTCGCACTTGACGTTGTGTCTGCTTTTTTCGAAGAAGAATCTGCGTCCTCCTTTGTCCCGCATGCACCCAGAGTGCTGAATGCAAGAACTGCTGCTGTCAATAAATAAAATGGCTTTTTCATAGTATCTTTACCTCCTGGCTTGTCTTTTATATAAGCGCCTTTCGGCGATTATTACTACTTGATTCTTTTGTCACTTTTATTGGCAAGTCTCATAGCAACTTCCTGGATCACCTGTACAATGATGACAAGAATTACAACTGTAACAAGCATAATATCTGTCTCATATCGGTTGTACCCATAACGGATGGCGATATCACCGAGACCGCCGCCGCCTACAAAACCTGACATTGCCGAGTACGAAAGGATTGTCGTGATTGACAGTGCCGCACCCACCAGCAGAGATGGTTTTGCCTCCGGCAGAAGAACTTTCATGATAATCTGCATCGTAGAAGCTCCCATTGATTTCGCAGCCTCAATTACACCGCTGTCCACTTCTTTAAATGAAGATTCCACAACCCTGGCCACATATGGCGCCGAAGCCAGCGTCAGCGGCGGGATTACTCCCTTTACTCCCAGTGTCGTTCCCGCAATAATTCTCGTAAGCGGAATCATCATAACCAAAAAGATGATAAATGGTATCGACCGGATTAGATTGATGATAATTCCAAGGGGCCTCTGCAGCCATGGAACCGGATGAATTCCGTCTTTATCCATGACAACCAGAATAATCGCCAGCGGAATACCAATTACATAGGCGAGGAGGGAAGACAGCGATACCATATACAGAGTCTCAAGTGTACCGACCTTTAACATATCGAGTGTTGCCGCATCAAATAGCATCTTCCTTTACCTCCTCATGTGATATTTCTTTCATTTCAAGGTACTTGAGTATACGGCCCTGATCTTCCTCATCTTCCGGCAGCTGAATCACCATCTGCCCCATGGCAGTTCCCTTGATATCCTTTGTCTCTGCATGAATAATATTGACCGGAACCTTACAGGATAAGATCATATTCGCCAAAACCGGTTCAAAAGAAGATCTTCCGTCAAAGGATATCCGGATCTGTCTGCTGTGGCCAAACAAAGGTGCCTTATCAGTCGCATTTCCAAGGATCAGCTCCCGGCCGATCTTAGACTTTGGCTCTGAAAAGATCTCGGCAACATTCCCCACTTCTGCGATATGGCTCTGATCGATAATCGCGACGCGGTCGCAGATTGCTTCGATGACCGCCATTTCATGCGTAATCACAACGATTGTGACACCCATCTCCCTGTTAATATTCTTGAGCAGATCCAGCAGCGATTTTGTCGTATTCGGATCCAGCGCGCTGGTCGCCTCATCACAGAGTAAAATCTTTGGATTCGTGGCAAGAGCTCTGGCAATCGCCACCCTCTGCTTCTGTCCGCCTGATAGCTGGGAGGGATACGCTTTGGCGCGGTCCTCAAGCCCTACCATCTTTAAAAGTTCCGCGGCTCTTTTTTCTGCCTCTTTCTTAGGTGTTTTCGCTATCTCAAGCGGAAAACAGACATTCTGGAGAACATTTCTCTGTGATAACAGATTGAACTGCTGAAAAATCATTCCCATAGACTGTCTGACCTGCCTCAGTTCCTTTTCCTTTAATGAAGACAGGCTTTTATCTTCAAAATATACCTTTCCGGCTGTCGGAATTTCCAGATAGTTGATACAGCGGACCAGTGTACTCTTACCCGCTCCACTCAAACCGATAATTCCGAATATCTCCCCATGATCAATGGAGAGATTAATATCATCCAATGCCCGAATCGGACCATTTGAAGTTTGAAATTCCTTCCCCAGTCCCTCAAGCCGGATAATCGGTCCAGATGATTCCATATCTCACTCTTCCTTTCTTACTACAACTAAAAAGCAAAAAAGCCGCAAGTCCTGCACAGACCTGCGACCTGATAGTTCCCATTATATATCAAGGTTACTTAAATCACAATCCATACTGTTTATCCGGACATGCAAACATACGACACATCATCATGTCGCACATCATAGACATATTCATCTGCATGGCTTTAAACTGGTTCATAATTTAAATCTCCTTCAATACCCGATAGAAAAACTATGAAATTTCTCTTGTTAGGCGTTATTCTACACTGTTCAAAATGATTTGTCAATACTCGATTTCTAAATTTCGTGCCGGCTGCCGCGTGTTTCTAAGGGATATTCGAGGTTGAGCTTAGACACCGGCAATACCGCATCCTGTGCGGCACTCTTCCCAGAACCGGCACTTAATGATAAGTATAAAACCAATCCTTATAGTTTTCAAGAGCTTTTATTCTGCTTTTCAGCTTTTTCTTTATTATTTTCATATACATTTCGTATCAAATTTCTCATCCGATTTTGTCTCATAATTATTGAGTCAACACCTGTAAGAACCATTATAGAAGAAAGCGGGTGGTACAAACAGAATTATCAGAGGAGACAATGCCTTCTTCCGCAGATGCACCCTCTGACAAGCTGATTTCGGATGAAAACAACCGTATCATATAGAAGGCTTTAGACACGCTTCCGGACATCCAGCGGGAAGCACTGATTTTAAAATACTATCAGGACTTGAAAGTGAAAGAAATTGCCAGAATTACAGGAGTAGGTGTCCCTACCGCACAATCACGGATCAGTCAGGGACTGAAAAAGATGTCCAGGCTTTTAAGTAGAGAGGAGTTTACAGACGAATTATTTAAAAGCTATACGACAGGCATGTGGGAGCTGGAACAGACATTCAAATATGATTTACGCCAGCATACCATGGTAAAATTGATGATTTTCGGACTGACGGATCTGCTTCTCGTAATCTTGTTGTCATTGATCACGAAATCTGCGCTCTCGATCTCCTTATTAAAAATCATATTATATCTGTTAGTGCCATACAACATCATTTGTATTCTTTTGTTTTCTGTGCTTACGATTTGGAGAAAACAGTTACACAGCTATACCCTATGGCTTTTATCCGGAACTGTCACAATAGCAGCTCTCTTAATCGCAAACATATTTAAAATTTATGATCTAAAAACTGTTTATTGGATCATCAGCTATCTGGTTACAGCTTTTTTACTGGAATTTATCGTATATTCACAGGTACGAGCCATCAGACTGGAGGTTATCTGAGATATGGAACTAAAACTTGACAACATCACAAAAAATTATGGCACCGCGGCAACGCTCAGCGAAGTATCCTTCACACTGAATCCCGGTGTATATGGATTATTAGGTGCAAATGGTGCAGGAAAGACAACACTGTTTCGCATCATCTGCGGGCTGATGAAACCAACACAGGGAGCCGTAAAATACAATAACCGGGACATCTCCACGCAGGCAGAGTCTTTCCGAACTATTTTAGGCTTTCTGCCACAGGATTTCAGTTATTATCCAGATTTTACGGTACTAAAGTTCATGTTATATATATCATCACTCAAAGGTCTAAATCATAAAACAGCAAAAAAACGCTGTCTGAAGTTACTGAAACAGGTCGGATTGGATGATGTAAAAGGCAAGAGAATCAGGAAATATTCCGGAGGAATGAAACAAAGGCTCGGTATCGCACAGGCAATGATTAATGATCCTGAAATATTGATCCTGGATGAACCGACAGCTGGCCTTGATCCGAAAGAACGAGTCAAATTCCGAAAACTGATCAGTTCTTTCGCTTCCAAAAAAATTGTAATTTTATCCACACATATCGTTGCAGATGTGGAATATATCGCGGACGAAATTCTGATCTTGAAAGAAGGCAGACTCGTAGACCGAGGAAGTGTTCCGGCACTTCTAAAAGAAATACAGCATCAGGTCTGGGAATGTCTCATATCTGAAGGCGAGGTAACTGAAATGGAAGAAAAGTTTCTCGTAAGTAATCGCAGACATGTAGAAAATGATATTTTACTTCGCATAGTTTCGGATAAAAAGCCGAAGGAAGATGCCAGACAAGTCGATCCTGCTCTGGAAGACTTGTATTTATTTTACTTTCAAGAAGGGGACAACATAGAATGATAACGATGATAAAATACGAATTAATTCGAAAAACCTCTGAAACTGGGAAACTATGTTCCCTGGGAAGATCTTTATCATGTATTGGGATATATTTATCTGCTGCTGAGTGTTTTAGTGGTCTTAATCTGTTCCGTGATCTTCTCAATTGATCATGCCAGGAACATGAACCAAATATTACTGGTGACAAAATACGGAAGAAATCAGATGATCCATGCCAAATTAATCGGAGGAACGATAGTATCCGTTTGTCTGTTTGCAATCTTTCATTTACTGAATTTCGGAATCTTCTCACTTATGTATGACACACGCGGCTGGAATTCGAATATTCAGACGAATCTATCTGGCAATGGAACTTTTTGAATTTCCCCTGAACTGGAATCATCTACAGGTATACGGGCTGATTCTTGTTCTGCAGCTGGCCGGAATATTGTTTACGGTGGGGATCACCTTATTCATATCCTCTCTTGCCCGCTCTCCGATGTCTGCATTAGCCCTTTCACTGGGATGCTATCTGCTGCCTCAGCTTTTACTGCAGGTATTCAACAGCGGACTTTTGAATCGACTGCTGTACCTGTTTCCGATCACTCACCTGGATATCAGGAAAGCACTTTTAATCTTAAGTTCCAAAGGTACGTTTTTCCTTCCATCCTTTATGCAAAACACAATCTTAATCATAACCGTATTACTGCTTGGCAGGGGAATTTCAAATTTTCTCTGTTTTAAACATATGAAAGCCTGGAGATTTAATTGAACATGTATCGTGCCTGCTTAAAGTAATTCACCAAAATTATGAATATATTGATCTGCCTGTTTTATGATCTCCCTTTTCTCATGATCTGAGTGCAGATCATAGACACCGACAGTATAGAAGCCTCCCGATTTTGCTCCCCGAATACCTTTTAAGATATCCTCAAAAACTACGGAATCAGAGGGCTGTGAATGGACGCTTCGGGCAGCTTCTTCATACACATCCGGGTATTCTTTTCCTCTGCCATTAACGTCACGTACCGTCGCAATGTGATCAAAATAGGATAATATTCCATTATGTGAAAGCGCCGGTTCGAACAGCTGAGGATCAGAAGAAGTTGCCCCTGTAATATGGACCCCCTGACCTTTCAGCATCTCGAGATATTCTCTGACATAGGCCTTTAAGACAACTTTATGTGCATAGTCTTCCCTTGCTATGTCAAACCATTCCCCTATGATCGATTCCGGCGTATCCGTAAGCCCAAATCGACTCTTCGTATAATCCGCGGCCACATGATTCTCCATAGAATGGATCATCTCGATATAGTCATCCGGCATCGGGATTCCTCTCCTCCCGAGAAACTCAGCATCCACAGCCGCCCAGACTCCAATCGAATCCAAAAGCGTGCCATCCAGATCAAAAATCGCTGTTTGAAATTCCTCCCTTTGGTTCATTCGGTTTTCTCCTCAACTTTATTGACAATCAGTGGTTTATCTGATAAACTATATTATATAGAAAAAGGATACTATCAATAGACGGTTAGACCGTTTTATGCATTACTAAAAAGTAATCGTGCATTTTTCCGGATGGCGGTTACTTTTTTGTTTGATTTATATACGCAATCAGAATCGACACTATGATACTTATGATCATTAGTACGATGGAGAGCATTTCGAAATCAGTCATTAGCTTTGCCCTCCTTTCACGAATTTCCCTATTAAAGGGATTTCTATGTAATCAGAGGGTTCAGTCCCTCTGTTGAGGGCTAACCGCCTACCATTGTTGATAGTATCCACCCTTTTATCTTATCAAAATGCATGTCTTTTAGCAAGATAAAATTCCGATAATATTTCTCTAAGTAATAAATGAAATTATAAAAAGGTGTCTTCGGCCCCTTGTTTTCATAATAATTCGCACTCCTCTTTTCTTTATGTAATATGACAAGACGGTTATTTTTAAGCAAGACAGAAAGCCCTGATCTGAATCAATTTTTATTCATCTTTTCTAACTTTATTGACAATATGTGTTAGATAAGTTAGAATGTGGTTAGAATATAAACAGAATAAATTTAAGGAGGGTGCAAAATGAACTTTCAGGAAAGCGAAACTGTTGAGTTAAAGTCTGCTTATGTGGAAAATATCAAAAAAGAGATCCTGGCTTTTGCAAATACATCAGGCGGAAAGCTTTATGTAGGTGTACAGGATACAGGTACAGTCACCGGTTTAAATAATCCAGACGAAATCGCGCTTAAAATCAGTAATTCCGTACGTGATTCAATCAGACCCGACCTAACCATGTTTATTCACTACGAAACTATAGATGTTGATGGAAAAAAGATAGTCTGTGTTGACGTTCAAAGAGGAACAGAACGTCCCTACTATATCTCAAAAAAAGGACTGCGTCCGGAAGGTGTCTACATCCGCCAGGGCTACTCTTCTGTTCCAGCATCCGCTTCTGTGATCAGGCGGATGATAAAAGAAACCGATGGGGACCACTATGAGGAAATGCGTTCTCTGCAGCAAAATCTGACCTTTACCTCCGCCAGAAAAGAATTTTCAAACAGAGAACTAACCTTTGGAAAAATACAGATGAAAACACTTGGTATCTTAAATCAGGATAGCATCTATACAAATCTCGGACTGCTTTTATCCGATCAATGTATGCATACTATTAAAGCTGCGGTATTTCAGGGAACTGATCAGAACACCTTCAAAGATCGGAAAGAATTTTCAGGTTCTATCTTCGAACAACTGAATGATGTCTATGATTATATTGACATGCATAACCAGACTCACTCTACCTATGATAAACTTTATCGGATTGATGCACGGGATTATCCGGAAGTTGCTGTCAGAGAAGCCTTGCTGAATTTAATTGTCCACAGGGAATATTCATTCAGGGCAAGCAGCCTGGTCAGTATCTATGATGACAGAATCGAATTCACTTCCATCGGCGGCCTTCTCCCAGGGGTGACACTGGATGATATCATGCTTGGAATCTCTGTCTGCCGCAATATGAAACTCGCAAACATATTCTACAGGCTGGAATTAATCGAAGCTTATGGAACCGGAATAAAAAAGATTACTCATGTTTATAAGAGTGCCGGGAGAAAACCGCAAATTGAGACGAGTGACAACGCTTTTAAGATCATTCTACCCAATCTCAATTATATAGATAAAGTAGAAGAATCCGAAAATGAGTATGGCGGATCCGAACAAAAGATTATAAACGTCATAGCAGCGCAGGGAAAAATCACACGCAGGGAAGTAGAAAAGTTATTAAACCTAAGCCAGACAACAAGTGGACGCATATTAAAGGAAATGGAGCAGGAACATCAAATTACCAGATCTGGAAGAGGACGAAATACGCATTATCGTCTCCCATAACCCGGAAATGGCAATAGCATCAGCGTAAGCCATCTGTTTATAGTTTTAACACAGGCCTGATAAAGAGCGCATCACAAGATCCACGTCCTGGTTCTCAAGCTCCTGTATGATATGCAGGTATGTCTTCTGTGTCGTCGTCATACTTGCATGTCCCAGCCTCCGGGCAACACTTGCAATAGAAACCCCCGCAAATAGCAGCAGTGACGCATGGGTATGCCTTAGACCATGAACAGATATTGCCGGAACTCCCACCGTTTTGCAGTATCGCTCCAAAATATTGTTTACTGTTGAATTATAAACATTTCCCTTCACAAATATTGGCTGATCCTCCGGAATCCCTTTGACCAGTTCTGAAAACTGAATCACCGTCTGCCAGTCAATCTGTATCTTCCTGACAGACGACTGATTTTTTGTGGGAAGAAATCCACCATCTCCCTTATAATCCCAAGTCTTATCAATCGATAACATTTGATGTGCAAAATCAAAATCCTTCGGTGTCAGCGCTAATGCCTCTGAGAATCTCATCCCTGTTTTCGCGACCAGCAAAATAAACCAGTCCCAGCTGACTTCTGATCCCAAACTCAGATTTGACAGTAATGTATGCAACTCAAACTGATTGAGATATTTGGGTTTTTTCGGTCTCGGAGCTTTTCCCTTAATAATCGCTTTCCGAGTAGGATCTCGATCAATGAGTCCCTCGTCAACGGCATCCAATATAGCTCCTTTTAGCTGATGGTGAAAATCCATCGTTGTCTGCCGCTCATGGGAGCGGGCGTAATCATTGAGGAGCTGCTGGTATGTAATACGCGTCAGATCACAAACCATAAGATCCGGCACCAACCTTTCCAGCCAGGACTGTGTCATCTGATACTTTGACAAGGTTACTGTCCTTACTGCTCCTTCCTTGTATACAGAAACCCATTGCTCATAATAAACATGAAATAACTCTGTTCCATTCGTTTGATTTGGCATATATAAATCCCTCCACTTTTTGTAAATGGCTTACGCTGATGAAGGGTGATAAGGTTATCTA
>DHNM01000057.1:4169-8000 GCA_002409525.1 Eubacterium sp. UBA5416 | reverse complement strand
ATTGGTAGAGATCAAAAGAAGCTGTGCATTACGAATACGCACCGTCTGAACATAACTAATCAATGTAAATCCGGTCACTTCTTTAAAGGTATGAGAAAGATAGTAAGGACTAATATAAAACTTTTGGGAGAGAAGATCCAGCGACAGACTTTCCGTGCTATGCTTATGTATATAAGCTGTAATGTCATAGATCCTGTCTTGAAGTCTCATCCCTGAGTTGACAGGCTTATAGCAGTTGTATTCCTGTTCCTCATAAAGGAGGGATAAGAATTCCAGAAACTTATTATGTATCAAGAGGTTCTTGCACTCTGAAGTTGAATCTGTCAATCTATAAATCTCATTTAACACCTGGTAGAGCTTCTTTTTCTCTTTCTCCGGGAAACGATAGATAGGAATTCTTGCATCAAAAAGAGAAAGAATTTTAGAGAAAATTTCTTCCATTCCATATATGTGGGTTGGAAATCGAAAATTAATGATAATACGCCTGCTCGGTGACCCTTTTGGATAAACTGTCTTGTGCAGTAGGGACGGACGCAGAAGGACCATATCGTGAAGCTTTATGCCGTAATATTTTCCATCTATGAGATGCCCCGCTGATTCCTCCAGTGGGATCATAATTTCATAGAAAGTGTGAAAATGCTGGAACTGCATGTTCTCTTTATAACACCGTTCATCGTAGTCGAAAAAATAGTACAGAGAATCTGTCGGTGTATTGATGCGATATAAATGTCCCCTTTTATACAAGCTCAACCCATCTATCAACATAGTTCACACCCTCCTTCGATCAAGTTATATCTTAAACTACTTTATGGCCTGGTTCAAGATGAATTACATGATCTAATTTTGTGTAGTCCGTAAAGTACAGAGTGAATGCCTGCTCAGAACGGGGTTCACTTCCGAATAATCCATTGATATACAGGTGCTCTCCAAATCCCGGACCTATCTGCAGGCTCTCAGAAGAATTGGAAAATATGACGGTGCCTTGTTTTAACACCATACTCTTTCCGTTCTCTGCCGGAATCGCAAACTGATCATTCCAGAGGAGATTTGCACCAGATACCTCGATCTCCAGACGAAAAGGTGCCTGCTCTACTCCGGATACTTTGATATGAAGGTCGATCCCATGTTCACATTCGAGGACATCGCAGAGAATCTGAAGATTGGGTCCATGAAGTTTCTCTCTCTTCGTGTGGTCCATCTTCCACCAGTCGTTCGTATCAGGTTTTTCTTTGAAAGGAAGATAATACCACCCTCTCATTGTCTGTGTAAGTCGATATCCATCTTTCATCTCTTCCATAGATTCCGGGATAAAGGCCCGATGTTCGCAAAAGCTTCCACCCAGTTTTACCTGAAGATGCATCGTCTTTTGGGAATAATGGAAAAAATCTGATTTTCCCAAAAGCAGTGTATAAGTATTATCATTCCGACAGGATCTTACGATCCCTGAATCACGATAATAGTTTTGATAAGAACCCGGCCTAAAGACGCCATCATGTTCCACACTTTTAAGTTTAGGATGGTTCATAAAGTGAATCAAAATATCCGGAGAAGAGATTCTCTTTTCTTCAATCAGTTGGAAAATATAGTTGGCAACATCTAAAAACTCCGGGATGTTCTTTCGATATCCCATCGAAAGATACTGCAGATAATAGTCTTTCGGATATATCAAAGCACCCTGGTCCTGCCTCGTGGAATTTGCCGTGAAGATACTGCCATCAGGTTCCAGATAAGTCATCATCATATTCAGATTGCGAATTGCATCCGAATAATATTCGTCATTGCCTGTTATATCTCCCAGTGTTATCATCGCATCGTTGTTGATCCGGTTATAATTTCCGGACGACTTCTCCGCGTACTCTCCGTCCTGATTGCAGTCAATTCCCTCATTCAGGTAAAGTTGTGCCTGCTTAAAACAGTCATCATCATCAAAAAATCTGCCGCATTCCATTAGATTGGATGCGATAACCCAGCGATGATTAGGAGTGTGAAACCCACCCCTTTTCAGTCCGTTCATTCCGCATCTGACAATCTCTTTAAATTTAATATAGATGGATTCTTCCTGATCATCTCTTTGTCTTGCATCCAGATATTTCAGAGACGGAAGCATTCGTTTCACACAGAAGGCTGTGTCCGGCGCCGAATGAAAATTGCAGTTAATCAGATCGAAAAGCCCGTCTTCGTGTTGATTCAAAGCAATATACTTGAGTCCCAGCCGGATCATCTCGTAAACATCTGCATTTCGATAATAACAAGAATCAAAATTGCAGTATGCTGCAATCGCTGTAGTTACCTGGTATATGGCATATTTAGGCTGGACTAAGCCAACTGAATCCAAGAATCCCCCACGATGGCAGCCTTTCGTTCTTATCTGCGTCTTCAGACTCCGGGCTACTCTTTGATCGGTATCTTTTAAAATTCTCTTATAATGGTTTAACATCTATATCCTCTTCTTTCAAAACCTCAAGCATAAACAGAATCGCCAGTGCCTGTCCATATGGCATGGACTTTAACTCTATGTTTTTGTAAAATTCCTTGTCTGTTCTTCCCATTGGCGTTCCATAAGAAACCTGATGAAGGATACCCTGTTCGTCCGTGAGATCCAGAATCGGTTTCACCGCATTTATGGCACATACTTTATCAGACGGATCAAGTATTCCCATATGAACTCCTTTCAGAATGCCATAGGCAAAACCGCAAGTGGCACTTGCTTCCACATAAGACTTGGGATCGTCTACCAAAGTATGCCACATACCATTAGCAGTCTGATACTTTTTCAGTGCCTCAGCCTGGCAAACCAATGTTTCAATCAAATATCTCCTGAGACCATCTTCACATTCTATCATGTCCAGAAACTCTGGTATTGCAGCAGTGACCCAGCAGTTCCCCCTCCCCCACAAACCTTTTGCAAAATTATGATTCCCATGAAAAGTCCAGCCATGAAACCAGAGACCTGTTTTGTTGTCTGCGAGATACTTAATATGAATCAGGAACTGATATTTTGCCTCTTCTATATACTCCTGCCTTTTTAATATTCTGCCCATATTGGCAAGGAAAAGGACCGCCATGAACAAAGTATCGTCCCATAATTCCTGATCATTTACAGTATCGGAGGTCATATGCTGAAATCCTCCCCCCTTTGTTCTCGGAAAACTTTGCATCATCCAATCTGCCCACTCCCTGCAGATCTTCATATAGTCCTCACGGTTTTGATTCTCCGCAACGTATGACATTGCAAGAAGTGGTGTGGTTGTATTTACATTTCTGGCCGGAAGTCCAATTCTAATCTGTCGGTCATAATACTTCAGCAAACTATTCAGGTACTTTTCCTTATTTGTATAACAATACAATTTCCAGAATCCAAAAAGGCCCACTCCCTGTGTCCATTCCCAGAATTTGTAACGATTGATATCATCTCCCGCCAGGTTTCGATTCTCCATGCCTTCTAAAAATTTACTGTCTGTCTCATATAATACGGATTCAAAACTTTCGGCATAAAGTTCAATCATTCTGAAAATCTGATTTTTGTTAATTGAGCCCATTTCGTCATCGATCCTTTCTTTCAGCTATAGTATCTTCTTATCAGCTCCAATTGCGTATTGACTCTTTGCGGAATAGACTCTTTTAATTGTTCCCAGGGGATCCTGATCATCTGCCACGATCTGATTCCTGAATATTTCTGGTTTATATTTTACAGCCAGCTCCCTTTCTTTATTTTTCAATACTGTCATAATATTTTTCTCTCGCATCCAATACCTTTTTAAGTCCAGCGCTCTCAAGTTTCGCATATTCTTCCTTCTGAGTCTTATCAAAGTCAGCAGTCGGGCAGCTGAT
>DHNM01000057.1:0-3923 GCA_002409525.1 Eubacterium sp. UBA5416 | reverse complement strand
CCTACTTCACACACATCATAATAATTCTCAAACCACTCTTTACTCTCCCATTCCGTGGACTGATCATTTACACATTTTGAAATGATGGCCTCTTTATCATTCGTATAATCCAGCGCCAGATTCACAATATTCAGGTCATCACAAGTGCCCGGATATCCTTTTTCTGATAATTCTTCTTGCGACAGGAATTTTGGCACTTCGTTTTCATCTCTCTGGTGATCCTTTGTGTATATGATATTTTCCGCCACTTCCGGATCCGCCTGCCAGTTCAGATATTTCATGCAGGCATCTACTTTGTCTTCACTCGTCTTAGGGATCATGACAAACATGCCAAATCTCGGTTCATATGGATCTCGATAGGATCCATCGGGCAGATCAAAGCATTCCAGCGGTACAAAGGTCTCGTGACCTATCGTATTGTTCAAAACTTCTATATACTCCCATGGCCTTGAGGTATCATCCAGAATAAATCCAACATTTCCGGCTGTCACCTGTGCCTTGTATATATCTTCGGTTGTGTCCGTCGAGAAATCCCTGGAGATCAGGCCTTCGTTATACCATTCATTTAGCTTTTTCAGTCCCACTTCAGCACCCGCAGCAACTGCCATGTAGCCTTCATTGTACATATAGCCTTCCTTATCATCTTTTAAGTCCACATAAGATCCAAGGAAGTTTAAGTATCCTTTTTCTGTGTCATTTCTCCCGCTCATCGCCCAGGGGATAACGTTCTCCACATTCCCGGGGTTCTTCTCTTTTACAGCTTTCAGATAAGCCTCAAGCTCTTCCTTTGTTTTTGGAATATTCATTCCCAGAGCATCCAGCCAGTCTTTTCGGATATATGCAGTGTGGCGTGCCTTTTCCTCGCCTCTCTGCTTCATAATCGCGAACTGCTTTTTGTCAATCACGCCCATATCCTGAACATCACCAACATATTTTTGAATATCTTTTCCTTCCTTCTTATATGCCTCCGTGAGATCTGCCAGTCCGCCATTCGATGCGTAGTTGCTGAAAAGGTCCTGCCCATAGCTGAAGACAATATCCGGGGCGCTTCCGCCTGACATCATAATATTTAACTTATCATCCGAAGACGATCTGGGTACCGCTACAAACTTGACATTGAGATTCAGTTTTTCCTTCACCTGCTGTTGAATCCATTTCGTCTGTTCATTATCTTCTGAAGTGGTCCCGGGAGCTGCATCCCCTCTGTCCCAGACCATAACTTTAATTGTCTCTTCTTTTCCACTATCTTTGCCTTTCGTTTCATTGGCGCTCTTCTGATTTCCTTCGCCCGCACACCCCGTAAACACTGCCGATGAAGCAAGTACTATTGCCATACCCTTTAGCAAACTTTTCTTTCTCATACCGTTACCTCCATTTATATATTTTAGATTATTACGACCTTAATCATTTCGACGGCGCTAGCCCTTCACAGCTCCCAGCATAATACCCGATGTAAAATACTTTTGAATAAATGGATATACAATCACCATCGGTGCCATGGATATCACAATGCTTGCAGATTTGATGTTATCTGCAACAAGTTGTGATGTCAGTCCTTCCTGCTGAGAGATTTTAACAGATTCTATCATCTGTTTCAAAACCATCTGAACCGTGTAAAGATTCGATGAATTCACATAATATAAAACATCGCTAAGTCGATTCCATCTTCCCACTGCATAAAATAATGCTAATGTCGCAATCGTCGGAAATACCAGTGGCAGTGCAATTTTAACCAATGTCTGTGTTTCATTACAGCCATCAATCTTTGCAGCCTCATTGAGAGAAGAATCAATCCCACGAAATGCCTGACACATGATAATCATGTTGTAGGCTGAAAGAGCCTCCGGAACAATCAGAGCCCACACGGTATCAATCATATTGAAGTCTTTTACATTGAGATACTTAGGTATAATTCCGGGATCCAGATACATGGTCAGTACAAACAAAGTCATAATCACTCCAGCCCCTTTCAGCTTCTTTTTAGAAAGAGGATAGGCCGCCAGGACTGTCATAATCATACTGATGACTGTCGATATAACCATCAGTACCACAGAATATAAAAATGCGGAAGTAAAACTCCCACTCCTTATGGCTTTCTTATAAGCATCCAGGGTAAACTCGACAGGATATACGAATACCTTTCCTGACATGATCGCATTTTTGGAGCTAAGCGACATGGAAACCACACGTATAATCGGAATCAGGGCTATAATACTGATCAATATGAATAAAATCTTCCAAAACAGCTGAAACCTCTTTTCCTCTTCACTTTTTACTCCATTCATCACATAATTCCCTCCTCTCCCATTTTCTTTGAAATCTGATTCACGGAGAGAATCAGAATAATTCCGACCACAGACTGGAACAGACCCACGGCAGTCGCAAAATCAAACCGACCCGACTGAAGTCCCACATTATATACATAGGTGCTGATGACATCAGATGCACTTTTTACCAATGTATTGCCCAGCATATATGGACGGTCAAAGTCGATAGAAATGATCTTCCCTAACTGCATAATCAACATAATAGATATCGTTGGACGAATCTGCGAAAGTGTCACATGCCAGATTCTCTGAAGTCTCGTCGCACCATCAATATAGGCTGCTTCTCCAAGTGAAGGATCTGTAGATGTCAGTGCTGCCAGATAGATAATCAGTGAATATCCGGCTGACTGCCAGATTCCGGAAATCCAATAGACAAATCTCCATGCAGACGGAGAACTTAAGAATCCCACTTCACCCAATCCCATCTTGCGAAATAATTCATTAATAAGTCCGCTGGAAGAAAACAACTGAGTCACAATACCGGCAATGATAACCCAGGAAAGAAAATTAGGCAGATATAGAATTGTCTGTGTCACTTTTCTTATTTTTTTACTATTAATCTCGAATAAAAATACTGCAATCAGAATCGGGAATGGAAATCCTAATATCAGATCTCCGATATTCAAAATCAATGTGTTTTTTAGAGCACTCCAAAATTCGGCCGAGCCAAATGCTTCCCTGAAGTGTTCCAGTCCTACCCATGGGCTCTTCCAGATTCCTGCAAATACATTAAACTTTTTAAAGGCTGCCACAACACCTAGCATTGGCTTGTATTTGAACAGAATTATGTAAATCACTGGTATCAGAAGCATCAGATAAAGCTGCCAGGTGTTCCTGAGGTAAACTTTTACAGGTACCTTCTTCTGCTTTTGTTTTTTATTTTTTATCATTGAACTCCTCCTGTCCTTTCGCTTTATATCGGATTTATTCTTTGTCCAGCCTGCTTACCAGTTCCAATAGGTCCAGAGGATGGTGAATTACATAATCCGGCTGATCTTCTTTCCCGGATGGAGTCATATCATATCTTGGCGACCAGTCAAGAAGCACGGAAGTGATTCCGAAACGATTTGCTCCCACAATATCCTTGTTCAGGCTATTTCCGACCATAATAATTCTCTCTTTATCTTCATCTGAAAGAGAATTCTTTTCCATAGCGTCTTGAAACATCTCCCGCGCCGGCTTTTGAACCCCTACAATTTCGGAAATTGTTCTCGTTGTAAAACAATGACCTAAGCCATTCTCTTCATATGTGTTCGCGAAAGACTTCTCTTCTCCATCTGCCACCATAGCAATGATATAATCCTTTTCATGCAATGTCTGCAGAATCTCTTTCGCTCCGGGAACTAAACCTGCATGAACGACTATCCCTTTTTCATCTCTCTGTTCTGTCCCTTCATCAACAATTGTGTCTCCACTGTCGATAAAAATGATTGTTTTTTTATTCACACGCATCTTCTCCGTATCCTAATATTGTGTAAATTCCATCAATTCAACATATTCATTATACATTTTTAGTCATAATTTTACAATGCGTTATTTGTTATAAATACAAACAAAGTATTGCATAATTTGCTATAATACCAGGGTCAAAAGGTC
>DHNM01000064.1 GCA_002409525.1 Eubacterium sp. UBA5416 | reverse complement strand
TATTATACTGCCTGTGATATAATGAAAAAGAACAATATTAATAGGTTGGATTTTTGCAACAGAAGCCCTGTTGGTATACTGTTAGGCTTATCTTTTGATTAATAAGAATAACCGGTGTTAATTGCGGTATACTAAATCAAAAGGAGATTTATTTCGGCAGAAAGGTTGGTGTTTGAATGAATAAGCTAGATGAAGTCGTAGAATTATTAAAGAAGAGAGATAAGGAAGACAAGAAGTCTAAGAACACCCTGCTGTGGGTTCTGGCTATAATCGGAGCAGTAACAGCTGTGGCCGGAATTGCATATGCAGTATATCGGTTCTTCACACCTGATTATCTGGAAGACTTCGAAGATGATTTTGATGATGATTTTGACGATTACTTTGAAGATGATAACGATAGCGAAGAATAATTTCCGGGAAGTTAAGGCTTCGGTACTTATGTACCGGGGCTTTTCTTTGTTCTCAGCAAAAAGAAGATGATCCTTGATATAAAAAAGGATAGGTAGGAGACGAGATGAGTTTTCCTTTTATTTATAGTATATCCGGACATGAAAATATCTCGATAGTCGAGCATATCACCAAAGGATGGAGTTGTGATAAAAAATATTGTGTTGTAGAAAACGGCAGGAAATATTTACTTCGTATCTCGCCGCTTGAAAAATCTGCTTGTCGCAAAAGAATGTTTGAAATAATGCAGCTTGTATCTGGTCTTGGTGTTCCCATATGTCAGCCAATTGACTTCGGGACTTGCGATGATGGCGTTTTCTCCCTGCAAAGCTGGATTGAGGGTGAAGATCTTGAGGATGTTCTGCTGCTTTTGTCTGAGACAGAGCAATATGTTTTAGGGTTTCAATCCGGAGAAATTCTCCGGAGAATTCACTCTATACCTGCGCCGGACACTCAAGAGGATTGGGAAGTCCGATTTGCTCGTAAGACTGATAATAAGATCAGAAAATATCGTGAATGTGGCATCCGTTTCGAGGGCGATGATGCCATTATCAACTATATAGAGCAAAACCGAGAGCTGCTCAAAAATCGTCCTCAATGTTTTCAACATGGTGATTACCATATCGGAAATATGATGTTAGAGAACGGCAGATTATATATTATTGATTTTGACCGTTACGATTTCGGCGATCCATGGGAGGAGTTTAACCGTATCGTATGGAGTGCGCAATTAAGTCCACATTTCGCCACGGGTCAGTTACAGGGTTATTTCGGCGGTGAACCTCCAATCGGGTTCTTTAAGCTGCTTGCGTTTTACATTGGAAGTAATACGCTTTCATCTATTTACTGGTCACTGGATTATGATGACATCGAGCTTGATACGATGAAAAATCAGGCTAAAGATGTATTGTCCTGGTACGACAATATGAGAAACGTTGTGCCAACATGGTACCTGAAAGATTGTGAGTATGAATATAAGTGGCACTGTCACAGGGATAAAGGGGGAGGTGGGAAAGATGGATATTGAGAAGATAAAAGCCTTTATTGAAGAAGCGGAACGTCTAAAAACAGTGACACGTACTGCGTATACGAGTGAGGGAATAACAGAAACCACGGCCGAACATTCCTGGAGATTGGCACTTTTGGCCAGTGTTGTGGCAGATGAATACCCGGGGCTGAATGAGGAACGAGTTCTCATTATGTGTCTGATTCACGATATCGGGGAAATCTATGACGGCGATATACCGGCAGTCAAACAGACTGATAAAGAGCAAAAGTATGAGATCGAGCTTAAGGCCGCCAGAAAAATCTTCTCCCTGCTCCCCGAAAAAATAGGGGAGCGTATGATGGAAATCTGGCGGGAATACAATGACTGTAAGACACCGGAGGCGCGACTGGTCAAGGCACTGGATAAGGCAGAGACAATTATACAGCATAACCAGGGGAAGAATCCGGATGATTTTGACTATGGTTTTAATCTGACTTATGGTCAGGAATTTTTTGATGATCCGAAGCTGCAACAATTAAGAACTTATCTGGATGACAGGACCAGAGAGAATATGGAAAATGGTAATCCCTGATGATTCCCGATTCGTTACAGGGCAGGTACTTCATATGGACGACGGTGAATCTGCAAACTCATAAAAAAGCTGCCCAGTATCAACTGGGCAACACAAAGTCTTTTGAATTCATTCTGGCTGGCATCCAATCTGTAATCATGAATTAGTTGTCTGTCCTCCATCGACATGAATAACCTGGCCGGTCACAAAACGTGAATCATCAGATGCCAGATATACGTATGCGGGTGCCAGTTCAAACGGCTGTCCCATACGCATCAGCATATTATCTTCAGGCACGGCTACAGTGTCGGCAGAATAGCTGGAAGGAATCAGCGGGGTCCAGATCTCGCCGGGTGCAACAGCGTTAACCCGTATGCCCTGACTGCCGAGATTTCTGGCTAATGCCCTTGTAAAACCGACGATAGCTCCCTTCGTAGAAGTATAATCAATCAGATCTTCTGCTCCCATATAGGTTACAACAGATGCAGTTCCAATGATAGAACTTCCCGGTTCCATAAAGGGAAGTGCAGCTTTGGTTATGTAAAAATGCGGAAAGAAATTAATTCTGAAAGTTTCTTCAAACTGTTCATCGCTGATATCGAGAAGGCTTGGCTGTGGAAACTGCACACCTGCATTATTACACAAGATATCTATTTTCCCAAAGCATTTGACTGTGTCACTGACGATATCCTTACAGTGTCTTTTATCCCTCAGATCTCCCGGAAGCAAAAGGCATTTACTGCCCAGTTCTTCAATCCTTTTTTTGGTCCGCTTTGCGTCATTTTCTTCGTCAAGATAGGAGATTGCAACATCTGCACCCTCCTTTGCAAAGGCAATTGCGGCTGCTGCGCCGATACCACTGTCACCGCCGGTAATCAAGGCTACTTTATCTAGTAGTTTTCCGGATCCCTTATCACTCCGGTTTTCTACGATGGGCCGCGGTATCATCAATTCTTCAAGTCCCGGCTGACGGAATTGATGTTGTTCCGGAACACTGATCGGAACATCTTCATACCTTGTGACAGCCCCGTAATTAGGGTACATAGGGTATGGTTTGCGTATCATATTTTCCTCGAAGTACTTCAACAGATTCTCCACTTTTTGTTTCATGTTGGAATCGTCATTGTTATTGTCGGAACAAGAATTCTTATTGTTCATTTCGTTTTATTATCCCCTTTCTTTTTGCCTATTTTTAATGATACCTGTTTTTTGCACAATGTGTTTCCACAATCATTAGATAATCGGGTAATTGAGATCGTAACTGGGATTTGTATAGTATGGAGGCCTAAAGCCGATCAGAGGCCTCTTCCACACATAGTTCAGGTAATATACATTCATAGTCTTATTGGAATAATTGAGAAGCAATAATCTGACATTTTTGTTGATAAGAAGGTCCATATTTTTCAGCTTTCACAGATTTATTTTACTTCAGTATATCTCGTTTGAAGTAATACTAGAACTGATTCTCAACTTTTATGTAAAAATAAAGTGACAGCTGCCGGAATAATATTTACAACTAAGTTTTTCAAAATAATAGTTGCAAGTACCATGAAAGAATTATATAATGATAGCGTAGGTACAAAAATTTAGACAATTAATCCACAAAGGAGGCCATGATATGACAATTTACGACTTTAAGGTTAAGAATAATAAGGGAAAAGATGTTTCTCTCGGAGATTATAAGGGCAAGGTGTTACTGGTTGTCAATACAGCTACCAAATGCGGACTTACTCCTCAGTATGAGGAACTTGAGAAATTGTATGAGAAATACAAAGATAAGGGTCTTGAAATTCTGGATTTCCCGTGCAATCAGTTCTTAGAGCAGGCACCGGGGAGTGACGAAGAAATATCATCCTTCTGTACGATGAATTACGGAACTAAGTTTCCGAGATTTGCGAAAGTCAATGTGAACGGACCGGATACGGCTCCACTGTTTGCGTGGCTAAAGGAACAGGTTCCGAAGGCTCGTGAAACCAAGGAGACAAAGGCTTTTGAAGAGAAAGTAAAGGGTATGGTCCATTTTGATGAAGAGAGTGCCATCAAATGGAATTTCGGAAAATTTCTGATTGACAGAGAGGGAAACGTAAAAGATCGTTTTGCACCTGCCTTTAAACCTGAGGAACTGGGACAAGAGATCGAGAAATATTTATAAAATCCGGAAAATGACCGTATCAAACAGCATTTGGCACGGTCATTTTTCTGGTTTTACGCATATCATGGTACCGAGGGGTCGGTACGAATTTATACATATTATGGGGCAAGCGGGCATTACAGCGAAAAAGCTGATAATTCCATAGGTGATATCACAAAATGCGTAATAATCTGTGCTATCACAAACTATAAACAAGAAAGGGGTTTTTGTATTGGGATCAACAGGTTTTATAGTCATCGCAATTGTTACATCACTACTGTCGTTCTGTCTGGCAGCCTGGCTTTTCGGCTGGGTGAAAGAACAGCCATCATCAAATGAACAGATTAAGAAGGTCAGTGGCTACATACGTCAGGGGGCGGCAACATTTCTGAACAAGGAATATCGGGTACTGGCCAAATTCTGCGGCGTATGTGCAGTATTGCTTTTCATCTTTCTTCCATCACCGATATGGAACGGTCATATCTTGATGAATCTGCAGATGGCACTGGCGTATATCTTTGGCGCAGTAATATCTGCATGTGCCGGAAAAATCGGAATCGCCGTTGCCACCATTGCAAACGGGAAGACAGCAGAGGCGGCAGAAAAGGGTATTCATGCTTCGTTCCTGTGTGGTTTCAGAGGCGGTGCAGTTATGGGAATGGCTGTAGTAGGGGCTTCGCTTCTAGGCGTTGCACTGGTATTTTTGATTACGGGGGATACGACTACTCTGCTGGGATTCAGCTTTGGCGCCAGCTCCCTGGCACTTTTTGCAAAGGCAGGTGGCGGCATCTTTACAAAGACAGCAGACATATCCGCCGATCTTGTCGGGAAGGTGGAATTGGGAATTCCAGAGGATGATCCGCGAAATCCGGCAGTTATCGCCGACAATGTAGGGGATAACGTTGGCGATGTTGCCGGTATGGGAGCTGATCTTTTTGATTCAAATGTAGCTTCTATGGCTGCGGCTCTTGTCATGGGAGCGGCACTTGACCAGTCAATGGGCGGCACAAAGAATGTTTCCATGGTTTTCTGCTATGCGGCGCTGGGACTTTTGGCATCAATTATCGGTGTAGCTACAGCACGTATGGGCAAAAAAGATGATCCTACTTTTGCCCTGAATTCAAGTACTTATGTGACAACTGCCATCTTTGCAGTACTTACGGCGATAGCGACTGGAGTATTTCATCTGGAATGGCGTGTATGGGGTGCCAGCTTCGTAGGACTGCTGGTGGGAGTTATTATCGGAATTGCCAGTGACTATTTCACAAATGACCAGAAAAAGCCGGTGCAGATGACGGCGGGGGCAAGTGAAACCGGACCGGCATTTACTGTTCTTTCAGGTGTATCTTATGGATTTATATCTACACTTCCGGCTTTAATAGGTATCGCGGTGTCGGCCCTTGTCTCCTATAAGCTCTGTGAACCTTTGGGAACCGATTATGCCATGTTTGGCATATCAATGGCAGCTGTGGGTATGCTTTCTATCGTCGGCATGATTATCTCAAATGATGCCTATGGTCCTATCGTTGACAATGCCCGCGGACTCGCCGAAATGGGCGATCTGGGCGATGATGTGATTGACACTACAGATTCTCTGGACAGCGCGGGAAATACCGTTAAAGCTATCACAAAAGGCTTTGCAATCGGAGCTGCGGGATTGACTGTAATCGCACTACTTGGAGCGTTTATCAGTGAGGTAAATGATGCGGCAGTTGCAAAAGGTATCGTCGCGGCAGGAGAAAAATATCTGACTGGATTTGATGTTATGGATCCGATTGTATTCTTTGGCATGATTATCGGTTCAGCGATACCAGCGGTATTCAGTGCTATGCTGATGCTAGGTGTCAATCGAAATGCCCAGCGAATGGTATCAGAGATTCATCGTCAGTTCCGTGAAATTCCGGGGTTAAAAGAAGGGAAGAAAGATGTTGTACCAGAATATGACCGTTGTATAGAACTGGCAACAACAGGTTCCCTTCATGAACTGATTCCGGCAGGCCTGATGACAATTATAGCAACGCTTCTGGTAGGATTCATTGGCGGTGTAGGGGCAATCGGTGGCTTTCTTACCGGTAATATAGTCAGTGGACTCCTCCTCGCAAACTTTATGAGTAACGCCGGAGGGCTCTGGGATAATTCTAAGAAATACGTAGAGTCGGGACATAACGGAGGAAAGGGAAGTGAGGCTCATAAGGCTGCTGTTATCGGTGATACAGTCGGAGATCCATTCAAGGATACTGCTGGGCCGTCAATCAATACACAGATTACGGTTGTCTCACTGATTGCATCTTTGATGGCATCATTATTCCTGGCGTTTTCACTCCTGTAAAAGTCTATAGTTTTTGGACATAAAAATAAGAGATCACACGCTTATCATATCAGTGTGATCTCTTATTTATTTTCTCAAGTCAGCTGCATCATTCCGTGGTAGAGCTTATAATACCTTCCTTTTTGTTTCAGCAGCTCGTCGTGGGTTCCCCTTTCGACGACGTGTCCGTGGTCCAGTACCAATATGGCATTGGCATTGTGAACGGTCGACAGTCTGTGGGCGATGACAAAAACTGTTCTGTCCTTCATGATCGCATCCATGCCGGCCTCGACTAGTTCTTCGGTTCGTGTATCAATCGAGCTTGTCGCCTCGTCGAGGATCAAAACCGGTGGATTTGCAACAGCCGCACGCGCTATAGCGAGAAGCTGCCTCTGCCCGAGAGAAAGATTGTCTCCGTCGTTTTTGATCATGGTATTGTAGCCGTCTGGCAGTCTTCTTATAAATGAATCTGCATTGGAGAGCATAGCTGCTCCGCGAACTTCCTCGTCTGTGGCATCTAAGTTACCATATCGAATGTTATCGGCAATTGTTCCGGTAAAAAGATGTGTGTCCTGCAAAACGAGGGATAGAGATTGTCTCAGGTCTTTTTTCCGAATGTCTCTGATGTCAATTCCATCGTAGGTGATTTGACCACCGCTAATTTCATAAAACCGGTTAATCAGGTTGATGATTGTGGTTTTTCCGGCACCGGTCGAGCCTACGAAAGCAATTTTCTGTCCCGGCTTTGCATAAAGATTAATTCCGTTGAGTATCTTCTTACTCTCATCATATCCGAAAGTTACATCGTGAAATCTGACATCTCCCTTTAATGGACTTAGATCACTCGACCGGGGTGTCTCCCATCCCCAGGAACCTGTAAATTCGCCGGCTTTTACAAACTCACCGTTTTTCCCGCAGTGGGCAGGAGAAAGAGTAATCTTTCCTTCGTCGATCTCAGGTTTTGTCTCAAGAACCGTAAAGATTCTTTCCATGCCGGATACAGCGGACAAGAACAGGTTCATCTGTTGTGTAAACTGATTGACCGGAACAGAGAACTGCCGGACAAAGATCAGATAGGAGGCCAGTGTTCCAAGATCAATGAGCCCCTTAATCACCATGATGCCGCCGGCACTTGCGGTAAATGTGTAATTGACAAAACCAATACTCACCACCATGGGAGTCATGACACCAGAGTAAGCGAATGCCTTTGTGGAGGCAACTCTTAAGTCTTCATTTAAGGCACGGAAGTTTTTTAGATTTTCCATCTCATGTCCAAAGACTTTTTCCACTTTCTGTCCTTCCATCATTTCCCTGGCATAGCCGTTTAGATCTCCGGAATACTGCTGCCTTTTCGCATAGTATTGTTTTGAAACTTTGCTGTTGTAATAGATGATAAACAGGATCACTACAAAACAGACCATTGTGAAAAGTGTCAATGGAACATTCAATACAAACATCATGATGATAGAACCGATGACAGTGACAAAACTCTGCACCATGATAGAAAAGCAGCTGTTTAAAGCGTTTTCTATGGTGTCGATATCATTTGTGAAGTAACTCATGATATTTCCATCGCTGTTTGCATCGTAGTAGGAAAGCGGCAGAGAATCCACATGATGGAAAAGCTCCATTCTCAGTTCATAGATGATTTTCTGTGTCACGCGCACCATGAGTCTGTTGCCTATTAATGTGGATAGTGCACCGGATAAGTAGATTACTGCAAGGACTATGACGGCGTATCCCAGACCCTTTACGTCTCCGGGAACAATATAATTGTTTATGATCGGACGAAGCAGAAAAGAGCCTGTGATGCCGACCAGCCCGCTGATTCCGGAAAGTATGATAACGGATAGCAGGATATACTTGCTCGACTTTAGAAAGCGTGTGAACTTTTTTACTGTTGTTAATATATTTTTTCTCTTGTCTTTTGATATCCGGGCCATATTATGCTTCTCCTTTCTTCTGTGATGCATAGATTTCCTGAAAGATCTTATTGTGCGAAAGAAGCTCCTTCGGTGTGCCTATTTCGTCAATTTTACCATCATCCATGATAATAATCCGGTCGGCATGCATCACAGAAGTGATACGCTGAGCGATGATGATCTTCGTGATATCGGAATAGTCCCGTTCCAGGTTTCGATACAGTTCTCTTTCTGTGTCCATATCCAGAGCAGAGGTAGAATCATCGAGTATGAGGATTTTAGGCCTTTTCAACAGTGCTCTTGCGATACAGAGACGCTGTTTCTGACCACCGGAGAAGTTATTTCCCCCCTCATCTACATAAGAATTATAGGTATTTTCTTTTTGCTCGATAAATTCACTGGCACATGCTGCATCGGCGGCTTTTTCCATTTCTTCATCTGAGGCATTTTCATTTCCCCATCGAAGGTTATCGCTGATTGTTCCCCGAAACAGCATATTCTGCTGCAGAACCATGCCTACCTGATCTCTCAGATAGCTTAACGGGTAAGACTGCACGGGTACTCCGTCAATAGAAACCGTACCCTTTGAAGCGTCATACAGCCGCGGTATAAGCTGTACCACTGAGGTTTTCGAAGAACCGGTTCCGCCGAGTATCCCGATCGTTTCTCCGGGCTGTATCTGAAAGCTGATATTCGACAGCACATATTCTTTTGCATCTGCGTGATACTTAAATGAGACATTTTCCATGCAGACGGAACCTTTTTCAACCTTCTGTGTTGAGGTTCCATCATCTTTCATTTCAACGTTCTCGTCCAGGATCTCACCGATACGGACAAAGGATTCCATCGCTTTTGTCAGATTGATAAACACACCGGAGATTAGCATCAGGGAGTTTAGGATCTGCAGGACATAACTTAAGAATCCTGTGAGCTGTCCGACCATAAGGCGATTGGAGATGACAAGATTACCGCCAAACCAGACGAGAGCTACGATCGTTCCATACATGACAAACTGCATGATCGGTGCATTCAGCATGGATCTTCCATATGCTTTTACCGAGATATCGCGCAAATCGCTGTTTACAGATTCGAATTTTGCACTTTCATAGTCTTCTCTTGCAAAAGCTTTTACCACTCGGATGGCTCTTAGGTTCTCCTGTGTAACCTGATTCAAGATATCGTAGATGCGCTGCATTCTGTGATAAACCGGCGCGAGGCTTTTTACAATTACAAACAGAAGAATACCAAGGATGGGAACAGCTACAAAGAATACGATTGCCAGGTCTTTACTCATCATGGTTGCCATGACAACACCCGTCAGCAGCATGATCGGCGCACGAAAGATAGAGCGGATGCCCGGTACAATTGCGTTTTGAATGATTGTGATATCCGTTGTGAGCCTTGTGATCAGAGATGGTGTTGTAAAATGATCCATGTTGGAAAACGCAAACGACTGGATCTTTTTATATTCCGCCTCTCTGATCTCGGCTGCGAATCCATTTCCAAATACGGAAAAATTGTTACTGCATCCTCTTCCGAATGCAAAAGAGAGTACGGATAACAGCAGTATGAGTAATCCGATTTTGAGAATATACTTCACATCCCTATTGGCAATTCCGACATCAATGATTTTTGACATAATAGAGGGGATTGAGATTTCAAAGACTGCCTCAAAGACACAGCATATGAAACCAATGATCCACTCTTTTCTGTAGTTTTTTGTATACTTAATGAAATTTTTTAGCATAGTAAGACTCCATAACATAAATAAAATTTAGTGATTGAAAATTTGGTGATTGGTGATTAATCGTCTTCCGTTTCCGTATGTTCCGGCAGGGGGTCGTTAAAGCGCACTGTTATGATCCCGGCAATGATATAAAGAGACATATTCAGGATAAAAGGAAGCTGTCTGTTGATGCTTGACAGTTTTCCCGCGATATATCCGGAGGGTGACGCAAAGATAAACATGATAACCCCCAATACACTCACAATTCTGGCACGCTCTTCCGGATCAACATATAGGGCCATCATAGAATCCTTTCTGGGAACCACCAGTGCAAATGCAAAAGCTTCCATAATTGTATATAGAATAATAAACAGAAAACTTTTATGAGGGCTGAAAATCAATATGAGCTGCGATCCTATATATAGAAGAAAACCGATTTCCATCGGAATTCGAAATGGAAATTTCTCCAGCTTTTCCTGCATCACAAATACAAAAACGAGCATAATAACAGCTCGGAGGATCGGAAACAAAGCTAAAAAGCTTTTGGGGATGCCCAGATTTTCTGTTGTGTAGATTGAGAAAAAGTTGTTGGTAATCTGAGTAGTCATCTGCAACAGGACCATGATAACCAGTATTTTTACTGTAGGGCCGTCTTTAAAGATTCGCGGCAGGATATATCTATATTCTGATATCATATACCAAAGGCTTTGATGGCGGGTTTGTTCTTTTCTTCTCAGTCCCTGTCTGGTTTCCTTCGTGTAAAGCATAGTGATCAGACATTTGATTGTCATACAGACTGCAAATATCAGGTATAATACTCGCATGACGGGTATCAGAGAGTTTCTGCTTATGACCAGTCCCGAAATCGGTGCGAAAAAGACTGCCAGAAGTCCGGATATCGTAACCCAGGTGTAGATATGTAGGATTTGTCCCGGAGGAGCATCTTCGATTAGGAGGCAGTTCCAGGCCGTCTGATTGACCTGTTCGAAGCTGTTCAATATAACAGCCACCAGGAAGAACCAGAAATTTTGTGATACAGCCCAGATCACACATGGGATACACCAACCGAGAAAATCTCCAAAATTGCACGTGGTTTTTCTTCCTGCTCTGTCTGCAATAATTCCTCCGGCAAATGAAGAAATCATCTGGACAAACATGGCAATTGACATCAAAAGTCCAATCTGTACATCATTTACACCGAGTTCGTACATATAAAGAGTCGCGTATGGAGCAATCAGATTCTGAGGAATTCCCCAGAGAGGCTCCAGAAAAGTCAGGACTTTTTGATTTCCTTCTAATTGAAATAATGTCCTGATAAGAGGATGATTTCGAATACGTTCACGTGTTACGATTTTATTCATTTTATACTCCGAATAATTTTTTCATATACTCAAAAGTATATACGTAATCAAAAAAAATAGCAAGGGAGCAATGACTGAATATTTTATACAAAGATGCACAGACTAACTCTGTAATAAATACGGAGGTGTAAAGAGATGGAAATGATATCAGAAAAAGAATTATCAGCATTAAATGATCTGTTGAGTGAAGAAGATCTGCTGATCAAAAAGTTTCAGATGCTGGCTCAGCACAGTAATGATCCACAGGTAAAAGATAAATTTAACGAGATTTCAAACAAACATCAGGAACATTTTAACAGACTGTATTCACAGTTAGGATAAGGAGGGCTTTATGATGAATGATAAGATATACTCAGAAAAGGAAGTCCTGACGGACGCCCTTACAGCAGAAAAGGCTACGACGAATAATTATAACACATTTGCGAATGAGTGTGTACACGACAATGTGAGACAGGAAATTATGCACTGCCTGGAGCAGGAACATGCGATACAGCAGGATGTCTTCAATATGATGCATGAAAAAGGATTTTACCCTACACCGGCTGCTCAGGATCAGAAAGTGCAGGAAGCAAAACAAAAATATTCACAATGCGTAAAAAATACTAATTCCACAATGGGTTAAGTCTTATCTAAAGGAGCTGTGATATATGATTCCAGCTCCTTTTTTTATATGGTAAAAGCCAGTGAGGCAGGGAGAAAAGCTTGAATATCTGACTGATTTATGTTACAGTTCTCATAAGAATATACGAGGGGAAGACTTTTATCCAGCCTCGAAATTGATTTTTATGGAGAATAAACATATGAAGATATTAGATGATATGAATCCACAGCAAAAAGAGGCTGTACAATATACAAAGGGGCCGCTGCTGATCCTGGCCGGTGCAGGTTCGGGGAAAACGCGCGTGTTGACACACCGGATTGCTTACCTGATTGAAAATGATGTAAAGCCTTATCATATCATGGCAATCACATTTACAAATAAAGCAGCTCAGGAGATGCGTGACAGGGTTGATCAGATCGTCGGTTTCGGGTCTGAAAGTATCTGGGTAAGCACGTTTCATTCCAGCTGTGTCCGGATCTTGAGGAGATTTATCGACAGAATCGGATTTGCAAACAGTTTTACAATATATGACACGGATGATCAGAAAACGCTGATGAAGCAGGTGATAAAAAAACTGCAGCTGGATCCGAAGATTTACAAGGAGCGTGCTTTGATGTCTGCGATCTCCTCCGCAAAGAATGAGATGATATCACCAGAGCAGTTTGAAAAAGATGCAGGACTTGACTGGAATAAGGAGAAAATTTCACAGATTTATTATGAATATCAGTCTCAACTGAAAAAGAACAATGCCCTTGATTTTGACGATCTGCTGGTGAAAACGGTGGAACTGTTTAAGAAGTGTCCGGATGTATTGGAATACTATCAGGATAAATTTCAATATCTAATGGTGGATGAGTATCAGGATACGAACACGGTTCAGTTTCAATTTATCAACCTTCTCGCCGCGAAAAGCAGGAATCTGTGTGTAGTTGGCGATGACGATCAGTCAATCTATAAATTCAGAGGTGCTAATATCAGGAATATCCTGGAATTTGAAAAAAGTTTTCCGGACGCAAAAGTGATAAAGCTGGAACAGAATTACCGATCTACCTCAAACATATTAAACGCTGCAAACGGGGTTATTTCTAATAATAAGGGGAGGAAAGAGAAAAAACTTTGGACTGAAAATGAAAAGGGAGCCAAAATAACATTTCGAAAATTTCAAAACAGCTTTGAAGAGGCAGAGTACGTGGCCGGCGAGATCAGTGGGAAAGTCGGAAGTGGCGCGTGTAAGTATGGAGATATCGCAATTCTGTATCGGACAAATGCGCAGTCTCGTCTGTTTGAGGAAAAACTTTTGATAGCAAATATTCCTTATAAAATTGTAGGGAGTGTAAACTTCTACGCGAGAAGGGAGGTAAAAGATCTGCTGTCTTATCTGAAGACAGTTGACAATGCTCAGGATGATCTGGCAGTTCAAAGGATTATCAATGTGCCAAAGCGGGGAATCGGTGCGACAACGATCTCGAGAATCCAGGCTCATGCGACTGAGACCGGAATGGATTTTTATGGCGCACTTTTAGAAGCACAGTACATACCAGGACTTTCAAGGAGTCTGTCCAAGGTAGAATCTTTTACGAGATTTATTCAAAAATTAAAAACTCAGGCGGAATACTATTCCGTAAAAGAACTTTTGGAACATATTATAGATGAAACCGGTTATGTCAGGAATCTGGAAGCTCAGAATACGGATGAAGCCAGGGCAAGGATTGATAATATTAATGAATTGATCTCCAAGGTGGTTACATATGAAGAGGACAATGAAAATCCCACACTCAGCGGTTTTCTTCAGGAAGTCGCGCTGGTGGCAGACATTGATTCTGTTGATTCGGACAGTGATTTTTGCTTACTTATGACACTTCACAGTGCTAAGGGCCTTGAATTTCCCTATGTCTTTATGACCGGTATGGAAGACGGCATTTTTCCGAGTTATCTTACAATTACCGAGGATGATCCAGATGAACTGGAGGAGGAGCGGAGACTTTGTTACGTCGGAATTACACGTGCAAAAAAGGAGCTGGTGATGACGGCTGCCAGTCAGCGCATGATTCGCGGAGAAACGCAGTATAATAAAGTGTCACGATTTGTACATGAAATACCAAGGGAACTTGTCGAACTGGGAAGAGAGCAGGATCTTGACCGGGATGCGTTTGTAAACCCCAGAAAGAGATATCCGAACAGTTTTTCATTTAAGCCGCGTCAGTTTACTGTGACGAAGGCCGAGCATCTAAACTATGGGGTAGGTGACACTGTCCGTCATAGCAAGTTTGGAGTAGGCGAAGTCACTAATATTACAGATGGCGGCAAAGACTATGAAGTAACTGTAGATTTCGATCGAGCGGGGATTAAGAAAATGTTTGCTTCCTTTGCAAAGCTGAAAAAGATTTAAAGATTTTCTTAAGTTCATTTTAACTATATTGACATAGCGGGCCGCAGGTATCATAATTAAGAAATAATCGACAGCTGTCAGATAGTGAATGAGTCAAAAAGGTGGTGAGACCAGATGGAGTCTTTTTTTAAGAAAAAACATGTATGGATTGTGCCTGTTTACGGAATCTTTTACATGTTCTGCTTTAGATTGCTGGAAAGAGAGATTACACACGGATATCATATAATACATGTAGCGCTGGATGACATGATACCTTTCTGTGAGATATTTATCATTCCATATTTTTTATGGTTTGCTTATATGGGAGTGGTCATTGTTTATTTTGCCTTTTTTAACAAGAATGTAAAGGAATTTTATCAGGTGTTTTTGAGTCTGGGAATAGGGATGACGATATTTCTGGTAGTTTCGTGGTTATATCCGAACGGTCAGAATCTACGACCGATGGTATTTCCCCGGCACAACGTCTTCGTAGACATGGTAAGGCACTTGTATGCTACTGATACTCCCACGAATATCCTGCCAAGCCTTCATGTATACAACTCGGTGGCCTCCTGTATTGCATTTAACAATTGTAAGAAATTAAAAGAACATAGGAGAGTTCGAACAGGAGTTACGATGCTCACCTTTCTGATTGTATTGTCTACGATGTTTTTAAAGCAACATTCAGTGTTCGATGTGGTATTTGCATTCGCTTTAAATGCCATTGTATACTTCATTATGTATCAGCCCAAATTTAATACCCAGACAGGAAAAGAAGATCCTATCAAAAGACTTTTAGAAAACTAAAAGGGAGCCGGATCAAAAGCACAAGTGCTTTTGACTGGTTCCCATATTTTTTCAGGTTGTGATCAGAGTGGCATAGCCTTCTTTGCGAAGACGCTGTTCCATGATGATTGCGTTTCCCAGGTGGCGGTAGCCGCCGACCTGGACTTTGAAGTACCCATCCTCGTTTAATATGAAAGTCGGATACCCCTTTTCCAGTAACTCATAGGAAAGCCTGTCGGCATTTGCACGCTGACTGAACAGACCAACCTGAACACGGTATAATTGAGAGTCACTATCTTCAGCCTGACCCGATGGTATAGATGTGGGCTGAGAAGCATTCGTGGGCTGATAAGCGTTCGTAGGCTGAGAAGCATTCGTGGGCTGATAAGCGTTTGTAGGCTGAGAAGCGTTCGTAGGCTGAGAAGCATTCGTAGGCTGAGAAACACTTGTAGGCTGAGAAGCATTCGTGGGCTGATAAGCATTTGTAGGCTGAGAAGCATTCGTGGGCTGATAAGCGTTTGTAGGCTGAGAACTGTTCGTAGGCTGATAAGCGTTTGTAGGCTGAGAACTGTTCGTAGGCTGAGCAGCATATGTGGGCTGTGAAGGTACAGGAGTTCCCTGCATGCTTCCGCGCAGATTTCCATCATCCGTGTCAGACGGTTCTTCATACTCTTCGTCCCAGTCGTCATATGAAAATGTGCTGCCGGAGACATCACGGGCTGAGCTGGGATTTAATGTATCCAGAATACCATTTGCGATTGCCTGTGCGATATCTTCCAGGGAGCTATCGAACAGGTCATTGTCATAATCATTATTGATGAAACCAACTTCCAGCAGAACTGTGGGCATGGAGGTCCTTCTTAAGATGACCAGCCCCGGGCGTTCGTGAACTCCCAGATTTTCAAAACCAAGGTCATTCAGGGACGCGTTAATATTCTCTGCCATATCATATTTCGTTCCGGATGTATCAAAAACTAATGCAGATACGCCACTGTATTGATTCGGAAGGGGGGAGTCATTTCGGTGAATCGAGACTAGATAGTCCACATCGGAGTTGTTGGCTGTCTGAGCTCTTTCGAAAGGGGTTTCAAATGTGTCTGTAGTACGTGTCAGGATTACTTCTATCCCGTTATCTTCCAGTATTCTGCCAAGTTCCATAGTAAGGCGCAGGTTATCATCTTTTTCAGTGTGATCTTTGTATACTGCACCCAGATCATCACCACCATGACCGGCGTCAAGCATTATACGATAAGCCAAGGCTTTTCTCCTCATCAGACTTTATTTCACTATAACATATTCATAAGATAAAAAAAGGTTACAATAATTGACAGATACAGGTAAAGATAGTAGAATAGACTCCATGAATACATTTATAATTTTAGGAGGAATGAATTTTGGACAGTGACCCTTTGTTATGGCCTATTATCTTACAGGTGATCTTAATTGCGCTGAATGCAATTTTTGCCTGTGCTGAGATTGCAGTTGTTTCTATGAATGAGACAAAACTTGCAAAAATGGCTTCTGATGGTGATAAGAGAGCGGTAAGTCTTCAAAAGCTGACCTCATCGCCATCAAGATTTCTCGCTACAATTCAGGTGGCGATTACTTTATCGGGATTTATGGGCAGCGCCTATGCGGCTGATCATTTTTCCAGCCATCTGGTGAGAGCTTTAGTCCGGCTGGGCGTATCATTACCGGCTAAAACGCTGAATTCTATATCTGTGTTTGTGATAACATTGATTTTATCATATTTCACTTTGATATTCGGGGAATTGGTTCCCAAACGTATTGCGATGAAAAACACAGAGAAAGTGGCATTAGGAGTAGCAAGGACATTGAATGTGATTGCTACATTGTTTTCACCAATTGTGGGACTTCTGACTGTCTCTACAAATGGAGTTCTTCATTTGATAGGGATTGATCCGAATCAGGAGGAGGATGGAGTCTCAGAGGAAGAAATCCGTATGATGATAGATGCCGGAAGCAAAAAGGGTACGATAGACTTAGATGAGAATGAGATGATCCAGAATGTTTTTGAATTTGATGATATCACCTTAGACGAGATTTGTACTCACCGTACAGATGTTGTCGTACTCTGGGCTGAAGATAGTAAAGATATATGGGAGAACACCATACACTCAAGCCGCCATTCCGTTTTCCCTATTTGCGGGGATGGAGTGGATGATATCCTGGGTGTTGTGGATGCCAAAGACTTTTTTAGACTGCATGATCTTTCAAGAGAAGAAATTATGGCAAAGGCTGTTAAACCCGCTTATTTTGTTCCGGAGAATATCAAAGCTGATATATTGTTCAGTAACATGCAAAGGAGCGGTAATTACTTTGCGGTTGTGCTTGATGAATATGGTGGTATGGAGGGGATTATCACTTTAAGAGATCTGATTGAGCAGCTTGTCGGAGATCTCGTCGAAGAAGATGATGAGAAACGTCCGGAGGAGATTGAGCAAATTGGTGAAAATATGTGGAAAATTCAGGGATATGCTACGCTTGACGATGTTCAGGAACTGTTGGATGTTCCACTTCCGGTAGAAGAATATGATACCTTCGGCGGTTATATTTTTGGTAATTTAGGTTCCGTTCCTGATGATGGAAGTCAGTTTGAGCTTGAGACGGACGAGCTCCAGATCAAAGTGGTGGAGGTAAAAGAGCACCGTGTGGAGAGTACAATGGTAAAAAAAATAGAAAAAGAAGAAGAACCGGAACAGGTGGAAGAAAGTAAAGGACGGTAAAAAATGAGTTTACTACAAGAGTGGAGAGACACGGCATACTCTCAAAATAAGAGCAAAGCAGAATTGGAAAAATTTTGGAAGGATTATTTTGCTGCGGAAAAAAGCATATATGAACAGATCCTTTTAAACCCCGATACTGTTGTCCGCGGAACTGTAAAGAATCTAGCTGAACGTTACCATATCGATGTGATGACGATGATTGGATTTTTGGATGGAATTAATGACAGTCTGAAGGTTAAAAATCCGATTGAGGAGATGGATGAGAGTACTTTTGTAAATCTTGGCTTTGACAAGGAACTTTTGTATAAAAACATGGTGGATGCCAAAGCGGAGTGGCTCTATAATCTCCCTATGTGGGATAAGATATTTACTGAGGAGAAGAAAAAGGCTCTATATTTGGAGCAAAAAAAATCCGGGACGATTGTCAAGGGCCATAAGGTTGGAAGAAATGATCCATGTCCATGCGGCAGCGGTAAAAAGTATAAGTACTGCTGCGGCAGATAGTTGATGATGAACCTTCAAACTGATGTGAATCGGATGTCACAGAGTTTGGAGGTTTTTATAACAATACAGGAGGCATCAGATGCTGAAAGGAAAAACGGTTATTCTCGGGGTGACCGGTTCTATAGCTGCATATAAGGCGGCAGATCTTGCCAGTATGCTGGTTAAACAGCAGGCAGAAGTTCATGTCCTCATGACAGAGCATGCACTTAATTTTATTAATCCAATTACCTTTGAAACCCTTACCGGAACAAAATGCCTGGTGGATACCTTTGACCGCAATTTCCAATTTAACGTAGAACATGTGGCACTTGCAAAAAAAGCCGATATTGTTTTGATCGCGCCGGCGACTGCCAATGTGATTGGAAAACTTGCAGGAGGAATTGCGGATGACATGCTGACTACCACGGTTATGGCATGCGAATGTGTGAAACTTATTTCACCGGCCATGAACACCAGGATGTACAATAACCCAATTCTTCGGGACAATTTGAATAAATTGAAAACGTATGGGTATAAAATTATAGATCCTTCAAGTGGATATCTGGCATGCGGAGATGTAGGTGCGGGGAAGATGCCCGATCCAGAGGTACTTCTGGAAAATATTGAATTTGCAATTGAAAAAGAGAAAGACCTTGCGGAAAAGAGAATCCTGGTCACTGCAGGGCCGACCCGGGAATCGATTGATCCGGTTCGATATCTGACAAATCATTCTACGGGAAAGATGGGTTATGCTATTGCACGTATGGCGGCATTTCGCGGCGCTGACGTGACACTTATATCAGGACCTGTAGAATTGGAGACTCCGATGGGAGTTACAAAACTTTCTGTTACAACTGCTCAGGAAATGTTTGAGGCAGTCCGGGATCATTATGAAGATACCGACATTGTCATTAAGGCAGCAGCAGTGGCTGACTATAAGCCTTTAAATGTCAGTGATGAAAAAGTCAAAAAGACCGACTCGGATTTATCCCTGAAACTGGAACGTACAGAAGATATTTTAGGATATTTAGGGAAACATAAGCATACTGGTCAGTTTCTCTGTGGCTTTTCGATGGAGACAGAACAGGTGGTTGAACATTCACAGGAAAAACTGAGAAAGAAACATCTGGATATGATTGTGGCTAACAATTTAAAAGACACTGGGGCGGGTTTTGGCACAGATACGAATGTAGTGAGGCTGATTACCAGAGAGCAGATTACAGAACTCCCTCTTATGTCAAAAAATGACGTTGCAGATCAGCTTCTGGACGCGATCATGCTAAAAGTTCGATCTGCGAAATAATTGTATTGTATCCCGTAAGCGGGAATGATAACAAGGAGAGGCAACATATGAAAAATCAAACAAAGGTAAGCGGCATGGTCACGACTGCATTATTTGCAGCCCTGATCATCATTATGGCATTCACACCGTTTCTGGGATATATTCCACTGGGATTTACCCGTGCAACAATTATTCAGGTACCTGTGATCCTGGCATCACTGATGCTCGGTCCGGGAAAAGGGGCGATTTTAGGTGGAATATTCGGAATGACCAGTTTCATCAATAACACAATAAATCCAACAGTAACTTCATTTGTGTTTACCCCGTTCTATAGTCTGGGCGGTGTAGAGGGTGGAGTACCAAGTATTATAATCTGTTTTCTTCCAAGAATCCTGACAGGAGTAGTTCCCTGTTATGTCTACAAAGCGATTAAAAAAGCTGCCGGACATAGAAAAAAAGGCAGTTTTGCAGCGCTTGTTTCTGCGGGGGTAACCGGTTCACTTACGAATACACTGTTAGTTATGAACATGATCTTTATTTTTTTCGGAGATCAGTACGCTGCGGCAAATAATATTGCTGCTGTGGGAGCTTACCGCTTTATTCTGTCAATTATAGGAATCAATGGAATTCCGGAGGCGATCATATCCGGTGTGCTGGTAGCGGTCATTGGAAGAGTATTGATGAACAAACGAGTAAGATCAAACTTGTGATATTTGTGTATAACGGAACATAAGATGAGCAGGAATCCGCAGTATCACATAGATTACAAAAGAATACTTATGAGAAGGAGGCATGCATAGACGATGCTGCTGGTGATCGATATTGGCAACACAAATATAGTTGTCGGATGCATTGAAGGCGATAAGATATTTTTTGAGGAAAGATTGTCGACCGACAGAAGAAGAACAGAACTGGAGTATGCAATTGATATAAAGAATGTACTGGAAATATATGATATTCAGCCTCTCAAAATTGACGGGGCAATCATATCATCCGTGGTCCCTCAGATTACAGAAGTAGTCCGAAAAGCTATGAAAAAGCTTATTGACCGGACACCAAAGGTGGTCGGCCCGGGACTTAAGACAGGACTTAATATTGTAATGGATCAGCCGGCACAGCTGGGCAGTGATCTTGTTGTGGATGCTGTCGCGGCAATGGCAGATCATCCGGTGCCACTGATCATCATAGATATGGGAACAGCGACAACAGTAAGCGTAGTTGATCATACGAAGAGTTATATCGGCGGCATGATACTTCCCGGAATCAGGACTGCAACAGATTCACTGGTCACCAATGCTGCTCAGCTGCAGCAGATCAGTTTTGATATGCCAAAAAAACTGATCGGGAGCAATACCATTGAATGTATGCAAAGTGGTGCTTTATATGGAAATGCAGCTGCGATCGACGGATTGATTGACCGGATAGAGGGCGAGTTAAAGGAACCTTGCACAGTTGTTGCAACCGGCGGCCTTGCAGCCTATATTGTTCCCCTGTGCCGGAAAAAAATCATTGTAGATAATAATCTGCTGCTGAAAGGGCTCCAGATTATATACAATAAAAATAGATAATAAGCCGATGAAAGGCGGGATTGAATGAAGGATATATATACGAAACAGGCGAAGAAAGCTCTTAATCTGGCGGTGAAAAAAGCCAAAGCGTGCAATCACAACTATATAGGCACAGAGCATCTTCTTTTAGGACTTTTGAGTACTTCCCAGGGTACGGCAGGCATAGTTTTAAAGGAGTTCAATGTGGAAGAACAACGCCTCCTGACTTTGATTGACAGACTGATTACACCTATTGGAGAGACTGCCATTGAAGAACAGCCGGGTTATACTCCAAGAGTAAAACAAATACTTGAACATGCTGGAACAGAGGCAGAACGTTTTCATAGTGATGGCATAGGAACAGAACATATCTTAATCGCCCTGCTAAAGGATACGGATTGTGTAGCTACACGACTTTTGTATACCATGGGTGTGAATATACAGAAGGTGTATCTGACGCTTATGACGGCAATGGGGGAAGAGGATAACATATCTCGAGATGATTTTCGAAGAGAATCGACGGATGAAAACATGGCTTCGTCAACACCTACGCTGGATCAGTATAGCAGAGATCTGAATGAGATGGCAAAGCAGGGAAAATTGGATCCTGTTGTGGGAAGAGAACAGGAAATTGACCGTGTAATTCAGATCCTTTGCAGGCGTACGAAGAATAACCCATGTCTGATTGGTGAGCCCGGAGTGGGAAAGACGGCAATAGCAGAAGGACTGGCCCAGAGGGTTGTATGGGGTCTTGTGCCAGATGCCATGAAACAAAAGAGAGTAGTTGTGCTTGATCTGTCAGGAATGGTCGCGGGCAGCAAGTATCGGGGAGAATTTGAAGAACGAATAAAAAAAGTAGTGAAAGAAGTCATGGACAACAGCAATATTCTCCTTTTTATCGATGAGCTTCATACGATTATAGGAGCCGGGGGAGCTGAGGGAGCTCTAGATGCCTCTAACATCTTGAAACCTTCTCTGTCACGAGGAGAGATACAGCTGATCGGGGCAACGACTATTCAGGAATACAGAAAATATATTGAGAAAGATGCTGCGCTTGAGAGACGCTTTCAGCCTGTCATGGTGGATGAACCTACGACAGAACAGGCACTTGACATATTAAAGGGGCTCAGGCCATATTACGAGAAACATCATGGGGTCGAAATTACGGATGATGCGTTAGAGGCAGCGGTAAAAATGAGTGAACGCTACATTAATGACCGTTTCCTGCCGGATAAAGCGATTGATTTGATCGATGAGGCTTCGGCCAGGGTTCAGCTTGGCAGCTATAAAATGCCCGTGGAGATTCAGGAAGATGAGAAAGAATTAAAAGAGATTATTCTGAATAAGGAAATTGCAATAAAATCAGGCGATTTTGAGAAGGCGAAAGAAAGTCAGAAACAGCAGGAAGAGGTAGAAAAATCTCTTCAAACAGCCAGAAAAAAACACGAACGTCGTCAGACAAAGAAGAAACAGATGGTAACGGAGGAAGAAATCGCAGAGGTAATATCGGGCTGGACAAAGATTCCGGTTCAAAAAATAGAAGAAGGAGAGAGCAAACGTCTGGCACGTCTTGAGAGTGTTCTTCACAAAAGGGTTGTCGGGCAGGAACAGGCTGTAAGTGCGGTTGCCAAAGCAATCAGGCGTGGAAGAACAGGGTTAAAAGATCCGAATCGTCCGATAGGTTCGTTCCTGTTCCTGGGCCCTACAGGCGTTGGAAAGACAGAGCTGTCCAAAGCTCTGGCTGAGGCAGTATTCGGGACAGAGGACGCGATGATCCGGATCGATATGTCGGAATATATGGAGAAACACAGCGTTTCGAAACTGATCGGTTCCCCGCCGGGCTATGTGGGCTATGAAGAAGGCGGGCAGCTGTCCGAAAAAGTACGTCAGAATCCCTACAGCGTTATATTACTGGATGAGATCGAAAAGGCACACCCGGATGTATTTAATATATTGCTTCAAGTGCTGGATGATGGCCATATCACAGATTCACAGGGCAGAAAAGTAGACTTTAAAGAAACTTGTATTATCATGACTTCGAATGCAGGCGCTTCGCTTATCACAGAGCCTAAGAGACTTGGTTTCGGAGCCGGAGCAGATGACAGGGAAGATTACGAGCATATGAAAGGCCAGGTTATGGACGAGGTGAAACGGATGTTCAAACCTGAATTTCTCAATCGCATCGATGATATTATTGTTTTCCATGCGCTGAGTAAAGAAAATATGAAGAAAATCGTCAATATTCTTCTGAAAGACCTGAAAGGACGCTGCCGGGGGCAGATGAATATAGAATTGAAAGTCAGCGAAAAGGCAAAGGAACATTTGATTGACTCTAGTTTTGACAGCAAATACGGTGCCAGACCACTTAAAAGAGCAATACAAAATAAGATTGAAGATCCTCTCGCAGAAGAGATCCTTTTAGGACATGTAAACAAAGGTGATATCGTAAATATTGGCATGAGCAAAAAAGAAATTGCCATTAAAGGAGCTGTTCCCGAGAAAAAAATATCCAAAAAGTAGAGAGAGGTATTTTCTATATGCATAAACAGTATCAAGTGATCAGCGATGGTTCCTGTGACTTTTCAGAAGAGATGGCAGAGGAAAGAAATGTAGACATTGTACCGTTCTATGTTTCGTTTGACGAAAAAAAATATTTAAAAGAGGGGAGTGATATTAAGGTAAGATCTTTTTATCAGCAGATGATTGACGATCCAAATGTTTTTCCCAAGTCTTCCATGCCATCGGTGCAGGACTATGTGGATGTGTTTATGCCCTATGTGAAAGATTCTGTTCCCGTCATCTGCATCTGTATTACCAGCAAATTCAGCGGTTCTCTGCAGTCAGCGAATAATGCCAGACGCTATGTTCTGGAGAAGAATCCGGATGCTAAAATTACAGTGATGGATTCTATGGTAAACACCGTTCTGCAGGGGCTGATGGTTTTGGAGGCATCCGAGATGAGAGATGCCGGTGTTTCTTATGAGGCGACACTTAAGAACCTTGAAAAGATCAGATCAACCGGACGAATCTTTTTTACCGTCGGTAACATGGAATATCTGAGACATGGAGGAAGGATCGGAAAGGTGACCGCTATTGCGGGGTCTGTTTTAGGCATCCGTCCGGTTATCACGCTGAAAGAAGGAGAAATATTTCCTTCGGCGGCTGGCAGAGGCAGAAAAAAGACCATTGATAGGACCATTGACCTTTTGATTCATTATTTAAAAGAGGACAATAAAAATATATATGATTATTCGCTGACTGTTGGATTCGGATATGACCGACAGGAAGCTGTGAAATATAGAAACCATGTGCTAGAGCGTCTGGCAGGCAGTGGATATGGACTTTCGGAAGAGGAGCTTCCAATCAGGCAGATTGGTGCTACGATCGGAGTGCATACCGGACCTCATCCGCTGGGCATTGGCATAATAAAAAAATGGAATAGACGATAACCTGTTTCAGGGAATTTATTTGATTGAAAATGGAATAAACTTAATAATTGTCTGGTAAAAAACAAAGGGCTATTATATAATAGTAATATCTTAAGAATGTAACACGAGAGTTACGACAGATAAATAAAGCTGTACCTATTGATCGAAAATATTAGCAGGAGGACCTTAGAATGTCAGTAATTAAAGAGTTAATTCGTACCGAAAAGGATGGCGGGATCAGTTTTGGAGATTACAAGTTAGATGTGAAGTCAAAGGTGTCTGATTTCGAGTATGAAGGTGATCTCTACAAAGTAAAGACTTTTCGCGAAATTACCAGACTGGAACGAAACGGGATGTTTGTATATGAATCTGTTCCGGGGACGGCAGTCACGGGGATGAAATTCTCAGGCGACGGTGTCGAATTTATAGTCGAAGCAGATGAGGATGTACAGATCACACTTGGCATGGAAGATGATACTGAGTACAAAGTACTCCTGGATAACGCAAATGTGGGACATATGACTACGGGTCTTGGCGGAAAGCTCTCTTTCAGTGTTGAGCTGGAACAGGCTGAGCAAATCAAAGTAAAAATTTTAAGAGCAGAGTGATATAAAGCTTACATAACCCCGAGGGAGTTCCCCTCGGGGTTTCAATCCCCAGGAAATTGTCCGGCGGTTCGCTTATATGATACAGGAGGATGATAAAAAATGGCGAAAGGATCAAAATCAGTGTTTTTCTGCCAGACTTGTGGATATGAGTCTGCAAAATGGATGGGGCAGTGTCCAGGGTGCGGAGAATGGAACACATTTGTTGAAGAGGTAGTTGATGCGAAAAAAACGGCGGGATCTCATAGGACAAAAATAACTGTAAAACCGGTCAAACTCTCAGAGGTTGACATGACCAGTGATAGCAGGATGACTACAAATATAGAAGAATTGGACAGGGTTCTCGGAGGGGGAATTGTCCCGGGCTCTCTGACTCTGGTTGGAGGGGATCCGGGAATTGGAAAATCAACGCTCCTTCTTCAAGTCTGCAGAAATCTGTCACAAAACGGAAAAAAGGTTCTCTACATATCAGGAGAAGAGTCATTGAATCAGATTAAACTGAGAGCACTGAGAATCGGTGAATTTAATGAGAAGTTAAAACTGCTTTGTGAGACAAACCTTGGTGTGATTCGTGAAGTCATAAAAAGGGAAAAACCGGACACGGCCGTAATCGATTCTATTCAGACAATGTATAATGAAGATATCAGCTCCGCACCGGGAAGTGTATCCCAGGTGAGAGAATCCACCAGTGTTCTTATGCAGATAGCTAAGGGGATGGGAATATCAGTCTTTATTGTCGGACATGTAACAAAAGATGGAAATGTAGCGGGCCCAAGAGTTTTAGAGCATATGGTAGATACGGTTCTTTACTTTGAGGGAGAGAGGCATGCCACATATAGAATTTTAAGAGGCGTTAAGAACCGGTTTGGTTCGACAAACGAGATAGGTGTCTTTGAAATGCACCAGAGTGGCTTGAAAGAGGTTAAAAATCCATCAGAATATATGCTTGAGGGAAAACCTAAGGGAGCTTCTGGATCTATAGTTACTTGTTCGATGGAAGGTACCAGGCCGATTTTAATCGAGATACAGGCGCTGGTTGCACCGAGTAACTTTGGAATTCCGCGCAGAACAACAGCGGGAACCGATTTCAACAGAGTCAATCTGCTGATGGCTGTTCTTGAGAAAAGAGCACATTTGAATTTGTCTGCGAGTGATGCATATGTCAATATAGCAGGTGGAATCAAAATGAACGAGCCGGCAATAGATCTGGGAATATTACTTGCTATTGTATCCAGCTATCGTGATATTGTTATCGATGATAAGGTTGTTGCCTTTGGGGAAGTGGGACTAAGCGGTGAAGTGCGAGCGGTGAATATGGCGGATCAGCGAGTACGGGAAGTCAAAAAACTGGGATTTGAGACTGTGTTACTTCCTGCGGTAAGCATGAGGTCAATCAAGGAAGACAGCCAGATCAAATTTGTGCCGGTAAGGAACATTAGTGATGCAATTCGTTTTATAGTTTCATAATCAGAAAGGGAAATTAAAATTTATTGTATTTTTTTGTAATTTTTGGACTAAACATATTGACAAATGTAAAAGCATTGTGGTATAGTAAATAAGCTGTCAGCGAGACGTACAAAGCAGACAGCAAAACATCTCAAACCGAGATGAAAAAGAACAAAAAAGTTCTTGACAAGCCGCAGGTAACATGATATGATAGTCGAGTTGCTGCGAAACATACAGGAACGAACAGGAACCTTGA
>DHNM01000020.1 GCA_002409525.1 Eubacterium sp. UBA5416 | reverse complement strand
CAAGCCAACGTGTGAACAGTAACATTGGTTGATTATTTTATGCTATATCATTACATATGAGTTGACATAGCACAAATAATCCGCTATAATAAATACATTTAAAGAGGAGGTATTATATGTCTAGTACAATTCAAATTCGGGTTGATGATGATTTGAAGGCGAAGTCGGACTCTTTGTTTAAAGATTTGGGAACAGATACAACTTCAGCAATTCGTATGTTTTTGACACAGGCGGTTGCTAATAATGGATTTCCGTTTGAATTAAAAAGAAATATAATGAAACAAAATCCTTTTATTCCATTGACAGAAGCTGAATTATTATCTAGATTGGAACTTTCACGTAAACATGCAGATGAAGGAAATCTAAGGAGTGCTGATGACGTTATTTTGGACATGAGGTCTAAATATGGATTATGATGTACAGTTAACAGAAGATGCAGAATATGATCTAGATAACTATTTAAGCTATCTTATGTTTGTTAAGAAAAGTGAACAGACATCGAAAAATTTTTTAGAGGACTTTGAAGAGACAAAAAATGCTTTATGGCAAGTTGCAGGCAGTTTAAAGCTTTGTGAGAATTCCAGATTAAGAACAGAGGGATATAGGAGAATAAATTTTCTATCTCATAGGTATTTCATGCTTTACCGTGTGGTAAATGATGTGGCTATTGTTGAACATATTTTCCATGAATTGCAGGATTTTGAAAATAAAATGAATTAAGAGATTGGTATCCCAGTCTAAAAAGGACATCTTCTAATAAGTTTTGGGAAGATGTCTTTTTTAGGCTGAAGATAGACAGGTATCGAAAACTATGATATGAAGAAGAGTTCAATGGAGGACAAGATGACAGGCCGGGTAACAATACCCACGGATACGGATGTTGTTCCGGAAACACTATTACAAAAGAAAGAAGGTTATATGATTGAAGTTCAAGAAAAGGGAAGATGTTACTGAAAGATCAAAATCAGGCAGTTATTTTGCGCTGTTTCTTACCTTTCTGAAAGCCAGTACCTTTACCTTCGCAGGAGGTCTTGCAGTTGTCCCGGCGATTGAGCGGGATGCGGTACAAAGGTACAAACTGCTGAGCAGGGATGAATTTATGGAATACGCAACTCTTTCGCAGACGATGCCTGGAGTGATTGCATTAAACTGTGCGACGCTGGTGGGACGGCGTGCGGCCGGACTGGCCGGAATGCTTGCAGCAGGTTTCGGGGCGATTCTCCCCGCGTTTGTCCTGATGGTCCTGGCAACAGTGCTGGTAAATCTGATTCCACAGCACGGACCGTTACTGGGAGCCATGAGGGGAATTCGTGCAGCATCTGCGGCGCTGGTGCTTTCCGCCGCATTTTCACTGGGACGTTTTAATCTGAAAGATGCTTTTGCGGTTATTTTGATGATTGCTGCGTTTTTGCTTGTCGCCGTGGGAACACTAAGTGCACCGCTTGTTGTGGTACTTGCCGGTGTGGCAGGTTGTCTTTATCAGCAGATCAAAAGAAAATATGAGGGGAGGAAGTCCGATGATCATTGACTGCCTGAATTTATTTATAACTTTTGTGAAACTTGGATTCTTAAGTTTTGGCGGGGGATATGCAATGCTTTCCATGATCATGTCAGAGGCTCAGAGGTTTTCTGTCACCCCTGCTCAGTTTGCGGATCTGAATGCACTTGATATGGTGGTGCCGGGGTCGATTTCGATCAATGCGGCTACCTATGTCGGCTACCTTGCCAGGGGGATTCCGGGAGCTGTGTCTGCCACGATCGGGGTGTCTCTGCCGTCCTTCATTCTCACGGTTCTCATTATGCGGTTTTTTGTGCACTTTAAAGAAAACTTCTGGGTGGACGCCACGATGTCGGGGATTAAGCCTGCTGCTGTCGGACTGATTGCCGCCGCTGCGGTTCAGATCGGGGCGGAAGTTCTTCTTGCGGAAGGGAAGAGGATCACAGATGTGTTTACAGATCCGTTTGGGACGTTCTCTGTTATCTGTATTATTATCTTTGTACTGACTGCTGTGCTTAATATACGGTTTAAAATCAATCCGATTCTACTGACGATACTTGCGGGAGTGGTCGGGGCGTTTGTACTGGCGTGACAAAAAGAGACCCTGTAGAGAGTTTTTAATAAAGGCGGCTCCTGTATTCTTTCGGGGACATTCCTGTGATTTTCTTAAAGACTTTGCTGAAGTAGAAGGAGCTTTCATACCCCAGGCGTTCAGAGATTTCGTAAATCTTAAGAGTCGTCTCTCCGAGCAGCTTTTTTGATTCTTCAATCTTCTGCATATTGATATATTCACTGACTCCCACATTCATACATTTTTTAAAGAGCTGACTCAGATAGTTCGGGCTGATCCCGAGGGTATCGGCAATATCCTGCAGAAAGATCTTTTCATGGACATGTTCGTTTATGTACTGGCAGCAGAGCTTTGTAAAGGTATTTTGCTGCCCTTTTTTCTTTCCGGCGAAAGCAAGGCAGAGCCCTTCCTCAAGCTGTGACAGCCAGGAGATAATTGATGGTACACTTTTGAGATGGTAGAGTGAAAGATAGTTGTCCGGTTCATTTTTAAATATTTCGGATACTACATCTGATCCGCCCGGCAGGAGTGTTATGGAAAGATGGAGGATACTCCCTGCCGCATCCAGTGCCTGAGTAAAGTGTGCATGTTCCTGCTCTTGACCGAGAATTGACAGAATTGTATCAATGGAAGAGCGCAGAGCCTCTTCGTCAAGCTCCTGGAAAGCCCGGCTTAAGTCATCACGGAACAAAGACATACTGAATACATTGCGCAAAGCATGAGTATCTGAAAGATCATCATAAAAGATGAGAGGCTGCTTTTCCGAAAGATAAGAGAGAATCTGCCTGGAGTCGCTGTAAGAAGAAGAAAGATCGAGCGGATTTGTAGCCAGCCTTCCGATACTTGTCAGGAATGACACATTGTAATAGTCGTGCAGCATTTGAAATGTACTTTCAAGAGCGCTGCGCACAGAACCTTTCCATTCTTTGACATCATTTTCGCCTATCATAAAAATTACAGCAAGAAAATGTGTGTCCAGTGCAACCGTATGGCAGGAAATATATTTGGAAAGTAAAGTCTGAAGCATTTGCAATGTCTGATTATAGACACCAAGAGAGGAAGCATCTGAAAAAAGCTGTATGGTCGCTGCGGCAAACCCGTATGCGTCGAGTGAAATCTTGAGATTTTTCTTCTGGAACTGAAACTGTTTGCCACTTTCAAACAGATTATTGAGAAGCCTGATATAGAAGCGTTCCCGGAACATGTTCAGATTATGGCTGTCATCTGAAGATCCCGGGCTTTGATATTTGATCAGGTTTACCTGTTCTATCGCTTTTTTAACAGATGCTGACAGCGACTCAGGCGTAAGATCGATTTTAACAAGGTAATCCACCGCGTGGAAGCTAAGCGCCTCACGGGCATACTGAAAATCCTCATAATTTGTGAGGATAATGAAAACCGGCAGACGGCCAAGCTCATCCATGCATCGCTTGCCCAGCTCCAGACCTGAGGAACAGGGCATCTGGATATCTGTGATTACAATATCCGGATGCTGTTCATTGATTATATTCCATGCGGCATCTCCATTCGAGGCGGTGCCACATACTTTGGCTCCAAGACTGCTCCAGTCTATCATAGAACGAAGTCCAATCTGAACAAGAGGTTCATCATCAGCGATCAGTATTTTTATCATTTCGGGAAGCTCCTTTCGTTATTGCTGCTTATCCTGTTTTTTGTGGGGAAGCAGGATGGATGTACAGGTGAATTCACCGGGAGTACTGGTGATGCTTATGCCATATTCGCTGCCGAATGTATATTGAATCCGTTTGTTCACGCTCCCGATGCCGATCTGTTTGAAGAAGCTGGAGCGATCAGAGGTTTCACCTGCCAGGACAGAGGAGATCATTGCCTGATCCATGCCGACTCCATCATCTGTAATGTCAACTTGAATGCTATCATTTTCCGTATGGTAGAGATGGATGTCTATGTGGCCACTAGACCCCTTCGGTTCAATCCCGTGGAAAATAGAATTCTCAACGATTGGCTGCAGTGTAAAACGAAGGATCTGATTATGAATAAGATCGGGATCATCAATCTGATAATCCATGGTAATTGCACCGCCATAACGGTATTTTTGTATTGTGAAGTAATCATCCAGCAGCTGGAATTCTTCTTTCATGGATACAATCGCTTTCGTCCCCTTGGAAATGCTCTTGAGAAGATGGGCAAGAGCTGTGGTCATTTCCGCAATCCCGGAGGAGTGCTGGGCAGTCGCCATCCATTTGATGGAGTTTAGTGTATTGTAAAGAAAATGGGGATTAATCTGGCTCTGCAGTATCTGGTACTCCAGATCTTTTTTCTGTTTTTCGTCCGTAATTCTCTGTTCCATCAGATTACTGATATCGGTTGCAAGCAGATTGACGTCGCGGCCGATGTCGCCAAGTTCATTGTCCCATTCAATTTCCGGATTCTGTGAAAAATCTCCACCGGCAATCAGGGACAGCTGATTTTTCAAACATACTACCGGCTGTGTTACGCTGTATGACAGGAAGCGCATGAGCAAAACCCCGATAATCATGACGATTAATAAGATGAAGAAAACGATAAAGAAAAAACCTGACACAGATTGTCTGGCTCCGTCTGTCACAACCGGCATAGTGATATAGCATCCCTCTGCCTCAATTGGCGAGGTGACGTAAAGCCCGGAATAACCACTGCCTGAAATTTTTTCTATCCTGGTACTGCTGCTTACCATATCATCGTATTGCAGTTCCTCACTGCTTTTCGGAAAAGAAACTGATGTTATCTTTCCATTGTCAATACAATAGCTCTCACCGCTGATTGTCAGATAAACAGGGGTATGTTCCTGGGATGAAAAGCGGGAAAGAGGATCCGTAAACATGGAAAGTGATATCTGCATAAAAAGGACTCCGATTTCATCATCACTGTAGCTGGACTCAATCGGTCGTATAATAGGAAGTATTTTTTCTGAGGCGTGGACAAAGGGGTCTTTCTGTACACCGACATGAAAGGTATAATCCGGGGCGTTCAGGAGCTGCTTATAATAGGGAAGTTTTTTCAGAACTTCTAATATATAGCGGTCACTGGAATAGTATGAAGAAGAATTCTTCTGCAGAAATTTGGAATTTTCGGAATTCGTTATTATAACTCTCGATATATACGGATATGCAGAAGTAGACAGATATTGTTCACTTAGGCGCTCAGAGGCCTCCTTTGTCAGTGTGTTGTAATATGGATCTTCCGGGCTGGCAGCTATGTAGCTGGAGATAGCCGTGTTTGTACGGCACCAGCGGCAAAAACCAAGAATACTGTTCAGGTCCGAGTTGATATCATTGCGTATAAACTGTAAATTGCTTTCAGCGGAGTGAATCGAATTTCTGCGCAGACTGTCCGAGAACATGATAAAGCTCATTGTGGCAGTACCGATCCCGAAGACCAGCATTAATATTATGGTAATAAGAGTGAAATTGCCGCGGAGTGAATGCGGCATTTTGTTTATAAGTTTTCCAGATAGCTTTCTGCCCATAGGATTATTCAACCTTTTTTATCGATATAGTTTTTACTTTTATATACATTTTCCAAAGACAGTATATCATAGTAAGGATGCATGTGCAATTAGCGATATAATACGCGGATTGCTGCGTGTTCTGTGATTCATAGAAAAGTACATGATTTTATAAAAAAATATATGGCAAGGACACGGATGAAAAATAGAAATTGATATTAAGAGAAAAATAGCAGAAAATCATAGACTATAGCATGGAAAAAGCTCGTGATTTTTCTTAGAATGATACCAGGGTCAAAAGGCCTTGCCTTTCATGCTCGCATGAAAGAGCACGGCTTTGGGACCCGTAAAAAACATGAGAACGTAACCCGATTAGGGTGAAATTCGAATGTTTTTAGAATTGTGAGAGCACAAAGTGCGTAACAATTCGTGTATCACCAGGGTCAAATTACTAGGTATTCAAGGAGGATTGGAGTTATGAAGAAAAAACTAATCAGTGCTTTGCTCGTAACAGCGATGTGTGTAACTTCTTTTGCGGGGTGTGGAAACAGCGATTCGAGTAAAGAGGAAGACAAACAGTCAGATGTAAAGTCAGCATCAGCCAAAAAAGAAGAATCGTCATCAGCTGAAGAAAAGTCGGCGGGAAGTAAGACGGAAGTAGGTGCGGATGATGCATCCACGGTACTGAAATGGTCAATCTGGGATGCAAAGTCCGCTACTTACTGGGAAGCGGTTGCTTCGGCATATGTGGAGAAAAATCCGGATGTACGCATTGAAATGACAGACCTTGGATCCGCGGATTACCAGACTGTTCTTTCTACCGAATTGTCGGGTTCCGGTTCTGATTTTGATGTTGTTACGGTGAAGGATGTGCCCGGATATGCAACTTTAGTATCAAAAGGTGTTCTTGAGCCGCTGAACGAAAGAATTGAAAAAGATGGTGTGGATTTGTCTGCGTATAATGGTATGACCGATCAGGTTGCAGTAGACGATGAACTTTACGAGCTTCCGTTCCGTAATGACTTCTGGGTATTATATTATAATAAGGATCTGTTTGATGATGCGGGCGTCGATTATCCGACGAATGATATGACTTTGGAAGAGTATGATAAACTGGCACGTTCTGTAGCGAAGACAGGATTTGGCGATGATCAGATCTATGGTTCCCATTATCATACCTGGAGAAGCGCGGTACAGCTTTTTGGTGTCCTTGACGGAGAGCACACGATTCTTGACGGTGACTATGAATTTACAAAACCGTATTATGATATGGTTAAAAAACAGGAGGAAGACGGCATCTGCCGTACCTATGTTGACACAAATGCTTCTCAGCTTCATTATTCTGCAGCCTTCTCAGAAGGGAATACAGCGACAATGAATATGGGAACCTGGTATATCTCTACACTGATTCCAAGCCTTGCAAGCGGGGAATATGATCCTGATTTGTGCGGGAACTGGGGAATTGTAAAGTATCCTCACCCGGAAGGTGTTGAAGCAGGTACAACCATCGGACAGCTTACAAGTCTTGCAATCCCGACAGTCTCCAAACAGAAAGAGGAAGCATGGGATTTCATTAAATTTGCAGGTGGAGAAGAAGGAGCCAAGGCTGTCGCCGAAACAGGAGCATTTCCTGCGATTATGAGTGATGAGGTCGTGGATCAGCTTGCGAACATGGAAGGATTTCCGACAGATGAGGCAAGTAAAGAGGCACTTCAGACAAAAGCGGTATATCTGGAAGCGCCCTATGATTCCAATGTGGCAGAGATTAATACGATTCTTGACACTTATCACAAAGATATCATGAATGGTGATATCTCGGTCGATGAGGGAATTCAGAAAATGAATAAAGAGGTAAGTGCACTGAAGTGAAACAGGAAGGAGAGTGCGCGTATCAGCGCAAAACAATATGGAAAATTCTGTTGAATTGAAAAAAAGTAAAAAAAGACGTGACAGAAAACGTACACTGGTGGCGTATTCGTTTATTGCTCCGAACTTTATCGGATTTGCCGTATTTACACTGATTCCCATTATATGTGCATTTGCACTGGGGTTTGTGAAGTGGGATGGCAACAACCCGATAAAATTCGTGGGACTTGAAAATTTTAAGAGGCTGGCAGGAGATTCCATGTTTTGGGCTTCTCTGAAAAACACACTGATTTATTGTATCGGTACCGTACCCCTCACGATGATCGCATCTCTGGGACTTGCGTCTATTTTAAATCAGAAGATTGTGGCAAAGGGAGTTTTTCGGACGGTTGCATTTTTCCCTTATGTGGCATCACTGGTTGCGATTACTGCTGTGTGGGCTATGCTCTTTCACCCGAGCAAGGGACCGGTGAACGCCATTCTCTATTATATATTCCATATGAAAAACCTGCCGAACTGGTTCGGCGGGAATCTCATACTGGTTACCCTGATTTTATTCAGTGTCTGGAAGTATATGGGATATTATATGGTGATTTATCTGGCCGGGCTGCAGGGGATATCGGCGGAACTTTATGAAGCTGCTTCTCTGGATGGAGCAGGTTCGTGGCAGAAGTTCCGCTATGTGACATGGCCGCAGCTTCGTCCGACAACCTTTTTTGTTGTTGTTATGCTGACGATTAACTGCTTTAAAGTATATGATATTGCAATTATGCTTGCCGGCGGTGGTGACGGAAGACTGGGTACTTCTTCAACGGTACTGGTTTATTATATCTATCAAAAAGCATTTGTTGAATGGGATCTGGGCTACTCAAGCGCAATTGCAATGGTATTGTTTGTTATTGTCCTGATTATTACAGTGATCCAGTTTAAGGGAAATGCAAAGTATGAGAACTCATAGGAAAGGAAGAGAAGAGATGGTGAAGAAGAAAACCTCAATGCATCGAAACCAGGTGGTCAAAAAAGTTTTGATTTATGTACTGCTTATTGTAATTACAGCAATCATGCTCGTTCCTTTCCTCTGGATGTTGTCAGCTTCCATTAAGACAAATGCTGAAGTGTTTAAGGTAACACCCTTTCAGTTTATTCCGGATCAGCCGCAATGGAGTAATTATCGGGACATCTGGACAAAGATCCCGCTTTCAAAGTTCATCGGCAATACGGTTTATCTGTCAGTAGTAGTGACAATACTACAGATGCTTACAAGCAGCTTTGCAGCATATGCATTCGCAAAACTGCAGTTTAAATACAGGGACGGACTATTTCTTGCGTACATAGCAACCATAGCGATGCCATGGCAGGTATACATGGTCCCTCAGTTCATCATGATGAGAGGAATGGGGTTAAACAATAAACTTCTTGCTATGATATGCCTGCAGGCGTTTTCGGCATTCGGAGTATTTATGATGAAACAGTTTTACGAAGGAATCCCGGACTCTTTGTGCGAGGCGGCCAGAATCGATGGTATGAGTGAATATATGATTTATGCCAGGATTATGCTGCCCCTGTCAAAACCTGCACTGTCTACACTGATTATTTTTACATTTGTAAATACATGGAATGATTATCTCGGACCGTTGATTTATCTGAAATCGGAGAGCAAGAAAACAATTCAGCTTGGTTTGAAAATGTTTATCGGACAGTACGCCGCTGACTATGGACTGATTATGGCCGGTTCGATTATTACGCTGATCCCGGTACTGATTGTATTCCTTGCACTTCAGAAATATTTTGTAGAAGGAGTCGCATCAACCGGTATTAAGGGATAAGGAAAGGAGATATATGCTTTATCCAAAAATAAACAAGGCAAGAACTGTCATGGATTTGTCCGGAATATGGGATTTTAAACTGGACAACGGGACAGGATTTGAAGGAAAATGGATGGAAAAGCCACTGGAGAATCCAAAAAAGATTGCGGTTCCCGCGTCCTATAATGATCAGGTGGAAGGTTCTGATTTCAGGGATCATTACGGCTGGGCGTTTTATCAGAAGGAGATTGAACTGCCTGAGATTCTCATGAATCAGAGGGTGGTTCTCAGATTCGGGGCGGTGACCCATAAAGCAAAGGTTTACCTGAACGGAGAACTCCTGTGTGAGCATCAGGGCGGATTTCTCCCTTTTGAGGCGGAAATCGGAAAGACCGTGAATCCCGGAAAGAATCTGCTTTGCGTGGCCGTTGACAACCGGGTAGATTATTCCACACTTCCGATTGGGAATGAAGTAGGAGCGGCATTTTTCGGAGAGGATCTCCCGGATATTCCCAGTGTCAGAAAAACAGTGCAGAAGCCACACAATGCTCCGAACTTTGACTTTTTCAATTATGCCGGAATCAACCGTCCGGTAAAGATCTATACCACTCCGAAGGAATATATTGAAGATATTGTTATTGTACCGAAGATTGTGGGGAATGACGCCGAAGTATCTTATACCGTCAGGTGCCGTGGCGCAGACGAACGTGAAGTGATTGTTCGATTCTTTGATGAAGATGGAGCGGAGGTTTCATGTTCTCATGGAAATGAGGGAAAGGTAACCATTGAACATGTAAAGCTGTGGCAGCCGGGGAATGCTTATCTATATACAGCGAAAGCAGATTATCAGGAGGATACCTATGAGGAGCAGTTCGGTGTGCGTTCGATTGAAATAAAGGGAGCACAGTTTCTCATCAATGAAAAACCATTTTACTTCAAGGGATTCGGTAAACACGAAGACAGCGAGGTGCATGGCCGCGGTCTGAATGAGCCGATGAATGTAAAAGATCTTTCTCTGATGAAGTGGATGGGTGCGAATTCTTTCCGTACGTCCCATTACCCGTATGCGGAGGAGATGTTAAACTTGTGTGATCGTCTCGGCATTGTAGTCATCGATGAGACACCTGCGGTGGGACTCAATTTCGGCTGGGATGATGAAGGCTATGCAAAGTTTCGGACGAAGGAACACCATGAGCAGGTGATTAGAGATCTGATTGCGCGGGATAAAAACCATCCGTGTGTGGCAGTGTGGTCTCTGGCAAATGAGCCGGATACAGAAAAACAGCCTCAGGCGGCACATGACTATTTTATGCCTTTGTATCATCTGGCACACAGGTGTGATCCGCAGGGCAGACCGGTAACTCTCGTGATCTGCCAGAATGATTATACACGGGACATTACCGCTCCCGAGATGGATATCATCTGTGCCAACCGTTATTACGGCTGGTATGTATTCGGGGGCGACCTGGATGCGGCAGAGCGCGCGATGAGAGAAGAGATGAAGTACTGGAGGAAACTGGGCAAGCCATGGATGATTACAGAATATGGTGCGGATACGGTGGCAGGACTTCATAAGGCAACCGGAAATATGTTCAGCGAAGAGTATCAGGTGGATTACTATAAGACGATCAATAAGGTATTTGATGAATGCAGCTTTGTTGTAGGGGAACAGGTATGGAATTTTGCGGACTTTGCCACGATTCAGGGAACTCTGCGCGTGGACGGCAATAAGAAAGGGCTGTTTACCCGGGAGAGAAGACCGAAACTGGCAGCACATTATTTCAGACAGCGGTGGCATGATATACCGGATTTTGGATATAAAAAGTAGAAAACGTAATAGGCCCAGGCATATGAAAATGCCCGGGCCAAAAGTATTTGGCTCTATTGATACACAATTGCCGGAAAGAGAGGGTATAAGACAATGAGACATTTTACGGAGGCGGATTTTGAGACAAGAAAAGCGGCAGAACAGGTTCTCCTGGATGTCCTGAATCCTTTAAAACCTTACTATAGCGAGAGCGGAGCACGCCTTGATATCGGTGTGACATCTGCCCATTATGATAATGATACCATCCCTATGGAAGCGTTTGCGCGTCCGTTATGGGGCCTTGTGCCTTTTTGGAGCGGAGGCGGAAAAGATGATGCGTTTGAAGAAATATATAGAAAAGGATTAGAAGCCGGAACGGACCCTGAGCATCCCGATTACTGGCATGCCTGCAGGGATTATGATCAGAAATTCTGCGAGATGGCAGCGATTGCATTCGGGATTCTATTCTGCCCGGACAAGGTATGGGAGCCTCTTTCAGAGAGAGGCAAAGACAATCTGGCAGACTGGCTCATGGAAATCAACCGTCATGAATGCTGTGCATGTAACTGGTATTTCTTCAGTATTATGACGAATGTGGCTCTCTATAAGGTTGGAAGAAGTTATGATGAAAAGTGCCTCAGGGAAGGACTGGAGTGTATCGATTCCTATTATGATGCCGGTGGATGGTATAACGATGGCAATGGTGGCGATAAGGACTACTATAATCCCTTTGTGATGGTCACATATGGTATGATCTACGCTCGTTTTATGGAAAAGGAAGATCCGAAGAGATGTAAAAGATTTATCGATCGGGCACTACAGTTTGGAAGAGACTATATCTACTGGTTTTCAGAAGAAGGTCCCTCTTTTGCATATGGCAGATCGATGACTTACCGGTTTGCACAGGTGGCTTACTTTTCTGTGTGTGCCTTGTGCGGAGTGGAAGTATACCCACTTCCGGTACTGAAAGGGATCATCGTAAGGCACCTGGTATACTGGCTGAATCAGCCGATCTGGGACAACGCGGATATTCTTACAATCGGGTATGCGTATCCCAATCTTCAAATGTCCGAGAGTTATAATGCCCCGGGGTCCCCCTACTGGGCGATGAAGGCATTTATGTTTTTGGGACTGCCTGAGGATCATCCTTTCTGGAAAGCAGACTGTGCTCCGCTTCCGAGGCTGGAAAGCAGAAAATACCTGCACCACGCCAATATGGTGATTCAGAGAAAAAGCGGCAATGTGACAGCTCTTCTGCCGGGACGTCTGAAGTCAGACGGGCACAGTCATACCGTTGAGAAATATTCTAAATTTGCATATTCGAGTAGATTTGGCTTCAGTATCATGCGCTCTAATCTGACCCTCTCGGAATGTGCCCCTGACAGTACACTGGCTTTTGAAGCATACGGATATTTTTTTGTGAAAGATGTAATCGAACCGGATTTCTCTGTGGAAGAGAATGAACTTCGTTTTTCCTGGACGCCCATCCGGGGGATTCATGTAAAGACAACAATTGAACTCACTAAAACAGGTCATATCCGCACACATGAGATTACAAGTGATATCAAGTGTACCGCGTATGACTGCGGCTTTGCAGTTTCTGCCGATGACAGGAAACCATTCGAGAAAGAAGAAAGTGAACATGAAGCCAGAGTGAAAAACGCAGATGGATACTGTGCAGCTGCGTCCTTGGAGGGAAATGGGGAAGGACATGTCCTGGTACCGGATCCGAATACAAACCTGGTCAACCCCAAAACCATGATTCCAATGGCTGCCTATCAGATTGATCCCGGAACGCAGACCATCCGCACACAAGTGGATTACATGTAATACCAAGGGCCAAAAGTCCTGCGAGAGAACAAAGTGCGTAACAATCCGTGTATTATAGATGCAAGATTGGAGTGAAGACAAGATGAGCAGCAGTTTTGAGGCAGAATGGGTTACAATCCCGGGGTTTGCACACAGCAGACCCAAATGCATGTATCATAAAGAGAATGAAGGCATCAATACGTCGGATGGATGCCGCACTGAAAGCGGCGGCGACTCCGTCCGGAATCTGCATGTCCTTGCCCGGGCGGAACTTGCATGTGGGAGAACCGAAATAGCAGAAGACACGCACCGGTGGACCATGCAGATGAGTGCAGATGACTACTATAAACTGTATATAAATGGAGATTATGTCGGACAGGGCCCGGCGCCTGCCTGGCCGGAAGATTATTACTATAACGAAATTAATATCACCCCATATCTGCACGAAGGGAAAAATACACTTGCGGTACACCTGTACTATCAGGGACTTGTGAACCGTGTCTGGAACAGCGGGGACGGACGGTTCGGGATGGCCTGCCTTGTCCTGGAAGAACAATTGACTGAGGATACAGCCAGACCCGTGTCTCTCCGCCGGATTACACCCGTGTGGAAATACAAGATATCACAGGCGTATTCCGGAGAGGTGATCGGATATGACACGCAGTTTCTGGAGAATTTCGACAGCCGGAAATGGATGGAAGACTGGAAGCAGCCGGGGTTTCATGATCAAAACTGGCATTCCATGGTCAGGGCAGAGTGGGCAGATTACCAGTGTAAGCTGCAGCCGACAGAGATGTTATCTGTCTCTCGTTTTGTCCCGGAGAAAATCCGGAAGACAGCTTATGGGCTGTTTGTCGATGTCAGTCAGGAAATCACCGGAAGTCTTACTGTGCAGGCTGATGCAGAATATGACGGAGCAGAAGTAGTGATTCGCTGTGGTGAGGAACTGGAGAAGTCAGATGACGCATCGGATCCGGAGAAAGACCCTCGTGTACGCTATGATATGCGGTGTAACTGCAGATATGAGGAAACATGGACGCTGAAAAAAGGAACCTGCAGGCTGGAGCCCTATGACTATAAGGGATTTCGGTATGCGGAACTGATCTTCGAAGAAGGCGTTACGATCACAAAAGTGGAAGCGGAAGTCAGACATTATCCGATGGATGAAAGTCTGTGTACATTTTCCTCGAACAATATCTGCCTGAATAGGATCTTTGATATTTGCAAAAAAGGGGTAAAGTTCGGTACACAGGAAGGATATCTTGACTGCCCGACGCGGGAAAAAGGACAGTATCTGGGCGATTCCGTAATCACTGCCCGTGCACAGGTCTGGCTGACCGGGGATGTCCGGATGCTTCGAAAATGTATCAGACAGTTTGCTCTGACAAGAGAGATATGTCCCGGTATCATGGCGGTTGCACCCGGATCTTACATGCAGGAAATCGCTGATTTTTCTCTTCTCTGGTCACAGCTGCTTTTGACGGATTATCAGTTTACCGGGGATCAGGGTTTCCTGAGAAAATATTATCCTACAGCACGGTCGATTGTGAAATATTTCAGGAGATATGAGCGGGAAGACGGACTGCTTGAACAAGTTAAAGATAAGTGGAATCTTGTGGACTGGCCGGAGAACTTAAGAGATGGGTATGAATTCGAACTGACGCGTCCGATCGTAGGTGCCGGCTGTCATAATGTGATCAATGCCCTTTACATAGGAGCCGTGAAAGTTCTGGAGCAGATCGAAGAAATACTGAAGATCCGTGTCAGTGATCAAGGTGCGAAAGGAAGAAAGTACGGTTCTACGGAGTTGAGTGAGGCGTTTATCCGAGAGTTTTATTCCATAGAGACGGGACTGTTTCGGGACAGTGCAAAGAGCAGTCACAGTTCTATACATTCCAATATTTATCCGCTTTACTTTGGAATCTGCCCGGAAGGAGAACAGGATCATATCGCGGATTTTCTTGTAAAGAAAGGACTCTGCTGCGGAGTGATGACCGGGTACTTTTTCCTGAAAGCACTGGCGGCAGCAGGCCGTTATGAAGACGAATATCGAATCCTCGCAAATGAAAGTGAACACGGATGGGTGAATATGATTCGGGAAGGGGCCACGACATGCTGGGAAGCATGGGGCAAAGATCAAAAATGGAATACCAGTCTGTGTCACCCTTGGGCGAGCGGACCGATATCGATTCTGATTGAAGATCTTGCAGGATTCAAGCCCGATCCGGATGCTGAGAATGGATTTCGATTTGAACCACATATACCGGAATCCGTGGAAAAGTTCAGTTTAAAAATACCCTTCCGTGGAAAAAGTTATCAGATTGAGAAGAGAAAAGGCAATGTGGTATTCGATACAAAATGAAGAGAAACAGAAAAATACAGATCCTGGGAGTAAAATCCCAAGGTCTTTTTTATTTACTGCAATCACGTGACATATTGGAAAATTTATAAGACGGAAAAAATATTGCAACCTATGTCTCAGGTACTGGAGATGAACTTGAAGGCATACTTTCACAATACAATGAGATAATTGAGCATTACAAGAGAAGGCTGCAGGAAATGATGAGGTGATGTCTTGGATGAATTAGAAAAATCAGATTGTTGCCTCAGGAGGTTTAGGATATCAAATATACAGGCCATATATAGCCATTATCTAATGAATATTAAACCTTGATGTTGAGAAAACAGTGTAGTATGATAGAATATATTAAAAGTATTGAACAATCAGATTGAATGGTGATATTATGTACGCAAATATTATGATAATATTGAAGCTGCGCAGTCTTCTATTAAAAGACTTGTGAAACAGGGTATTGTGGTTCGAATCCGAAAAAACATGTACACCTGTATCAGTGGCGAAACAGAAAGCCCAGTAGCAAATAAATATCAGATCGGATGTGCAATAAATCCGACAGCATATATTTCTCACCATACAGCAATGGAATATTATGGTGTCACGGATCAAGTTTATTATGATATATACGTTTCCGCTGAAAAAACATTTGATAAATTTGAATTTGATGGCTATACCTATTACCATATACCGTCCAAGTGTAAATCTGGCATTGAAAGTATAAAGTATAGTGGGGGGATTCGAATAACAACAAAAGAGCGTACTGTGATAGACAGTATAAAGGATCTTGATAAGATTTCCGGGCTTGAAGAAGTTATTGCCAATATAGAAGGCATGACTATATTACGTGAAGAAAAGCTAATTCATTATTTGAAAGAGTATGGCATTAAGTTTCTATACCAAAAGACAGGCTTTTTACTTTGGCCATATAAAAAGCAATTAAAACTAAGTGATGGTTTTTTGAAATATGTAAAAAACAAATGGGATTAAGCAAACGGTATTTGACAAAAATGAGCGTGAGTGGAACGTATAACAACGTATGGAAATTAATAGTCCCTGATAATATGTACAGCATGAAGAACGGAGAAAATGCCAGTGTTAAAATATAATAAGGCAGAGCTGGGAAAAATATCAAAAAGGCATGGATTTGTCAGAGATACTTTAGAAAAAGTACTGCGTTTAAAAGATGTACTTGAATATATGACTGCTTTTGATTTGGCAGATGCTGAGATCGACATCAAAAAAGGTGACCAAGATGACAATCCTACGCTTCGAACATCGCTTGTCGTGGAAGTCTATTATTATGTAAAAGATGGGAAATATATTGCTACTTATGTAACTGGTTATGGTTCTGAAGTTGGCCCCATAGATGTGGAGGATGAGCACGAAAAGGGTTATATCTTAAGTATTAAGGATGACATCATGTATCTGGATTTAGAAAATCCCGGTCCCAGAAAATATAAGGGAGAAGGCGAGGACAGGGCAGTTCCCTTTGATACCATATACTTCGGGGGGAGAACTTACTCCTGACCTTAAAGTGTTTCTAACTTATCGTTTGGAAGAGGGAAAAAGAATTGCCTGTGTCGTCATTACTGACAAGATTCCGCTTGAGCCGGAATATTCTTCGTGAACGAAGGAGATTAAAATATGAATTGTATAATCGATAGAGCAACAGTGGATGATGCCGAAAAAATATTAGCTTTAACAAAAATATGTGGCGCAGAAACAGACAATCTTAGTTATGGCGATGAAGGACTACCAATCTCTGTTGAGCAAGAGAGATGTTATCTTGAATCAGTTTTGCAATCGGACAAAGATATTTTCTTTGTTGTTAGAGAGGGCCAGAATATCGTAGGCACCGCAAATTACTTTACCCTTTTAAAGAGAAGAATGGCACACCGTGGAGAACTGGGACTATGCGTTAGGAAATCCGCATGGGGAAAAGGAATCGGTCATGCTTTAATGGAGAAAATACTTGCTTTCGTAAAGAATAATGCACAAGTAGATATTATTTCACTTGAGGTCCGTAACGATAACACAAGAGCAATTAAACTGTACCAGGATTTTGGATTTAAGAAGATAGGTACATTTGAAGGATACTTTAAGATTGACGGGAAACTAGTGGATTTTGATATTATGGAATTGAAATTGAGATGATGATTAGAAGATATAAACCAGAGGACTGTCAGAAACTTAGTGAACTCTTTTGCCAGACCGTACATACAGTAAATGCTAAAGATTACACAAAGGAGCAATTGAATGCCTGGGCGTCTGAATATATTGATCGGGAAGAATGGAATCAGACGTTGATGGAACACTACAGCCTTGTTGCTGCTAAAGACGATAAAATAGTTGGATTTGGAGATATAGATCAAACAGGGTATCTTGATCGGTTATATGTTCATAAGGGTTATCAGGGAAGAGGTATTGCGACGGCTCTATGCGATGCATTGGAACAGAAGATTCAAGGAAGTATTGTCACACATGCTTCCATTACGGCAAAGCCCTTTTTTGAGAAAAGAGGATATCATGTTGAAAAGGAGCAGCAGGTAGAGCGAAATGGAGTACAATTGACAAACTATATTATGAAAAAAGATTAAAGAAAGGCGGAGCTGTTTTGTAAGTGTCCGATTCTTCTTTTTAAAGTCAGGATCATTCAGAATCTCTCTGTCTGGTTCTCAAAGTACAGGTGGGCAGGCGGGGGTCTGTCTTTTTCTTTTTATTTTACCAGAATACGGTGAATTTGGCGAATGCAGAAGTTTTTGGATTGTGTGAACAGTAACTTATCTGAATAGATATGTAAAGTCTTATAATTTTATTTATTGTCGTTTTTTGGTTCATGTGATATACTTTTTACAGGGATCAATCGTGTTGCAGGGTGGCGTTGACCTTCATTCTACATAGAATGGAAGTGATATCTATGAAACATTTCGATTTTAAAGACTTGATGGCCTTTGGAATGTTCATGTTATCGTTGCTGACATTCATTTATTTGATTTGCTGTTAGCTTAACATAGAAAAACCACCCCAAAACTTGGCCGGTCAGAGGGTGAAATTTCTACTTTTATTTTCAGGTCAACCCACCTTGTGGGCGGTTGTTCCTCTTGTATCTATATCATAACAGATTCCAATCATTTATTCAAGAAAATTTTACGGCATGTTTGTGTAGTTAAGAAAAATGGACGAACGGAAAGGATAGCAAAAGAGGATGCTTGAATTACTGAATGGAAGACCGGCAGATACTACAGGCAGGATGGAAAAAGAGATAAGGACCTATGATTTTCTTGACCATTTAGGAGTTTTATATCAAAGAATAGATCATGAAGCGGTGATGACAATGGAAGTGTGTGCAGAGATTGATGAAGTCCTGCAAGCGACGATATGTAAAAACCTTTTTTTGTGCAACAGGCAGGAGACAGATTTTTATTTGCTGATGATGCCCGGAGATAAAAAATTCAAAACCAAAGATTTATCAGCACAGTTAGGCGTTGCCCGATTGTCTTTTGCAAAAGAATGCTATATGGAAGAGTTTCTTGACATCACACCGGGGTCGGTGAGTGTCATGGGTTTGATGAATGACAAGGAGCAAAGAGTCAGGCTGTGTGTGGACGAAGAGGTATTGACAGGCAGTGAGATTGGCTGTCATCCATGTATAAACACAGCGAGCATTAAGTTTGCAACAAAGGATTTTATAGAAAAAATTGTTCCGGCGATGGGGCATGAAATGACAGTGGTGAAACTTCCAAGATATGAGGAGGCAGTAAATGAAATGTGAGGCTTATGTTACTTTTTTCAAGAGCATCGTTGACCAGGATAGATGCGCTGTAGTGATCTGTAATCTGGAACATGAAATAATCTATATGAACCCGGCTGCACTGGAGAGTTATGCAAAACGAGGCGGAGACAAGCTGGTTGGGCAGAGCCTTTTGAATTGTCATAATGCGCAGTCAAACAAGAAGATTAAGCAGGTGATAGCATGGTTTGCTTCATCTTCGGAGCATAATCTTGTATACACTTTTCATAATGAAAAACAGAATAAGGACGTCTACATGGTAGCATTGCGTGATGAAGGCAGGCTGATTGGATATTATGAAAAACATGAGTTCCGCAATAGGGAAACCATGCAACACTATGATTTATGGGAATAGTCAAAATAATATAGGGAAGCACTCCCGGAAAGCCATGCTATGAGGGGTTCTCGCAAAAGAGAAAAACAAAATCACCTGTCATCGGGTGATTTTGTTTTTCAGAAACTTTATGCAATCAGATAACAACGATTGGCTTGATCAGATCTCTCGGCTTTTCATCCATGAGTTTGAAGGCATCTTCGATTTTATCGAAACCGTTGAATGTATGAGTGATCAGCTTTGTGGTGTCTACACGACCGTTTGCAATCATCTCCAGCATTTTATGGATACGCAGTGCACCGCCCGGACAGAAACCGCCGCGGATGGTTTTGTCTGCCATTCCGAGTCCCCATGATAAAGCCGGCATGGCCAGTGTGTCGGAGATGTCGAAGAAATTGACATTGGAAATGTAGCCGCCGGGTTTTGTCATATCTACTGCCTGACGGAAAGTTTCTGCATTTCCGCCTGCAATGATGACACTGTCTGCTCCTTCTTTGGTCATTTCTAATACCTGTTTTACAATATCGCCCTCTTTGTAGCTGATGATATCGGTTGCACCATATTCTTTGGCAATCTGAACACAATTCGGACGAGTTCCGACTGCGATGATTCTGCCTGCTCCGCGAAGCTTTGTTCCCGCAACAGCCATCAGACCGACAGGTCCGATTCCGATCACAACAACGGTATCACCGAATCCGATTTCAGCATTTTCAACACCATGAAATCCGGTGGACATCATGTCTACTGTCATAACGGCAGCTTCCGGTGATACATTCTCCGGGAGCATTACAAGGTTGGCATCTGCCTGATTGACATGAAAATATTCTGCGAATGTTCCGTCTTTGGATCCCAGGAACTTAAAACTTGCCATAAGTCCCTCATCGTGAGCGGTATATTCGCCTTGTGTATTCCAGGAAAGCCAGTTGGGAGTGCAGCATGGTACAACCACAACATCTCCGGTTTTAAATTTATTTACCAGATTACCAGTCTCGACAACTCTGCCGACAGCTTCATGACCTAGAATCAGATTCTGCTTTGGACCATTTCCCCCATGAAGAACGTGTGTATCAGATGAACATGGAGCAAGAACAATAGGTTCTATAATCGCATCGAGTGGACCACAGACCGGTCTCTCCTTTTCAATCCATCCTGCATTGTCAATTGATAACATTCCATAACCCTTCAATTTATTGTTACCTCCTTAACATGATTGTTAAATAAATATATAGTTTCATTATAAGACATGGAGGCGTGAGAATCAATTGGAATAATGCATGATCATTTCATAAGCCCACCTGGCAGACAGATCCATTTGAAATTTTTTTCTTTACTTGTATTATCATCTTTGCGCGTATATACTTAGAAGTTAGGTGATCCTAACCACAAATATAAAATTTTAAAGCAGGAAGGTATGAAAAATGTCAAAATTAAAAGATGAATATTGTTGTGAGTTAAACTTGACACATGATTTGATCGGAGGCAAATGGAAGACACAGGTGCTATGGCATATAGCAAATGGTGATAATCGATTTTCCTTATTGGAAAAGGTAATTCCGGGCATTACACAAAAGGTTTTGGCTTCACAGATAAGGGAATTAGAAGAAGACGGCCTGATAGAAAAAAATATTATTGGAGAATTGCCACCTAAAATAATTATATATAGAATATGTCAGAATAATTCAGAGATATTATCTTTGTTGGAAAACATGTGTACCTTTACGGAGGCCTATGCAAAAAGAAATGGAATTCGAATAAATCGAAAGTAATAAACAGAGCTTACATAAAAGTAAGTTCTTGCGTGTCAATCATATTTTAGATACAATAAGGGACGACGGTAAGCTATGACTAACCGATCAACGTCATGGAGGTGTAATTATCATAAAAAAGAATAGGTCGACATGGATTCTATTCCTCAGTCTGGTTATCGTCTCTTTTCTATCACTTTTTATCGGGGTCCGTGATGTCAACCCTGCAGCACTGATGAAGAATGATCCAGAGTCCTGGAAAGTATTTTTGGCCTCGCGTATCCCGAGGTTACTGGCAATTCTTTGTACCGGTGTGGGTATGAGCGTAGCGGGACTAATTATGCAACAGCTTTGTATGAACAAGTTTGTTTCACCTAGTACAGGAGCAACTATATCCTCTGCACAGTTTGGAATTCTTCTAGCCCTCATCTATATGTCAAATTCTACTTTATGGGGACGCACTTTATTTGCCTTCGTATTCGCGATTTTGGGTACATGGATTTTTGTATGTCTGATCCAGCGTATTCAGTTTAAGGATGTAGTTATGGTACCTCTGGTGGGAATTATGTTTGGAAATGTAATTACAGGATTAACTAATTTCCTCGCCTACAAATATGAAATGACGCAGGCTTTGTCGACATGGCTGGTTGGACATTTTTCTATGGTCCTCCGTGGACGATACGAAATTGTGTATATGGTGATTCCACTGGTGATCCTGGCTTTTATTTTTGCTGATCATTTTAATATCGTCGGCATGGGAAAAGATTTTTCTAAAAACCTGGGGGTCCCTTATAATCTTGTTTTATTTATGGGACTTACGATTGCAGCTATGATAACCTCGGCTATAGTAACGATTGTGGGATCTATCTCTTATATAGGACTTATTGTGCCCAATATAGTGGCCATGTTCAAAGGAGACAGAATCAGGGGGACGATGATAGATACGGCGTTATTTGGAGCACTGTTTGTACTTATATGCGACATTATAGGACGAATTATAATTATGCCTTATGAGCTTCCTATTGAGCTTATTGTGGGTATACTTGGCAGCATTATATTTGTGATCTTGTTGTTGTATCAGTTGAAGAACGGGAGAAAGGCTGTTCGTTTCGGGAAGAGAGGCGATGCGGGATGAATACTGCAGCACTAAGAAAAAATCGTATCAGATTAGTTTTCATGGCAGCTTTTGCAGTGGTATTGTCCGTAGTCTATATGGTTTATGGAGTAAAATTTGACAGTCAAGTGCTATTTGTGTATTCAATGAAAATACGAACGCCCAAGTTATTCGCAATGGTCATCACTGGATTTGCAATTGGAAGCGCATCGATTGTGTTCCAGTCTATTATCAATAATACAATTGTAACTCCTTGTCTGTTGGGGATGGATGCATTATATACATTGATTCATACGGCGGTTGTATTTATAGCCGGAGCTGGAAGTGCCCTGGCAGTCAATCCGGAATATTCTTTTGTAATCGACCTGAGTCTCATGGGCGTGACGGCTACTGTGGTGTATAGTTATCTGTTTAAAAAGACGAAACATAATGTTTTATATGTATTATTGGTTGGAACGGTTCTGACTTCCTTTTTTTCAAGCATTCAAAATACATTAACACGTATTATGGATCCCAATGAGTACGATACGCTTCTTACAACTTTAGTCGCCAGTTTTAATAATATGAATACGAGTATTATGTTGCTTTCAGTTATTGTTTTGGCGGTGACTGCGTTTGCACTGAGGAAGGAGCTACGTATTCTGGACGTGTTGACACTCGGAAAAGATCAGGCTGTGAATCTGGGGGTTGATTATGATTCGAGTGTGCGCAAACTTCTCCTGGGAGTGACATTGTATATTGCTGTTGCGACAGCTATGGTGGGTCCGCTGGCTTTTTTAGGGCTTATTGTAGCAAATCTTTCACGTCAGCTTCTAAACACATACCGGCATTGCTATCTGATTTTAGGCTCTGCCTTCTTTGGCATGATTGTCCTGGTGGGTGGACAGATTGTAGTAGAACGTGTTTTCTCTTATACGATACCCGTAAGCGTATTCATCACACTGTTTGGAGGGATTTATTTCCTACACTTATTACTGTCTAAAAGGAGAGTCTGAATGAAGATACAAGAATTAACGAAAAAGTATAATGAAAAAACGGTCCTGGATCAGGTCAGTTTCGATATACATAAGGGAAAGGTAACTTCATTCATTGGACCAAATGGAGCTGGCAAATCCACGGTTATGGGAATCATATCCAGACTGATAGCCGGGGATCAGGGAACCGTAAGTTTTGATGGAAAGCGAATAGAAAAGTGGAAGAGTAAGGAGCTGTCGAAGCATCTTGCAATTCTGACACAGACTAATAATGTCCAGATGAAACTCTCTGTAGAGGAGCTTGTCGCTTTTGGAAGATTTCCACATTCCGGCGGACGTCTGAATGAAGAGGATAAAGAAATTATTGAACAGGCTATAGATTATATGGAACTAAATGAGTTTCGTGACCAGTTTATTGATGAGCTATCTGGAGGACAGCGCCAGCGGGCATATATAGCCATGGTCATAGCACAGGATACAGAATATATTTTATTGGACGAGCCGACAAACAATCTGGATATTTATCATGCAACCAATCTGATGAAGATGGTTCGTAAGCTTTGTGATGATCTGGGAAGAACAGTAATCATGGTTTTACATGAAATTAATTATGCTGCATTCTATTCGGATTATATCTGTGCTTTCAAGAATGGAAAAATAGCAAAATACGGGATGGTAGAAGAAGTCATGACAGAGGAAGTGCTGTCTGAAATTTATGGGGTTGATTTTAAAATTATTGATATCCAGGGGAAACCATTATCGATTTATTATTGATGATCGATTAACAGACGACGAGAAATGGAGAAAATATGAAAAAAATATTGCGGTATTATTATCAACATTTTTAGTAGCAGGACTTGCTGCTTGTGGAGATGCATCGGCTACAACAACTGAGACAGAAACAAAGAGTGAGATTGGCTCAAACAGCACGGCAAAGTCAGATAGCGAAAAGAAGACCGAAGAGGATACTCCGGAAACAGTTACAATTACAAGTCTGAATGCAAATAAAGAAGAAATCGAACTGGAAGTACCATATAACCCGGAGAGAATTGCAATTCTTGACCTTGCAGCACTTGATATTATTGACAATCTCGGTGAAGGGGACCGCGTCGTGGGTATGGCAAACACATCGATTGATTACTTATCATCTTATTCTGATAATAATGATATTGAAAAACTTGGAACAATTAAGGAGGCAGATTTCGAGGCGGTTATGGCTTGCGAACCGGATGTGATATTTATCGGTGGCCGTCTGTCCTCATCTTATGATGCGTTAAGTGAAATTGCACCTGTTGTATTCCTTGCTACAGATAGTGAGATTGGATTGGTGAAAAGCGTCGATAAAAATGCTACTACTGTTGCATCCATGTTCGGTAAGGAAGAAGAAGTAGCAGCTAAAACCGGCGATTTCCAGAAAAGAATTGCTGCTTTGTCAGAGACGGCAGAAGGAAAGACCGCATTAGTCGGTATGACTACAAGTGGAAGTTTCAATCTTCTTGGAAATAATGGAAGATGCTCGATTATCGGCACAGAAATAGGATTCGATAATCTGACTGCTGACAGCGAAGCAGGTGGAGCACAGGAAAATAGAGGAAAGGACGGCAATAGCAATGCCGGTGCGGCCCATGGGAATGAAGCATCTTTTGAACTTGTGTCGGAACAGAATCCGGATTATATATTTATCCTGGACAGAGACAGTGCAATCGGCACGGAGGGCGCACAATTAGCAAAGGACATAATGGAGAATGAATTGGTCATGGGGACAGAGGCATACAAAAATGGACATCTGATTTATCTGGAACACCCGGCAGTATGGTATACTGCAGAAGGTGGTATCACAGCACTCGATACAATGCTTTCTGATCTGGAATCCGATATCTGACGGATTGGTTTCTGCAGTACGCGAACCGTTTTAAACATATAATGAATAATCACAGTTTCAAGGCCTGTGTTTCCTGAAAGATGGGAAAATGCAGGCCTTTTTGTGATACTTTACGTTTGTGTGATTGAGTGTGTTTCACTGTATTGCAGTTTACTATATTGTAATGAATAATAGATAGTGGTAATATATACCTATCCATGAATAATAATAGAAATGAGCGGTTTTACAGGCAGACGGGAAGGAGATGACATATGAATGCACAATTTAAAAAGGGAGTTTTAGAATTATGTGTACTTTCAAAATTGGCAATAAGAGATCAGTATGGATATGAATTAACAGAGGCCATATCTAAGGAAATGGTGATTTCCACAGGAACCTTGTATCTGATATTGAAGCGCCTGAAAGATGATGCTTTTGTGGAAACTTATCTCGTAGAATCCGGGGAAGGCCCTGCCAGAAAATATTACCATTTGACGGAAAAGGGAAAGGTACATCAGAAGGAGCAAAAGAAAGAATGGAATGACTTTGTAAAGGTTGTGGATAATATATTGGAGGAGGGTGCAAAAAATGAATAAGACAGAGTATTTGAAGGAGTTAAAAGAATCACTGAAAGATATCGATGAAAGTGTAATGGGTGAGATTGTTTCAGATTATGAAGAGCATTTTCGGATTGGTCGGGAAAATGGAAAAGGAGAAGATCAAATCTGTAAAGAACTTGGATCTATTGATGATCTGGTGCGAGAGATCAGGGAAGCATATAGTGCGAAAGAATCCGACGGAGACAGTAGCGTAAATCGTAGGAATGGAGATAATGGCAAGGATAAACGAGGAGGGGACGTTATATTAGAGGCTGGGAGTACATCAAAGTTATGCTTAAAAATAATAACAATGGATACTTAGTAAAATCAAAAACCGTTTCCGGTAACTTTATAGTTCATTATGGAAGTATGCATCAAAGGAATGGAAAAACAGGAATTCATGCATATGGCAATTAGGGAAGTGATTTGACCTTAAGTGCTGTAAGCGGCAACGTACATTTGACTGATTAGACAACAGACTCCCATGAGAGTAACTGACAGAGGGGAAAGAGGAAGAGTATGGCGACAGAACGAAAAGAGAAGTTGATTCGTGTTCTTCAGATTCTGGAATCGACAGATGAGAAGAGTCCGATGAATTCGGATCAGATTATTGAAAAATTAGACTGCAAATATACGCTTGGAAAGCTTGACAGGCGATCCATCTATAAAGATATTCAGATGCTTCAGTACTGCGGATATCAGATTAAACAGTGCCGGGATAAGCGGAAAGGCTGGTATATGGATCAGCATGCATTCGATGACTGGGAGATTAAGATTATGATGGATGCAGTGCAGCAGGCAAAATGTATCTCTGCCGAGGAAGCAGTAGATATACGTAAGAAACTTCTGTCACTGACGAGCAGCAGGGGAAAGCGTAGATTTTCCCAACTGATGAATCCGTTTTCGAACCAGGCAGATGTAGAGAATGCCACAGGAAAGCATATTGAGCTGATGATGGAAGCTATGTTCCTTCACAAGAAGATTGAATTTCAGTACACGGAGATTACCAACAATATGGAAAAGGTGATCCGCCGTGAAGGGAAGATCTATTGCCTGAACTTATATACCATTTATTGGGCAGGCAATAATTATTATCTGATCGGGGCACATGACAATCACGATGGACTGACGCATTACCGTCTGGATCGAATTGTTAATCTTCATATCTCCGATGAAATTGCAATTGATGCGAAGGAGAAAATCGGTCCAAATCCAGAGGATTTTATTCAGAAGTACATCGAGGAGAGTGTAAACCATTTTTCAGGAAAGCTAGTCCGGCTTGTGGTAGAATACATACCTGATCCCGTGACAAATGCAATACTATATGATTTCGCCGGGAGAGATATCAGAGTGAAATTGCAGCAGAACGGTATCTACAGAGCGAAATTCACCAAGATGTTTAGTGTTACTTTAATCGGATGGTTTCTACAGTATGCGAATCGTTTCAAAGTTGTAAAACCTAAAACGCTGAAACAAGAGATAGCAAAAGAGCTAAGCGAGGCAACAGCTAAATATCAAGAATAATCACAGACCTGTATTTCCTGAAAAGACAGGGAGATACAGGCTTTTTGCGTTGATATGATCAATTTCGACGAAAATCTTAGCATTTTCAATCAAGTCGCGATATCACGACAGTAGTTTTGCTATAACTATATCTAAGAGACTTCTGAAAGGGAGAACGAAACCTGCTCTTTGAATTGTGCAGAAAATTCAGAAGTGTGAAGCATGAAGTATCTATTTGCAACCGATAAATAAGAGAGAGGTAGTTTATATGGGGATATTTGGAAAGGCATTTGACTTTAACAAAGATGGACAAGAGAGCATATTCGAAAAAGCAGCTGCGATTTCAATCTTTGAGGATATGATGGAAGGTGAGGATGATGACTATGAAGAAGAGGATGAGGATGAAGATGACATGGACGACGAAGACGACGGCAACAACGATGATTATGGATATCATGACATAAGTATAGTATAATTGTCATAAAAAGGAGAAAAAGATATGTTTACTGAACTGCAGATGGAATTAGACTGTGACACCCTGGGTATCCGGCAGTCTTCGAATTTACATGGCTTTATTATGGAAACAATTCGTACAGAATACGCAGAATATCTTCATCAACTGAAGATAAATCCCTTTAGTCAGTGCCTGATTATCAGTAAATATAAAAAGGTCTGGTATATACGCGCACTTTCTGAAGAAGCATATAATGAAATTATATTGCCTTTGCAGCGGCTTAATGAATTTGACCTAAAACATGGGAAACTACATATTAAAATCAAGGAGAAGAGAATTAGGACAATAGAGAATAAAGAGCTTCTTGAAGGATTTTACCAGCCAGGAGGGACTCATTATATTGATCTTTCGTTTCAGACTCCGACTGCTTTTAAAAGTGGTGGAAGATATGTTTTTTATCCAGACTTGACATTAATATACAGAAGTCTGATGAATAAATATAGTGCAATTGATTCAAAGATGGATATGAGGGATGAGGAAACTCTGGATCAGCTTTCCCAAAACAGTGAAATTGTACGCTATCGTTTACGAAGTGCGCCATTCCCCTTAGAGGGGGTTAATATAACCGGATTCCAGGGCGATATCCGTATTCGAATAAAGGGGACAGATACAATGTCAAGATTTGCAAAAATGCTGTTCTCTTTTGGAGAATTTTCAGGAGTTGGTATCAAAACCAGTCTTGGAATGGGAGCATTAAATTTACATGAGAGGAGAGAGAATATATGACAGATGAGCAGATTAAGATTGTGATTGGAGCTCTTTTACATGATGTCGGTAAAGTTATATACCGACAGGGAAATGATAGAAGAAATCACAGTCAAAGTGGTTATGACTATTTAAAAGAAGAAATCGGGATTACTGATACTTCGGTTCTACATTGTGTGCATTATCATCACATGCAACTTCTTAAAAACGCGGATATTCCAAACGATGACATTTCATACATCGTATATTTGGCAGATAACATAGCATCCGCAGCAGATAGAAGGAAGAATGACACTGGCGATGTTGGTTTTGAACTTTCGACACCATTACAAAGTGTGTTCAACATTCTGAACGATAACCATGAGGAGAAGTATTATCGTCCCAGACAGCTGGATCCAAAAGAAGGAATAAATTATCCACAAGAGGAGAAAAAGAGGTTTGATGAGACATTTTATGAACAGGTCAGGTTAAAACTGACAGAAAATTTAAAGGGCCTAGAGTGGAATCAAGAATATATCAATTCTCTTCTGTCTGTTTTGGAGGCAAACCTTACATATGTGCCATCATCAACGGCGAAGGGAGAGCTTGCAGATATTTCTCTCTATGATCATGTGAAGATAACAGCCGCTATTTCCAGTTGTATTGATCAATATTTACGGGAAAAAGGAATTACGGATTATAAGAAGACTTTATTTAAAAATAGTAGAGAATTTTACACAGAAGATTCTTTTTTCCTTTACTCAATGGATATATCAGGGATACAGGATTTTATATATACAATAACCAGCAAGAATGCACTGAGAACTCTGCGGGCAAGATCTTTTTATCTGGAAATTATGATGGAGCATATTATAGATGGTCTTCTGGATCGTTTAAATCTATCGAGAGCAAATCTTATATATTCTGGTGGTGGACACTGTTATCTGCTGATTCCGAATACAGAAATGACAAGGAATGTAACGGACGAATATCTGAAAGGTATTAATCAGTGGTTTCTAGAGAAGTATAAAAACTCCCTTTATATTGCGGGTGCAGGTGTGCCCTGTAGCGGCAACAGCCTGAAAAATGAACCTCAGGGCAGTTATTCTAAGTTATATAAGAAGATGAGTGCGGAGATTTCCAGAAAAAAGAGTGCAAGATATACGGCTGAAGATATCATTCAACTAAATAAAGAAAAACATAAAGACTATTCCAGGGAGTGTAAGGTATGTAAAAACATAGGGAATGTTGATAATGAAGGAATCTGTTCTGACTGCCGGAATATCGAAGAGTTCTCTAAACATATTCTCTATAATGATTTTTTTACTGTGTTGACAGAGAGTGATGAAAAGGGACTTCCCCTGCCGCAAAACTGTGTACTGGTATCTGACAGCAGAGAATCTGTTAAGAAAAGGATGACAGATGATCCTCATTATGTCAGGACCTATTCCAAAAACACGCTTTACACAGGAAAGCATGTAGCCACAAAGCTCTGGGTTGGAGATTATACGACTGGAAATAGTATGGAAGAATTTTCTGAGCAGGCTGAGGGAATTAAACGGATTGGTGTGTTACGAGCTGATGTAGACAATTTAGGCAGTACGATTGCTTTTGGATTTCCGGAAAAATATGCGACATTATCAAGATCTGCAACTTTGTCGAGACATTTATCTCTATTCTTTAAACTGTATATGAATCAGATTCTTGAAAAGCCGAAATATCAAATACATGAAGGAGAAAAGAATAAGCGGTTTGCAACAATCGTTTATTCTGGTGGTGACGATGTGTTTATTGTCGGTTCGTGGAATGAAGCGATTGAACTGGCAACTGATATTCGGAGGGCACTAAAATGCTATACACAAAATACTCTGACTATTTCGGCTGGAATTGGTGTGTATGGGGAATCATATCCAATCAGTGCTATTGCAGATGAGGTAGCCAATATGGAAGATAAGTCGAAAGATTATCCGGGAAAAAATGCAGTTACAATCTTTGAAGACGGAGAAAAACATGAAATCAAGGGAGTACAAATAAGTGATGGTACTTATCCCTGGTCAGAATTTGAGGATGAAGTTATTGGTGAAAAGATGAAAACCATCGGTGATTATCTTGAAGCTGAAGACGATAAAGGAAATTCTTTTTTATACCGTCTATTGGAACTTATACGCAGTCAGAAAGAAAAAATTAATTTTGCGCGTTGTGTTTATATGTTATCCAGGCTTGAACCGGAGAGGGGGGATACGGCAGAACGTAAGGAAGCGTATCAGATTTTTTCTCAGAAGATGTATCAGTGGATTAAGTCCGAAAAGGACTGCAGACAATTAAAAACAGCAATTAATCTTTATGTATACCTGCATAGAAAAACGGAGGAGGAACGAGGATGATTATCACAGAAAATAATTATGTGGACAAAGCAGAAGCAGTGATTCAAAAGCTGAATAATAAAAAAAACAAATGGGGAAAACCGGTTGGCCTCGTTACTACGTCGAAGATTCGAAATCTTCTGTCGATGACATCGGATATTTACAATGAGATTCAGAATTATCCGGATGATAAACTGGATGAGCGTCTGTTTGGAAGAATAGAGTATCTGAGGATTCACTATATCTATGAAGCAGGGCGTGAGCCACAAGTAAAGGATTTGATTATGGAGGCTGAGATACCAAATATTTTGAAACAAATAAGAGGAAGTAAAAAGAATTTTATATTGTTTAATCATTATATGGAAGCGCTGGTTGCATTTCGTAAATTTTACGGCGGTAGAGACGATTAAAGAGGGAGGAAAAAACAATGTACGCAAAAATACAGATAACTGGGATATTAGAGGTAAAAACCGGATTACATATAGGAGGAAATGGAGCGTTTGCTGCTATAGGTGCTGTGGATTCGCCTGTACTTAAAGATGTCAGAACGGGCCTTCCTCTGATACCGGGTAGTTCACTGAAAGGAAAGATGAGAAGCCTTCTGGCTAAAGAATTTAATACTGATGCCGTTAAACAGCATGATGATGATCATCATCGTCTTACCCGGGTGTTTGGATCGGCAAAAAAAGGAGCAATTCAGAGAAGCCGGATCTTAATTTCGGATATGATTATGAAGAATGCTGATGAATTGAGAAAGATAGGAATTCAAAGCATGACAGAGGTTAAGTTTGAGAATACAATTAATCGTGCAACTGCAGTTGCTAATCCAAGACAGATTGAACGTGTAATCAGAGGCGCTCAGTTTAACCTGGATTTCATGTACGAAATGGAAGATGAAAAGGAGCTGGTCGAAGATATGGAAGTGATAGCAGAAGGAATGAAACTACTTCAGTATGATTATCTCGGAGGAAATGGCTCAAGAGGATACGGAAAAGTAACTTTTTCTAATGTTCTTGCAGAGACTGTAATTGGAGATGTGCCAGATGAAATGTTAAAGCAATGTAATCAGATCCTGCAGGAAGGCATTAACGGATAGATTTCGGAGGATGAATATGAAATATCAAATATATAAGCTCAAATTTGATAGCGGAGTACATTTCGGAAAACGAAATCTGGATGACAGTGATATTAATTTTCATGCAGATACTCTGTTCTCAGCTCTGTGTCAGGAAGCTCTCAAGCTGGGCGGAGTCGAAAATTTGAAACATCTGGTTCAGCTGACAAAAGAGGATCATCTCTTACTTTCAGATGCCATGCCCTATGTGAATGATCAGCTTTTTTTACCTAAACCTTTCATTCATGTGGACAGTAAAGAGAATCGAGGTGACTCATCGGTCAAGAAAAAGATTAAGAAAATGAAATATGTCCAGCTGGAGCTTCTGGAGGCGTTCATCAATGGAGAGTATCCAATGGATAAGGCACTTAAAACAGATGATCTTGTCAAACAACAGATGAAAACTTCAGTAGCAATCCGCGGGCGTGAAGAAACAGAACCTTACCGGGTGAATAGCATTTACTTTGAGGAAGGCTGTGGGCTCTATATTATTACTGCCAGTTCAGATGATGAAACGGCTTCATATCTGGAGGGTCTGTTAGAAAGTTTGTCATACAGTGGAATTGGAGGAAAAAGATCTGCCGGATTTGGAAGATTTAAACTATGCCGTTCACCAATGAAGCAGGAGTATCAAAAGCGTATTGTGGCAAAAGGACATATTTACATGGCGTTGTCCCTGTCTCTTCCGAAAGAGAAAGAATTGCCGGGGGTACTGAACGGTGCAAGTTATCAGCTCATAAAACGTAGTGGATTTGTTGCTTCTGATACTTATTCGAAAGAATACCTGCGAAAAAAAGATCTGTATGTTTTTAATTCTGGCTCCTGCTTTGATTATAAATTTCAGGGGGATGTTTTTGACGTGTCCAGTGGTGGTACACATCCAGTGTACAGATATGCAAAACCTATGTTTCTGGGGGTGAGATAAGATAATGAGAAACTTTTTAAAAACATATGAGATTACATTGACAGCAAAGGGGCCTGTCTTTATAGGAAGTGGCAAAGAATTCGACAAAAAGGAATATATTCTTGTGGCTGGGAATGAGGTCTGGATCATGGATATCAATAAATTATATCCATATCTTCGAAGAAAAGGATTAAGTCGCCAGTTTGAAGAATATATCCTATATGATCGAAGGATTCCGCTTAAACAGTGGCTGCAGAAAAATCGGATTTATGTCAATGAGATAAAGAATTGCGTAAAATACTCGGTTCAATATGGAAAACTGTCGGTGGAACGTGGAAAGCGACTTCAGATTCAGGAATTTGTTAAAGATGCATATGGAAAGCCATATGTTCCCGGTAGTTCTCTAAAAGGAATGATACGGACAATATTGCTTGCGAGTGATATTGTAGAAAACCAACGGAAATACAGTTTAGAAAAACAAAAGTTAAAACATAATTCGAATAACTATGATAGACGAAACAGATACTTGTTAAAAAATATTAAAGAAATAGAGGCATCTTATTTCAATACAATGGGACGAAATCCGAAAAGAAGGGCAGATGCGGTAAATGATCGGATGTCAGGAATGATTATTAGCGACAGCGCTCCCTTGACGGTGGGCGATCTGGCATTATGCCAGCGGGTTGAAAGAAAAACAGATGGAAGAGAAAAGACCCTGAATGTTTTGCGTGAATGTATTAAACCGGGAAGTAAAATGATTTTTCAAATGACTATAGATGAAAGTTTATGTAAAATATCCAAGGAGAAGATTGAACATGCAGTTCAGATATTCAGTGAGATGTATAATACATGTTTCGTGAGTAAATATAAAGGTATTGATCGACTGATGGACCATAATGTGTATCTTGGCGGTGGTGTTGGGTTTTTATCGAAAACCATTATCTATCCAATGTTTGGAGAAAAAGAAGGTTTGAAAATAACACCAGTAATATTTGATAAAACTGGAGTTCCCAAAAATCATAAACATAATCAAGATGAAAGAATTGGAGTTTCCCCACACATCATAAAATGTGGTGAATACAATGGACAAAGCCTGCAGATGGGTCTATGTGAGATGAAAATCAGCTGATTTTCCCACGCAAGGCTAAAACAAAGGCTTTCAAGCATATATTCCATGTAATGCTGCTCTTTGAATATACAAATTTTACTTTCCCACGCAAAACGTTAAAAGAGCCCTGATAAACAGAGGGGTTTGGGAGAGAGTATTAAGAAGAGTAGCTCCCCGATAGGGGACGGAAACTTTATGAACTCAATGTTTTCGATCTTATCCCCTAATTAAGAAGAGTAGCTCCCCGATAGGGGACGGAAACGTGTTAACAAATATCTTTTGTATTTCCTGATCTGATTAAGAAGAGTAGCTCCCCGATAGGGGACGGAAACCTGCCCGCAAAATGGGCAATAAACATATGTGTTAGATTAAGAAGAGTAGCTCCCCGATAGGGGACGGAAACTTGCTTTTTTATTTTTTTAGACTCATATAAGTAATATTAAGAAGAGTAGCTCCCC
>DHNM01000061.1 GCA_002409525.1 Eubacterium sp. UBA5416 | reverse complement strand
CAAACAACAATATCGTCTATTCTTGTAAGTGCCATGTTGTATGGTGTCCGAAATACAGGCGAAAAGTATTAACAAACGGTGTAGATGCCGACAGAAAATATCACAAAGACAAAAGGACAAGTTGGGATTATGCAAAAAGGTGTAAAATTCAGAATTTATCCGAATAAGGAACAGCAAAGCTTAATAAATCAAACGCTCGGTTGCTGCAGACTCATCTACAACAAAGGTCTTGCTATGCGAAATGCTGCCTGTCAAAGCGATGAAAAAATCGGCTATTCACAGACTTCCGCAATGCTGACAGATTTGAAAAAAGATGATGATTTCGCATTTCTAAAAGCAGTAGATTCCATTGCATTACAACAATCCCTGCGAGACCTTGATAGAGGTTTTGTAAACTTTTTTCAGAAACGTGCAGGGTATCCACAGTTTAAAAGTAAGCATAATCGCCACCAGTCCTATCGGACGGTCAATCAAGGCGATAACATTCGCATTGTTGGAAAGTATATTAAGTTACCGAAGCTTGGGTTCGTGAAAATTCGTCAGTCTATGGAAATAGGAAAAATCCATAACATAACAATGGAACACACCCCAACAGGTAAATACTTTGCAGTTCTGAATATAGAGTTTGAACCACAGCCTGTGAAAAATAATGGTGGTACGATTGGCATTGATGTAGGAATTAAAGAGTTCTACTCTGACAGTAATGGAAACATAGTATCCAACCCCAAATATCTTGAAAAGTCAATGCGTAAGCTCGTTCGTGAACAACGTAAATTTTCGCGCAGGCAAAAAGGCTCTCATAATCGCAACAGACAGCGTGTAAAAGTTGCATTCGTCCATGAAAAGATTACCAATCAGAGAAACGATTTTTTACAAAAAAAATCCACGATGCTGATTCGCGAAAACCAAACGATCTGCATAGAAGATTTGAAAGTAAAAAATATGATGCGGAATCATAAGTTAGCACAGCATATAGGCTCTGCATCATGGTTTAAGTTCTTTGATCTGCTTACCTATAAATCTGTTTGGTATGGGAACGACATTGTAAAAGTGCCTACCATGTATCCGAGCAGCCAGACATGTTCCATATGTGGGTATAAAAATCCGCTGGTAAAAAATCTTGCAGTCCGTAATTGGGTGTGTCCTGAGTGCAAAACAAAGCATGACAGAGATACCAATGCAAGTATCAACATATTGAATAAAGGACTGCAAGTGCAGTCAGCGTAATAGATACAACTGCACCGTAGGGCATACGGGAACAGTATAATCCAGCTTGTGGACACTGTGTAAGACGTTGCAATACCGTATGGTTTTGCCAATGCAGTAGTGGTTGAAACAGGAATCCCCCTGCTTTAGCTGTGGGGAGTGTCAACATGGGTTTTTAACAGGATTACTCAAAAATTCAGGTAGATACAGCGTATCATCGAATCGCGAAAGTGGTCTGGGGCGATCAGACATTATACTAAAAACACATAGGGTCCGGGACGGGATGGCTATGATTCTCGAATTGAAGTCAGCCAAAAAATATAGTGACATGAAGAGTTTGTGTCATCAGGCACTGGAGCAAATTGAAGAGAGAGACTATGCTGCGTCCCTGCGGACAGAAGGATATCAAAATATTAAAAAATACGGGATCTGCTTTTATAAAAAGGAATGCCTAGTTCTGTAAAGAGGCTATTTATCTTAAGTTAATCACACTATTATTAATAGTTACGTGTATATCATCACATTATTATTGGAAATAGTGTGATTCGAGGGAACAGGAAGTATCCAGATGAAGGAAATGGATTATAAACAAATTAACAACTGCATTGCCTCGTATCAGGAGGCTTTCTGCAGTGTGGAAAAAGAGAAGGAATTTATCCGCTATGTAGATGATAAGTTGCCGGACATGTACGATCACAATTTTATCGTCATTAATCCAAAAACTGCCCCAATTGACTGCGAGCGGATCATCCGTGAGGAACTAGCAAGACAGAAAAGAAAAGGTGCAGATTTCTGCAAAGTAGATGTTATGAGAAGGGGTCAATTAGATGAAATCTTAAAGATGTCTTTTGAAGCCGATCCGGAAGCTGACGGCTTATTATATTGTACATCCACAGAACCGGAGAACTTAAAACTGGAGAAAATTTCCGGGATGGATGTTAAACGTGTGGATTCAGAGCAAAGGGAGGAAGACCTTGCCATGATCGAAAGTGCTTCGAATGCACCTGAAATCGAAGAGGAGTTCTTTCAACGGAAAATAGCAGTTCAATATGAAATATATCGAAACCCTAATGGTGTGGATGCTTTTATCTGTTATCAAGATGGAAAGCCTGCCGGAAAGGCAGAGCTCTTTGTGGACAGAGACTGGGCGATGATTGAGGATCTTATTGTTCTGCCCGAGTTCCGGCATCAGGGAATTGCGAAGAACTTAATATACGAATTGATTCAGGAGGGTCTCAGACGAGGGACAGAAGGTGTTTTCCTTATGGCAGATGCAGATGATTCACCGAAAGAAATGTATCGAAAGTTTGGCTTCGATGAGAGGCTGGGAAGAACTTCATTATTTTTTGAGATATCCTGATTTCACCAATCTTGTATCTGAATCAGAGATATTGTATACTTGAGTTATCTGATAGAAAAGGAGCAGTGGAGATTATGGGAGTCTATTTGAACAGTCCGTCAGCGTATACGCTATACAAAAATGAAACTGAAAAGCCTTATTTTGTGGATAAGTCACTGATGTTAAAAGAACTTTTCCCACTGGTCAGGGAAGGTAACAATCATATCTGTATTACGCGACCCAGAAGATTTGGAAAAACAGTGATTGCAAATATGATTGCATCTTTTTTTTCCAGGGGATGCAATTCAAATGATATTTTTCAATCACTAAATATATCTAAGGATCCAGAGTACAAAAGATATCAGAATCAATTTCCAGTGATTCATATTTCACTGAATGAACTGCCCCGGAAGTGTTCATCCTATGAAGAATACATTGATCGTATCGAAAAACGGTTAATTCGTGACTTGCAACGAGAATACCCGGATATTCCCGTTGACAAAGAAGAGGCGGTATGGGATGTTTTAACGGACATTTATACTGTAGACACAACTGCTCGTTTTGTTTTTGTTCTGGATGAGTGGGATTTTATCTTTCATCAAAGTTTTATAACAGAGGCAGACGAAAAAGCATATTTAAGTTTTCTGAGAAATATGCTCAAAGATCAACCATATGTTCTATTCACATACATGACAGGGATTTTGCCGATTGCTAAGTATTCAAGTGGCTCCGAACTCAACATGTTTATAGAGTTTACGATGGTTACAGAAGAACGTTTTTCTGAGGATTTTGGTTTTACCGAAAAAGAAGTTGACATGCTCTATGAAAGATACCTTTTAAGAAATGAGGATCATCGGATTAATCGTGAGGGCTTGAGAGATTGGTATAATGGTTATCATACATTTTCAGGAGAGCGTGTCTACAATCCTCGATCTGTTGTATGGGCATTGGAGAATAACAATCTGGGAAATTATTGGAGCAGTTCAGGTCCATATGATGAAATCTTCTACTATGTCAAACACAATATCTCTGCTGTTCAGAAGGATCTGCTGTTAATGATTTCAGGCGGTGCTGTTCCTGTAAAAATTCGTGAATATGCGGCGACAGCAACAGAATTAAAGAGTAAAAGTGAAATTTTTTCTGCCATGGTGGTTTATGGCTTTCTAAGCTATGAAAACGGGCAGGTTACGATTCCAAACAGAGAACTAATGGGAAAGTTCGATGACATGATCAGGACAGAAGATTCTTTAGGGTATGTATATCGTCTGGCTAAGGAATCGGAGCGTATGCTACAGGTGACACTTAAAGGGGATACTGATATTATGGAGGAGATACTTGAATTGGTTCATGATACGGAAATTCCTCTTTTATCCTATAATAATGAAACAGAATTGACATCAGTCGTCAATCTTGCATATCTGGCTGCCAGGGATACTTATCGTGTGGAACGTGAAGATAAGGCGGGTGTGGGATATGTAGACTTTATCTTTTATCCGGAAATAAATACATCCTCTGATTGTATGATATTGGAACTAAAGATGGATTCTACACCAGAGGATGCCATTGAGCAAATTAAAGACAAAAAATACGCATTGCGTTTTAAACCAAAGTCGGGAGAGAAACCACGATACACAGGAAGAATTCTGGCAGTTGGTATCAGCTATGACAGGAAGTCAAAAGTACATCACTGTAAGATCGAGGAGTTGAAGTGATTCATGGGATTGAAAAAAATCAGCAGTAGAATATTATACTATCCACATCAGTCTAAAACTGACCGCCCGCTTCTGGCCTATATAAAGGGAGATAAAATGTCACTGTCTGTGGATGCGGGAAACTCAGCTGATCATGTCGATGAGTTTTATAAAGCTTTGGCATGTGAAGGGCTTAAATTGCCGGATGTTACTGTGATTACTCACTGGCACTGGGATCATACGTATGGCATGCATCACATTCACGGGATTTCCATTGCTTGTCGTAAAACAAACGAGTTTTTACAAATGGAGAGAAACAAGCTTGCGGACAGTTCTTATGTAAGGCTCATAAAAGAAGAGGATGAATGTCTGGGTAGAGAATATAAAAATAATAAAAGGATTATTGTTACCTTGTCCGATATTGAATTTGAGAAGGATCTTGTTCTTAATCTTGGTGGAATGACCGCAAAAGTCTTTCATGCAGAATCACCTCATTCAGAAGATTCTGTATTTGTGTATATTCCCAAAGAAAGAGTACTCTTCCTGGGAGACTCAACAAGCGAAGATTTTTATAATCATGGATATATGGATCAGGATAAGTTACATTCATTAATAAAAATGATCGAAAGTATAGACTGCCAATACTGCATTCTGGGGCATTCGGAACCATTAACGAAGTATGATCTGCTGTCTTACTTACAATCAATAATTTCTGAGGAGTAAATGGGATTATGAAAGATGATTATACACGAATTAATTCAGTGACCTGGGATCAGTGGCATGAAGAGAAAAATGACTGGTGCATTCCAGTGACACATGAAGAATATCAGGCGGCGTGTCATGGAGACTGGGATGTGTATCTGACGCCATGTATCAAGGTTCCGCACGACTGGTTTGGAGAAATGAAAAACAAGAGAATTCTTGGCCTCGCAAGCGGGGGAGCACAGCAGATGCCGATTTTTGCGGCACTTGGTGCCAGGTGTACGGTGTTTGACTATTCGGATAAACAGTTGGAGGCGGAGCAGATCACAGCCGAACGTGAAGGCTATGATATCGAGATTATGAAAGGTGATATGACGAAGAAATTACCTTTTCAAGATGAGTCCTTTGATGTGATCTTCCATCCGGTGTCCAACTGCTATGTGGAAGATGTTTTTCATGTATGGAATGAGTGCTATCGTCTTTTGAGAAAAGGGGGAGAGTTACTTGCGGGATTTGACAATGGGATTAATTTTCTGTTCGAGGATGATAATCCCCTGCTTGTTGTGAACAAACTGCCTTTTAATCCGTTAAAGATGAGCAAAGAAAGATACCGGGAAATGGCTGAAAACCAGGAATGTATCCAGTTCAGTCATACACTGGAAGAGCAGATCGGCGGTCAGCTGAAGGCAGGATTCGTACTGAAAGATCTGTATGAAGATCATGACAGGGAAAATGGAGCCGAAATACGAAAATATGCGCCACAGTACATAGCGACAAGGGCAGTCAAACCGAATTAAAATATCTCTCAAATGTCTGTCTAGCGTAAATATATTGTAGGATAGATAAACCTAGAAGATAAGATCGAAATCTCTGACTTAGGCATTGCCCAATATAATGCAATAACATCAGGCGGGGTCGTTTATTTTACGAATCCCCTTACACGAGATAATACTTCAGGAAGTACGATGGGAAAATTTAATCCAAATGACAATTCTCTTGATGCGATTTCATTGGATCATGATTTCCCATTAGGCCTGGCTTCCTATCAAGATTCTATCATTGTTTCACATTATGATCAGGCAAAGCCGGATGTGGGTGGAATTACTATTTATGATACAAAAACAGATAAAAAAGATTATTTCGAGTTGGATCATGGTGCCGAGCAGATAGCAATGGATGGAACTAAGTTATATGTTCTTTCAGATAATGAAATTCATCGATATGAAATCGGAAATCAGGAGTTGAAAAAAGAAGGATCCACGAAGATTGAATTGTCAAAGGACAGTTATCTTTCTGGAATATTCACTCGGGAATCAAATCAGGACTAGCAGCAGTCTTTCGTCTCTTACAAAAAGCTTAGTTATCGTCAGGAGAAAACTTCGATATTGCATTCTGAAAACCACTGGAGTATACTCACATTATAAGATTGCTTGCTGTAGCTAACTATAAATGAGAGGATGAAAAGATATGGGAATTGTAGAGTCATTGCAGAATCGGAGATCGTATTACAACATAAAAAAAGAACTCCCTTTTGAGGAGTCAGAAGTGATTGAATTAATTAAAAAACTGACAGAGCTTGTACCGGATGCATTTAATATGAAAAGCTCCCGTGTGGTGGTTGCTTTAGGTGAAAAACAGGAACGGTTATGGGATGCAGCATATGAGGCTTTCGAAGGAGAGGTACCGAAAAAAAAGATCGATGGATTCAGAGCCGGAGCCGGAACTGTTCTGTATTTTTATGACAATCAGATTGTAGAGAATATGCAAAGCCAGTTCCCCCTGTACAAAGACAACTTTCCGGTATGGGCAAGTCAGTCGAGCGGAATGCTTCAGATCAGTGTTTGGAGTGGCCTTCGTGAACTCGGAATCGGGGCTTCACTGCAACACTACAATCCGGTTATCGATGAAAACGTTCAGAAATTATTTGATCTGCCGGAATCGTATCGACTGGTAGCACAGATGCCATTCGGCGGCATTGTGGAAGAACCGGAAGCAAAAGAAAAAGAAGATATCTCAAAACGGGTTCAGATCGAAAAGTAAGGTATAGAAAAAGGACCTGCTCATATGATTTACTATTTGCATTTTTTCTTTTTTATATTTGACAGATCTTTTTTTTCCTGCTATTATATAGTCATAAAAGGTACTGCCGATGGACGGTTAGTCCCAAATAGTTTTAATTACAAAAAGTAATCGCGACTTTGTTGGGGGCGATTACTTTTTTGTATGATTTATGTAGTTTAATAAAATCCTAACTACTAGGTTGAGTGTTAGAAACATAATGGACAACAATTCGAAATCACTCATAAAAAGCTATCCCTCCTTTCATAAATTTCCTATATTAAGGATTTCTATGTAATCAGAGGGTGCAGTCCCTCTGTTGAGGGACTAATCGCCTACCGTTTTCTTGCAGTACCCATAATAATTCTACCAGTCAAGAATGTTTTATACAAGCAGAGTATCTTCAGAACTAAAGAAAGATACCATCATCTGAAAGCAAGCTTTCTTCTTCCGGTGGGGTAATATAGGCTGTGTTTTGTGCAAAAAAACACACCATTATTTAATCTAAGTACTTTTATGAGAATCACACTTCTTCTATAATGATGTTATAAACTTGAATGTCGTTATAGAGGAGGTGTTTTTTTTGAGCTACCATTTTATAGATGAAGATGGTTCCTTTATGCTCGAGGAACCGGAAAACAGCAGTTACTTATATCTGCCGCTTGTGAATCCGGCAGGTGTTATGAGCAGTATCACTCCGGATGGGCATGGTGATAACAAGCTGTCACAGGATGAGTTCCTTCTCCCGCCGGTCAGTGCGTGTGATCTTCACAGTCAGGCGCCTTCACGAAATTTCTGGTGTTATATCAGAGGATATGGTCCGTGGTCGGTTTACGGACAGTCATCTGCTCAGGAGGCCCGGCGCTATACGGGTCAGACAGAAGTGGTATCAATGACGGCAGGTCCTTTCTGGCAGAAAGTGGTGCGCAAGTGCCCCGAAACCGGACTGAAAGCAGAGGTTCTTTCCTTTTGTCCGGTTTCGGATACGAAAGCGGAACTTATGAAGATTACGTTTGTAAATGAAGGGAATCAACCGGTCAGTCTGCTTCCCGTGACGGCAATTTTACTTTTTGGCAGAGGTGCGGATCATGTTCGGGATCATCGGCATGTGACCTCGCTTTTACAGAGGTTTGATGTCACAGAGGATGGAGTAGAGTTAATGCCATCCATGACGTTCGATGAGCGAGGTCATCAGATCAACCGAGAATCTTATGGTGTGTATGCCAGGCAGGATATGGAAGACCGGCCGTGCGGTGCCATACCCCTGGTGGATGATTTTATCGGAGAAGGCGGCAATCTGTCATGGCCTCAGGCAGTCGTGTGTATGGAAAAAGAAGCGGCAGAGGACGCCGGAGATAAGAACAGAGATCGCTGGAAGAAGGCGGGTGATCATGCCGAAGGGAAAGAGGGAATCGCGGCGCTGCGTTTTGATGAGATTACTCTGCGGCCGCAGGAGACCACAAGTTTTCAGATTGTGATGAGCTATGATACAAGCGGCAAAGAATATTTAGATCCCGGCCGCATGGATGCAGCATTTGCTCAGATGAAAGAATACTGGAACAGGCAGAAGTCGATTCTGTTCAAGGCAGGAGATCCGGACTTTGATCTTTGGATGCAGTGGGTGACGCTGCAGCCTGAACTTCGAAGAATCTATGGATGCTCATTTCTCCCCTATCATGATTACGGAAGGGGCGGAAGAGGATGGCGGGATCTTTGGCAGGACTGCCTGGCATTGATTCTAAATGATCCCGGAAAAGTAAGAGGAGATCTGCTCAGCTTTTTCGCCGGGGTCAGGATCGATGGAAGTAATGCGACGATTATCGGATCAAAACCCGGTGAATTCAAGGCTGACAGAAATGAAATTGTAAGGGTCTGGATGGATCACGGATACTGGCCCTATGAGACGATTCAGTTATATCTGGACGCTTCCGGGGACTATGATCTGCTTTTTGAAAAAAACACATATTTTCATGATGCACAGCTGCGACGGGGGGAACTGATCGATAAGAAACAGAACTCCACCCCGAATCACTATCTCACTACAAAAGATGGGAAAGTCTATAAAGGTACAGTTCTGGAACATTTGCTGATTCAACAGCTGACGCAGTTTTATGATGTGGGTGACCATAATCATATGCGCCTTCGGGGAGCGGATTGGAATGATGCTCTCGACATGGCGTCAGAGAAAGGTGAAAGCGTTGCGTTTACAGCAGCTTATGCCGGAAATATGAGGGATATGGCAAAGCTGTTAAGGTATTTGAATGAACATAAAATGGTTCGGCAGGTAGATCTGGCTGAGGAAATCACAGTTCTTCTTGGGACAGAGCCAGAGCAGTATGAGTTACCGGAAGAAAAACAACAGATCCTGCAGGAATATTGTAAGAAAACGGAGCGCGGGATCAGTGGAAAGACAACAGATTATCCGATTGAAAAACTTATCCGCCAGCTCGATGGAATGAGTACATGGATTCAGAACCATATTAGAATGACTGAAACGGTGGAAGACAGTGATGGAGGTTTGTGGTTTAACGGATATTATGACAATCATGGAAATCCGGTTGAGCAGTCACAGAATGGTGTGCGGATGATGATCACCGGCCAGGTTTTTGCAATTCTTTCGGGTACGGCAACGGATGAACAGGTTTCACGGATCACACATGCGGCGGATCGCTATCTGTATGATCGAAAGGCCGGCGGATACCGCCTGAATACAGATTTTCATGAGACGAAGATGGACCTTGGAAGAATGTTCGGGTTTGCCTATGGTAATAAAGAAAACGGAGCGGTCTTCTGTCATATGGCGGTGATGTATGCCTATGCGTTATATGAGAGAAGATTCGCCAAGGAAGGCTTCAAAGTGATAAAGAGCCTGTATGAGCAGTCTGCAGATTTTGATTCCGGCAGGATCTATCCCGGGATACCGGAGTATTTTGATCCCGACGGGAGAGGAATGTATACCTGGCTTACGGGTGCCGCAAGCTGGATGGCGCTGACTGTGTTTTCCCAGATGTATGGTGTCCGTGGTCATGAAGGAAACCTGTGTCTTCTGCCACAGCTTCTGGCAGAACAATTTGACAAATCAGGATGTGCTTCTGTCAGGTTTAACTTTGCCGGACGAAAACTGAACGTAGAATATATGAATCGGAATCAGCTGGAAGTCGGTGACTATGAAATCGAGGAGATTCTCCTTGACGGAAGAAGAATTTCTTTCGACTCCAGGAAATCCGAGATAAAAAGAGAACTGATCAGGGATTTGACAAAAGAGGATGTTCATAAGATCAAGGTGCATTTACAATAAAGGAGGATTTTAGTAATGATCGATGAAAAACAAAATTATGTGATTGATAATTATCATAAAAAATCTCTGTTTTCCAGTTTCCTGCCCGGAATCAGCGGAGAACACGGGATTCCACTCTGGTGCTACTATGTGAACAGGGGACAGGCAGTGTCCTGCTTCGGTATTCAAGATAAAGACCATGCCATGATGGAGTTTTATCCGGCACATCAGGCTTATGAGCGTACACCGCTTTTGGGATTTCGCACATTTATGAAGGTGAACGGTGTTTATGAAGAAGCATTTGCCGATCTCAGAAAGGAAAAGCGGATGCATATCGGAATGAATAGTCTGATGCTCGAGGAGAGGGCAAGTGATTACAGAGTTGAAGTGGAATATGAAACCCTTCCTCAGGAGCCCGCAGCCGGTCTGATGCGGGAGGTCAGAATTACGAATATTACGGGAGTCGAGATGAGCCTGGAAGCTGCGGATGGAATGGCGGAAGTTCTGCCCTTTGGTGTCAACGGAAGTTCTATGAAAGAGATGGGACAGACGAATAAAGCATGGATGCAGACATTAGAAGAAAAAACAGGGGTTCCGAAATTTAAAGTGCGCGCCAGTATGGAGGACAGTGCCCAGGTGACGGAGGTTGAAGGTGCGAATTATGGATTTGCAAGGGATGACCTTGGAAATCTTCTTCCGGTGATTGTGGATAAAGAGATTCTCTTTCAAAATGATTCTGCATCTTTAAGGGCATGGGGTTTTGAGGAGTCAAGTATTGAGGAGCTGCAAAAGAAAGAGCAGATTACCTGCAATGATGTTCCCTGCTGCTTTTTCCTTGCAAAGAGAACACTGAAACCAATGGAGACACTTGTCATCCGCGAGCTTTATGGCACGGCGGAGCATCAGGAACTCATTGATACACTGGTGAGTGCCGGTGAAAATGATGGATGGTTCAGGTCAAAACAGGATATGGCAAAAAAGCTGACCGGCAAGATTACAGACAGAATCGCGGTCAAAACAGGAGATCCTGTCTTTGATGCCTACTGCCGCCAGGATTATTTGGACAATCTGCTGAGAGGCGGATATCCGATCCGTATTTCTCCCAAAAAGACATTTTACCTGTATTCCAGAAAGCACGGTGACATGGAGCGGGATTACAATTATTTTTCTATGCTTCCGGAGATGTATTCACAGGGAAATGGAAATTTCCGGGATGTCAGTCAGAATCGGCGATGTGATATCTACTTTTCTCCGTTTGTGGGAGACAGCAGTATTAAGACCTTTTACAATGCCCTTCAGATTAATGGATATAATCCGCTTTCCATCGAAAAGGTCACGTACAGCCTGAAGAAATATGATATCACTGAGTTATGTAAGAATGAGACAGCTTTAAATAAAGAGCAGAAAGATCAGATTGCCGGTTTCCTGAACCATGAATTCACTCCGGGTGCACTCGATATGTTCCTGAGAGAGATGTTGACGGATGAAGACAGGATACAGAATCTGTTTGAAAGAATTCTGGATCTTTCATATAGCGAAGACAATACAGTATTTGGTGAAGGATACTGGTGTGATCACTGGACCTATAACCAGGATCTGATCGAGGCTTATCTTTCCGTGTATCCGGAACGCGAAGAGCAACTGTTGTTTGAAGATGGAACTTATCATTTCCGTCAGGCGGATAAAGAGCTTCTGCCCAGATATCAGAGATATGTAGAGACCGAGAAGGGAATCCGACAGTATCATTATATGAAAGACAATGTGGACACCGGTGATCCGGGGAACAGATACCTGAAAGCCGAGGATGGAAAAGTCTTTGTGACAAATCTGATTTCCAAGATGTGGGCACTCGTCATCGTGAAAATGGCCGCTCTGGACCCCTTTGGGATGGGAATTGAGATGGAAGGTGGAAAACCCGGCTGGTATGATGCTTTGAATGGTCTCCCTGGCCTTTTGGGATCTTCCATGGCTGAGACTTACGAGCTGAAAAGGGTCGTTGATTTTCTGGAGAAAATAACTGAGAAGTATGACAAAACAATTGAGCTGCCGCAGGAATTGGCGCAGCTTGGAAATGCGGTTTATGAGGCAGGTAAAGAATATAAGGCGGAACTGGAGCGTGACTCCCAGGCAGTGAACTTCTGGAACAGGATTAATGACGAAAAGGAGCATTTCTGGGAAGTAACGGCACATACAGTGAACGGAAAGACGACCGTCTGGAATTTGGATGATCTAAAAGTTAGGATAAAGGAATACAATCAGATTCTGGAACTTAGCATAGTGAAGGCGAAACGTCTGGGAAGAAAAGTGCGTCCGACTTATTTCTACTATCAGGTTACGAAATGGGAGAGAAAGCCGGAGGGTATTGTCCCCCTTAACTTTGAAGTATGCAATACCCCGGACTTCCTGGAGGGATCCGTGCACCTGCTGAAAATCACTCCGGAACAGGAAGAGCGAAAGGAAATATACAGGCTTATCAGGGAAAGTCGTATTTACGATGAAAAACTGGAGATGTACAAAGTAAATGCATCACTTTCCGAGGCGAGCTTTGAACTTGGCAGAGCGTGTGCGTTTACACCCGGATGGCTGGAGAATGAATCGATCTGGCTTCATATGGAATATAAATATCTTTTGGAAATCTTAAAATCGGGACTTTACAGGGAATTTCTGGAGGATGCCCATCACGCACTGGTACCTTTTATGGATGAGGAACAGTATGGAAGAAGCCTTTTGGAGAACTCGTCATTTCTCGCGAGCAGCGCGAACCCGAATCCGAGATACCACGGGAAAGGGTTTGTGGCAAGACTGAGCGGATCCACCGCAGAATTTCTGGAGATCTGGGAGATTATGATGTTTGGCAGACAGCCTTATGAAACGGATGAGGATGGGCTGACACTTAAGTTTTCACCCTGCATTCCGGAGTATCTGATTGATGAGGTGCATCGAATAGAGACTACTTTTATGGGGAGAATACCGGTAGTCTATGAGCTGGAAAGTAAAAAGAATTACATTCCCGGAGAATATCAGGTCAGGTCCATCGAAGTAACAGCAGACGGGAAGACTTATTCCTTTACAGACAGGATCAGAGGAGATATGGCGAAAAAAATTAGAGACGGGAAAGCAGACGGTATCACCGTGGTGCTGGAATAAAAAAGCAGAGCGTCAAGTACACAAAAAAGACTGCCGTCTTCAGAAAGCAAGCTTTCTTTTTACGGTGAAATAAGATAGGCTGTGTATTGTTTACAGGTTAGTCAGCTCGATTCCGCTTTGCTTCATCT
>DHNM01000059.1:17687-17954 GCA_002409525.1 Eubacterium sp. UBA5416 | reverse complement strand
ACGTGTAGCAGGAGAAACAAAATGGAATTTCTGGAAACTTTTCAAGTATAGTATCGATGGAATTGTAAATTTCTCCTGCTACACGTTCTGCGTTTTGAAACGGAAGCCATTTTGTTTTATATCCAATCCATCCATAAATACCTTTGGAAAAACGATTATATTCTCCCATCTCAACTATGGCATCCACCATTTCCCTCTTCATTAATCTAAAATCTCTGGCACCGTCAACAATATCCGCATCCGATATTTTATTGATTATTTTATAAA
>DHNM01000059.1:14800-17526 GCA_002409525.1 Eubacterium sp. UBA5416 | reverse complement strand
ATTTTATTGATTATTTTATAAAAAGCACGGGCAAAAAGAGAACGAATTTTAGGTTCGCCTTCACGATTAACTCTCCTGGTTGCCACACTGTCATACTCCCCACTTTCCAAATATGATGTCATCTGAGGCAGTAACTCCGGAGGGTCCTGTAAGTCCGCATCCATGACTGCAACATAATCTCCCTTTGCATTGACAAAGCCGGCATACATTGCCGCCTCTTTTCCGAAATTTCGTGAAAAAGAAATATAAGTAATACGCTTGTCTGTCTCAGAAAGTTTATGCAATTCACCAAGTGTGTTATCCCGTGACCCATCATCAATAAATAATAGCTCGAATTCATAATCGTTCATTTTTTTTGTTACTTCATTCACTGCCTTGTAAAAAAAAGGTAAAGCTTCTTCCTCATTATAGCAGGGCACAATTAGTGATATTCTCTTCATTTTTTAATCCTTTCACTGCTTGCAAAGTTTCTTCTATTATAACAAATTGCCTAAGGACTTACCAGCCAAAATCATCACAGAAACGAATATGAAATTTTTTCTATTGTATCCCTATCTTTATTTTGCTATAATAAATACATTATGACATCATGAATATATGATAATTTATAGTCATAGGAGGGCAGAAATATTATGTTTATCCTTAATACACAAATTGCTCGCAATCGAATCATCACATTATATACAGAAGGAGTAGAGGTAGGATGAATTACAACCGAAGTTTTAAGAAGAGGAAATCTGCAAACTCAAGTCAACGTCTTCATAAGACTTTCTCGAAAAGTTCCACTTCAAAACGCGGTAATACGAATACAGGCTTTTTCAAAGTTACCAAAAGTTTGGGGACAATCTTCACAGTACTGATTGGTTTTCTTGCTATGTTAATTTTTCGCAGCGCTTTCTGGATGTTAAAAACCTGGAATCATCTGTCAATGGAAGAATTAGTATTTCATTTAAAATCACCGCTTCAAGGTACGAATGAAGGCATGATTAAAGATTACATTGTCTCATGTCTTATTATTTCCATTGTTGTCGCTGTTGTACTGGTAGCTGTCTTTATTTATATCAGACACAACCGGCTCGCTCACCATATTACGGTGTTAACCACACTTGTGATTTCAGCTTTAACTATTATTTTATCAATCAGCCATGTCTGGACTACACTTGACATCACTGCATTCAGTAATAATCATAACACATATTCTTCATTTATTGACGACAACTATGTAGACCCTTCCAATGTAACGTTGGATTTTCCGGAAAAGAAAAGAAATTTAATCTACATATATTTAGAATCAATGGAGATGACCTTTGCTGATAAAAAAAACGGAGGCGGTTTTGACACCAATGTAATTCCTGAACTGACACAGCTTTCTCTTGATAATGAAAATTTTTCTGGAGATCAACAGACATTAAATGGAGGTACTGCACTCACAGGCAATGGATGGACTGTTGCGGCGATGTTTGGACAGACATCGGGGCTTCCACTGTTAATACCAATTGGCGACAATTCAATGAACACCCAGGAGCACTTTTTTCCTGGTATAACATCACTCGGAGATATATTGGAATCTGCCGGTTATCAACAGAGTCTGCTTCTCGGATCTGAAGCCGAATTTGGTGGGAGGAAATTATATTTTCAGGATCATGGTAATTATAACATTTGGGACTACAACTACTTTAAAGACAATGGAGGCATTCCCCCTGATTATCGTGTATGGTGGGGTTTTGAAGACAATTACCTGTTTCAATTTGCAAAAGATAAACTAACTGAAATGAGTTCATCCGATCAACCTTTTAATCTCACCATGTTAACCGTGGATACCCATTTCGAAGACGGATATCTTTGCCCTGACTGCCCGGATACCTTTGATGATCAGTATGCCAATGTTATGGCTTGTTCAAGTAAAAAGGTAACTGATTTTGTCAATTGGGTTCAACAGCAGGATTTTTATGAAGATACAACGATTATTATCTCTGGTGATCATCCTACCATGGATAGTGATTTCTGTGATTCGGTTGATGCGGATTATAACCGTAAAGTGTATACATCTTATATAAATTCAGCAGTCCAGCCGGAAAACAATACCTACAGGGATTATTCAACGTTAGACGATTTTCCAACGACATTGGCTGCAATGGGTGTAAATATTGACGGTGACCGCCTAGGACTGGGCTCAAACCTCTTCTCCAGCACGCCAACTTTAATTGAACGATTTGGTGTTGATTCTATCAATGGTGAATTTTCGAAAAATTCCAAATTTATGGAAGAAATGACATCGGATATAAAATCAGATACAGATTTGGAAATTAGTCAAGAAGAAGACACAACCGAGGAGGAAACACAGTCAGCGGTTACAGCAGATATTTCAGCAACATCCTATGATTATCATACGGGGCTTTTCAAAGTCAATGTTGATAACCTGGTATCTGAAACAGATCTTCAGGCAGTACGCTGTGCAGTATGGTCATCAGAAGATCAAAGCGATCTTCAGTGGTATGAAGCTGAACCAAAAGACGATGACACCTATGTGGCAAATGTTCTGGCAAAAGATTTTGACTACCACGAAGGAGATTATCATGTCGATGTTTATGCATCGAACGCAGATGGTGAAAACCTCTTGATCGGAAGTATCAACGCAGAAATATAGACTTAACCAGAAGCGGGCGGGGAGATTCAAAATGAATCTCTCCGCTTTTTTGACACTATTTAAAGAAATATTAATATTT
>DHNM01000059.1:0-14649 GCA_002409525.1 Eubacterium sp. UBA5416 | reverse complement strand
TATTTAAAGAAATATTAATATTTTCACAAAAACTTTAAAAGAAGGATTTAACATAGTCATGATAAAATGAAATAAGAGTCAAAAAATTATGTATTTTATACCCGCCATAAAGGGCCACGATCTTAGGGCCTGTAAATCATGAAAATCCAATTCAAATAGGGTGGAGAAAGGATTATCAATGAACAAAAAAACTTTTATTTCACTAGTATCATCTTCGTTGCTTGTATTATCATTACTAAGTGGTTGCGAGAACACAATAACTTCTAACACCTCGGAATCTAAATCTTCCTCTTCAAATTCTGAAACCTCTGCATCTTTGACAGGCACTCCGGCAAATAATACTGATGCTAACAGCACCCCGACAACTTCAGAAACTGCCTCTTCCTCAAATACTGAATCTTCTCAAGTAAAATCAGCTTTAAATCTATATGAAGCTACCTATTTCGATGTCTCTGTATATGGTGGTCAGGATGATAAGATTGAAAACGGTGTCTATCAGATGGATGACTACTATAACGTTGACACCTCGCATGTTACAGATACCTCTTTTAATTTCTCCGTATATAAAGTGGATGGAACAACAGAAGAACGATCCTTAATATTTAAAGAGCATACAGCTGTCTTTACCGGAGATGGAACCACGGCTGTCTATAACGGTGAAAAATATACGCTTAATTTTTCTTTTCCTGATATTCATGAAACCCATCCGGATATCGCCGACATGCAGGTTACAGGTTTTCCACCCTTAGAAGGTGTAACTCTTGTATATAATGGCATTCCCGGTCACGAATTCGGCTAATAGAAAAGCGGCAGTGAGATATAGCTTGGTCTCGCTGCCACTTTTTATTACGCACACACATACTGTCACTATCCTACAATTTCTCCACTTATTCTCCCAATCTTTTGATTTTCTCCTGCACCATCAGCTGCATACACATCTATCGTATAAACCGCCTCTGCATAGCCAAAATCTCTCGCCATGACATTTACAAGATAGGAACCATCCTCCTGTCTCTTCGCTTCATACCATTTTAAATCGCTCTGATCTTCTTTCGCCCAGACTGCGCATCGAACTAAATCCTGACCCGAATCAACCGTCAGATTATTGATATTCACCCGGAAACTTCCGGTATGGTAATCATAAGGTGTTGTCGAAAGTTCAGCCTCCACGCCGGGGTCCTGTTCCTGTTCAGTTATATGTAAATCATCCTCTGTTTTGATATCCGAAGTCAGTTCTTCCATCAGTTTCGAATTCTTTGCAAATTCAGCATTAATGGAATCCGTGCCAAATCTTTCTATCAGAGTTGGTGCATTGGAGAAGAGATTCGTACCCAGGCCGAGACGTTCTCCGTCAATAGAGACTCCCAGTGCAGCCAGACTCGTCGGAAAATCATCCACGGTAGCATATTCACGATATGCGTTGTTCTTTGGTTCTACAGCCGAATTAATATATGAAGTATATACTTTTCGCTGATAGTTATCATCAACAGGATCACAGAAATCGCTGTCCATAGTAGGATGGTCACCGGATATGACAATTGTCGTGTTGTCATAAAAGTCCTGCTGCCTGATCCACTCAACAAGCTCTGTTACTTTCTTACTGGAGCAGGCCAGAACATTAGCATATTGATCATCAAAGGTATCCGGACAATCCGGACACACATAACCGTCTTCCTTATGGGTATCTACCGTTAACATGGTAAAATTAAACGGCTGATCGGAAGAACTAAGCTCTGTCAGTTTATCCTTTGCAAACTGAAATAAATAATTATCTTCGAATCCCCACCATACACGATAATCCGGCGGAATACCCCCGTTATCTCTGAAGTAATTGTAATCCCAGAAATTATAATTTCCATGTTCTGTAAAGTATAACTTTCTTCCTCCAAATTCTGCTTCAGATCCAATCAGCAGATTTTGCTGATAACCGGCAGCATCCAGTATATCACCCAGTGAGGTAATCCCGGGGAAGAAATGTTCCTGCGTATTCATAGAATTTCGTTCGATAGGAATCAGAAGAGGCAGTCCGGAAGTCTGACAAAACATAGCACCCATTGTCCATTCTGTTCCGGTCAGTGATGTACCACCGTTTAAAATATTTTCACTACCAGAGAAATTCTGATTGTCCATAGACAGCTGTGTTAACTCCGGAATGACATTGGTCTTGAAACCACCGCCGCTGCTCTTATCCGCATAGGTCATTTCCATAGACTCCAGATAGATATAAATCAGATTTCTTTTCTTCTCCGGGAATTTCAGAGATACCTCAGACGGATCCACATAATTATCATCAATAAATGTGGAATATGTACTGCGATTGTCACTGAATGTACTGATGTCTAGTGTCGCTGATACATTATGGACAGAAAGCAGAATCATCAATACCGAGACTACCAGTGTAGTTAAGATAGTAAAAGAATGAGCCCGTCTGTTTCTTCTGGTAATCATCAAAACAGCTATGAGCACTACCGCGGTTACCAGTGAAATAATCAGGCAGGATATAATATAATCCTTGATCAATCCCTCATTTGTTCCCTGCAAAGGTGATTTGAGATGGAAAATCAATTCTTCCATAGACAGATTATTCCATGTCTTTAACATCCAGGAAGAACTCCGGAAAATCAGCATCGCAAGAAACGCAACCAATAACGTCAAGACTGCCCCCAGGCCTGCCAGGATTTTTAAAATTACATTTGATTTTTTTGCCTTTGAACTGGATTGTTTTTTAGATATTTTTTCATGAAAGTTCAGATCTGGTATATTTCTTTTCCTTTTATAATGCATAATTCCGCTCCTAATAAGATATATTAGTGCTATTATAACAGAGATTCTAATGAGAAACAACAACAATTAATCTGATTTGACACGAAGCCCATTGAAGCCACGGGAAAGATTCCCATGGCCTATTTCACACTTTCAGGCGTCTGTCTTCCACATCTCTGAAATTGCATACAATGGCAGATTGATGAGCTTTTCCTGTTCCCTATAGTCTGACATTGAAGTCCTAACACCAAAAGGAAGTTTATAATTTTTAACAAAGCTTTTCAGACTCTTTGCATTCAGATTTTCTTCAGCTTTAACTTCAAGCGGAATCACATTTCCCGCATGCTGGAGGATAAAATCCACCTCTCCGGTTGAGGATTGTGCCGACCAGTAGTAAGGAACAGTATCCAGCTCGGATAAAATCTGCTGACATACATATTGCTCCGTCAATGCACCTTTAAACTCGGTAAAAATATCATTTCCACTAAGCATTGTCTTTGCATCCAGGTCAACCATAGCTGCCAATAATCCGACATCTACAAGATACAGCTTAAATGCCGGAAGATCTTGATAAGCTTTCAGCGGAATTGCTCCTTTTTTTACTCTTCCGACTTTATGGCTTCCTTCCATTCTTCTAATTGTTTCATTGCGAATCTTTCCATGCAGCTATCCCTCCTTTATTTTTAAGTATACGAATCGTTTACAAAAAGTCAAGGGAGAAACTGAAATGTTCGACAGAATGTGCGACTAATTTCTGTTCAGTTCATATAGCGTTTCAGTTCCTCATAAAAATTTTCTCTTGTGCCCGCCATGATTATAACTATGATCTTATTTTCCTGGTACTCAACCTTATATGATAATTCATAGTTCGTTCTATTGTAGTATATATCATATCCATAAATACCATCAAGATCTCCATGTTTCATCTGACCAATGGTATGATCTTCGCATATTTTATCAATAGCATTCTGATAAAGCTTTTTTAACCTCTTATCTTTAATTTTTTTTATATATTTTAATGCCGGCGGAAGGAAACGAACTTCAGTCATACTTATTCCTCCGATTTAAAAGCATCATCATAAGTGCCATATCTTCCTTCATCTGAAGCAACACGATCTGCCTCTTGAATCAAAGATTCTACTGCCGGCCTGACTTTTTTTTGTGTCTTTTTAAATTCAATTAGCAGTTCATCACCACTATACCCTTTCGAAATTAAATCCTCCAAAATCTGTTCCGCAAATTCGCCTCCATTTTCTTCCTTAATCGGGCGGATAATCAGTTCATTTCCATGCACAATACACTCAGCCTCATCATCAAATCCAAGCTGCGTATAAAATTTCTGAGGTATCGTTATTTGGCGTTTAGAAGATATACTTATCTTTTTCTTCTCCACAGGATCACATCCTTTCATCAAAGTTACTGACATTGCTGACATATTATCCTCCTTTGTATCACTTATCCATTTTCTTTGTTTCTTGTCTGCTTATATCTTTGTATCCTTGTATCTTTGTTTCCTTGTATCTTGTTTTTATACTACTATATGCTTTGACTTCTGTCAACTACAATTTTCCAGGGATGCTATCCTCCACCAATTATCATCGACACTCTTTCTCGGTCGTGGTATACTACATGGGAACAACTTGAGAATCGAGGTATTGTACTATGTTTTTTTCTGATAAATTGCAGACGCTGAAAAAACATCCGAGGGTAGTTCTGGCCATTACGATCCTGGTGTCTTCGTGTCTCGTATATTACCAGTATGTTTTTGGAAATTCGATCTTTTTATTCAATGATATCGGCGCTGACACACAGCAGCAGTATATCATGCAGTTCAACTCTATCGTAAACCACATCCGTGATGGCAATTTCTCTGCCTGGGATTTCACAAATGGTTTCGGAACCAGTATGCTGCAGATGAATCTGTTTGACCCGTCTCTGATGCTTCTGTATCTGGCAGGTGTCGTCTTCGGTCCGGCGGTGATGCCCTATCTATTGATTTATCTTCATATCGGCAAGATGGTTCTGGCCGGAATCGCATGTTATCAGTTTTTGACTTGCTTTTCATTTTCGGATAGAGCAAAACTGCTGGCATCGTATATCTACGCTTTTAACGGATTTCTGATCGTCTGGGGACAGCATTACCAGTTTTCCATGATCGCGGTTTATCTGCCGCTCTTCCTGTATCTGCTGGAAAAGGCACTTCGCAGGGATCACTTTTCACCGTCTGTTCCGCTGATCACAACCTGTGTTATCATTTACAGCTATTATACCGGTTATATGACAATGCTGACGGGCGGAATCTATCTGATCATCCGTTTGTTTTTCATGGAAGATCTCACTTGGAAGACGCGGTTTCAACGATTTTTCCGAAGCTGTGCGTCTATGATCCTGGGGGTCTGTATGGGACTCTTTTCCCTGCTTCCGGCATTTGCGCTTGTGACAAATGTTTCTTCCCGACTGGAAAGCAGTATGGGGCTTTTCGAAAAGATCCGGACAAGCATCGCCCCCTATCCCCGACCGTACTATTTCACTCTCCTGGCGCGCTTCTTTTCGTCCAGTCTTGAGGGTATCGGAAATGCCGATATATCCATGCCTTACCGGGGATATAGCAACTATTATGAAGACCCGAATGTATTCTTCTCAACACTGTTTGTGATTCTGCTTGTGCAGTATCTATTCTATCTGATTCGTTCAAAAGAAACGGTCAGAAAGAAGATCACACAGTGGGTTTTGGTTATCTTATCAGCGGCTGCACTGCTGCTCATGGTCGGAGGCCTGGTGTTCAATGGATTTTCCGCGCCATTTTCCAGACATACCTTTGTGCTCATACCAGTATTTGCTCTGCTGGTCGCGAAGATGACCGATGTCGTCTTCAAAGAAGGGTATTTCAGCATCACCGGAGGCATATTAACACTAATCTGCGCCACAGTATTATACGCTTCCTCCTATAAAAACAAGATCGCTGTGACGCCGTCTGTAAAATTAAACCTCCTCCTTTTATGGGGGACAACTGTGCTCATGCTCTATCTCTTGTACGCGGGGGCTCACAGGAAAACAACCCGAAGATACGGTACTTCAGCGGTCTTTGCCCTCCTGGCAGTTGTAACGGCTGTAAACGTGATGAGCGATTCCCATATTACGGCGAGAGGACGTTCCTCGGTCACAAAAGGCGATCCTGATTATTTCGGCTATCTGTATCATTCGGATATGGAAGACCTGCTCCGGTACGTAAAGGATACCGATCCCACCTTTTGCCGCCTGGAAAAGACTTTTGCACAGGCGTCTTACTCTATGGAGTCCAGCGGGCAGGATTACCGCGGAATCGGGACATACAACTCGACATTAAATCGGAATCTGATCGAATTTACCGGCAAAATGATTCCAAATCTAAACCTGTTCAACTTTTCGAGAACGACCTACCGTCATATCGCACATGATGATGTGTTCGCCACTTTATTCGGTATTAAGTATCTGGTGACGACAGATGGCAGTTATCCCAGTGATTCGTATCGTCTGAAGAAACAGTTTGACTCTTTATATTTATACCAGAATCAGAACGATGCCTCCGTCGGCCGCCTGTATCAGAAGACACTGGACAAGGACACCTTTGAGGCAGATCCGGGTGCTTATGATTTATCCGGTCTTCTGTCTCAGGCAGTTGTCACAGACAAATCAGATGAATTCTCCATGCCCGCGGGAGAACTTGCATCCTATGCCAAACAGCCGCTGCCCGATTACACGAAGTACGATTCGCCGGAATTGTCAGGGCATATTAACCCTGTAAATCATGCAGTCAGCTTTGTGGATGACGTGACAATTCCGCTGGATATGACTCCTCAGGAACAGCAGGCACCGGTTACGATGAACTTCAATATCTCTTCAGAACGTCCGCCGGCGCTGACCTTTATCACAAATAACGGAACGACTGATACCAGCAGACTGGAGCTTACCAGGACAGAGGTCCAGCCGGCCTATACGTACGCGCTCACCATTCCTGAAGACACAACATCTATCCGGTGTGAGAGCAGATTTCAGGGAATCGCACATACCCTGACGGATATCTCATTTACAGCACAAAGCCCCGCATCTGGCCTTGCAGATGATGCGGGAGTGACAGTCAACAACACGAAAAACGACAGCCACCTGACCGGAAAGATAAGTGCCGGCTCCGACAGCCTCGCTTTCGTTGCAATCCCCTTTGAGAAGGGCTGGCATGCGGCGGTAGACGGAAAACCCGTCAGACTAATCCGAGCTGACTATGGGTTTACAGGCTTCTATGTAAGTGCAGGAGAACATGAATTCACACTCGATTACCGGGCACCGCTTTTGCGGGAAGGGGTTCTATTAAGTGTGGTATCGCTGGTGATATTCCTGATTATTACAATCTGGACAGATAAAAAGAAACAGTAAGATAAAAAGTGGGAGCAGAGAATCTATTTTGGATTCTCTGCTCCCACCATTCGTGATACGCGAGTTCTATACAAGTTATGCTCATTCATTACTTATATTTTTTCTCTATAGTCTTCCAGTCTATGGAAAATGCCTAAAACATATACATAGTTCTCTTCAATACGAAAAATAAGCAGATATTCCATATCAACAATTATTGCTTTCCTATATTCCTTACCCTTTAAGAATAAATCACTGCAATATGGAAATTGATATGGGTTTTCCTGTAAACGCTTATACATCTTCCCAACATTATCCAGTAAATGTTTCGCAGCCTTTTCACTATTAATCTTAACAAATAAATAATATACCAGATCATCCAACATTTTTTCCGCTTGTTTTGTTATAATTAACTTAAAGTCCATATTTTTCCCTTAAAGAATTCAATGAGGATTCTGCATCAATTATCTTTCCTTCCTCTATCTGTTGTTCCGAGATCCCTAATTCTCTATACATGTGTAATCTGTCCATCATATTCTCATAATTTTCCATGCTCATAATCACCATATCACCATATCCGTTTTTTGTGATATAGATGGGATCCCCTGTTTTATGACACATTTCTGATATTTCAGAAGTATTCTTTAAATCTTTAATAGGAATGATTTTTGCCATAATTATCACCTCCTTAATTGTGGGATAATTATACCATAATAAAGATATAATTACAATCCCTTCCTGAAATCAAAACCACCGGCTTAGTGGTATGCTATCTATCAATAGGACAATAAAAAATAATAAGTTTTTTCGGATCAGCAAAAAACTCCACCCACAAAACAGGCCCATGGCCTAACAATAGAAAAAAGCACGCCTATGGTAACTTCCTAGTTTCTAAGCGCAAACCGGTGGGACTTTTAATATACAATCCTTTCCTGGAAATAATAAAAATAAAAGGCCTTTAGGCCTTTTATTTTTACTATTTCTTATCTTCATCTTAGTCTTTTTTCCTTTTACGCAGTGTAACTATAATCGCGATGATTCCACTTATGACGAGTACTCCAAGTACTGCAATCACTATATAAGCGCTCATATCTGCTTTTTTAATAACAGGCTGCTCCTGTTCTTTGGAGTCATCCTGCCCGGACGCTGAGGTGCTGTCACCGTCACCGCTGTTACTTTCAGTATCTGCATCCGCAGCTTCTTCTGTCTCTTCGTCAGGCTTTGGAGCCATCTTCTGGTCATATTCTTCCTGGGTCAGCACCTGATCTTCGAATATCACCTTATTATCGGCGGTCGTAAGCCCCCCACCATCCTTCGGCTTAAAGTTGTTGAAACCATAATCCATAAGACTGATTGTATCCATATAGACTGCATCATCGCCGGCCCCGTGGAGAACCACTGCGATCAGATTCAGACCGTTTCGCTGTGAGTAAGTAGCCAAAGTGCTCTGTGCGGAATCGGTATAACCTGTTTTTCCGCCTAAGCATCCTGCATAGGTCCACCTGGTTCCCTGAAGCATCATCTGGTGATGATTGTCGTAATCTCGTACCCCGGACACTGCAGTGGCAGGGACTTCGTATTTTTGTGTAGCCACAACCTTGCGAAAGGTCTCATTTTTAAAGGCCGCCTGGGTAATCAATGCCATATCACGCGCTGTGGTATAATGATTTTCATCGGGAAGTCCGTTGGCATTGTTAAAGTGTGTATTCGTACATCCCAGTTCCTGTGCCTTTTGATTCATCATATCCACAAATGCGGGAACACTTCCGCCCACCGTCTCTGCCACCTGTGTAGCAACATCATTGGCCGACTTCAGCATCATCATGTAGATGCACTGTTCCATGGTAAAGGTTTCTCCCAGCTGTGGATGAATATTGGAAACTCCGTCGTAGGCATCTGCCAGTCCTGTCTCTGTGAATGTAACCTGCTGATCAGGGCTCGTATTCTCAATGGCGAGCAGAGTAGTCATAATTTTCGTAATACTTGCGGGAAATCTCTGGTCATCCATTCCCTTGTTAAACAGGATCTGTCCGGAATCAGCATCCATGAGAACTCCCGTTCCGCTTAAAATATCAGGTGCCTGTGGCCATCCCACCCAGCTGTTCGTATCAACCGGAAACTGATTATCATTGTTTACTGCTGCCACAGACGGCACTGCCGTCATCGTCCCTATTGTTAAAATTGCTGCTGCACAGACCGCTGCCTTCTTTATCCTTGCTTTTAACCGCATTTGTAATTATTCTCCTAATCCGTTTTCGATTGCTTCTGTCAAATCTTTGAGGGCTTCCTCTTCATCTTCCCCATCACAGTGTATTACAATTTCATCACCTGTTTTCACACATGCACCGAGAACACTTAAAACACTCTTCGCATTTGCCGTACCGGTCTTTGTCTTATCCTGATAGTCGAATGTGATAGAAGACTTGTAATTCATCGCCTTGTTGCATAAGATTCCGGCAGGCCTCAGATGAAGACCTGACGGATTAATCACTTTTACTTTTTTGCTGACCATAAAAAACTTCCTCCTAATATTCCCCCTGGCACAAAACCTTAACCGGATGACCCTCCAGCAGCCGCGGCCGTAGTCTCTGCCTTTTTCAAATGCACTGCAGCCTGTATGTCATCTACCAGCTCATATCCATCCGGTAGTTTGACATTCACCGGCAGCGTATAGTCTCCGGCAGCCCTGCCTGTCAAATCTATCGATGCCTGAATCATCTGTGCCGGATTAAAGGCATCCAGTTTCTTATCTGAAGCCTTCACCCTGATTGATATTGCCGGCTGATCGTAAGTGAGGCTTAAAGTGTTATCCAGTCCATTCTTTTGAATCGTCTCTACATCGAGATCAAACTCTTTACTTCCATTGGGAAGTACGGTTGCCTTGATCACAAGCGCTGAGGTCCTGGAACTTGGACGGACTGTACTGTCTTTGTTGAAAACAGTGGTAAGATCCAGAGTTCCCCGGACGTCTGATTTTTTATTATTCAGATTCAGGACATCTCTGGGAACCGGAATATCAATGGTATTGTCATTCGCGGCAAGATCTTCGAGTGCTTCATCGGTTCCAACTACCGTGATTTCAGATGGAGAAGTGATGATCTCACCAACCTGGTAACCTTTGGCCGGTCCTCCCTCAAGTTCGATGTTCATCTTCACATTCTCTTTTTTCTTCCACAGATCAACCGATGCCGTTACCTTCGTGCTTCCGATATCGTACCTCAGATAACTCATGGTCTCATCTGTGAGTTCCTCTCCATTTTTATCATAAATTACAAGTTTGGTCGTTTTATTTCCATCCGCCGTCATACCACTCACATCCAGGGACGCATTGACACGATCTATCTTTTTGATAATCGATTTAGGTCCCGATATGCTGATATTCTCCGGATTCAACGTGACTTTTCCGACTTCATAATCGTCACCCGGCACCGTATCTCCAATGTCAGATTCTATATTAAAGGTCTGGAGTTCAATATCTTCTATCTTAGTCGGAATCGTCGTCCTTGACAGTGTGATATTTTCATCTTTCACCCCCGGACATGAGACTGTCAAAGGTACAAAGACCGGATCGGTATCCATATCCACGATTTGGGTCAGATCAGCTTCCACTGTAATATCAGAGTCCTCAATTTCCGAAAGTTTCTTCCGGTTGTCACGTATTGTCACTCGTATACTTCTATATTGGTCATCGATCAGATATGTTTTCTTTCCCGTTTCAATATAATCTGTATGTGTAATGGTCACGGGAACGTCATATGTTCTCGGAACAATCGGGTCACTGACGTCAACTACAACATACCAGATCAGTATAGCAAGAAGAACCGATACAATTTTCAGAGCAAGGTTATTTGTCAGTTTTTTTGACATGCTTTTTTTCATGCTTTACCCGCTCCTTCCAATGTTTAATTCTGGTACTCTCAGGTGTGACAGCAAGTTTTTGTATCTTATGAAGCTGTTCACGAAGCTCGTTGGGATTCACTGAAGTTGTTATCTCTCCATTCAGTGCATAAGAGACATTCCCCGTCTCCTCAGAGACGACGATCGTAAGTGAATCGCTCACTTCACTGATTCCGACAGCCGCACGATGTCTTGTCCCCAGGTCCTTACTGAGTGCCATACTCTCAGACAAAGGGAGATAACAAGTGGCCGAAGTCACTCTATCTCCCTTGAGGATCACGGCTCCGTCATGCAGCGGTGTGTTCTTTTCAAATATATTGATCAAAAGTTGTCCCGTCAATATGGCATCGACAGGAATACCCGTTTTTTCATAATCTGAAAGTGATATATTCTGTTCTATCACGATTAAAGCACCTGTCTTCACTTCACCCATCTCATAACAGGCACGAACCAGCTCATTCAGCGTTTTATCGCTGAATCTATTCTCATTTGGCCCGCTGGCTGTTCCAAGTGAAGCAAAATCGAATATGTTCTTGTCTCCCAGCTGTTCCAGCACCTTTCGAAGTTCAGGCTGAAAAATAATGACAACCGCTGTGATCGCCGCAACACTGACCCCTTTGAATATCTGTAGAATCACATTCATCTGAAATATCCTTGCAAGCAGAATAAATGCAGCGATTAATATAATTCCTCTGAACAAAACATAGGCCCTTGTATTTTTAATCCACAAGATCAGGTGATATACAAAATACGCAATCATCAAAATCTGTATAATGTCGATAAACTCAATCGCTTTCGGCATATGAAAAGGAAATGAAAAATTCGCAAGCTGTGTTTTAAACCAGATGATAATACGATCCATGTAGTCACTTCCTTTCTCCGGATTTTTATCTATCTATGTCATCTAAAGATTTTTCCAGTTTTTCCCTGAAATTTACGTCTGAATAACCTCCTGATCTATCTGTATCAGTATTTTCATCCATGCGTTTATCTATCTTTATATTTTTATTCGTTTTATTGGTTTCTCTTGCCGGTCTTTCATTTGTCATGTCACTGCGTTTCTTCGGCACCGCTTTTACGTAATAGAAATAAGAATCATCCTCGTACTGCAGACTCTCAATGTTTGAATAATCTGCATTGAAACAGAAGAAATCTACGATCAGCGCGATTCCTCCGGATACCACGGTTCCCAGCAAGAGCTTCGGCACTGAAATTCCGGCACCCATAACTGCTCCGGATACGGCCGTGATGATGACATAACTCACACATCCGACTCCGATAGCCAGATACCAGGCATACTTCACACTCAGTCTGTGAATGACATAGACGATAACAGACACAGCCACACCTGAAATCATAAATACAAGGAATGCCTTATTGTTCAGTATTCCATCGATCAGCTTCTGAAGGTTCACTAAAATATCATTGTTTCCGGCCTTTTTTACCGGTTTTATCACCTTTTTAATTACCTTAAGATAGTAATAGCAAAAAGTTCCGATACACACGGATATCGCCGAGGCAGGTCCGCCGAGGAGCCCTGCGGTAAGGGGAATCACCCCGGGTATGCCGACAGAAAACGCAGCCGGTGTAATGACCACGGCCAGTGTGTCTTTTGGTGTAAATCGAAAGAACAGCAGATACATAAGCAAAAAGAAAATCAATGTAAGTACTCCTACCTCCAGCCCAAGCGCGAACGTATGTAGTAGAATCATAATTCCGCCAAATACCACGATGGCAGAAAGCGGAAGGATTGCACACAGCAGAGCCAGGATTAAGACAACAAACAGGTTGTCGATCAGCTGCAGATATCCCAGTTCACGATTAATCGTCAGGAACACAATGAACGCCAATACGAATTTCAATATCAGCTGAACGTACTGCCTGTATTTATCGTAAAAATCCAGCGTCTTTTCTTTCCATTCCAACATTGTGCTCATGAACGATTTCCTCCCGGTCTTTTATGTCTGGCCTGACCCGACTCTTTTTTATAAAGACGTTCCAGCTTTTTTAAATCTTCTTCATAAGTCTCTACGCCCTTTTTAGCCTCTTTATAGCGAACTGAAGAGATGATATAGGTTATGACACTGTAGGCCGCCAGTAAAAGAATATATCCCACAACCATTCTCAATGTCAGCGGTCTGAACTTTATCTCACTTAACTTATACATGACATGATCCATCTCACAGATGGAAATCAGCAAAAGGATCAGAACATAAGCAATTGTAACAGTAAAGAAATTTTTAAGCAGAGAAATTCCAATGTAATCACTGCGGTAATATTTACTGATTCTCAGATATCTCTTTTCTTCCCTCTTTTCAAAGAGGGATAAATCCGTCATCAACGCTATTCTCTCTTTACTTATCATAGACACCTCTTATTCTCAATAATTCATATGATATTGTACCATATTTTATGGCTTATGAAAAGGTATTTAAAAGCCTTTTCCGATACACAGAGTCAGAAAACACACCTTTTTCACACCATTTGTCTTCAGCAGTCCCGCCAGAACATCCACAGTGCTTCCTGTGGTATAAATATCATCTATGAGAATTACCGTGTGATAATTTATTTTGCCTTCCAGTACAAAAGCTTCTCTCAGATTTCGCTTTCTCTCTTTCGGATCCAGTTCTTTTTGTGCCCGTGTATTTTTCTTTCTCTTCAGGGTTTTACCGTCAACCGGAATATTCCACATCTTGCCTAAAGTCTCCGCCAATACCTGAGCCTGGTTATATCCCCTTTTTGCAAGTTTTGCCCGATGGACGGGGACCGGCATCAGGACATCCGGATTCCAGCGTTTCACCTGCCCGGATGCAAAAAGATTCATCATCTGTCCATAAAATCCGGAATACTCCTGTCTTCCCGCATATTTAAATCTCAAGACAGAATCTTTCAGCTTTCCAGAGTATAAAAAAACAGCAAACCCACTGTCATAGGAGAAGTGATGTCTTTTACAGTCCAGACAAAACTCTTCCGTCTCGTTCTCTATAGGTTTGCTGCAGCGCATGCATCTGGGACCGTCTATTGGCTTTAGTTCATTTCTGCATGAGAAACACACCGGGTATTCCCGGCCGGTGACCACACGGTCACACAAAGCGCAATGCTTTGGGTATAAGATATCTAATAGGTTCATAGGAATCCTTTCTCCCCGAAAGCTCTTCTCCCTCTGACCCGTGTATATCATTCGAACTCTTCTATACGTTCTGCAAGTGTTGTATATCGATTCTCAATTTTGTGATTGTTGATCATAGCCTGAAAGGTGACGTCACTACCTACCAGTATTACACATTTTCTGGCCCTGGTCACCGCTGTATAAAGCAGGTTCCTGGTCATGAGCATCCTCGGACCGCCCAGAAGCGGGATGATCACTGCCGGATATTCACTTCCCTGCGCTTTATGTATCGTTGTGGCATAGGCAAGTTCCAGCTCATCGAGCTGTTTGAATATGTATTCCACAAATCGGTGCTCATCATATTCCACGGTTAATGTTTCCGCAAATGGATTGATTTCACGAATAATCCCCAGGTCCCCGTTAAAAACACCGAGTCCCTGTTCGGCGGCAAAACCGTTGGTTCCTCTGACTTCCCATTCCATCTGATAATT
>DHNM01000042.1:5920-14382 GCA_002409525.1 Eubacterium sp. UBA5416 | reverse complement strand
AGGAGGGTGGCAGAGAATCCTCTTCGTTCCTACCGGGGCTTTGATGTCTAAGGTGAGCTTTTTTGAAGGACAATCAGTTCCGGGAATTGCTCAGGGCGTTGTCTTGGAATATGTGGGAAAGGAGAAATAAAGATTATGGATTATATAAATGCATTCTGGGTAGGAGGATTGATCTGTGCATTTTGCCAGATACTGCTTGAGAAAACAAAGATGATGCCCGGACGAATCATGGTGCTTCTGGTTTGCTCCGGTGCAGTTTTGAGCTTTTTAAATCTTTATGATCCATTTGCCGATTATGCGAAGGCGGGAGCCAGCGTTCCACTTCTTGGTTTCGGTCATCTGCTCTATCAGGGAGTCAAAGAGGCAGTCGACAAGCAGGGATTTATCGGCCTCTTTACAGGTGGACTAAGAGCCGGTGCGGCCGGAACCAGCGGAGCATTAATCTTCGGATATTTGGCAAGCCTCGTGTTCAAACCGAAGATGAAAGACTGAAAACCAAATGTCACAGTTGCGTTTTTTTCCAACCGATAGTATAATCTAAATATTAAAGCCCCGGGGGGCTTAAGAAAACAAAGGGTCAGAAGTGTCTTGACCCTTAAAGTATTTCCGGAAATGAGGTTATGAATGGTTTATGGCGGAGGATATCAAAAAGCGTTTTTATGACATAACAGGAGAATCAAACGTAAAAGAATACGAACCGATGAAAATGCATACCACTTTTCGTGCGGGAGGACCCGCCCGATATTATATCTGCCCGCACACGGTATCTGAGATTTCACAGATCCTACAGGTCTGTCGGGAATATGAACTTTCTTGGTTCATTCTTGGACGTGGCAGTGATCTGCTGGTCTCGGATCAGGGATATGATGGAGTTATCATACAGATGTATCAGAATTTTGATGATATTGCAATTGAAGGCAACCAGATCAGGGCACTCTCGGGTGCTCTGCTTTCCAGAATAGCTGCAAGAGCTCAGAAAGCATCGCTTGGTGGATTTGAATTCGCCTCAGGGATTCCCGGTACTCTGGGGGGGGCTGTTATGATGAATGCCGGAGCTTATGGCGGGGAGATGAAACAAGTCCTTGCGGGGGCCACTGTCATGGATGGGACAGGCAATATCACAAGCCTTACTGCGGAAGAGCTTCATCTTGGCTATCGGACCAGTGTGATTAAGGAAATGAATTATATTGTTCTGGAGGCTGCCCTAAACCTACAGGCGAAAGACAAAGATGAAATTCGTATTCTCATGGAAGATTTACAAAGGAGGCGGGCAGCCAGACAGCCGCTTGAGTATCCGAGTGCGGGGAGTACATTTAAGAGACCCAAAGGATATTTTGCCGGAAAACTTATCATGGACAGTGGACTTTGCGGCTACTGCGTCGGAGGTGCGTGCGTATCTGAGAAACACTGCGGATTTGTGATTAATAAGGATCATGCCAATGCTTCTGAGATTTATCAGCTGATTTCGGATGTTCGCAGAATTGTCCATGAGAAATCCGGTGTATTACTGGAACCTGAAGTGAAGCTGTTGGGAAAGTTTGATTAGGAGATCGTACACATGCGTTTTGTTATAGTGACGGGAATGTCCGGAGCCGGTAAGAGTACGGCACTTAAGATGCTGGAGGATATGGGCTACTTTTGTGTAGATAACCTTCCGATTTCGCTGGTTGAAAAGTTTGCCCAGCTCATCTTAGACGGCGCACAGGGAGGCATCCAGAAAGCGGCGATGGGGATTGATGTCCGCAGCGGCCAGGCCCTCGGAGATCTGCAGAGTGTTCTGGAACATATGAGTATCCTTGGAATCGAATATGAGATACTTTTTCTGGATGCGAAGGATGAATCTCTTGTCAAACGCTATAAGGAAACAAGGCGGGCACATCCTCTGGCCGGCGGCGGCAGGGTGGATGCCGGAATTAAAAGAGAGAGAAAAAGACTCGAATTCTTAAAAAAACAGGCTGACTATATTTTGGATACGAGTCAGCTTCTGACCAGAGAACTAAAGGCAGAGCTGGATAAGATCTTTGTATGTAATCAGGAATTTAACAGTCTCATTATTACTGTATTGTCTTTTGGATTTAAGTATGGAATACCCTCCGATGCCGATCTGGTATTCGATGTCCGTTTTCTTCCTAATCCATACTATATCGATGACTTAAGACCAAAAAACGGTTTAAATAAAGAAGTTCACGACTATGTGATGGGGTTTGACAATACGCTTGTCTTTCTGGATAAACTGGAAGATATGATACGCTTCTTAATCCCCAATTATATCAATGAAGGTAAAAACCGGCTGATCATAGCGGTCGGATGTACAGGGGGAAAACATCGCTCTGTGACACTCGCAGAAGAACTTTACCGTCGCCTGAAAAAAAGCGAAGGTTATGGCCTGAGTCTGGAACATCGTGATATTGAGAAAGATATGTATCGAAAGAAGGGCTAGAAGATGTCTTTTTCCAAAGATGTGAAAGAGGAATTATCCACACATATACCGAAGGCGAGACATTGTCGGATTGCTGAAACTGCGGCTATTTTAATGTACAGCGGACATGTTAAGATCACAGCAAATGATCATTTTTCTATCCGGATACAGACAGAAAATCTGTATGTTGCCAGAAAACTCTTTACTTTATTACAAAAAACATTTAAGATAGAAGCAGAAAATGTAGTTCGCAGGAGTGATAATAAGAGAAGAATCAGGACGTATGTGGTTATCCTGCCGGATGATCAGGATACGCTCAGAGTTCTTATGGCGGCAAAAATGCTGGATGAGAATATGAATCTTATCGTTAATCCTACATTAAAGCACAGTGTTATCGTTCAGAATGACTGCTGCAGGCGGGCCTTCCTGAGAGGTGCATTTCTGGCAGCCGGTTCGATCAGTGATCCGCATCGCTTTTATCATTACGAGATTGTATGTGCAACTTCATGGAAGGCAGAGCAGCTTGCAGATTTAATCTGCGGCTTTGATATCGATGCAAAGGTTGTGAAGCGAAAGAATCATTATGTGGTATATGTAAAAGAGGGATCGCATATTGTTTCACTGCTTGGACTTATGGAGACAAATGTCTCCCTTTTAAATCTGGAAAATATCAGAATACTCAAAGAAATGAGAAACAGTGTCAATCGTCAGGTGAACTGTGAGGCGGCGAACATCAGTAAAACCGTGAATGCAGCGGTAAAGCAGATCGAGGATATTACATATATCAGAGACAATGTCGGCTTTTCAACCTTAAGCGCTGGCCTGGAGGAAGTTGCAGAATTAAGGCTTCAATACCCGGAAGCATCACTGAAAGAACTAGGCATGATGCTTAGTCCGCAGGTGGGAAAATCGGGTGTGAATCATAGACTAAGAAAGTTGAGCAATCTAGCAGAGGAGCTAAGAGGAAGCAAGGAGGAGAATTATTATGATTAGGAAACCTATTACCATTAAACTGTCAACCGGAATGGAAGCAAGACCTGTGGCACTACTTGTACAGGTGGCCAGCCAGTTTAGCAGTGATATCTATCTCGAGATTCCCGGAAAGAAAATCAATGCCAAAAGTATCATGGGTATGATGGCGTTAGGCCTGGATACCGGTGAAAAGGTTACGCTGACAGCAGATGGCTCGGATGAAGAAGAAGCTATGAAAAGTGTGGAAGAATATCTGACCAATAAATGATGATACAAGGGTCAAAAGGTGCGAAGGCACCTAATACAAGGGCTGTTGCGATCATGTAACAGCCCGTTTCGATTGACGATGAAAGAAACCAAGGAGAAATATGAATGTCTAAATTTTTGCGCTTTATTGTTAATCTGTGCATGATCTGTCTCCTGCTTAGCGGCGTGGCACTGATTGTGCCACAGTTTGCCGGCATATCTACAACGATCATTGGTAACGATATTACGGATACGAATCTAAACTCAGGTTCGGTAGTATATGCAAAAAAAGTCAAGCTTGATGAGCTGAATAAAGGTGACAGCCTGCTTCGCTCCTCAGGTTCTTCTATATATATTTCAGAGATTACAAAGGCTGATCCGGGAACTGGAAATTATACTCTCAGGAATGGTAAGAATAAGTCAGAGAAAATTACGCTCCGGGACAATGGTGAAAAAGTACTGCTTACGGTACCGGCAATCGGGTATCTGGCCATAGCCATACAGACATTTGAGGGAAGAATTATCCTTGCGCTTATGATTGCTTTTCTTGTGATCTTATTTATCCTTTCTGAAATCTGGAAGAATAATGATGAAGACGATCAGGAGAATGATGAGAGTGAAAGTGTTCAGAAGGACGATACTGAAAAAGAAACTCAGAATGATGATGAGCCCGATGAGAATGCGGCAGCGCCTTCACAGGATGATGGTATAGATAATATTACTGAGGACGAGATAAATCCTGATGACACAGAAGAGACGTCGGATGTGGAGAAAGAAATTCAGGAACTGATCTTGGAACCTGTAGATGATTTAGAAGAAAAGTCATCAATTTCTGAAACTGATGATGATTTTACAGTGGCGATTCAGGCGGCACTGGAAAAAGAGGCAGATGCAGGCCGCAAGGCTGACGGTGGAGATGAAGATATGCAGCAGGAACCTGAACAGAAATTGGAAACAGAGTCAAAGCAGGAATCTAAACCGGGTCAGGAAACTGAATTACCGGAATCAGAATCAATATCCAAGTCTGAAAATGAAGATGAAGATGACGATGACGAGCAGACTCCTGCAGAACATAAAATACTGGCCATACCTTCGATGACAGCGGAAGAGATTCTGCAAAAGGCACATGAAGATGGTGATGATCCGAAGATTATCAGGGACGAAGAGGAAGGAATAACGCTTATCGATTATTCCGATGTCCTATAGTATAAGTAATGGTATCCCGACCGAAAGAGATATAAATCCGGCAGGGATACCATTATTTTATACTTTTTAAAAAAAGTTCTTGCATTATGGGGAAAAACCTAGTATAATAGCTCTGTTGTGACATTGATAGCGTGGAAGCGTGAGGTTGCTGCTTAGCTGGCAGGTTTTCCGTGGAGCGAATGTCAAGTTATGAAACTGGCGACAAGTCACTGTACAAAGAGAATAGTCCACTTCATGTGGAATGCGTATGTGAGCAATTAGGACACACACGGAGAAGTGTACAGTCACCACTTGTCGTACTCGAAAAGTGCGAATAAGGAGGCGACTTTTTTTATGGCAAGTCAAGTAATGAGAATCACATTAAAGGCTTATGAACATCAATTGGTGGATGCATCTGCATCAAAGATTATTGAGACTGTGAAAAAGAATGGAGCAACTGTGAGCGGACCGGTTCCGCTTCCTACGAAGAAGGAAGTTGTTACTGTTTTGAGATCTGTACACAAGTATAAAGATGCCAGAGAGCAGTTTGAACGCAGAACTCACAAGCGACTGATTGATATCATTGCGCCGACACAGAAGACAGTTGATGCATTATCGCGTCTTGAGATGCCGGCGGGTGTCTACATTGACATCAAAATGAAAACAAAATAAGCGTTTACTGATTGAAAAAATCCTAAGTTATTTTGATATAGAAGAAACACATTCGCAGGAATCAACATCCCGTATGGGTTATAGTGTTCCACTTATATCAACTGTGCTAGGATGAGCCCCGTGAACATACGGTGCTCCGCTGTAGAACAACAGGAGGTAAAAGAATGAAGAAAGCAATTTTAGCTGCAAAAGTTGGAATGACTCAGATCTTTAATGAAGATGGAACGGTTATTCCGGTAACTGTATTGCAGGCCGGTCCTTGTGCCGTTACTCAGATAAAGACACAGGATAACGACGGCTACAGTGCAGTTCAGGTTGGTTTTGCTGACAAGAGAGAGAAACTTGTCAATAAACCAATGAAAGGTCAGTTTGATAAGGCTGAAGTATCTTATAGAAGATTCTTAAAGGAATTCAAATTTGACGATGCCCAAAATTATAAATTAGGACAGGAAATCAAGGCGGATATTTTTGAAGCAGGCGATAAAGTCGATGCGACTGCTTTTTCCAAAGGTAAAGGATTCCAGGGCGCCATTAAGAGACATAATCAATCCAGAGGACCTATGGCTCACGGTTCCAAATTTCATCGCCATGCGGGATCCAATGGTTCAGCATCTGATCCGAGCAAGGTATTTAAAGGAAAGAAGATGCCTGGACATATGGGCAACAAGCAGATCACTGTTCAGAATCTTGAAATCGTTCGTGTTGATTCTGATAATAATCTGTTACTGATAAAAGGATCTGTCCCAGGACCTAAGAAAGCACTGGTAACGATTAAGGAAACAGTGAAGACCGCAAAATAACGGGAAGGAGGACTAACAGATGTCAAATGTATCTGTTTTAAATATGGAAGGCAAGGAAGTTGGCACCGTTGAACTGAATGATACGGTATTTGGTGCAGAGATTAAAGAGCACCTGGTACATCAGGCAGTTGTGCTGCAGCTTGCAAACAATCGTCAGGGAACACAGAAGGCTAAAACACGTTCCGAAGTAAGGGGCGGAGGAAGAAAGCCATGGAGACAGAAGGGAACCGGTCATGCAAGGCAGGGATCCATCAGAGCGCCACAGTGGACAGGCGGTGGAGTTGTATTTGCCCCGACACCGAGAGATTATTCCTTTAAAATGAATAAGAAAGAAAAAAGAGCTGCTCTTCTGTCGGTACTGACAAGCAAAGTTCAGGAGAAGAATCTTATCGTCCTCGATGAACTGAAACTGGATCAGGTTAAGACAAAAGATATGAAGAAAGTTCTGGAAAATTTAAATGTATCCAATGCGATTCTTGTTGTTGGAAAAGAAAATGAAAATATAGTATTATCAGCGAGAAACCTTCCGGGAGTATCAACTACAACTGTGAATGCATTGAATGTATATGACCTGCTGAAATACAACACTGTAATCACAACGAAAGCAAGTGTTGCATCTATTGAGGAGGTGTACGCATAATGGCAAAACTGAATTATTATGACGTGATCTTAAAACCGGTTGTGACCGAGAAGAGCATGAGCTCCATGGGTGAGAAAAAATACACATTTTTAGTACATCCGGAAGCAAACAAAACTCAGATCAAAGATGCTGTTGAAAAGATGTTCGAAGGCACCAGAGTCAAAAACGTTAATACCATGAATACAATTGGAAAGAAAAAACGCCGCGGAACAGTTGTCGGCAAGACAGCCAAAACTAAAAAGGCAATCGTTTCTCTGACCGAGGACAGCAAGGACATTGAGCTCTTTGAGGGCCTGTAAAATTAAAACAGAAATAAGAAAGGAGTTATTATAATGGGAATCAAAAGTTTTAGCCCATATACACCTTCCAGAAGACATATGACTACTTCTGATTTCTCCGAGATTACGAAAACCACACCGGAGAAATCTCTGCTGACGTCTCTGAACAATAATTCTGGACGTAACAACCAGGGTAAGATTACAGTTAGACATCGTGAAGGCAAGGGAAGAAGACAGTATAGAATTATCGATTTTAAAAGAACAAAAGATGATGTACCGGCAGTTGTGAAAGCTATAGAGTATGATCCGAACAGAACGGCAAACATTGCTCTGATCTGCTATGCAGACGGGAAAAAATCATATATCCTTGCTCCTGCGGGACTAAAAGTAGGAACAAAGATCTTGAATGGTCCAAACGCTGAAGCCCGTGTAGGGAACTGCCTGCCATTATCACACGTTCCGGTTGGAACGATGGTACACAATATCGAGCTCCATGTCGGCAAAGGCGGACAGATGGTTCGTTCAGCGGGAAACGGAGCCCAGCTTATGGCCAAAGAGGGAAAATATGCAGCACTTCGTCTTCCTTCAGGTGAGATGAGAATGGTTCCGATCGAGTGCAGAGCTACAATCGGAAGAGTAGGAAATGGTGACCACAGTCTGATTACAATCGGTAAAGCCGGACGTAAACGTCATATGGGCATCCGCCCGACAGTTCGCGGATCTGTTATGAACCCGAATGACCATCCACACGGTGGTGGTGAAGGAAAAGCTCCTGTCGGCTTACCGGGACCTAACACACCATGGGGCAAACCTGCTCTTGGCTATAAGACAAGAAAGAAAAATAAGCATTCCAATAAATATATCATCAGAAGAAGAGATGGAAAATCTTTATCTAAATAAGGAGGTTAATTGAATGGCTCGTTCACTGAAAAAGGGACCGTTTGCAGACGAAAGTCTACTGAAGAAAATAGACGCTGCAAATAAGTCCGGAGATAAAACAGTAATTAAGACATGGTCAAGACGGTCTACTATATTCCCGTCATTTGTCGGACACACAGTCGCTGTTCACGACGGCAGAAAACATGTTCCGGTTTATATTACAGAAGATATGGTCGGCCACAAGCTTGGAGAGTTCGTTGCAACCAGAACTTATAGAGGACATAGCAGGGACGAAAAGAAAACTGCAATTCGCTAGTGACAAAACCCCTTACGGGATTGAAAGGAGGCCTACTAATCATGGCTAAAGGACA
>DHNM01000042.1:0-5662 GCA_002409525.1 Eubacterium sp. UBA5416 | reverse complement strand
CGTGGAAAAGATGTTGAGACTGCACTCGGCATCCTGACCTATAACCCGAGATACGCTTCAAGTGTAATCAAAAAACTGCTGGAATCCGCTGCTGCAAACGCTGAAAATAATAACGGATTAAGTAAAGAAAATCTCTATATAGCAGAGTGCTACGCGAATAAAGCACCCATTATGAAGAGAATTAAACCTAGAGCACAGGGCAGAGCGTATCGGATCGAAAAGAGAAACAGTCATATCTCTATCGTGTTAGATGAAAGATAAGGAGGGTAATAATGGGACAGAAAGTTAACCCACATGGCATCAGAGTCGGAGTCATCAAAGACTGGGATTCAAAATGGTATGCAGAAGGAGATTTCGCCGATTATTTAGTTGAAGATTATAATATCAGAAACTTTTTAAAAAGGAAATTATATGGCGCAGGAATTTCAAGAATTGAAATTGAGAGGGCGTCTGGCAGAGCAAAAGTGATTATCTATACAGCAAAACCCGGCATTGTCATTGGCAAAGGCGGATCTGAAATAGATAAAACAAAAAACGAACTCAAAAAATATACAGACAAAAAGCTGATCGTTGATATCAGAGAAGTTAAAAAACCGGATCGTGATGCTCAGCTTGTAGCAGAGAACATCGCCCTTCAGCTAGAAAATCGTATTTCCTTCCGCCGTGCTATGAAGTCCACGATGCAGAGAACGATGAGAGCTGGAGCGCAAGGCGTCAAAACATCAGTATCCGGCCGCCTTGGTGGAGCTGATATGGCTCGTACAGAGTTTTACAGTGAGGGTACAATCCCGCTGCAGACATTACGCGCAGATATCGACTACGGTTTCGCAGAAGCAGACACAACTTACGGAAAAGTTGGCGTAAAAGCGTGGGTCTACAATGGCGAAATACTTCCAACCAAAGGAGATAAGGAAGGGAGCGGTAAATAATTATGTTAATGCCAAAGAGAGTAAAACGTCGTAAACAATTTCGTGGATCTATGAAAGGCAAGGCTTTAAGGGGAAACAAAATCAGCTATGGCGATTATGGGCTGATCGCTACTGAACCTTGCTGGATCAAATCAAATCAGATAGAGGCTGCCCGTGTCGCTATGACTCGTTTTATTAAACGTGGCGGGAAAGTCTGGATTAAAATATTCCCGGATAAGCCAGTAACTGCAAAACCTGCAGAAACTCGTATGGGTTCCGGCAAAGGCGCTCTTGAATACTGGGTAGCAGTTGTAAAGCCAGGCCGTGTATTGTTCGAAATAGCAGGTGTCTCAGAAGAGACAGCCCGTGAAGCATTACGCCTTGCTATGCATAAGTTACCGTGCAAATGTAAAATTGTTTCTCGTGCAGACTTAGAAGGCGGTGATAACAGTGAAAATTAATAAGTATGTAGAAGATTTAAAGTCAAAATCAGCTGCAGAATTAAACGATGAATTAGTAGCTGCTAAGAAGGAACTCTTCAATTTGAGATTTCAGAATGCAACCTATCAATTGGAAAATACGAGCAGAATCAAAGATGTTCGGAAAAATATTGCAAGAATTCAGACTGTGATTGCTGAGAAAGCCAAAGCAGTGAACTGAAATACTGGAAAGGAGTACCAGAACCGTGGAAGAAAGAAAGCTGAGAAAAACACTTGTCGGCAAGGTCGTCAGTGATAAGATGGATAAGACGATTGTCGTTGCAATTGTAGATCACGTAAAACATCCGCTTTACAAAAAGATCGTGAAAAAAACGTATAAATTAAAAGCGCACGATGAGAATAATGAATGCAAAACTGGCGATACCGTGAAGGTTATGGAGACCAGACCGTTATCTAAGGATAAGAGATGGAGACTGGTTTCAGTCTTAGAGAAAGCAAAATAAGGAGGACGCTAGGATGATTCAGCAGGAAAGTAGATTAAAAGTCGCTGATAATACTGGGGCAAAGGAAATCCTCTGCATACGCGTTATAGGCGGCTCAACAAGAAGATATGCAAACATCGGAGATGTTATTGTTGCTTCGGTCAAAGATGCAACACCAGGCGGCGTTGTAAAAAAAGGTGATATCGTAAAAGCCGTTGTTGTTCGCACTGTAAAAGGCAGCCGTCGTAAGGATGGTTCTTATATCAAATTTGATGAAAACGCAGCCGTTATTATCAAAGATGACAAGACTCCAAGAGGAACCCGTATTTTTGGGCCAGTAGCCAGAGAGCTTCGTGAGAAACAATTCATGAAGATTGTTTCTTTAGCTCCTGAAGTATTATAGGAGGTCAGACATGGCAGTTAAAATAAAAAAGGGTGATACTGTTAGAGTAATCGCCGGAAAAGATAAAGACAAAGAGGGAAAAGTCCTTTCTGTTAAAAAAGGGAAAGTCCTGGTTGAAGGCATCAATATGGTGACGAAACATGAGAAACCTTCTATGTCAAACCAGCATGGTGGTATTATTTCAAAAGAATCTCCGCTTGATATTTCTAATGTGATGTATCTTCAGAATGGAAAAATTACAAGAATAGGTTACAAGATGGATGGAGACAAAAAGGTCCGTGTTGCGAAAGCAACAGGCGAAGTAATCGATTAAGAAAGAGAGGAGGCCAAAAAACAGTGAGTAGATTACATGATAGCTACAACAATGAAATTGTTGATGCGTTGACGAAAAAATTTGAATACAAGAATGTTATGGAAGTGCCGAAACTTTCAAAGATCGTTATTAACATGGGTGTTGGTGAGGCAAAAGAGAATGCAAAGGTATTAGACGCTGCAGTCAGCGATCTCACGGCAATCTCAGGTCAGAAACCTGTGCTTACCAAGGCAAAAAAATCTGTTGCAAACTTCAAGATCAGAGAAGGAATGCCTATTGGATGCAAGGTCACCTTGAGAGGTGAGAGAATGTATGAATTCCTCGATCGCCTGGTTAACCTGGCACTGCCGCGTGTACGTGATTTTCGTGGTGTAAATCCGAATGCATTTGACGGAAGAGGTAATTATGCTCTTGGTATTAAAGAACAGTTAATCTTCCCTGAAATCGAGTATGATCAGGTTGATAAAGTTCGTGGTATGGATGTCATCTTCGTGACAACTGCGAAGACAGATGAAGAAGCTCGAGAATTATTGACACAGTTCAATATGCCGTTTGCTAAATAAGGAGGAAACATGGCTAAAAAGTCGTTGAAAATTAAACAGCAGCGTGCACCGAAATACTCTACAAGAGCATACAGCCGCTGCAGAATATGTGGTCGTCCACATGGATACTTAAAAAAATATGGAATCTGCAGAATCTGTTTCCGCGAGTTAGCATACAAGGGTCAGATCCCGGGAGTTAAAAAGGCCAGCTGGTGACCGAAAGCAACTTAGCGACTGGCGAGCCGCAGGCGAAGACAGAGCTTAGTGCGAGGTCGTTCGTGAACCTTAACGAGTACGAAGTACGAGTTTAGTTGAACGAACTTACCCGTTAAAGCAACTTAGCGACTGGCGAGCCGCAGGCGAAGACAGAGCTTAGTGCGAGGTCGTTCGTGAACCTTAACGAGTACAAGGTACGAGTTTAGTTGAACGAACTTACCCTTACCCGTTTTAGGATAGAAATAGAAGGAGGAAAAACAATGACAATGAGTGATCCTATTGCAGATATGCTTACAAGAATTCGTAACGCAAATACTGCAAAGCATGATACCGTAGATATTCCGGCATCAAAAATGAAAATCGCTATTGCTGATATCCTTGTTGATGAAGGTTATATTGTTAAATATGATATTATTAATGAGGGAAGCTATAAAACAATTCATGTTAAATTAAAATATGGTGTAGATAAAAACGAAAAGATTATTACCGGATTAAAGAGAATCTCAAAACCGGGACTTAGAGTCTATGTAAATAGAGACCAGCTTCCGAGAGTGCTTGGCGGTTTGGGCGTAGCAATAATTTCTACGAACAAGGGCGTAATCACTGACAAAGAAGCCAGAAAACAGAATGTCGGCGGAGAAGTACTGGCATTTGTGTGGTGACCGAAAGCAACTTAGCGAGTGGCGAGCCGATAGGCGAAGACAGAGCTTAGTGCGAGGTCGTTCGTGAACCTTAGCGAATGCGAAGCATAAGCTTAGTTGAACGAACTCACCCGTTAAAGCAACTTAGCGAGTGGCGAGCCGATAGGCGAAGACAGAGCTTAGTGCGAGGTCGTTCACGAACCTTAGCGAATGCGAGGCATGAGCTTAGTTGAACGAACTCACCCGTTAAAGCAACGTCACTCTGTGAGTGAACTCACCCGTAATAGATTAGAAGTACTGAAAACAGAAGAGGTTAGTGCTATATTGTAATCTCTTCCGAAAATCTAAGTTATAGGAGGAATTTGGTATGTCACGTATTGGAAGACAGCCAGTCGTTGTTCCGGAAGGCGTAACAGTCGAAATTAAAGAGAACAATGATGTAATAGTTAAAGGACCAAAAGGAACACTTGAGAGGTCCCTTCCGATTGAAATGGGAATTAAGTTGGAAGATGGAAAGGTAGTTGTTACCAGACCAAACGATTTGAAAAAGATGAAATCATTACACGGTTTGACCAGAACACTGATTTCAAATATGGTAATCGGCGTTAAAGACGGTTTTGAGAAAACCCTCGAGGTTAACGGTGTAGGTTATAGAGCCGCAAAAAAGGGCAAGAAGCTGGTATTGACATTAGGCTACTCTCATCCGGTAGAAATGAATGATCCAGAAGGATTAGAATCCATTGTAGACGGAAACAAAATTACCATAAAAGGTACCGACAAAGAAAAAGTTGGCCAATACGCTGCTGAAATCAGAGATAAGAGAAGACCTGAACCTTATAAGGGAAAGGGAATCAAGTACACGGATGAAGTCATCAGACGTAAAGTCGGTAAAACCGGTAAGAAATAAATAAGGAGAGTGTGGAAATGATTAATAAAGTATCAAGAGCGCAAGTTCGCCGGAAAAAGCATAGAAGAATGCGTAATCATATTGCTGGTACCGCTGCTAAACCACGCCTTTGTGTGTTCAGGAGCAACAATCATATGTATGCTCAGGTTATTGACGATACTGTTGGCAATACCCTGGTTTCTGCTTCTACTCTTCAGAAAGATGTAAAAGCGGAATTAGAGAAAACCAATGATGTCAAAGCAGCAGCACATCTGGGAAACGTAATTGGAAAGAAAGCAGTAGACGCAGGTATCAGTGAAGTCGTTTTCGATAGAAGCGGGTTCATATACCAGGGTAAAGTTCAGGCATTAGCAGATGGAGCCCGCGAAGCAGGCTTGAAATTCTAGGAAAGGAAGGAAAAGAACACATGAGACATACAATCATTGATGCCAGTCAGTTAGAACTGGAAGAGCAAGTCGTATCTATCAAACGTGTTACCAAGGTTGTTAAAGGTGGTCGTAACTTCCGTTTCACTGCTTTAGTAGTTGTAGGTGACCACAACGGACATGTTGGTGCAGGCCTTGGAAAGGCAGCAGAAATTCCTGAAGCAATTCGCAAGGGAAAAGAAGATGCTACAAAGAATCTGATTACTGTTGCAACAGATGAACACAACAGTATCACACACGATGTGATTGGTAAGTATGGCAGTTCCAACGTACTGCTTAAGAGAGCTCCCGATGGTACTGGAGTAATCGCAGGAGGACCTACACGTGCTGTAATAGAAATGTCCGGAATTAAGAATATTCGTACAAAGTCTTTAGGCTCGAATAA
>DHNM01000016.1 GCA_002409525.1 Eubacterium sp. UBA5416 | reverse complement strand
GCGTAACAATCCGTGTATCATCTGCATCTTGGGATCCAAACAATAGGTCAAAGGTTATGCCGGAGGTTATTCTATATGAAGAGATCAAAATTAAAAAGTAAGGTGGAGGAGTTAGGCTACCAGTTAAATGCGAAAAAAGGAAATAATCCTGTCATACTTAAATCGATAGGTGAATTGGAAAAATCCCTGGAAAAAATCGCAAATGACAGAAAAGATAAAAAAAAGTAAAAAAGGGTTGATTTTTTCCTGTCAGTCTATTATAATAATATTTGCATTCCAAAAATAACAAATGAATGCGCTTTTAGCTCAGCTGGTAGAGCAGTAGACTCTTAATCTATTTGTCCAGGGTTCGAGTCCCTGAAGGCGCACTGAAAGCACTGTTTTCGATGACGATAAAGAGCACCGGGGGCGGTGCTTTTACTTTTTCTTTTTAAGTCCCAGCGGCCGATATAGTTGGCGCATTGTTTTAATCACTTTATTCGTATCTTCATCGTGGATTACAATATCTGCAGTTGAAGCTGAATCTCCGAAGGTAATTACTTTATCCACACCTATATATTCTTTCAGATATTCGATCATGTTTCTTTTTGATGCATTTCTACTGTAGATACGCAGGTAGTCGTTTCCGGGAAATTCTTTCGAGGGAACGATTTTCATTTTGAGCTTTTTGGAAAAGTCCTGTTGACATAGATTTTCCTTAAGCGCAGTTATTGTGTCGTGATCGGAAAAAACATAGATATAGACGGCTTCGTGTTTGTCGGGAAATGCGGTATGTACATACTGACGGTAAGGTGACTTTCGGAAGAAGAGATATTCATTTTCTTCTGTTACCGTCATACGTTCGGGACAGAAAGTTACAGCAATACCTCCGATAAAGGTGTTGATGAAGCAGTTCACATTCTGTGATTCAAAGAAAGTGAGCAGTTTACCAACAGTTCCGCCTGAGATCATGTATAGTTTTAAATATTCATTTTCTCGTACATCATAGAGGACAGCGCCATCCATGGCAATGACAGGGAGGTGCAAGTCTATATCTCTGATTACTTCAACGAGAGAAGCAGGTGTGCGGTTTGTAAAGACTGTGAACTTCGCACCCTCAGATATCATACGGTTTAATTCTATTTTGCTGTAAGGGGTTAATGACTCATTCATATTCAAGAGCGTGTCGTCCAGACCGGAGATAAACAGGGTATCATTGTTATGGTGATGGGGCAGTTCGAAGTAGTTGACTCCAATTGCCACCACGATTCCAATTAATGTATCTACAACACGGTTTAATGCATAGGCAATCGGATCATTGCCCACGGGACCTAAGGTCATGGAGAAGAGGACTACGCATCCCATGATTGCAGAGTTGTTTAATTTTAAAAGGACGCTTGTATAGATGACAGGCACAACAGCAAGGGAAATGATGATGTATTTTGGAAGTCCGCCAAAAGCCTCCATATGAGGAAAGAAACGTAGCAGCAGAGCAATTCCGTATCCAAAGACAGCACCGATCAGAGTGCCGGCGATTCTTTCGAATCCGGTTCTGGCACTGTAATCCATCCGCGATTGAATACAGATACACGCGGCGATAATCGATTGTATGATATCACGTGTTCCGCCCAGGATCAAATTAATGACAAAGCAAATAAAAACAGCAACAGCTGATTTAATCATTCTCATACCAACCGGAGGAATCTTGTTACGAACTCGTGTCATCTTTCTTATTTTCCTTTCTTGGTTTCTCTCATTATTTTTTCTATGTCTTTATCGGACTGCATTCTCATGTTTGTTTGGGTTCCAAATTCATGTTTTTTCATGCAGGCATGAAACACATGACTTTTTGACCTTGTATCATCATATTACCATAGGTTGTAGGGAGATAACAATATCAGATATTTCGGTTCATGACAGATGCTGATTGCGAATGGCAAGATGGCTGTGATATAATAAAATGCATATAGATGTATGAATATCCACCTACAAAGCTTTTTCAAAAAATTATGAGGGAAAAATGAGTAAAACAATGTATATACGTAGTATAAAAGAAAAGGATTATACAGCGATCTCTATTATGCTGAATGGGTTACATAGTCTTCACGTAAAGAACAGATCTGATATTTATGCAAAAACAGATTCGGTGATTAGTAAATCAGATTTCATACAAATGATTGAAGATGAGAACTGTATAGCAATGATAGCAGAGGCAGGCGGTAAGGCAGCAGGGTATGGAGTTGGGGAAATTAAGAATACGGCGGAGAACCCTCTATTAATGAAACATAAAAGTTTATATATTCAGGAAATTTATGTAAAGCCGTCTTATAGAAAAAAATCTATAGGGAGAGATTTGCTAGAAAAGATAGAGAATGAGGGCAGAAAGTTAGGAGCAGATCGAATGGATTTGACGGTGTGGGCTTTTAACAAAAACGCAATTAAGTTTTATGAATACTGTGGAATGGAGGAACAAAGAATCATTTTGGAAAAGAAAATTTGAAACGCAATATAGCAGGGAGGATTTTGATGGAAGAAGCATTGAGCCGCAGTAGATATGTACTGCTGAAGAATGAAAAGAATTACTGGAAGAGTACGTTGGGGCAGATGTTCTCGAGGTGCGGAGATGGAATTGACACGATTGCATTTTCTATTTTGATTTATGAGATCACGGGTTCCACTTTACAGGTGGCCACTTTGTTTGCTGTAAATGGACTCCCGAATTTGATTTTTGGAATGATTTCGGGCGTTGTCACGCAGCATAAGAGCGAAAAAGTGATTTTATCTATCTGCGATTTTGGAAGAGGGTTATGTGCATTCTTGACTGCTGTTTTGTATCTGACAGGATGGATTCGGGGATGGCAGCTTTATATAATTACATTTTTGAACTCTTCTTTTGAATCTTTCCGGGCTCCCGCAACAGCTAGTGTTACGCCTAAGATACTCAACAAAGAAAATATGGATGCCGGGATTGCGCTTCAGACTTCTGCGACAAAACTATTGGAGGTCTTAGGTCTTGCAGTGGCACCTGCGCTGATCGGACTTTTGGGACTGGGAAGTGCAATTGCGATTGATTCCATACTGTTTATGATCTGTGGTGTTTTTTCAGTAACCCTTCATCTGCCAAAGGTGGAACAGGAGAAGATGACACTTTCGAATTCAGTGAATGATTTAAAACAGGGATTTTCATATCTGGTGAAGAGAAAACAGCTTGTGAATATCTGCATTTTTACCTGTTTGATCAATATTGTATTCATTCCTATTAATGTATTTCAGGTTCCATATGTTCAGGATCAGCTTCATGGTGGCAACAGCATGAGTGATAGGCATTGGTTCTGTAGTCGGGATAATGGTCAGCACTTTATTTGGCCCGGCATTAAAAGAAAAACTTGGAGACAAGAAGGCTTTTCTGCTGAGTGGGGTCTTTCTGGCGCTCCCATACCTGATATTTGTTGCGATCATTTTTGCGCCAGAAGCTGTTCAGTATGGGGGTCTTGCTGTAGGAAACTTTATGATGGGAACCGGGATTGCCATTTCTTCTTTTATCATACAGACTCAGATGTTTGCAGTAGTTGAGCAGAATTACCTTTCCAGGGCTGCGTCAATCATGAACATGTTTGCTCTATGTATCGTACCTGTCTTCTCGAGTTTGTCCGGACTCATTCTACAAGTCACGGGGCTTAAAATCATGTTTATTGGTTCAGCAGTTTTTGCAATTATGATGTACGTCGTAAATTATATTTCTGACAGCAGAAAAGAGAAGGCGGAACTTTGCTGAGCTTCATATTTGTGCGAATGATTTATCAGGGCGAGTGCAAAACTCGTCCTTTTTGCATTGAAATGAGACATTACGTGAAACAAGCCGCTATGAAATTTGCAGAATGCGCAAAGTCGGCAGCGGCGGGAAAGCATCAGCACCTGGAGGTTGAAATTTCTTCTCTTCCGGATTATATTAATAGTAGCAGACAGCTTCTTCTTCGGGTATGGGGTAATCTTCTTTCAAATGCACTGGAATATACACCGCCCGGTGGAGAAATCCATATATTTATAAAAGAAGAAAACAAAATGCTCGTATTCATGATTGAGGACAGTGGTCCCGGATTTACACAAGAGGATATACAAAGAGGAACACAGCAGTTTTATCAGAGCGATAAGAGTAGAAATTCGCGAAATCACTATGGTGTGGGCCTGTTTATGGCAGAGTCTTTTGTAAACAGCCAGGGCGGCAGGCTGATACTTGAGAATTCAGTAAGAACAAAAGGAGCTCTTGTCTGTCTGAAGATTAACACTTGAAAAGAGGTAAGCTACATCATGGGAAAAGAAGTTAAGACAAATGCCATGAGGATTCTGGAAAAGAAAAAGATCCCATACGAACTGGTTCAGTATGAATCAGATGAGTTTATAGATGGCGTTCATATGGCAGAAAAAGAAGGAATACCTATACATCAGACGTTTAAGACACTGGTACTTGAGGGAAAAAGCAAAGAACATTATGTGCTGGTCATACCGGTTGACCGGGAGATTGATCTGAAACATGCGGCAAAAGAGGTCAAAGAAAAGTCGCTTCAGATGGTTCCGGTCAAAGAGATTACAAAGCTTACCGGATATGTAAGAGGGGGCTGCAGCCCAATCGGTATGAAAAGACAGTTTCCTACTTATATTGATACTTCTGCCCGGGATTTTGAAAATATATATGTCAGCGGCGGCAGAATTGGGACAAGTTTATATCTTTCACCGGAAGATTTGATAAAAGCGGTAGATGCCGATTATGCGGATCTGATTCAGAACACAATGCGATAAGTCAGATCCGCAAAGGTAACCTCATCACCTGAGTTTAACTTTACTTCATCTTCGCCTGTTATAGGATTTCCGTTTACGAAAGTTCCATTTCGGGAGTTGAGATCGCCAATATAGTAGCTTCCGTCTGTTTTTTTGATTTTTGCATGAATCCGGCTGACTGCAGGGGAGTCGATGATTCCATCGACGGCAGAAGAGAGTTTTCCTACAAGTATCAGTTCTTTATTCAGAGGAATGGGATCCGCGTTTTGAGAGGACAGAGGTATCAGCTGTGGGCTGGAGTGAGTTTGGGTATTTCCCAGCAGTTCGGTTTTACCATAAAGAGGAGGCAGGTTCCTGTCTTCCTTTTTCCTTTCTTTGTCAGAATTTATGAAAGAGAACGGCTTTTCTCTTTGGGGAGGAGGAACGGGGGCTTCATTACCTTTTTTCAGCTTTCCACTTTTTACGAGATATGCTGCCGTTGCACCTCCTCCGCTCAGGCAGAGGATCACAAGACAGATCCACAGAGGCAGTGAAAAGATCTTATACAGGATAATTAAAACTGTCAGGCTCAGACCGATTCCAATCCCCAGAGTTTTTTCATCGAAGCTGTCTTCGTCTTTAGCTTCATCTGAGGAAGAAAAGAAATCATCCAGGATCTTTTCCCTTTCTATATCTTCAGGTTCCTGATCTTCCGGATCATCCGGCAGAACGTCGGGCTGCACAACCGAAGTTTTCTGTACATTAAGTGCTTCTCTTAGAGCTTCGATATCACAATGTTCCTCAGCAATGACCCGATACAGACCATAACCGGCTGTAACAGCTGTCTGATCCTTATGATCAATCTTTGGAAGCAGGTATTCCATTAAATCCCGTAATTCTTTTTGTATACCTTTCTCATAACCGGGCAAAAAGCAGAAGTTAATCTCATTGCTCTCAGGGCTGAGAAAAATTAATTCCGGAAGTAGAATGAGGTCATTCAGATTCAATAAAAACTGTTCCATAAGTTCTAAAGCATGAAGAATCTGCTCATAAAGATGAATGAGAAAATCCGACTGTATATTTTTGAATTCATAGACGCTTTTTAACGACTGCATGGAGGTTATCTCATAGCAGTATAATGTCTGACCGTCAACGCCCCGGATACTGCAGTGGAGGAGTCCGTCGATATCGTTGGACAAAATCATTCTGACCTGATAAGTGCCGGTGTCCACGGCCCCGGGACTTTCCAAGATTACGTAATTGTGATTCAAGTCTCTTTGATATTCAATATGTATCATTTATACACACCCTTTCTTAACATGTTTCATATATGGAAGCTCGGCCTGGTTCAGCGTTTTTCGGCAAGCTGTTTTCCGGCCCTAATTTTCCTGATAATTTCTGCGGGATTCAGGATCTGGGTCTCGGCAGATGACTGATAGTTTAAGTTGATTTTGCTTGTGCCCGATATATTTCCGCGATAAGTGACTTGTATGTGATGATCATATTTTTTTACATCGACATGCGGAGTACCGATGCCAAGAGGAGCCTCTTCCAGCAGGAGGTGTGCTTTTTCCTCCTCGCAATCAGGAGATAGAGCCGCCTCATAGGCCGCTTCTGTGAACCAGACTTTCTGATGTGTAAAGAAGCTAAATGAAAGTAGAAAAAACAGTATAAATAGCACTAAGGGGACAACGAAAACCGCTTCTACGGACATAGAAGCATGACAGATTATATGTTTATTCTTCATTGGACAAAAAGCCTCCCTATATAGCTGATTAACAAAAAGGGTATGAAAGGCAGCTGAGTGCCACCTTTGAATTTCCTTAAGGTCAGAAATGTGACTGAGAAGATAAAAGCCAGCAAAAGACCTCCGGTGAGTGTGAGCAGGCAGTCGGTGAAACCGATCCAGATTCCAAGCGTCAGTATTACAAGACCGTCTCCATAACCGATCTTTTCGCCGCTGACTTTTCCGACTAGAAGCAGAAAGAATCCGGGAATGATACGAATGATCAGCTCATATAAGGAAGACTGCCCCATACAGAATTTGAGAATAATCCCCGCAATCCCATAGATGACAGTGGGAAAAAGATAGATTTCCCTGCTGCGCAGATCTCCCCAGCTGTCGATGGCGAGCAGAGCAAGAGTAATTACATTGATCCAGTCCATGATAACCTCCTTAATGTCTGCTTTGTGACCCACATCTGCTGCAGAGTCTGAGACCGGAAACCTCTGATTTCTCAACCAGTCGGACATTCCTTTTCAGTCCGCTGCACTCCAGATTGTTGTGATAGGCAGTTCCGCGTTCTGACAGATAAACCTGCGGATTAGCACCTGCTTTGCGAATGCATTTTTCACAGGGATGATAACGTGCACCATCTATATTTCTGGATTTCCTTGCTTCTGAGAGAGATTTGGTAAATATATGTAAGTCGAGATGACTGCAGGAAGGATCTGTGTGATAAACACTTTCATAGTCGGTGACGTAGACCATCTCGCTGTCTGTATTACTGTCAAAGCCAAATCCTGATCCCAGATACCCGCACCAGATGTGAACTCTGGCGAAGCATGGGACTTCAAGTGCGGGAAGTGGAACAGGAGAATAGGGAACCTTATAATTTACCGGTTTGGTAAGAGTCAGATATCCGTCTGAATCCGGAGACCTGTCAGACTCATAGGCGTATACAGCAGTTTTCTCAGCCCTATCTTTTAAGGCTACACTTTCTGATACGTATAGGCTGTAAAAATTCAACATGCCAAATATGGTCAGACAGATCAGAAGAAAGAATGGAAGAATGAGGGCGGCCTCGACAGTGAAACTGGCATTTTTTATGGAAGTGAAGATGGCTGCCCTTTTACCGGATTGATTGATATTATTATCTCCGGCAGGTACCTTCGGGGTAGGTTTGCTCCTGCATTTTGCTGTCTTTATAAAAACCTTTGGAAGAAGAGCACTTTTATTTTTTTTATCTGGGGCCAAGCGCGTGATTACTGAACCCTGTTTGTTCTTTCTTTTATCCGTGTAAAAGGACACCCATCCACACCTCCTTATTGATAACTATAATTTCTGCATATGTTGTAATTGTTGTAGTCTATTTCCCAGACAGCTTCTATTTCCAGAGATTCCACACAGTTGTCGATGTGAAAATGACCATCCGGATTTATCAGATTCATGTTATATTCCACTAGATCCATCGCTGACGTTGTAAGTTTTGCCTGTGACTGTTTAAAAAGAAGAAATCTAAGATACCAGCTGTAATCGAAACCCTCGCTGCTACTTTGAGTAACATGTTCCGTACTGGTCAGAAAGGATGACAGTCCCTCAAGTGAGATCTTCCAGGTGCTGTCGCTTTTGACCAGGGGTACTTTCTGTCCATCCAGCAGGCTTCGAACATCTGAGATACTTTCCGCGTATGCCCAGCTGGATAAGAGTGCCATTGAGATGACCGGCTGTGATACAGGAATCAACATAGAAGAGGAGATACCTGCTGCCGCAAGGTCGGCTTGTGCTTTCTTTTCCGGGGAAAAATAGAGATAGATCATATTTGATATTGCCCGGATTTGGCGCAGCTGCTTTACGACGGATTTTAAGTTTTCTGTATCCGTATCTTTTCCTGCGATCACATATTCAATCTGATAGGAGAGCCCATCCGTGATTTCAGATGATGTAAAATTCGGAAATTTTTCCATAAGATATTCCATCATCATTAACTTGTCGGTTCCCCCCGAATGGGAAGCGGGCAGCAGGCCCATTCCCCGGTTTAGAGTTCTGTGTGAAGACATCACTGAAGAATCAATTTTAAACGGTGACAGAGCGTCCGGATCTTTCACTACAAGTCCGAGAGTCCCTGATTTTCTGATATTTCTGATAAGCTCGATTGGATTTATATCCCGGGTTTCGGCAGGGAACTCTTCTGGCGCCTGTACAGGCACGCTGCCGGGCTCTTGAGGAGCCGCAGAGGCTATTTCCTGATCGTATACCGATATGGGATCACTACTTATAATCTGTTTTAGCTGTTCCTGCTGTGATGTCATTTTTTTTGACTGTGAGTTTATAGTTTCTGAAAGCTGCTGTATACCAGAAGCGGCGAGTGATGATTTCATATGTTCCGATACCTGGTCCACAAATGAGTTTCCCGTCTGATCTGTGGCCAGAACGTAACCGGTGATGCTGCCTGACACAAAGTCTGCTCCAAAAAAATTTCTATTTCCATGCCCGTATGGATCCAGACTATACATTGCATCGTGGCTGACCATCTCATATAAAGCATTCATCTGAAGTGAATCGCTTCCAAAACCTCCGTTAATATAGAACAAATCATATTCCTCCAGAAGGTCCTTATCATACTGTGCAAACAGTGAAAACAGGCCCTGGTCCATGGCTGACGCTATGATAACACGCCCACCGGCGGTCCGGATAGATTTCAACATGGCAGTGAACAATGACAAGATAATTGTCAGGGTCAGACAGAGGTAAATGGTGATACTTCCCCGTTTACACTTCATGGTATACAAGCTCCTTTCTATTTAGGCAGTTTGGGTTTGTGGTCAGTGCGCCGACGGCACACTAGATGTTTTTACTTTCTTTCGTGACTTTTGACAGGATATCATTAACCAGACTTGTCAGTTGTTTCTTAAAGATAACCACAAGAGCAATCAGGACAACAAGGATCAGTATAACCTCAACGACCGCAACTGCATCTTCCTCCTTCCAAAATGCCTGGATTTCTTTCATTTGCCTCACCTCCTTTCCATAGAATGTATCATCTTTCAGCTCTGGCATCATCAGATTTCTGTGAATGACAGAAAAGCGGGTACCATTAAGATCAATAAGACAATACTAAGCATCATGATCATCGGTATTAACAGCTTTGTGCCGGCTTTGTCACCCATAATGCGCGCATTCCGTTTCCTCTGATCGAAGGCATCATGAGCCTCTCTTTCCAGAATCTCCACGATGTCCTTATTCCCTTTTCTCACATTCTGTGCAAGCAGGGTAGAGAAGGTCTTATATTCGGGACATTCACATCTTTTTCCGAGGTTTTCATAAGCAGTAATTTCTGAGCCGCCACTTTTCATTTCTCGATAGGTGAAAGCAATTTCTTTGTAGACAGGGTGAATCTTTTTATACTGTTCATCCCTGATCTTACTGTAGTCCATCGTGATGCGCTCAAAACAGCTCCTGATACTGAGCCCGGCACTTAATAATAGAAGGAACTTGGTTATAATATCGGGATAGTCAAGGATCAACTGTTCTCTGCGCTGCCGCAAAAGTTCCTCCTGCTGTTTTTTCGGAGCAATATACAGGAAAAGAACGAGGGCAATCGTTAAAATGAGGATTGATGTTCCGGTAGAAGAGGGCTTGAACTTCCATGTGATTTTTCGTTCGTCGTCCAGGGATTCTGGAAGAATAAATTCTTTTCCCTCTAATTTACTGTTTTCTTCTTCAACCTTATACTTTAACTGTTCGTTCACGGTTGAAGGCCTTGGCGGAAAGATTATTATGTCCTTCCGGTAATTTTCTGACTGCCCGGAGAGGCTGAGCTCGGCTTCAAGCAAGACGTCAGTTCCTTCTTTTGGAATATCTCTGCTTAAGATCCCTTCAAAGTCGATGAGATCCGGACGGCTGCTACTCCAGGATATTGACACGGGGCTGTCAGGGAGAGAATTTACCAGATCCAGGTTTCTGTCTATATGATTCGAAGAATGATTATCCGCCAGTATGGCCTTATCCATCTGCAGCAGTGTTTTGGTTAGAATTTTCCTGCTTTCTTTTGCTGTATAAGTCGCCTCTGGTATTTCCAGAGCGATATTTCCCTTTGTTCCGTCACTGATTTCATAGTCAAGTACCTCTTCTCTTTCACCTTGTCCATAGGTGCCACGTTTCAGTTTGTAATCGGGGATTGTTCTCGCAGTTGTGTAATCTTTTATCATAAATGCGGCACTTAGGATAATTCCGGATACAGTTAGAACTGCCAATAATTTTTTTTCCATAGAATCCCTCCGGTTCATACTTCAATATCTACGATTTTACTGCCAAGCAGATATGCGGCAGTATATATAACAAGTGAGACAGTCATCACAATTTTACCCGCGGATGTTGTGTACACTTCTGATAAGAGTGAAGGCAGAGTCAGTTGAAGATAAAGTATGATACCTGCCGGCATCAGGCTCATAATATTATGTTCATATTTTTTTGCCGCGACCTGTGCATCTATTTCCTGTTTGGTCTCTATCTTTTCACTCAGCGTGTTCCAGATGTTCTGTAAAATCAGATTTAAGTTTCCGCCGGTTCTCTTGGAAATTCGAACTACCTGGGCAAATGTCTCAATATCATCGATTTTGCTTCTGTCTGCGAAATCTGAAAATAATTCTTCAACAGGAATTTTAAGGGTTATCTGATTGCACATCACATATAGTTCCTGAACCATTACATCTGACCTGCCATAGGTCTTTTCAAGATCCCGATAAGATTCTTTTATAGCACTTTCAAGAGAATGACCCGCCTGAACGGCTGTGTGTATCGAAGCGACTGCTTCCTTAAAATGATAGTGGAGCTCTTGACGTAACTTTTTCAGTTTTGTTTTTTTTTCCTCCCGATAGCAGAGACATCCGACTGGGAAAATAAGAAGAAGTCCCCATATACTTCGAAAGAAAAGATAGTTTAACAGGAGAGAAAGTCCCAGAACTTTAAGTATTAAAATTGTGTATTCCTTTCCGGAGAAAACATAGGTATCGTATCTTCGTTTCATAAGCCGGCCTTTTCCAGTTTCTGCGTATGCAGCAAATTGTTCTCTCTTATCAGCTGCCCGCCTTTTCTTTCATAGAGGGTTTTAAGTTCCACTTCTTCTTTATGAAGGCCCAGAATTTCTACAATTTCTTCCACCCGTCGGTGTCCGTCTTTGTCACGTCCCAGATGGATCAGTATCTCAATACCTGAGGCAATCTGGCGTTTGATAGCGGGAAGGGGAAGCTCCATGCCCATAAGCACCATCATCTCAAGGCGGGTGATCATTTCTGAAGCTGAGTTTGCATGAGCGGTTGCCATGCTTCCGTCGTGTCCCAGATTAAGGGAATTTATGTAAGACCTCGCCTCACCGCCCCTGATTTCACCTACGATAATCCGGTTGGGTCGCATCCGAAGGGCAGATTTAATCAAGTCATCCATGGTGATTATTAATGATTCATTCATGGTGCCTGATCTGCACTCCAGTCGGACTAGATTTTCGACATTTTGTATCTGAAGTTCTGCGTTATCCTCGATAGTCACAACTCTTTCAGAGGATGGGATAAAGTAGGAAAGTGCATTTAAAAATGTGGTTTTTCCTGAAGAAGTCCCTCCGCCAATCATAATAGAATAACCGGAAACTACAAGTTTTTGCAGAAAATCAGCGGCTTCTTTTGTAATGCTCTTATTTTGTATCAGATCTGACATTGTGATGGGAGAGTCGGGAAAACGACGGATGCTTAAGATGGGACCATTTAATGCGACAGGCTTTAGCACGATATTTACTCTGGAACCGTTTTCAAGTCTTGCGTCCACGATGGGGGTCTGTTCATTGACGATTCTGTTGCACTGGCCTACAATCTGCTGTATTACGTCATCCAGTTTCTCTGCGGAAGAAAACTGATGATCATATTTTTGAATCTTGCCTTCTCGTTCAATGAAGATTTTCTGGTATCCGTTTACCATAATTTCTGTTATCTCATTATCATCCAGTAATTCGGAAAGAATATCGAGTTTTCGGATAGAGTCAAACAGTTCTCTGCGCAGATGGTCTTTCTCATCGATGGTCATCGGCTTTTTCCTGCCGTCTTTTAAGATCAGCTCATCAATCAGAGATAAAATCTCATTATCTTCATACTCTTTGGCCATATCCATCTGTGAAAGAATTTGTCCCTGCATCTCCTCCTTTTGACTTATCATGAATCCTCCTTTCTGAGCATCTCTCGTACATAATCCCCGAGTTCACTCCAGACTAAATTTTCAAAGTATGATTTTCCACTGTGACTGGTAGTGTGGAAAGGCAGTTTCAGCTTTTTGGTCCGTTCTGTAAGATGGGTGTGCCCCCAGACACTTAAGAGATGCTCGAACTGATCAATTTTAGAGGCGGAAATCACATCATTTCTTATGGGAACATAGATCTGATCACAGGATTCCAGGATTTGGAACAGGCTTTGTACTCCGTCTCCGAGATCAAGGATTACGATTTCATATCGTGTTTCTTTTACAATCATTTCTAACAGCGTCATCCATTCCTCATAAGTGGTACACTGAATATCCATAGGTGAGAGTGCCGGCGGAATGAAGTCCAGATTTTGCATGTTCTGAACCATACCGGCCATCTTATAAGAGAGATTAATGTTTTCCTGGCGTGTGAAGTAAAGAAGATCACTTAAAGTGTATTCAAAGCTCTGTTCAAGCAGTTGGTCAAAACCGGAGAAATTCTCAAGGTTCAGATATAATACAGCCTGGTTTTTGGCCAGTATCTGTCCAAGAGTCAGTGCAAATGAAGTTTTCTGCGTTCTTCCGATTGGGGAATAGACCCCGATTACACGGGTCTGCCGTTTTAATACCGGCGTCTGATCATGGGGTGTTTTATCTGCGCCATAATAATTCATGATTTCCCGCAGCATACCGTCACATGACTGATATTTATAGACACTTGGATAATGGTCAAGCCCGGGATTATGAACACCTTCGGATAAGATAATCAACATTCCCGTATTCAATTGTTTTACCATATCGTTCATGGCTTTTCCTGAAATCAGCAGGATCTCTATCGGATGTTCCCTTGCATAATCGCAGAGAACTTCAGGACCGGTAAATGCCTGGATTTCAAATGGAATGTTTTTCTTTTGATTTAGATATTCCATGAAATTGTATGCGTACTCTACTTCCAGATCACATACGGCAAATATATTTTTGGGTCTGTTCATTTTTTAATAAATACCTCCAATCCACAGGAGAATTCCGAGTAGTACCGCAACGGAGAAGTGAATATGCTCGGGGCGCTTCTTGCCGGGGCAGCGATAGGAAATTCGTTTTTTCTGACTGATACAGCGTTTGAAATAATTGAAAAAATACTGAAGACGCTCAAGAAATATATGATAGTAGATGAGAACTAAGAAGGAAATAACGGCGCCACAGATAAAGGAATAGATGGTACAGGTGAAGATTTGGACGGGTCCCATAAATCCGCCTAATACTGACAATAATTTTATGTCACCGGCTCCCAGCATATGTGCCATAAACAGAAGAAACAATAGGATAACAGGCAGCAGAGCCCCGGCGGCAAAACTAAGACTTTGTCCGATTCCCCCGGATGCAGTCCGGAAGATGAGACCGATGCACCACCCTGCCACGATCCATATATTTGATATTTTTTCTGTCTGCAGGTCCATACATACTGATATGGCAGTAAAAGATAATACTAATACTTTCCCACATCCATCACCTCCTAAGATTAAGTTAAAATTAAATAAAAGAAATTACAGCGATTACGCTGAAGGCTCTGTTTCCAGAAAGATAATTGAAACAAGATTTGTTTCGATGAATTTGATTATATACGAGATGGAAAAATTTGTCCAGTAAAATAGTGCACAAAAAACAAGTTAAAAATTTGTGATTGATTTATTCGCAAATATTTATTATAATCTATAGTGTAGAGATATATATCAAGTCAATTTATCGTTTGATAGAATTATATTTAAAATTCTTAGGGTCAAAGCAGAGAGGAGTGTATGGGAACAGGAAACTATAATGAGGATATTATCGATGAAATGCGTAAAGGTCCGGTAAGCGTTGTCAATTTAATCATTATAGGTGCTAACATATTAGTGTTTATACTGGTAGAAGCTACAGGAAGTTCATCGGATGCAGCGCATATGATAGAATGGGGAGCTGCTTATACTCCTTTCATAAAACAGGGAGAATATTACCGGCTGTTTACCTGTATGTTTCTTCATTTTGGCACAGGGCACCTGTTTAACAATATGTTTTTACTGTTTTTTATGGGATACTATCTGGAGCGATATGTGGGAAAGATCTGGTATTTGATTATATATCTTGGAGGAGGACTGATGGGAAGTGTCCTGTCGTGGATTTCAGAAGTCATAAGAGGGGAAAATGTGATATCGGCTGGTGCGTCAGGTGCAATTTTTTCAGTGCTTGGAGCCCTTGTAATTATAGTCTGGCACTACAGAGGTCAGAAAGGAAATCTGAGTTTTGGTCGTTTGCTTGCAATGATTGCATTTTCTGTGTATGTAGGGTTCAGTTCTTCCGGTGTAGATAATCTGGCCCATGTAGGCGGACTATTTGGAGGAGCTCTTTTGTCAGTTTTGCTGATTCACTTTAAGAGATTGGAAACATTAAAATGAACTGAGTTCCATCATCTGGTACTGATGTCACGGATATGGTTCCGTTATGAGCTTCTACGATCTCTTTGCAGATCGCAAGGCCGAGGCCAGTACCGTCTTTTTTGTAGGTCACGAAGGGGTTAAAGATGTTGTCCAGCCGCTCTTTTTTGATGCCGCATCCATTGTCGGTAACTTTAACTTCTACCTTGCTGCCGTCGCAGGATATATGGATGACGATCTTGCCGCCTTCATCAGAGATGGCCTCTGAGGCATTTCGGATCAGATTTGAGAATAATTGATTCATTTTAACCGGATCCAGTTTAATTCTTGGAATCGCAGATTCCTTTTGAAGGATGAGACTGATACCTTTTTCTTTCAGCATTTCCCTTGCTGAGTCGGTGAAGCTGACTAAAAACAGGTAGAGATTGATCTCTTCCTCGCAAAGATTTTTAGCATGGTTGAAGTCTGTCAGTTCATCCAGCAGTACTCGAAGAATTGTCATATTTTCTTCGATTTTGTCATAAAAGTTGTAGGTAGTTATTTCCGGGTGTTCCTGTACCATCAGCTGAAGAAAGCTGTTGATTAAAGTTACCGGATTTCGTACCTCATGGGAAAACTTTGACAAAGTGTAATTATATTCTTCATTTTTCATATATATCACCTCTTCAGTCTAGTTTATCACCTGAATGTGTAATAATCAAACAAAAGAGTTTGCGTTTTTCTGACAAAAAGTGACAAATGAAGATTTATAAGACAAAAATAAGGAGGTCAGTGAGTTATGGATTGCGTTTTTTGTAAGATTGCGAATGGGGAAATTCCCTCAGCTACTTTATATGAAGATGAAGATTTTCGGGTGGTACTTGATATCGGACCTGCATCCTTTGGACATGCTCTGGTTTTGCCAAAGAAGCATTTTCCCAATATTTATGAGCTGCCTGAGGATATTACCTCCAGAGCATTTGTCCTGGCCGGGAAAACAGCTGAAGCTTTAAAACAGGGGCTGAATGCGGACGGGATGAACATTCTCCAGAATAATGGAGAGCAGGCGGGACAGAGCGTATTTCACTTTCATATTCATGTGATCCCGCGGTATAACGGGGATCAGGTAGGACTTACATGGGAATCCGGCAGTCTGGATGAAAGCGATAAGAAAGAAATTGTCCGGAAAGTTAAACAATTCATGTAAACAGAGATAAAGATTAAGAACCGGGCAGCTGCCCGGTTCTTAATCTTTATCTCTTCACAGTGCTTTCAATAAGACCGATAATCATACGTATGGAATCGTTATGGCTGCTGTTTTTCATAGCATTGATATAGGTCTCTTTGTTTTGATATAAGTCATGGATGGCCTGCAGCAGTTTTTCAGGGGTTACAGATTCTTCTTCCATCACTTTACTGTATCCCTGCTTTTCGAAAGAACGTGCATTTAATATCTGATCCCCTCTGCTTGCGTTTGCAGATAAAGGAATCAGCAGATTCGGTTTAGCCAGCGCGCTGATTTCACAGATGGCATTGGCACCGGCACGGGAAATGACAAGATCGGCAAGCGCGAACATGTCCGGGAGCTCTTTTTTGATGTATTCATACTGAACGTACCCTTCGGTTCCTTCTAAAGACGGGTCGGTCTTTCCTTTTCCACACAGATGTATGACCTGAAATTCTTTTAGCAGTTTGGGGAGTATGCCTCGTATTGCATCGTTAACTGCAGCTGAGCCCAGACTCCCGCCGATAACCATAAGCACTGGTTTACCGGCTGTAAAGTTACAAAAATCGAGTGCCCTTAACTTATTGCCGGAGAGCAGTTCACTTCGGATCGGTGTTCCTGTAACCACTGCTTTATCGGAGGGAACATGCTCAAGTGTTTCCGGAAAGTTACAACAGATTTTTGATGCGGATGGAATACATATTTTATTTGCCAGACCGGGAGTCATGTCTGATTCATGTATGATGACAGGTATCTTTAACTTCCGGGCAGCGAGAACAACAGGGACAGAAACAAACCCCCCTTTTGAAAATATAATATCTGGGGACAGTTCTTTCAGGTGTTTCTTAGCTTCACCAAGACCCTTTAAGACGCGAAAGGGATCACTAAAGTTCTTTACATCAAAATAACGGCGTAATTTCCCTGATGAGATTCCGTAATAGGGAATGCTCTGTTCTTCAATTAGTGTTTTTTCTATTCCGTCATAGGATCCGATATAAGAGATCTTATAACCGGCTTCATTTAGATAGGGGAGTAGGGCGATATTGGGAGTTACATGTCCGGCTGTTCCTCCTCCTGTCAGAACAATATGTTTCATTTTAATCCTCCTTCGCATCATCAGGTACTGCCATTGCCCGGTCTTGCACACCGGGTAATCTGTGGTATTATACTGCCTGTTTTAATGCCTGTGCCAGCTGGTCGGGACATGAGGTGCCTTTCGTTCCACATTGAATTCCTTCTAATTTATCGATCGCTGTCTTTACATCCATACCATCTACCAGGGAACAGATTCCCTTTAAGTTTCCGTTACACCCTCCGGTGAACTTAACATTTTTTATTTTACCGTCTATAAGATCGAACGCAATCTCCCTACTGCAGGTTCCTTGTGTTTTATATATCATAATTCCTCCTTTTGACCTTGATGTTGTAGTGTGATATTATTTTTACAGGACATCTTTAATTATATCATTTTTGCAGAAATGAATCCAGTGTAAAGTAGAGGAGAAAATCGGATGAAGATTATTGGCATTATAGGCGCAATGGAAGAAGAAGTTGTTAAGTTAAAGGAGCAGATGACAGAAGTATCCGTACAGACGAAGGCTTCCATGGAATTTAATAAAGGAAAGCTTAATGGGAAAGATGTCGTGGTTGTCAGATCCGGGATTGGAAAAGTCAACGCGGGTATCTGTACTCAGATTCTGATTGATGATTATCATGTGGATGCTCTGATCAATACGGGGATAGCGGGATCTCTTAAGAAAGAAATCAATATTGGAGATATCGTTGTGTCGACGGATGCTCTCCAGCATGATATGGACGCTACAAATTTTGGATACCCGAAAGGACAGATTCCACGGCTGGATGTTTTGTCATTTTCGGCTGATGAGGAATTAATACAGGCAGCGTGCGACGTCTGCCGGGAAGTAAATCCGGATATTTCTGTATTCAAAGGCAGAGTGGTAAGCGGAGACCAGTTTGTCTCTGATAAAGAATCAAAAGAGCGCATTATATGTGATTTTGGCGGCCTCTGTACTGAGATGGAGGGAGCTGCGATTGCTCAGGCAGCGCATCTTAACAAGATTCCATACGTAGTTTTAAGAGCAATCTCTGATAAAGCTGACGACAGTGCATCTGTCGATTACCCAACATTCGAGCGGGAAGCCATCGGACATTGTGTCAGGTTAGTAGAGAATATGGTGAAAAGACTATA
>DHNM01000039.1 GCA_002409525.1 Eubacterium sp. UBA5416 | reverse complement strand
ATGTAATTACCATCGGGTCCACCGTACTGACTCATAATAATCTGCGCGATTTTCGCGTTTGATGTCGTTATATTTATAGGATACTCTAGTCTTTTTTCATAATTCCACATACTAACGGCGTCCCCCTTTCTTTACTTCCCAGGGCCATGGAGAGGTGACCCAGTCCCAGTTCTTAGAGGCCCTGTCATCAGCTGCTTCGATAGTTAGAGGCCCACACATCTTGGTGTACCTGTCAACAGCTTCTTTGCGAAGCGCTGATTTTTCGTGAAAATAATCAAGGGCATCCTGATCATCGGGATGGCTATCCAGGTAAAGACTAATGTCAACGACTGCAAAGCTGAGTTCATTAATTCTGCACAACAGCTGTTTCTGATTCATTCTGTCATTATTCATTTACAGCCGCCTCCTCCCTTTCCACAGAACGGCTTACACAGATCTGGAAAGATTGTTCCGTTTTGAAGACCTGCTGCCAGATCAAAGGTTTTTCCGAAACGTGTCATCGGTACATATCCCATAGCAACGGGAAGCCCAAGGTCATCCAGTAGCTCATACATAGATTTTGAGCCGGTGTCGCAGGGGGGGTCAACGGGCCTGGGCGGTCTTGGTGTATAGTGATTAGGCCGTGGATAGTTCCCGGGCCTTCTGCCATATCCAGGGCGATTTGTGCGATAATTATCCATTACAATTCCTTTCTTTGAAGTTTCCTTCAATATTACAATATGATACAAGGGTCAAAAGGTTCTGCTTTTCATGCATGCATGAAAAAGCAGAACCTTGGGACCCGAACAAACATGAAAAGGAAGCCTGATAGGGCGGACTTTGAATGTTTGTAGGATTGCGTAAGTGCGAAGCATGGAGCAAGCCGTGATATCATAAGACTGGGAGAGGTCAAAAGGTTCTGTCATAGATTAGATTGTTTTACGTAAAATGGCAGTTTATACTTGAAAAACTGTCTGGGTGACTTATAATTAAGGGTATAGTTTCCAATATCTAAGTTGCAGCAGCATAATATACGCGGCAATCTAAAGGTATTATGACTATATGAATTTTGATACAGAAAATGGAGGAATATATCTTGCAGACATTTTTAAAAGAGTACCTCGGGAATATCATACCAGTCTCCTTTAACTTGAAACAAAATGGGGAGACCACCAAGATCGGAGACACCGAGCCGGAGTTCACCGTTACATTAAATGAAGAACTGGATAAGAAAACATTGCTTACAAGTACATCACTTGCTTTGGGTGAGGCTTATATGAGAGGCGATCTCGAAGTAGACCGCGATCTCTATGAAGTCATGGACTTGTTTATGGGTGAAATGGCAAAGTTCACCACAGATAAATCGGCACTTAAGAAGTTGATCACAACTTCCAAGTCAAAGAAGAACCAGAAGAGGGAAGTTTCCTCTCATTACGATATAGGGAATGACTTCTACAAGCTTTGGCTGGATGAGACGATGAGTTATTCCTGCGGCTACTTCAAGGAAGATGATTATACCTTATACCAGGCACAGGTTGCAAAGGTAGACCATATACTGAAAAAACTTCATCTGAAACCCGGTATGACTCTACTGGATATTGGCTGCGGATGGGGATTCCTCCTGAAAGAGGCTGTGAAGAAGTACGGCGTGAAAGGCACTGGAATTACATTGAGTGAAGAACAGTATAAACAGTTTTCAGAAGATATTGAAAAAGACGGACTGCAGAATTCTCTGAGTGTGAAACTGATGGATTACAGGGACTTGGAGAATTCAGGATTTAAGTTTGACCGTGTGGTAAGCGTTGGAATGCTGGAGCATGTAGGACGTGGTAATTATGATCTATACTTGAAAAATGTAGATGCGGTTTTAAAACCGAAAGGATTGTTTCTTCTTCACTATATCAGTGCACTGGAAGAACATCCGGGTGATCCCTGGATAAAGAAATACATTTTCCCGGGTGGAGTGATACCGAGTCTGCGTGAAATCATTAATCTGCTCCCGAATTTTAAATTCTATACGCTGGATGTAGAGAGTCTGCGGAGACATTACAACAAAACACTGCTTTGCTGGCGTAAAAACTTCCTGAATCACAGGGATGAGGTTGTGAAGATGCAGGGAGAAGAGTTTACCAGAATGTGGGAAGTGTATCTGTCCGCATGCGCAGCGACTTTTCACAATGGAATCATTGATTTAGATCAGATTTTGATTTCTAAAGGGGTGAACAATGACCTGCCCATGACCAGAGTGGTTTAATTATAAATGTGTATGAAATCTTTTGTAAAGGATTCAGGGCGGGTTTTAGGGAAAAACTGGCCGAGCCTGGTGCTCTTTGAACTGATTTACCGGATTTTGACAACCTCATTACTGATGAGATATGTGAAACTGGCCATGAAACTATCTCTTCGAAAGCTTGGGCACAGTTACCTCACGGCAGAAACATTTGTCCAGTTTATCAGTTATCCGGTAACCATATTCTTTATCGTAATCGGGATACTGGCCATGACACTTGCGATGCTTTTTGAAATTCAGGCGCTGTTTGTCTGTTATGAAAGTTCGTGGAACAACCAGAAGACATCAGTTCCCCTGATGATTGTAAGGGGAGCTGCCATGACGGTACAATTTGTGAGAAAATATCCTCTCAGGTGCTTTCTCTATATGGCTTTAAGCGGACCCTTTATGGGAATACATTTTCTGGTATCTGAGATCTTCCAGACGAGGATTCTGCAGTTTATCATCACCCAGATTGGAAATACCGTACAGGATTATCCACTGCTGATTCTTATACTAATTGTCGTTTATTTTGTTTCACTGTTATTTTCACTTTCTCTGCCGGAAAGAGTACAGATGAAGAAGGCTTCTGCTGAGAATTACAGAAAGATATTGCGGTCTGATGGAGGAACAGGGATAAAGACGGTCTTGAATTCGATACTTGTGCAGCTTGCGGCTGCATTGTCTGTTATCATTTTTTACGTTCTTGCCATGGTCGTCATGGTCGGGATTGTGAGACTTACAAGAGTATCAAATACAATGGTCAGTGCAGTCCTTTTCTATGGGAGAGTGGTGAAATATGTTACTGGAATCATTGCGGGCGGAGTCGGTTTTACTTTTACGCTTCTCTACCTCTATGTCCTTTATATGAGATCCGGAATTGAAAATGCAGCAGAAAAAGAACAGATCTCAAATAGCAGGAAGATTTCAAACAAAATACAGATACCTAAAGTTCTGATCAGGATATTCAATTCCAGATTTGCAGCCTATGCAGTCACGTTTTTTCTGCTGGCTTCTCAGATCGGTTATGTGGCCCTTGAGATTCGAAGAGATCTTTCGGGTGTGGGTGAGACAGAGTCGGATGTCGCGGTTACCGCTCACAGAGGCGGCGCGAGAATGGCGCCGGAAAACACACTCAGTTCTATGAAATATGCCATTGATGCTCTGGCAGATGTGGCTGAGATTGATGTCCAGGAGACAAAAGACGGGAAAATTGTTCTCCTGCATGATACAAACCTTAAAAGGACAACCGGTTTCAACGCGAATATCTGGGATGTAACTTATGACCAGGTCAGTCAGCTTGATGCCGGCGTCAAATTCAATAAAAAGTATGTAGGTGAACAGGTGCCTACCCTGGATGAAGTGATTCGTTACTGCAAGGGAAAAATCAAACTCAATATCGAAGTGAAATACAATGGTCACAATAAAGGTATTGTGAAAAAGGTGATCAGGGTGATCGAAAAGAATCACTTTGAAGAAGACTGCGTGGTCACTTCGATGAATTATAAGTTTCTGCAGCAGGTGAAGCAGGAGAATCCGGATATTAAGACAGGCTATACGCTTAAGATGACATATGGCGATCTGTCAGATCTTTCGGAAGCGGATTTTTTCAGTGTGAAACATACTTATATCAGTGAACGCTTTGTAAGTCAGGTTCATAAGCTTGGAAAGGAAGTGCATGCATGGACGCTGAATTATCAGGGCGATATGCAGCGTATGCTGAGCGCAAATGTCAACAACATCATCACCGATGAGCCTGAACTTGTGCGCAAAGTTGTTTTAGGGGAGACGGACCGAAATCCATCCTTTCTGACACTTCTACGATATGCTTTACATTAAAACAGGAGGTGAGTATATATGACGGCTAAAAGGACTGTAAAAAGTAACAGACGCAGGAAGAGCAGAGAAGTTTATTTTGATTACAATCTGCTGGCTTCAGTCATACTATTGATCTGCTTTGGACTGATCATGCTTTATAGTGCCAGTTACTATGATGCATTCCGTCACCACAAGGGAAATTATATGTTCTTTTTCCGGAAGCAGGCATTGATCAGTCTGGCCTCAGTCTTGATGGCAGTAGTGATCTCCAGATTTGATTATCATTTGTTTGCAAGATTTTCCGGTTTAATCTATGGGCTTTCGCTAGTGCTCATGGCTATGGTGCGCTTTTCTCCGCTTGGCGTAAAATCAAATGGATCCAAAAGATGGCTGAATCTGGGAGTTCAGTTTCAGCCATCAGAACTTGCCAAAATCGCTGTGATTTTGTTCGTTCCTATGGCGATTATTAAGATGGGAAAGCAGATGAGATCTCTCAAAGCGGTCGTTATCCTGCTTGCTATTGGAGGTATTCAGGCTTTTGGCGCGAAGGTTCTAACGGATAACTTAAGTACTGCGCTGATTATTATGGCAATCGCATGTGTGCTGATCTATCTCGGGCATCCTAAAAATGCGCCTTTTGTGATCGCCGCGGCATCTGCGTTTGTCCTGATTGGAATTACTGTGATATTCCTCAAGACAAATGTAAATGCAAATTCCGGGTTCCGTGCCCAACGTGTTATTACATGGCTGAATCCGGAAGAAAGCCTTGCGGAGGGAGGTTTTCAGGTAGTTCAGGGTCTATATGCTATTGGGTCAGGAGGATTTTTCGGAAAAGGGCTTGGAAACAGTGAGCAGAAACTGAGCACGATACCGGAGGCTCAAAATGATATGATTTTTTCTATCATTTGTGAAGAACTGGGTGTATTCGGTGCCGTTCTTGTACTTTTGATGTTTGGCTATCTGGTATATCGACTGTTCTTTATTGCCCAGAATGCGCCTGACTTATACGGGACACTGATTGTGAGCGGAATCCTTGTCCATATAGCACTGCAAGTAATTTTAAACATCTGTGTGGTTTTAAATATTATACCAACTACCGGGATTACTCTCCCTTTTATCAGCTATGGGGGTACTTCGGTTGTTTTCCTGATGGCTGAAATCGGGATTGCACTTTCGGTATCAAGGAGTATAAAATTTAAAAAATAGAAAACAAATTTTACTTCGAATCATGTTGACAAAACCAAAACCAGCCTTTACACTGGCATAGTATAGAATTCGATATAAGGAGTAGAATGATGTTAGAGAAGATGAAGGCCATCCTCGCAGAGCAGTTGAACTGTAAAGAGGATATTATAACAGAAGAGACATCTTTCAAAGACGATTTAGGAGCCGATTCATTGGATTTATTTGAATTGATTATGGCACTGGAAGATGAATACGAGATAGAAATACCGGCAGATGAACTGACAGATCTTGACACAGTAGGATCTGTGATAGAATACTTAAAATCAAAAGGTGTTGATGCATAAAAAAGAGATAGACAATCGGCTCACAATGACGGCTGATTGTCTATCTTTTTATCTAGTTTTGTGTATAGACTCTTTTTCCCTGTATGTATTTAGCGCCTATTGTTTCTTCGCTGTGCCGCCACAGAACTCGCTGAAAACGATCTGATAAGCTTCGCGGTATGAAGTCGGCGAGAGGTTCGTCATCTAAAATCACAGCATCAAACTCATAACCTTTTTCGAAACTTCCTACATTTCCAAAGAATGCTCCGCCTCCTTTGGTCGCAAGATAGAAGGCATTTGCGACGGTAAGAAAATGTTTCTCAGCGAAGGGATTCCCGTTTCGCTCAGTGTAGACCCAGCGGAGTTTGCTCGCCTGGATAGCATCAGTCATGGCACGCATGAGGCTTAAATTGCATCCGCCGGCCATGTCTGTTCCCAGACCTACTTTGATCCCGGCATTTATCATCCTTAGGACCGGTGCGACTCCGCCGGCTGCGTTCATATTTGACTGAGGACAGTGGGCAACCATGACATTCCGCTTTGTCAGAAGGTTAAATTCGATATCGGTCGGGTGCACGACATGAGCCATCAGTGAGGGTACTGTGCTTCCGAGCAGTCCGTATTGATCGTATGCATCGCCGTAACAGGAAATCTCCGGCTTCAGTTCTTTTACCCATTCTATTTCATCTAAGCCCTCCGATAAATGTGATTGTACGGGAATCCGATATTCTTCCGCAAGCTTTCCAAGTCCTTCCATACACGCATCTGTACAGGTGGGAGTGTAGCGAGGTGTTAAGATTGGTTTTACTGAACCATATCCCGTCTGTGTTTCCTCAATCCAGCGTTTTGTCTCTGAAAGAGACTCTTCGGTTGTCTCCAAAAGTCCATATCTGGAATTCCGGTCCATATTCAGCTTTCCGACATAAGCAGAAAATCCGGCATCGGCCATCTTTTTCATCAGAAGTTCAGTCGCCGGCCTGTGGATAGTCGCAAACACAGAGGCCCTTGTGGTTGTCGTCTTGGTGAGAAGATCATCCACAAAACGTCCATATGCTTTACCGGCATAATCCAGATTTGAATAACGACTCTCTTCCGGAAATGAATAGGTGTCAAACCAGGTTTCCCATTCCGAATCGGAATCCAGAAGCATGCCCGTTCCGCGGAATCCATACTGTGGTGCATGCAGATGCATGTCACACATGCCGGGAATGATGAACTTGTCTTCATAATTGATAACCGGAATGTCTTTGTACTTTTCGGGGAGCTCTTTAAAAACCCCGGCCGACATCTGATTCTTGCAGATCAGATATTCATTTTCATGAAATTCGATGGTATTAAAATCCGGAGTATAGACGATAATTCCCTTCAAAGCATATATGCTTTTTTCCATTTTGATTTCCTTTCCCTATAAATTCAGAAGAGTAATCATTTCACTCAGAGTCAGAGGATCCGGCTCCTCCTTCCAGAGACCGTAGTTATTTTTGATGTTTTCAGAAACCTGCGTCACTTGTGGAATATGAATTCCAATCTGATGAAATGTCTCTATATTAGAAAATACTTCCCGGGGCGTACCGTCCAGAAGTATGTGTCCGTGATCCAGGACTATAATTCTGGAGGCATATTCTGCCAGAAGTTCAACCTCATGTTCCACCAAAAGGACCGTAATACCTGTATCCCGGTTGAGCCCTTTTATTGTCTGAAAGATTTTTTTGGTGCCGGCGGGATCAAGATTGGAAGTGGGTTCGTCCAGCACGAGAATACCGGGGTTCATGGCCAGAACCGAGGCAATGGCAACTCGCTGCTGTTCGCCTCCGGACAGGGAATAGGGTGATCGGTCTCTCATGGAATCAAGATCCATAAGGCAGAGTACTTTGTTTACGGTTTCTATGATTTCTTCTTTAGGAAGACCTAAGTTTGCAGGACCGAAGGCAAGTTCATCCAATACTGTCATCTGGCTTAACTGTGCTTCGGGATCGGCAAAGACTAAACCAGACTTTTCTGCCAGCTGCGCTGTCTGTATATTTTTAATATCTTCCCCCTCAATTTGTACATTGCCGGACAACTCGCCGGTAAAGGAATGTGGGATCAGCCCATTGCAAAGTCTGCATAAAGTACTTTTTCCAGAATCATTGACTCCGATAATCCCTATAAATTCTCCCCGGTTTACTTTGAAGTTCATATCCTTTATGGCCGGAAATCTGGTATCCGCATATTTCCAGTTTACATGGTTAAATTCGATTATTGAATTTGACACAGCACTATTTGTCGGATCATTCATATGATTTTAGCTCCTCCTGCTTTTGGAAACCACACATCCCCCCAGCTTTTCACTGTGTTTACCCAATTTAACTGTCCATACCGGATGCGTATTATGATGCACAACACCAGAAGTACAATTCCGCCAGTCAAAATGGCCCGGTCTGCCTTCCGAATACGGATCTCGGATAAATCTGTAGGGTGGCTGCTGTAACCGAATGCCCTGCTCTCCAGTGCCATGGACAAAGTCTCCATGCGGTCCAGGGAACTTACAACAAGAGGTACGAACATCGGAAGAAGTCCTTTGAATTTATCTGCGACTGTTTTCTCGGGGAGGCCCCGGGCCCTCTGTGCGGAAGCAATCACAGACGCTTCTCTTGTGCTGACGGGAATCAGCTGCAGAGACATGGAGAGCATAAAGCAGAATTTAAATGGAACCCCCAGTTTCTGAAGACCGCTCATCATCTCTGATGGAGAAGTGGTGGTGATATAGAGCATGGCCGCTAAAATTACAGTGGACATGCGAAACCAGAAAACAAGGGCAAGATAAAAACCTTCAATTGTATAAGCTCCGAAATAAGGAATGCGAAGCTCATGCCCGAAAAACAGTGCGGGTGTTTTGCCGCCGGGATTCACAAATCCGTGTAAAATGATGAGGAAAACCATCATCACCAGGATCATTTTGAACATAAAATTTTTCACTGTATAACTTCCCGTGGACACAAGGTTAAGAGACAAGGTCACAACAAAGAGTACCATCGGTATGATTGGATTATAAAATAAAAAGGATAAAACTGAGATAACAGCGAGAATAAAAAGCTTTATTCTGCTGTCACATCTGTGAAAAAACGAGTTTCCCGGTTTGTAAAGTGTCATAGCATCCATCGACTGCCACGCTCCTTTCTGAAATCAGCTGAGCCAGATGATCAGCGTTTATCTCGCTATTTTGAATGATCATGCCGTTTTTCCTCAGGTAATTTGCAATTGCGTAAACCTGAGGCGGCTGGATATGAGCTTTATTCATGATTCTTTCATCGGTAAAAATCTGATCGGGAGTACCGGTTTTTATGATTTTTCCATTTGCCATAACGATGACACGTTTTGCATATTCGGAGACAAAATTCATATCATGTGAAATAACCAGGATGGATTTTCCCTGCATTGACATTTCTCTCATTAGTTCACCGAGACTGCTCTTACCGGGCTGATCTTGTCCGGTGGTTGGTTCATCTAGAATTAAAAGTGAAGGATTCATAGCATAGACGCCGGCGAGAGCGACGATTTTCTTCATACCGCTTCCAAGTGTCATCGGCTGATTTTTCGCATACCTTGTGAGATGAAAGCGTTTCATGACTTCGTTGGTTTTTAAAACTGTATCTTTTTTATTTAATTTCAGGTTTTTAAGGCCAAACTTGATTTCATCACGGACATTTGAACAGAACAGCTGGTAACTGGGATTTTGGAAGACATACCCGACATCCTTTGCCATTTCACTTACTTTTTTCTTAGACACATTTTGATCCTTGACAAGCACGTTTCCTTCTGTTGCTTTCAGAAGACCATTGAAATGTTTGGATAGCGTAGTTTTTCCGCTTCCGTTTTGACCTATGACGGCTGTGATGTCCTGTCTGTAAAGTGTGAGACTGACGTCAGAAAGGGCTTTGATTCCTCCGGGATAGACATGACTGAGATGTTCTGCTTTCGCAATTATTTCCATGTGCCTGGTCCTTTCTGCGCATTTTGACAGGCTGCATCATAATCTGCCTCATCTTCATATTCTTCTATATCATCCTCATCCGCTTTACCCTTAAAAGGGGTACAAATCCGGAACTTTTCAGGCAGGGCGCGAAAAATAAACATCAATATAATGACAAGAACGGTTTTATCGAGAAATCCGGTGATGAGTTCGCTTATAAAGGAACCTGCGAAAATACTGTCGGATGCCTTCATGACGACTGCGTGCATAATGTCAAGACCGTTTCCGGCGAAACCACCGTAGACATAGGTGTAAATGAATGCACTGGCGAGACATGCAGGAGGCTGTATGATGATAAGTGTTCCGATCAGTCCGGGCCAGCTGCGGGTTATGCCATATCTCGCGGAGTAACCGAGAATCAATGCAATGATAGAAGTCGGGAGAAATGTCACGATCTGCAAAGGCCCCATGGTGAGCGCCATGACACAGGCATTTAGAATAGAACATAGAACTCCGAGCCAGGGTCCTCCGATAAAAGTCACAAGCATTGTTCCGCCGGAGTCCAGAAACAACGGAATCCCCAGAAGCTGACGAAGCATAGAGCCGGCAAAGTTAATTGCAACACCCGTGGGCAGCAGTGCGGCAATGTAGGCAGGTTTTAATACAGGCATAGATACTTTCTCGATTTTCATGGATGAATCCTCCTTGTTATGGAAAAACGAAAGCACGTAACCGCGCTATTTGAAAGAAAGGTTTGCTTCATCTCTATTATAGGACCTGCTGTTTATAAATTCCTCACAATTATTGACTGGTTTATGTACAATTTGTGATTTCTTATGTTTTTTAAGCTGCTTTCTGTATTCACTCGGAGAGCAGTTGTATCTGATCCGAAAACACCTTACAAATGCCCGCTGATCGGGAAATCCGGACTCCATGGCGATGTCGAGAATAGAATTTTTCGATGAGACAAGAGAGCGAAAAGCTGAAGAAAGACGAAGATTGTTCAGGTATTCGCAGAACGTTGTACCGGTATATTTTTTAAAACATCTGGAAAAGTACTCACGGGATATACCTGTCCGGTCGGCCATTTCTCCGGCACTTATATTCTCGTGATAATGTTCTTCCATGTAATCAACGCATAGTTTGATCCTCTGATTCTGGCCTGTAATCTGAGCGTGTCTCTGTTGAAGCGGTTTGTCTTTTTGTATGAAGTTATTCATCATCAGGTAAAGTATCTGCTGTATATAACTGTTTTCCAGGAGAAAGTCATAAGTTCCTTCATCAGAATCCTTCATTCTTTTGATCTCACAATGCTTTTTGTGAATATAAAAAAGCTCCTCTATGGTATCATAGAAGAGCCTTTTCTTCTCAGCGCAGTGCCCCAGATCAAAAGATAAATTTTCAAAATCAGGACAGATTTGTTTCAGATATTCATTGGAAAAAATTAGACTGATGCCCTCGACAGTATCATCGGATGCAGCACGTAATTTGTGTACACTTCCACTGTCTATGATGCTGCATTCCCCGGCACCCATCCATCGGGTTTTCCCGTTTTTGGTTATATGTACCCGGCCGCGCACAACATATTCCAGTTCAATATTCGTATGCCAGTGCGCCGGTATCTTAAAGCTTTTATTTGAATAGTAATTGACTTTTGCCGGAATATGTGTGTAGTCAATTTTTTCATTCATGCAGAGAATTTCCATAGTCTTTCACCCTCGCTTTTAAAATCACTTCATCAGGTTCTGCCTCATTGCTGTCTCCACAACAAATATGTAAATACATGCATGATTATAAGGTCGATTTCAACGATTGTCAAGAATAAAATCCAAAATCTGAAAATAAAAAGATCCTTGCCAAGCATGCGCTTTTTTGGTATAATTAATTTGTTGTCGAACGGGGTATAGCGAAGTTTGGTTATCGCGCATGACTGGGGGTCATGAGATCGCTGGTTCAAATCCAGTTACTCCGATTATATGTTATAAGATAAAGGGTCTGCGAATGATTGTGCGTCACGCAGGGCCTTTTTTGGTGCTCTTGCTTCTCCGCTCTGCTTCGGTCGGTGCTCAAGGTGTATGCCTTTTTCATGCGGGCATGAAAAAGAGCACGGATTT
>DHNM01000037.1:1150-14281 GCA_002409525.1 Eubacterium sp. UBA5416 | reverse complement strand
TGTCCCGTGCGTCTTATTATACGGTGGAAGACTGGGTTGCTGCAAGTAATGGTGAGGAAGTAGAGAAATTCGACTACGAGCTAAACGCAAACGAGTGTAATGAAGGCCCATTCATGATTAAACATAACGGGCTGTATTATCTTTCATTTTCAATGGGATCATATACTCAGAATGCGTACAGTGTCATACAGGCTGTCGCAGAGAGTCCCATGGGACCTTTTCGGAAACTGGATGAAAATGAGAATGGGCCACTGCTCAACGCTGATCTCGGAGAAAACAAATCAATATCCGGTCCCGGACATCATTCATTCGTTACTGCCAATGTCGGCGGGAAAGAGGAATTATTTATTGCCTATCATGCCCACAATCAATATGGAAATGCGGATGCAGGCAGACATCTTCAGCTGGACGAGTGCCGCTGGGTGACGATAAAGGACAAAAATAATGAAGACCTTGATGTGCTCTATGTCAACGGACCGACAAAATCAAAACAGCCTACCTTTGGTATAAATAAGGAATACACCGTGGTCAATCCAAACTGTATGTCTCTGCAGCTTGAGAAGGGACAGCTGGCAGATAACAGTTCGCCAGACTACATGACCGATGGATTATTGTCCATAAACAATGAGGTCTCAAAGGGGTTTAACGATCAGTATATCAGGGAAACCCTTATCACGCGGGATTCTACTTTCCTGCTGTCAATGAATGAACCTGTGAATGCCGGTGGGATTATGTTCTATAATTCCAGCGATAAAGGTCGGTATTTTGAAAATGTCACAGATATAGAACTGATCTGCGAGGATGACGGGCGAACCAGAACATTTACAATCCCAGATTTAGAGATAAATGAGAAAACCGATCTTGTTCAGGAAGAAAAAGACGGCGAAACAATTCTCCTGGATGTGGTGCGCGGAGCGGGTTTACGCGCAGAATTCAACACGGAGAATGTAAAAGCAATACGATTCACGGTAAACGTTCCTGAAGATAAATCAGTTATCGGAATTCCTGAAGTTTCGATTTTGGGGAAAGAATCAATTTAAAGAAAATTTTGAAGAGCTAAGAACATAACTGAATTCTTAGCTCTTCCTCATATTTTGAGATGATAACTATTTTTTAGGAAGCGAATTAGCTTCTCTGATCAGTGAGAAATACTGATCGGCAAGAACTGTCTCATATTCATCTCCGAGTGATTCTGTAAGAGTTACAAGATCAGAAGGAGTCATATTCCAGGCGAGAATCCCCAGAGAAATAAACAACGGTGAGGATCCGTCCCAATTTTCTTTTGCCTTTTCTAAGACTGTCTGTCCGTCCTTTACACTGCTGATTCCGGCCATTGTCGAAACTGGAAGACTATCGTTTAAAATCTCAACCTTTGAATCATTTTCCCAGCTTAAAAATAAACCTTTTGGGTCATAATATTTTTCATAAGCGGCAGCTTTTTCATCACTGAGTGGAACATCTTTGCTTTGGATTCTGTTCAGTATATATGGAACAGTCATACCGGTTTTTGAAAGATAAGGGTAGGTTTTTTCCAAAAAATCAGGAAACGTCTCGATCGGCCATGCATCAGGGTAAAGGTACCCGCCGCCAGACGGACCTGCGATGAGCTGATCGTTAGCTGTAGCAGTTTTCTGATAATAATTTAGCATAGCAGGTGCCGCGTCATACAGAAGAGGACTTGAGGTCCAGTTGATCGGGACTTTTCCGCGGTTCGGATCATCCCACAGATTACGCATCCTATGTTGATTATACTGGAGATTGTCGCCTTCACTGAAGGTGTAGGTTACATATATTTTGTTATCAAGTTCTGGTGTTTTAATCTTTTGCTGTGTGTAGTTTTTTGGTCTGGTGCCGGAGAATACAGTCAGATTGGTAAACCAGTCAGCAGCAAGGACATAAACACCGTGTTTTGATACCACTTCTACGGAGCTGAATTCTCCGGCTACATCGTTGTCAAACCATCCAAGATAAGGAGTCCCTGAGTCTACATCTGATAATATCTTTTCAAATAATTCTAATTGTTCCGGCACATTAGAATCTAACCAGAAAACCATCGCTTTGTTGGCGACCGCATAATCTCTCAGATATCCAAAGGGTTCTTTGGTATCTGCGGAAAGAGGTTCCACGCTGCCTGCGGAAAGTTTAAACTGATTCCACATATCAATAGAAACAGTGAGATTATCAGTACCTTCAGGAGGATTGAATTTGTAGACAAAGTATCTGCCGTTGTCTGCAAACCTGTGACCGCCCTGCTCATCTGAAACCTGTGATTCTTGTCTGTCATGGATGAAGGGTTCTTCTTCCTCTGTTCCCGGTACAAAGCGGGCAATGACTTGTCCATCAGCTTCCACTGTGACTTCATGAACAGCCGGCCCCCATCCGTCCTCTGGAAATGCATCATCAAAGCGGAGATATACACTTTCATCACCCAGATAAGAGGAAAGATCATAAGTGTAAATCTGCCGGTTTTTTGAATCACGTTCTCCCGTCGTATCTGCGTCAATGGTGGTGAATGAGTCCGGAATTCCTCCGGGTATTTTTATGGAGGTATCAGGACTTAAACCTACCAGCATTCTATGTGTAGTTTGGGAGCACAGGTTCTCATACTGCCAGGTATAAGCGTCCATCTTATCTTTGAATCTACCCCGCAAGTCATCGACGATATGTAATCTGTAGGGCCATTTCTGCAATTGATCTGCCAGCTCCGGGCTCACAACCACGGCATCTTTAATACCTGCCAACGTGGTTGCAACATTGATGGAATCCGGTACATCCGGATCATAGATGACCATGCCTTTGATTTCATGCTTATACTTTTTGACAATATTCCAGTAGTTCTTATGAGTTACGTAGGGAACCTTCAAATCGTTGAGCCAGGTTTTGCGTCCTTCTTCTTCATTTTCAAGAAGATAGATTCTTGGTTGTTTCCGGTTGACAATTCCCTGCATGGTCGCCATGAGCAGTTTCACATCCCCGGGTTCATCATAGATATCGGCAACATCCAGATGCCGGGCCTTTGAAAAAGTTGGAAGCTGCTGGTCCCTTGGCCATGTGACGGTTTCAGGGAATACGCACCTCTCGGTAGAAGATGCACTTACCGTACTGCAGGGCATCACCATAGCAAGTACGATGGCCAATACACGAGTTACCTTTTTAAATTTCATACTTTTCACCCCTTTGAAGAAATTATAATTTTATTATATTTATAAATCATTTTGATTTCAATGATAAAGAGTGAAAATGTATAAAATTATATTTACATTTTTCGACAATTAATTCTGATTTTGGAGTCTGTCAATCCAATTTTCTGCCTGCTTATTGATAGAATTCATGGCATCTTTTGTGATCAGTCCGCTTTGCATGACAGAAGGATCACTGATATAATTCTTAAAATCATGCAGGTAATTAATTGCTGTTGAATATTGCTGCTGTTCTTCTAGGTGATGGATCACGGATATTCGGTATAAAAGCTGATCGGCTAATACCTTATCGAGAGCCCCATTATTTTTGTATTGTTCAACAAGAGCTTTTAACGATTCTTCAGGGTCAGCCTGATATTCAGTTTTCAGCCATTGCTCTGCAGACATATCAATTTTTCCAAAACCAGAGTGGTCATTCACAACTGTGATGACATCATCTAGTGGTACTGTCTGGTATTCATAAGGCAGCTTTTCGTCATAATCATATGTAAATGTAAATGGTTCCTTCGGAGGGTTTTCCTTGTCCATGTTTTCCTGTCCCGTGATAGAGGAGGACCATGCCCAGCTTCCTATTGTTGATTTGTCATCCCATGTGATTCCGGCCGCCAGCGGGTTATCACCGTTATTGTCCCAGCTGCTTCCAATGTAAGTCTCACCATCAGGGTTTGTTACCTTTGAGTTGACAAGAAGAAAATGATTCTGTGCATTCTGAAAGAGATAGTCCCAGGGTGCGTTCATGTTTTCTGTATCATCACCCTGGCGCTCTGCACCAGTCAGTGGCTCACGGAAAGCCTGATATACATTCGTATCACCGGCGATACTGGCACCATTTCTGGAGTTAATTCCCCGGGATAATACATATTTTGCATTCTTGGCGATGGCTTCAACACTGTCCAGGATTTCCTGATGAGAGGAATTATCAAAATAGTTATTAAAGATATGCCCTGTACCCTGACGGATCATCGGCAGACGCTGAGCAACGTTTGTGTAATGGTTATATGCCATAGTGAGTCGAATATTTGAATTCGCATCATGAACAACTTCTCCGTTTGAGCGGATATAGTCTACATAGTCCTTATCGCCTGAACCAGCCAGATGTACCTTTGAATGAAAAGCCGTATAAGCCATGATATCATTTATTGTAGCTCCGTCCGAACGCATTTGCCGATAGAGGCTTGAGTCCGGCAGAGTTCCCGCCTGGTATTGATTTTCCATAAAGTGTACAGATTGGTAAATCGAACTGTCAGTATTAGGATCCCTGTCTGCGGGAAGACCAAATTCGTTCCATGATAAAGTTACATCTGTCCCGCCGTTCTTCAAGTCGATAATTCCGTCTGCCGCGATGGAGAATTTACAGTGATCAATCCAGACATTGGTTCCTCCGTTGACTTGTATGAAGCCCCATCCGACTTCTTTGTGCTTTCCGGAATCATCCCATTGCCACATACCATCGAAATTGAGATTGCGAATGACCACATCGTTGGAAGAATTCTGAATGTTGATTTCGGTGTGCTTAATTGTCTTTCCGGTTGTTGAAAAAATAGTCAGACCATCCATGTTATTAATTTTTATCTCAGAGACACCGGATTCAATAATTAGTGGGTTTGTGAGTGAGGTGGATGGAGATGCACCTTTTCGTATCATGCTGTACTGTTTTTGTTCCTCAGATGAAAGCGCGATTGCCTTCCATCCCATGTTCAGGTCTTCTGTAATTTCAATTGCTTTTACTTTTCCGACTTCTGCATCTTTGATTGCCTGTAGAAATTCTCTGGGGCTGCCCACTGTGCGGTAGTAAGGGGTTCCGATATATTCACTTCGATCATGAACACCTGCAGCTGCATAGCCTGTGGTTGATAAGAAAGACTGATCATAAGCCTTCTCTATTTTCTGTGAATTAGGAATCTGATCCACGGATGCTGCGTTAGTTGTTATTGGAGCGAACGCCAAACTAACACTCAAAAGGGACATGATTGATATGATACGACAAAATTTCATGTTACTCTACCTTCTTTCTGTATATTTGATGTAAAAGAATTGTATCATCATATTTGCACATAATCAATAAAGAAAGTGGAAATATAATGAAATAGTCTTGACAAATAACAAAATTGAACTGTATAATTTATATAAATATCGATATTTTCACAAGAGCACAAATAAGTATTTCACTATGATATTAATGGATTGCCAAGAAGCTTGTAATTATGCCGGTGTAAATGCATGATTTTTGGAATCAAGGTATCATACACACGTATGTGTGAGGAGGAGAACGGGTATTTGAATATGAAATATAATAAAAGAGCCGCTGCGCTGATCATGTCTGCGACTATGATTTTGTCGCAGTTTTCCGCTGTTGTACCGGTGACGGCTGATCCGAGTGATGATTCAGGACAGGATTCTTCCCAAAAAGTAGAAGAAATTCTGGCATTCCCGGGAGCAGAAGGAGCCGGACGCTTTGCAAGTGGAGGACGTGCACAGGATGTCTATACAGTGACAAATCTTGAAGATTATGGAGCGTCAGAGGAGTCGATTCCGGGCTCGCTCCGTTATGGACTTGCGAGCAACCGGACGATTGTCTTTGATGTCGCAGGACAGATAGAGCTGCAGCAGCCACTGACGTTTAAGGGTCTGAGCAACATCACCATTGCCGGTCAGACAGCACCCGGAGATGGAATTACACTGACTGGATGGGATACCAATATCAGTGACTCCGAGAATCTGATTATTCGTTACATTCGATTCCGTCCCGGAGCAAAAAATGTACATAACGGCAGTGATTCCATGGATGCACTGTGGGGACGCGATAATAAGACATTTATGATTGATCACTGTTCTTTCAGTTTTTGTACGGATGAGTGCCTTTCGACTTACCGTGGTGAGGACGGAACGGTACAGTGGAGCGTTGTCTCGGAGAGTCTGACACTTTCCGGTCATTCGAAGGGCCGACATGGATACGGTGGAATCTTTGGCGGAGACAATGTGACCTTCCATCACAATTTGATTGCGGATCACACATCGAGAAATCCGAGAATCGGCGGAGGATATGCCGGACTGGCTGATGCGGATCATGTCGCGACACTGCAGGTCAGCAATAACGTGATCTACAACTGGGGATTCAATACCATTTACGGCGGAGGATTCGCGAATACGAACTATGTGAATAACTACTTAAAGGCAGGCCCGGGGACAAGGGATGATGTAGAAAATCGTTCTCTTGACGCCGGCGAATCTGGAAAAGCAGGCGGATTCTACATGAACGGGAATTACATGGAAGGGAATCCGGATGTTACCGCTGACAATCAGCTGGGACTTAAGTTTTCCGGGGATGCCGACGGGGATACTAAGACTACGATCGCAGATACTCCTTATTCCAGTGAAGGAATCGATGCACTGGAAGTAGAGCCTGCCGAGAACATCTATGATGAGATTTTAAATCAGGCGGGAGCTGCCTATCCTAAGAGAGATGCCATTGATGCCAGAATTGCCTCTGAAGTGGCGAATGGAAGTGGTAGATACATTAACCGTGAGGAAGAGATTGGCGGTTATCCGGTTGTAGAAGAACACCGGGAAGACGGGTTTGATGCTGATCAGGATGGAATGGCTGATGACTGGGAGATTGAGCAGGGATTAAATCCCAAAGATCCTGAAGATGGAAAAATCGTGCAGGATGATGGTTATTCCAATCTGGAACATTATATGAATTCACTCGTAGATATAAACAAAGAGGCAGAAAATCCCAATGCGAATTTGAAAACAGAAAATAATACGCAGTTTACACTGGGTGATCCGATTCAGATCGAAGCTGAAGCATCTTCCAATTTTGGATATAAGATTGCAAAAGTGGAATTCTTCAATGGAGACCAGAAGATTGCTGAATCGGATCAGGCACCATACATCTGTGAACTTAACGATCTCGCTGATGGATCTTATGATATCTCAGCAAGAGCGACAGATGATCAGGGCAATGAGACCCAGACTTCGACTTCGAGGATTCATATTAACACACCGTCAGAAAAAGATGAGATTGGTGATTTAAAGGGATGGACATCTGTAGATATTGGAAATCCACAAGTTCCAGGGTCTGCAAGCCTAACGGATGATACTCTGAGTGTAAAGGGTAGTGGTAAACTCGGAAAGGGAGAGGGAAGTGTCAAAGGCACAGACAGTGCTGACGCCACAAAAGATGATTTCCACTACGTTTATCAGGAAGTGGACGGAGATACTGTGATTTCCGGTAAATTGAATTCCATTACAGCAGTGGATAACCATGCATTTTCCGGATTTATGATCCGTGAAGACCTGGACGAGGATTCAGCGGCCGCCGCATTAGGCCTTTCCTGGGTGAAGTTCACCAATACTACCTGGTCTGCTTATCTGGCGGGAAGAGATGAAAAAGGCGGAAACTTCGATCAGCTGGATGAAAGTCTGGACAGTGTCGAAAAGGCTGCATCCAAAGGAATTTCTCTTGTAAGTGATATTCCATTCATGACAGAGGGAAAAGAAAACGGTTACTGGATGAAGCTGAAACGCTCGGGAGATACATTTACGGCATATGGCTCTGTCGACGGTAAAAAATGGACAGAAATTGGATCCAGAGAGATTCCAATGAACAAAAAAGTATACGTTGGAGTCGCAGTGGACGGAAATCAGGTTGCCAATGATCTTCACAATCTGAATACGACAAGATTTTCTAATGTTTCTGTCAATGCGGAAGATGAAGATGGTGACGATGAAAACGAAAACACCGAAGATCAGGTAAAACCGGAGACGATTGATCCGGAAGGTTTGCTTGAAAGTGATGCTTTTGGTTCCTCCATGATTCTGAATCAGAAAGCGACAGAAGGAAAGATTCCATCAAAACCAGGCGATCCGGGTTCAAACATCAGCTACCTTCTTTTCCCGACTACAAAAGACGGTGAAAAGATGAGCATGGATCTGAAAGTTACCGGATACTCGATCACAGGTCAGCCGGCAAAGAATACTGGAATTTTTGTCGGAGCATTCAATGATCCGACAAAATCAGGTCCGTATGCAACGCTTGGTTTCCGTGGATATGACAGTACAACTGGATCAGATTCCCTGTCAGGATATTGGATCAAGAATACGGGCAGTGCAGGTAACGGCAGTCCGAAGTATGTGGTCGAAGTCGGTGCCAGATATCATGTTGTATTTGAGAAGAATGACAAAGGTTACCTTGCCACATTTACAAATACAAATACGGGTGTGACCGATTCTAAGCAGTTAAAATATTCTGAAATGATGCTGACAGCCGATGACGAGGTATCTTACGGAATGGCACTTGTAGGGGCATCTGCAGAGGTCAGAAATCTAAGTCTTGAAACGGCAGACGGAAATTTGCTCTACGATCAGAACCGTACTTATCCGGAAGACGGAACGGCACCGACAGTTACCGGGATCACAAAGGCGGAGGTATCAGAGGATAGAAGCAGTATCGATCTTGAGTGGACTGGTGAAGGTGCAGCCGGAGACGGCAGATATGTCGTTGAAGTTTCCAAAGATGGTGGAAAATCATTTGAAAAACTCGGTGAGACAGACAGAACTTCATACAGTTACGTGGTATCTGAGGATGGAACTTATCAGTTCCGGATTGCCGGCATTTGTAAAGATGAACTGACCACTCCTGTTTTAACAGAGAAAATAGAATATTTACACCCGCTGGAAGCTCCTGTCCTTAACACAGAAAGTGGAGACAGTGTAATTACATTGACGTGGAAAGGTGTATCGGATGCTGACAGCTATGATATTTACCGCTCCGAAACAGAACAGGGTGAGTATACCCTCCTGACAAATGTTCAGGAGACTACCTATATAGACAAGGTGGAAAATGAGCAGCCTTATTACTACCGGGTTGCAGCAAGAAACGATGATAATACAAGTAATCCGTCTGAGGCTGTCTTTTGCATGGCTACTGCCGGACATCAGGGAGAGTATGTTTACGGAGATGATGCGGCGGTATTTACCGTGAGCAAGAAATCAGATGATACGATTCTCTCAGGCAAGAAAGTCAGTTTAAAAGGGAAAGTAAATAAAGGCGGAACGGTTTGGCTTGATGTGAATGGAAACACAGTGAAGACACAAAAAGTAAAAGCCGGAAAGAAATTTAACTTCCGATTTTCTATCGAAGATGGGAGCAATGACGTCGTCTTATATCAGAAAGATGCCAGGGGAAATGTATCCCGTAAGCCATATCACTTTGTCGGACTTAGAAGTTATGACATGATGGTAGATGCCAAATATAAGGGAGAAGACGGAAAGACCAAGAAAGGAATTCCGACCTTTAAGAGTGTGCAGGCGGCAGTATCGGCGGTTCCAAAAGACAATACAAAACCTGTTGTAATCTATATCCGTAACGGAAACTATTATGAGAAGATTGATGTGGATTCTCCCTATATCAGCCTGATTGGACAGGACAGTGAGAAGACGGTTCTGTACTTTGATAAGGCAAGTGGCAGCGAGAAACCGGACGGATCAACCTATGGAACGAATGGATCTGCTTCTTTAAGTGTGAGCACAACGGGAAAAGGTTTCACGGCTGAGAATATGACGATTTCGAATACATTTGACTATGTCAATTCGCCCATCGAAGGAAAGCAGGCGGTTGCATTTTTTAATAATGCCGATGAGAGCATTATGACAAATGTCAGATTCTTAGGGTATCAGGATACTCTGTATGCCAATGGGGCAGACATGGTTGGTGCGAGACAGCTCTACAGGAAATGCTACATCGAAGGAAATGTTGATTTTATTTTCGGCAGAGCACAGGCAGTTTTTGATGACTGTGACATCATGTCACTTCTGCCCGGATATGTGACAGCTGCGAGCACAGAACCGACCAGAGAAAATGGATTTGTGTTCTTAAACAGCAGACTTTATGGTGCGGATGGGCTGGATGATCAGAGTGTATACCTTGCAAGACCCTGGGGTGCCGGAGCAGCCGTCGTCTATAAGAACTGCTATATGGACTCTCAGATCTCTGATAAAGGATACACAGATATGGGAAGCAATCACTATCAGGATGCACGTTATGCAGAATATGGATCCTATGGTCCCGGATTTACCGTGACAAGTGACCGTATCCAGCTTTCAAAAGAAGAGGCAGACTCTTACACTGCAGAAAATGTCTTTGCGGCAGATGTTGAAAAAGGCGGATATGAGAAAGCATGGGATTGGACAAGATCCTATCAGGAGCTCTCAGATCAGTATGCGGTAATCAAAAAATAAGGGAAGTCGGCTAAAGGGAAAACTTAATAGTAGAGGGTAATACAAGAGCTGTATCTAAGAGAACAAGTTTCTTCGCGATACAGCTCTTTCACGTATTTTTGTATCATAGGAGTATAAGATTTGATATAATTGGGGAAGTGGGAGGATGTTACATATGAGAAAACTATGGTTTTTAAAACGAGATGCTGCAAAGAGCAGGCTAAAAAAGTCATTTTCAAAGAGGCTTGTAAAGGTCTGGATTTTTGGTGTGGTGATTCCTCTTTTGTCTGTCGGAGGCCTGATTCTGTGTCAGTCTTATAAGGAAAACCATAAAGAGGTCGACAAAACTATGAAAAATGTCCAACAGACTATATCGGAAAATATGAATAATCTGATGGACAACATGAATTCAGTCTCCTGGCTTTTGCGGGAAGATGGGACGGTGGGAAAGAATCTTCCCCTGTATTTTGAGGATGAAGATATGCTCAAAAAGAGTGAACTTCTCATCTATATGAGAGAACAGATCGCGAACTATGAAGCGGCTAATTCATCGATCAGTAATCTGACTTATCTCTGGGTAGAGCCCGGACATAAAGATCCGGTGAAAATTAATGTTTCTTCCCTGGCTGATGGAAAACTTCCAGAGGAGAAGAACTATCTCTGTAAGTGGAAGGACGTCACTTTTTACGGCCCGCATCCATCCCAGTCGAAAGCAGCCTCTTATCAGAGCCTTTCTCTGCTCCGGCCTTATAAGAGTGACGAGCAGTATGGAAAGGTTTATATCTATATGGAGTCCGGGTTTCGATATCTTCAGACCATATTCCCGGAAAATGTTATGGGTATGCACACCGTTTTTCTTATAGAATCCGATGATGGCAAGACAATGTATTCATCCGATCAAAAACTGGTTCCCCTTTATTCTAAGACAGAACATTATACAAAGAAGTTCAGCGAGGATAAACATCAATATAAAGTCTATGAAAAAAAAGAAAAAGGAAACTGGAAGATACATCTGTGGATTCCCGAGCATGAATACTACCGACAGATCTATGGAATGGCGATTAACTTCGGATTTATCACGATTCTTGCCGTTCTGATTTGTATTCTGGTGTCTCTTGTTCAGTGGAAAAGTATCTACAGGCCATTTGTCAAATTTGAAAAGCAGCTTCGGAGGATTACAATGGATGACGATGCCGAGACAAAACTGGAACAAATGAATATCCGGGAGTTTGATGAGAATTTTACACTGCTTACGAATATGAAGAAGAACATTCTTCTTTTAATGAATAAAGTACAGGCGGAGGAAAAACAACGCTCAGAACTTGAAATCAAAGAGGTTATGGGGAAGATTAATCCCCATTTTCTATATAATACCCTGGACACACTAAAATGGTATGCGGCCGAAAAAAGTGATAAGGAAATGGTTCACTTTATCACTTCTTTGAATAAATTACTTCTTTACAATATGTCAAGGAGTCCGAAAGCTACCCTGGAAAGTGAATTGGAAGCCATCCGGGCTTATATTACTTTGCAGCAGCTGAAATATGATATTGATTTCCATATCAATACAGGAAAACATCCGGAAGTACTGCAGGCTGAGCTTCCCCGCTTTGTTCTTCAGCCCCTCGTTGAAAATGCGATTCTTCACAGTGGTTCTGATCACGGTAAGATCCGGATTGATATCGAGCTTCTGGCGAATGGTAAGATAGCAGTGATCGTAAAAAATGTTGGACAACCGATAAATATGGAAAAGTTTCATGATGTGGTGGTACAGAAAAACGACAGCTCATCGAATGGTATTGGTCTTCAGTATGTAGCAAGGATGCTTGAAGACCGTTTTGGCGATCAATTTGATCTGAGAGCAGAGAGTATGGAAGATGGTGTCAATATGGTAGAGATCCGGATTCCCTTTATGGCTGATAAGATTACAGATGACCGGGATCATTTCTAAGGGGGGGGTATGACCATGATTAATGTATATGTTATTGATGATGAAAAGCTGGTCCGCCGTGGAATTATAGGTCTGATTGATTGGGAAAAATATGATATGAAAGTAGTGGGCGATTCCGGAAGCAGCGAGGAGACCATTCAATTTATGGAGATGAATCAGGTAGACCTTCTCTTTTCTGATTTGGAGATGCCGGGGCTGTCGGGCATATCATTTCTGGTTAGGGTAAAGGAGGTTTGTCCAGAAGTACAGATTGTGGTCCTCACTATGCACCAGGAATTTGAGATGATACAGAACGCGCTTCGTGTCGGAATTCTGGATTATATCACGAAAGCACAGATCGAAGAGGAAAATGTTGATACATTCATGAAGAGTGTAAAAAGGAGATATCTCAACACACGCTACGAATCAAAAGTCAAAAAGAGAACCATTGAATGGCATACGATTTATATCTGGGAGTTTGCAGATCATATGAAGCATGATGAGGTTACAGCTTTATTGGACAAAGAACAGATCTCTTACGAAGCTTTAAGTGAAAATCAACTCCTTTTCTCCGGGGAATGTAATGTAATACAACTGAAAGGTATCATAGAACATTATGACTTGGATGACTCGACACTCTTTGAAGTAAAACAGGTGAAAGATGTTACATATGATCAGCTCAAACATGTTTTACAGACCGCACTGAAGAGAAGAGTATTTTCTGACAGAAGACCAGGGCGCTTTCACTACAGTTACATTTATCCAAAGATACAAAAAGAA
>DHNM01000037.1:0-875 GCA_002409525.1 Eubacterium sp. UBA5416 | reverse complement strand
CCGGAGGAACGGACAGCAGTCTTCTATCATTTCAATCTGTTCTGGTCTGATTTTTCGGGAAAAGATATTTCCTGTTATTTTGATGAAGTTTCTCTTTTCAAATGGTGGTATCAGTGGAAAGTGTGGTTCGACGAAATTCGAGTTCGGGTTCTCGAAAAAATAGGAAATATAAAACTCGATCCAGATACGGTTGACTTGATTCATAAAGCAATGATGTATACAAGAGAGCATATGGATCAGGACCTTACACTTGAGGATGTTTTACATTTGTGTGGAATGAGCCGCAGCTATTTTTCAAGAAGTTTCAAGAAAATTACGGGAGAGACTTATGTTACTTATCTGAATAATATGAGAATTCAGTCTGCAAAAAGTTATCTCATCGAGACGAATCAGCCCGTTTACTGGGTGGCAACACAAGTTGGATATTCCGATGAGCATTATTTTGGCCGGGTTTTCAAAGATAAGACTGGAAAAACGCCGAAAAGGTATCGAGAAAAATATAAAAAATATAGTTAAAAAGGAAAGGTGTTTAAGGTGGAGAAAATTGTCACAGTACACTGGAATGACGTAAAACAGGAAATTGACGGATTTGGGGTATCCCAGGCCGACTGGTCCGGTGCAATCTATGAAATGTCAGAGCCTGTACGATCAAAGATCATGGATCTGCTCTTTGATCAGGAGAAAGGTATTGGTGCATCCGTATTTCGTGGAGAGATATTCGCAGATTTTAACCCCGCACCGGGAGAATACGATTTTAATGAAAGGTTTGACCAGGTCTGGGTAATGCAACAGGCAGAGAAAAGAGGTGTTGACAAAATAATTGCGACGAACTGGAGTCCGCCTGCCTGGATGAAGACCAATAACAGCACCACTCA
>DHNM01000068.1 GCA_002409525.1 Eubacterium sp. UBA5416 | reverse complement strand
ATAAGGGAACCGGCACCTGAAAACATCAGCATAAAGCAGCCAAAGATGAACACAAAACCATAGATCTGTAAAAACCATCCAAGTCCCTTTCCACCGATAAACAGGTAACTATCAGATGTTTTTTCAAATGGAAATTTCTGTCCTAAATAATATACCAGTGCACAATATGACATAGTTGCTGCCGTTCCGCCTATAATAGCTAGGATAGATCTTGGAAGTCCCCATGATCCGAAGAACTGCAGGATTTCATTTCCTGATGCAAAACCAGCACCTATAGAATACGATATAAATGCTCCTACAGTGGCCATTACAGGTTTCAACCGAGTATTACTTTTACCCTGTTTAATTCTCAATTTACTTCTCCTTATATTCTACCACAAGCAAGTGAATATAAAACAGCATGACCGGGTATTCAAGTTTGATTAGACTACCCAATCATGCTGACGGCTTAACCGAATTATTTATTCAGAAAATAATTACTTTCGCCGTAGATCTTTGCCGGATTGTATCCGATTCCTAATTCTTTATACATATATTCAACAGACTCACGTAAACTCTTTTTCTCCAGCTCTCTGCCTTCTTCAATCGAATAACCGGAAAGTGGCAGTTCGATTTCAAGATCGATGGTATCCAGGGCTTCCGGAGCTTCTTCTCTTATGATATCCATGATAGCTTTGCAATCGACATTTCCTGCTCCGATTGCTGTACCAAGTGAATGTGTTCCGTCAGGATCAGCAAAAACTCTGTTATCACAGAAATGTACACAATAACAATAAGGTGCCATTCTGTTGACACAATCTGCAATACCTTCCATAACCATCATAGAATTGATCGTATCACAGCATGCACCGATCAACGGATGATTCAGCTTTTCAACCAGCCAGATTACTTCATCTGCAAACAGATCACAATGGTTCTCAATCGCGATTTTCATACCGTATTTCTCAATAAGTGGAATATTGTCATGGAATTGATCGTAAATTTTAACCAGCTGTGCCATAACAGAAGGTGCCAGACAAGCGTTAGAAGACTTTTTCGGATGCTCTACATCTGTACTGTATTTCACAAGATTGCATCCCAGCTTATGCGCAATATGTAATGAATCTTCGACATTACAATTTACACGTGGATCCGAAGGTGCGTTGAAAGAAACGTTGAGTTCAAGCTCAATCCCTGCATCCTCGGCAATTTTTCGACACTCTTCCAGATGTTTATCAGAGGTATCATTCTGAATATCTACCAGTGTAATATGAAGAACATCCAGTCCGACTTCAGCAGAAATGTTTACCAGATCCTGAAAAGTTGCTATCTGTTCAAAAGCATGATGTTCACCAAATTCCTGAAATCCCCAGCTCTCGCCAAAACCTGAGAGATGTAATGTGTAACTGTGCATTCCGATTTTAAACTTTCTGTCGTGATTCTTAATCATTTTGTTACTCCTTTATTTTAATTTTATAATATCTTATTGATTTTCTGAGGTACCCTGACCGGGTCACATTTATAATTACTGGTTTCCGAGTTCTTTGCAATGATCCACAGAAACTTTCACGAACTCTTTATACATATCATCAAACCCCATAGATTCAATCTTTTCCAAAGCTGTTACTGTAGCACCACCTGGCAGACGGAGTGCAGCCTCAAGATCTTTCAGACTCATATCCGAAGAAAGGATCATTTCCGCACTCCCTTTCATAGTCTGGGCAAATAAACTAACCGCTTTAACCGGATCGAGGCCTAACTTTTCTGCCTCCTTTACCATCAAATTGGAGATATGGTAAAAGAATCCCGGTGCTGAACCATTAAAAGGAAGAATCTCAGCCATCTTGCCGTCCGGAATTTCTTCCACAAGACCGCATGATCTGAGGATTGCTGTAACGTTCTCTACATCTTCATCCGTACAGTTTTTATTACGTGAAACCGCAAACGCGCCTGCTCCTACCTGGGAACTCATATTAGGCATGCAAATCACGACTTTACAGTCATCGCCAAGATGTTCCGTATACCAGGGCTGCTCAACACCGGTTACCACTGTCAGCAGCAGTTGTCCCGGTCTATAGCATGCTTTCAGCTCATCGATGATAAGACCAATAACCTTAGGTGTCACTCCGAGAACCAGCATTTCTGAATTATCAACAAGCTCCTTCATTGTGTCGAATGTTGCATAGCCTCTGGATGCATAATCTTTACGTACATCCTCACTAATATCATAAATGCCGATTTCTGAAGGATCATAATCCTTGTTCAGTTCTGCTCCTCTGTGCATTGCACGAATAATATTTCCTGCAGCGATAAATCCATAATGTAACATAAATTTTTTTACCTTTCTTTTCAAATTCCTCTCAGACTATTGTTTCGATATATTTGTTTGCAATACTTCTACACCACTCCATATGCTCATCAGATGGCGTCTCAGTATCGGGAAGTTGATAAGTCATTCCCAATTTTCGATAAGTATCTGTTCCAAGACGGTGGTAGGGTAATAATTGCAGATGATCCACACCCGGTAACCCGGCAAGGAACTGCCCCAGGAGTTCCAGATCCTGTCTCGAATCATTCACTCCCGGAATTAAAGGTCTTCGAATAATCAGCTTCCTATTCTTTTTCTTTTCGGCTCCGGCTTTGCGAATATTACTGAGAATGAGGTCATTGGGTACTCCGATATACTTTTTATGAGCCTCGGGATCCATCAGTTTCATATCTACGAAAGCAGTGTCGGTACAGCCCAGGATTCGATTAATGTCATCCCATTTTCCGTAAAATGACGTTTCGATACAAGTATCGATGCCTTCATGGCACGCACGGCGTACCAAATTATACACGAACTCTGGCTGTGCGAGAATCTCTCCCCCCGATACTGTCATCCCGCCGCCTGAATTAAAATAAAACAGACTATCCTTTCGAACTTCTATCATGACCTCTTCAACCGTCATAATCTGACCATAAGTAATGCTTCCATCCACTGTAGTCTGAATCTTTTTATGATGACTTTCAGGAGTTGAACACCACTGACAGCGCAGAGGACATCCTTTCATAAACACAACTGTCCGCAGTCCGTCACCATCGTAAATTGAACTCTTTTCGATTCGAAGCACAGAGCCTTGAAGTTTCATATTCTCATACTTTTGGCAGTTAAATATCATGTTATTATATTACCCTTTCCACTATTCTTTTCATTAGCCCCAGTTTTCAATCTCTGTACGCTGAATAATATCATCCTGGATATCTCTGCTGAGTTCTACAAAGAATGCTGTATATCCCGCAACTCGCACTAAGAGATCTTTATGGTCTGCCGGATGCTTCTGTGCATCAACCAGAACCTCAGGATCAATAATGTTATACTGCGTATGGTAAATTCCCAGCGTACACTGTGTTTTCAGCAAAGCCATCATATTATTCAATCCGCGGTCACCCTTCAGAAGTTTCGGATCTATCTTCAGGTTCATCTGTGTTCCCTGGGTGAACCGTGCATGTGGTAAATTACTAATTGATTTCAGAAGAGCAGTAGCGCCGTTTATATCTGTTCCCCCTGTAGCACCGATACCATCTGCAAGAGGTGTCCATGCTTTACGTCCGGACGGAAGAGCTCCTACGCTTTTTCCGATCGGTACATTACCGGATACCGGAAGCATACCTGCTGTCAGTTTGCCAAATGGAGATTCATAACTCTCAATCTGATCTACAAGATAATTGTAGATTTCTCCGGCACAGAAATCAGCCTTCGGATCATCATTACCATATTTTGGTGAATCCATACACATCTCATGGATGTCATCATATCCTTCAAAGTCTGCATCCAGTGCCTTGCAGAGTTCATCCATCGTCACTTTCTTCTCGTCATATACAAGATTCTTCACATCTGCTACAGAGTTGATGATATCTGCCTGCCCGATGATATTGATTCCATTTCCTACCGTGAATTCAGATCCGCCGTTCGCGTAATCTTTTCCGGTTTTCATACAATTCGGATAGGTAAGTGAAAGCGCCGCAACCGGACGATATTTCTCACTGAGGTAATCCAGATAAGAATTCATGGTTGCCATCGTATGAACGAAGTAGTCAATCTGCTTTTTGACTGCCGCCATGAAATCGTCATAGGTCTTGAAATCGCGAGGGTCTCCAGTCGCAATAGAAATCTGTTTACCAGTCTTGCGGCTCTTCCCGTTATTCATAACCATATCCACAACACCACCCATACTGACCTCACCAATATCAGTATAAGATTTCAGACGACCTTCCAGATTCGTCTCTACACAGCCGCATGGAGTCCAGTCCCAAGCCTGTGACAGCGGAATACCTTTATTCAGAAGCATCTTGATTCCTGCATCATCATGATATACTGCAGGCATAGTACGTCCCATGCGGATACACTCTGCCGCTTTTCTCAGGAAAGAATCCGGGTTTTTGGAAATGCTGTAACGTACTGTCATGTTCGGTTCTTTCAGAGCAGTATCTTCTGTTGCCTGGATCGTCATATAAGACAAGTCATTGACTGCGTCGTTTCCATATTGGTCAATACCGCCTGCGCAAACCTGAACCGTCATATTATAACCTGCGGAGAAAGCAGCACTTTCACCATCCTGGAAGAGTCCCATCTCTGCAATCTTGATCCAGAAACAGTCCATAAGTTCTTGAGCTTCATCATCCGTCAGAATACCGTCTGCAATATCTTTATTGTAATAATCAATCAGATACTGGTCCATACGTCCCAGATTATAGGAAGAGGCGTTCTGTTCCATAAAGAGACAGAACTCATAAGTAAGCATACTCTGCAGTGCCTCATAGAAATTGCGAGGTGGATTCTCCGGTACATTGCGGTTCACTTGTGCTATCTTGAGCAGCTCTGCCTTACGTTTCTCATCTTTTTCATCTACTGCCATCTTCTCAGCCAGATCTGCATGACGATTGGCAATTGCGATAATACCCTCAGCTGTGATAATCATGGATTTATAAAAGATGATCTGTTTCAAAACATCTTCTCCATCTGCATCATCAAGAGCAGCAAGCCTTTCTTCCGCTTCTTTCTTAATTCCGGCAATACCTTTACTGAGGAGAGTTCTCCAGCCTGGTGTGTTCTCACCGTAACCGCGGACAAACTTTTTATCAACATACAGCATGCCGCCGTCACGCATAGTCCTTACATCTTCGGGCATCATAGCATTCCAGCGGTCAAGGACACATTTGCCTCTCCAATAAGGAGCTATTTCCTCTGTAAAGAGTTTCTTGTTTTCTTCCGACAGATAAAAAGGATCATACTTGCGGGTGCTTATGGTATCCAGCTCTTTCTCAATTACGGAGCAGGCAGAATCCGGATTGAGGATTCCCGCACGCGGCTTGAATGCTACACCGCCAACCAGAAGTTCGTGATCCTGAATAAAAATCGGTTTATTCTCATACACACTCTTCATTCCGCTAGCTTTCTGGATCTGCCACGGCTGACCCTCTGTAGCCTTAAATCCCTGCGTCACATAATAGGCGTCCAGCATATCCATCTCAACACGATGAGACATATAATTTTTTCTCAATGCCTCAATTCTCTTCATAAAATCTCTTGACATGTTACATCCTCCTTTATAAATTTTTTATTTATTTTGCCTATGGCTCCATAAATATCATAATTTAGCTTCTTTCACCGATTATTTTGTTGATAATCCTTCTTTCATAGGTGCTGACTGTCTATATTTTAACGATGTTTCCGGTGCAAAAAGCTGACAAACCACTCCGCCGACAAGTAAGATCACAAGACAGACACCTAATGTACCATATACGCCGATTTTTTCTACAAGGATCGGAAGCAGGAAAGTTCCGGCGGCTGCTCCAATTCGGCTGAAAAAGATTACGATGCCAACACCGGTACCTCGCACACGGGTATCAAATAATTCCGGTGGATAGGGGTTTTGCATTACAACGGCAATCGACATCACCAGTGCAAAAACGCAAAATGAAACCAGAGTAATACCAACCGGGCCGTTATGGCCTATAATCATCACTCCCAGCGCAATCGCGGAGATGTAAAACGTCGAAGTAAGAAAAAGTCTTCTCGGAATCCTGTTACACAGATAAGTTCCGATAAACGCTCCTGCCATACAGAAAATATCGTATAGAATACTAGATGTATTCGCACTCCCCATATTTAATTGACTTACTAAGATGGGAAGAAAGATACCCACTCCAAAGTAAGGGAATACCTGGCATGCATAGAACGCTCCGCCAACGAGTGTATTTTTTCGATACCTTGAACTAAACAGTTCCTTAACGGATACTTTATCATTCCGCTCTTCTGGCTCTTCCACAACGCAATACTCATCTCCGAGTTTCTCCGAAATCAGCTTATTTGCATCATCCAGACGGTTAACTGAAGCCAGCCACGTAGGAGATTCCGGAACTCCTATCACAAATCTTGATATTGCCGCAATTACACCCGGAATAACAGAACTGGCAAAGATAATATGGTAATCAGTGGATAAATTCCCCATAATCAAACCAGCAAAGAAGGATGCCACATATCCGAAAGTCCAGAAAATAATAAATCGACTCAGAAAAATCGGCCCATCCTCCGGTGAAAACCATTCTGAAATAATTGTAGTTCCCACTGTGTACTCAACAGCGATACAAAGTCCGATACAGATACGCAGAATCATCAAAACTCCCACATTTGATGTAAAAAGCTGTAGAATAGAAAACAAAGCAAATAACGGCATATCGAACACGAACAATCTGCTTCTTCCAATCTTATCCGCAATATTACCAACAACAAGGCTTCCTGCAAGTCCGATTAACGTACCGGCTCCCAAGAGTCCAACCCAAAAAGTGGTCAAACCCAATTTACCCTGGGCCTGCGTTACTGCTGTACCGGCAATACCCAAAGCATATCCACATGAAATCTGACCAAGGACAGTGCAGATATATAGCATCAGATGGAATCTGCCATATGGAGCTTCTTTGTAATTCTTTTTCATTTTTTCTCCTTTCCTATCTCTTGTTAATATCTTAACACTTAGCCTTTCAAATTCAAAATGTCTATATTAAATAACATCATTCAATATCTAAATGGTAACTATTAGTATGAAGTACAAAAACAGTTCACCGGATTTTAGGAATAGTTACCTAACATCTTTACAAATGCTCTTACCAGTCTATTGTAATAATTCTTAAGGCGTAATATGTAGAATCTACGAGAAAAACGGAAGAAAGAGATGAAATTATTTCGAAAAGAGCAAATAAATCAAGCCGCCGAAATTTGAGAGGATGCTCAAACTCTGGCGGCTTTTTCTATAATACCCAATCGTAAGGAGACAAAACGGAATCACTTTTCTTCCAGGATTCCTTTTGGCATCTGTCCGATTCTCGCACCTCTCCCGTATTTTCTTGTCGCATATATAAATGCATCCACATTTTTCTTCGGGGTCCCGATCGGCAGCTGACATCCCGTATTCAATATAAACCCGGATGGGCTGTCAGCACACTTTAAAAGGCATTCTCTGCAGGAAGCTATCACATCATCGATTGTTCCATCCTTCATCACCGTTATGGGAGGAACATTTCCCGCAATTCTCATCCGGTCACCCACTTCTTCTTTTGCCTGAGCCAGATCCTCACAATTATCAACACTGAATGAAAAAAGTCCTGCATCGGCAAGATCATTCCAAATAGGCTCAGTTTTTCCACAGATATGAGCACCCGGTCTTATCCCCATGATCTTTTCGGTACCATCAATCAATTTTTTCAGATAAGGAAGAGAAAACCTGTCAAACTGTTTTTTACTGATTACATCCATACAGGTTACCGGATCCGAAAAATTCGTTTCCACAGGACCGATTTCCTTCTCAAATGCTTCAAACCATTTCAGCGAACTGTCTACACAAAGCTCCAGAAGCTTATGCAGCATCTCCGGTCTCTTTACAGTGTCTCTCAAGACCAGCTCTACCTGACGCACCGAAATCGCGGTCGTAATCGGGCCTGCTACACTTGTAGTCATATGCAGATCCGGGAACTGCTCTCTGATACGTTTCGCGCTTTCCAGGATTGGAGTCAGAATCGGATTATGATAGGGATCAACAACCTCAAGTTTGTCAAAATCTTTATAATCTTTTAACACATGATCAGTCACATAATCAATTCCATTTTCTGGCGCATAAAGTGTAGAACCCAATGCCCCACCAATTGATTTAAGACCGAGGCTTACATTGAAACTGTCAAGACCGAATTCTTCTTCCCTGCGTCTGATAATCTCGCTCTTTACTTCAAAGTCCTTTAAAAATTGTGACGTTGTATATCCGAATATATTCGCCATAGCCGGATCCGGTGACTGTAGAGTATAAGGCTGATAATCGACTTCTTCTCCTTTGTTATATGCTTTTAAGCGCTCACCGGCTGTCATTTCATCCTTTTGTCCACTCATCAGACGTTTTAATTCTTCATATTCCATACTATTCAAATCTCTCCTTTATTCTTACTCATGTCCGGAAACATCATGCTGTCTGCAAATAACCGTTCGTATCCCTCTATTGCACCCAATTCTATGTACTGCATCTTTCCGGCCAAATCCTCCATCTCACGTTTTACTGTTTGTGACAGTAAAGCCATACAGGCACCTGTCTTTGATGAGTTTCCGACGTAGACAAGCTTCTCACGAACATCTTCCGGCAGAATACCCACTCCAATTAAACTATCTACAGGAAGATGTGACCCAAACTGTCCTGCTATCATCACCTTGTCCAATTGATCCATCCTGACATCTGCATGATTCAAAAGCGCATAAAACCCAGATAAAATTGCTCCTTTTGCCAGTTGAACCTGCCTTACGTCCTTTTGCGTGACCAGTATAGATCCCGGTCCATTTTTGATAATAAACTCACGTTTTTTTCCGTCCTGATGAATCATGGAAGATCGATAATCATGATCTTCTAATTGACTCATCTTAATAAATGCTCCGCTCTCCTGCACGATTCCTGTCCTTACCAGTTCTTTTACCGCAGACAGGATTCCGCTTCCGCATAGACCTGCCGGATCATCACCGCCGATTGTTGAAAGATGCACCCCATCCTGATCAATAGAAAGATCCTCGACTGCGCCTTCACAGGCCTGCATACCACAGCTGATATTCATGCCTTCCAAAGCAGGTCCTGCCGCACAGGAGCAGCATATCAGCTGCCCCCGTTTTGAAAGCACAATCTCACCATTGGTCCCGATATCGATAAAGAGTATGTTTTGGTCAGTTTCTTCAAGAGCACATACATAGGTTCCCGCGACAATATCAGCTCCAATATAGGCTGACACACCCGGAAGGCAGTAAAGCCGGGCACCTCTTGAAGCCAAAATGCCAATACTTTCTGCCGGGATATCTTTCGCATTTACAAACATAGGAGCATATGGGGATTTTCCAATAGGTACCGCATCAATTCCCAGCAGGATATGCAGCATCGTTGAGTTTGCACTCACCGCGATTTCATATATCTGATTTGGGAAGATGTCTGCTTTCCTGCATACGCTTTTAATCATCTCATTGAGAGATGTGACAATTGTTTTCTGCAGAATATTGATTCCGTCTTCGGGATTTTCTATCTCATACGTAATCCTGGAAAGAACATCCGAGCCAAATCTCTCTTGCGCATTGATCATAGAATCGCCGGCCAGCTCTCTTCCAGTCTTAAGATCTATTAAAGCTGCGACAACTGTGGTCGTTCCTATATCGATACCGACACCATACAAAAAGTTCCTGGTATCGCCTTTTTCCAGACTCATCAGCACATCACAATTCTCCCGGGATATATGAATCACTGCCGTGTAAATGCCGGGATCAAATGAACTTTCGCAAATCACTTCGACAGGTATGATAACAGAATCAAGCTGACGGCAAATCTGATCTTCGAATGATGTCTGATGATCCAGAGAGGGTCTTTCAATCTCAATCAGCTCTTTCCTGATACCCGGATTCATATGAAATTCAGGAACATACCCTGTATTTAATATTTCATATTTCTTCTTTTCATTCTGTAACAGTTCTATCTGCAGATTACATTTCGGATAAATCAGACAGGCAAGGCGAATTCCTGAACTTAATTCTTTTTTCTTCAGCAGGCTCTTTTCATTTTCAGTAACCTGCCCCGGATGCCCGCTGATAACCCGGACTTTACACTTTCCACACACACCTTTTCCATTACAGGCATTCTCCACGAAAATATCTGACGACTGCAATATTTCCAGAAGTGATTTTCCCGGTTCATATTCGATCTCTTCTTTCGAATGTGCAATTCTAATCTTATATGTCATTTTGTCTCACCCCTTCTTCTAAAATCCCCTGTCTGACTGCCTGAATATTAAATATCGGTGATTTAGTTCCAAGCCCGCATGCGGGTGAAATGATATTCGAACCATTCTTCCAGCAATTGACGGACAGATTCTTTACTTTATCCGGATTAGAAAACTCCAGAGCCCATGTACTGACATTTCCCATTAAGATTCGATCCGGAAGATTTTTTCTCGCGGCACTCATTGGAACACTGGAGTCAAAACTCAAAACATCAGAATGGATTTTATTTACTTCTCTATACACATTTTTCATCTGACCACAGATATGTACAATTGTTCCCATCTTTTTCTTTGGAAGAGCATCAATGATGCGATTGATATATTCAACCGCATACTCTTCAAAAAGTTTAGGGCCAAGAATCTCACCCGTACCGCTCGGATCTGAGATCGCAATGACATCCGCCCCCGCTTCGACTTGTGCTGTGGCATATTTTATAATTTCACCTGCCACAAAATCCATATAATTATGAGACAATTCTCGTCGCTTTCTGAGGCTTTTATAAAATGCTGTCGGTTCCATCAGAGAACTCGCAATACTGACCGGTCCTGTCACATTTCCGATAATCGGCACATCCAGTTGTTTCCCCTTTAGAATTCTTATAGCATTCAGAACAACTTTAACCCTTCCATATTCGATATCAATCGGGGAAATATTTTTCCAGTCTTCCACACAATCTATGGCATAATCCGTAATATGCGGCTCGTAGATTTTTGTACCCATCGTAACCTCTGCACCCATAGCTTCTGCTTCCACTGTCATGCAAAAAGGAACGCCGACATTTTCAAAACATTTTTTTTCGTAATTTGCGGCTGTAAGATCTGCCATCATCCGGGCATCCAGATGCGCCTTCGGCCACTCGATATGAGTGGCATCCATAAGATCTGTTGTAATCATATTCATCATTCCACCGGGACAGATACACGGAGGCCGGTCCACGGTCTTACCATGCATTGCCAGAGACAGCCTGTTCATTTCATTCATAAAAGGAACTCCCTCTCCCATCTCTTACGCCGCACCTATCAGCTCTTTTGCCACACGTACGGCATCTACCGCATTGACAGAATACTTGTCCGCCCCGATTTCATCGGCAAATTTCTGAGAGACAGGGCTGCCTCCTACCATAACTTTCACGTGATCTCTGATCCCGCTGCTTTTCAATTTCTCGATGACTGTTTTCATTCCATCCATAGTTGTCGTCATAAGCGTGGACATACATATGATTTTTGCATCAACTTCCCTGGCTTTATCGACAAACCGATCCAGTGGAACATCTCTTCCAAGATCAAAGATTTCAAATCCCGCTGTTTCCAGCATAATCTTCACAAGATTTTTTCCAATATCATGGGTATCTCCTTCCACTACTCCTATTACAACCGCAGGTTTCTCTGCATTTGCCTCTTCCTCCGGAAGATATGGTCGAAGCATATCAAGCCCGGCATACATCGCATCTGAACACAGCAGGATATCGGTGACAAAATATTCCTGTTCATCATAAAGTTCACTGGCCTTGTTCATTCCATCCACAAGCCCGCTCATGATACCGTCAAATGCCGGATAACCCGCATCAATGTACTTTTGCGCCACTTCTTTTACTTCTTCGTCTTCCATCTCCAACACACATCTCGATAATTCCGCTATTAGTTCTTCTTTTGAATTAGACATTTTCTCCTCCTGATGTCAATTATAAATTTTACAGTATCGCAATCTCCTTAAAGATCGCGCTATTCAAAAAATTTTGCGCACCTTTGATGCACATCTGTCCGGAAAAAGGGACTTTTCCAATCATCTCGATACAAGCCTCTCCATAACTCTCGGGAACAGAAAGTTTCCGATCACGAAACACAGCTTTTTCTGTTCCGAGCAGAGTGTATGTTGTTTTTGGGCATAAGAGAACAAGCCGCTTCCCCTCAACAATCCTTTGTACCTTCTTTAGAAAATCATATGTAAAGTCTTCCACAACCTGTGCGGCCATCTTTGGTCCCAATATCTTCACACTGCCTGATGAATCCGCGTAACTGATCATGTCAGCACCATAATTCTCAGATATCTCTATAAACTTAAGGATTTCGTCTCCCATTTTCCAGTACACCTGTTTCATAATTTCCGGTGTTTTTCTCATGCTCCTTACAACATACCTGATGTCAATCAAAGTATTTAGTATCGTAAAAGGCCCTGATACCTGCAGCACAACATGCTCACCCTGCTCATAAAGTGTCCGGCAGGCCAAAAGGACTTCATGAATCCTTCCTCTGCTAAAGTCAATTTCCGGAAGTTTTAATACATCTTCCACCGATTTACAGACATACTCTTTCGCACGCGGTCCGCCTTTTTCATCTCCGTAATTAATATTTCCACCCATGGCCTCTGCTTCCACAGTATGGCAAAACGGCAGTTTACAAAAAGTCTCTCTGCTCTGTTCCTTCACGGCCAGCGAAAGTTCTGCCATAGAATCCGCATGCATATAGACATCCGGGATTTCCAGCCCGAGACTTTTTAGCAGATCGCCATCAATCATTGCCATATCATCATAAGAACAATTATAATCTTTAATCATCTTCACTCCTTTGGAATTTAGAATTTTTCATCTGTCTTTCAATCACCATGAAATTTTTCAAAGAATTAATATATCAACCAATTTTTTATTATAACATTAAATTACTATGTCTGTACAGTATTATAAAACCGCTGAAGTATTAGGAACTCATACTTCGGCGGTTCTTTTGTCCATATTCGCTTTTAAATCTGGTCTGTAAAGTATTTTTGCAGATAAATCCTAATCTGCCTTTTCTATATTATCAAAGTATTTCTCATCCAGTCCTGATTTCGCCAGCACTGCTCTTACTTTCTCTTTGATTTCCGGATCGAGTACCGGGTGATTCCCATCATATGCACTCAGCATCCGGTCCATCTCCTTATCAATTCCCTCTTTGAAATAGTCTTCCCCTTTTCCGTTTCTCGGCCCGATATGGGGAGAGTACAGTTCATGGAAGTTTTCTAAGGTACTGTCTGATGTCACAAAACTGTCATCATGCCCGATCTCTTTGATTTCTTCAAGATTTAAGGTTTCTTCGTTCACTTCAATCGGAGCAAACGAAGCCTTTACCTGCCTGATGATCTCAAAGTCCACGATCATCTTTTCAAAGGATGTCGCATTGACACTATCCATCACACCACCTGCTTCCATGATCAGATTGATGCCATGACGGTAAGCCGATGAAAAGGTAAGCATGGATTCATACCCGGCCTGACAATTGATACGTGGTGCATCTGTCTGGCATCCGCCGCCTCTCGAAGGCATACCATAGAACCTGGCCATATCTACGGAAAATCCCTGCATCGCAGCTCCTTCCGGAGCCGCACATGCGAATGTGATTCCGCCCTTCATATCTGCCGCGGTCGACTGAATTCCGAATACAACCGGTGTTCCCGGACGTACCATCTCAGCCAGAGCAATCCCCGCAAGATTTTCTGCTGTTCCACTGGCAATTGTTCCGGCCATAGAGATCGAACCTGTCGCACCGAGCATCGTCGCGGGACAGAGAATAACAGGCTGACCATATTCCGCAAGAGTCATCAGACAATCAAGCATCCTTGCATCCAAAGCAAGTGGTGAAACCGTATTGATCAGTGTCGTCATCCTCGGCTTTGCGATCAGTTCTTCTTTTCCGCCAAACACTTCACAGGCTGCCTCCATCATCAGCTCCATCTCATTCTTAAGGCCTGTAGGAAGCATGATCGATTTATCTGAATACAAAAGTGTTGCATAAAACATTTCCAATGATGCCGTTTCCTCCGGCACATTACCGGGCTGGATCATAATCCCGCCATTAATAGAATAGCTGTCCTCTTCCTGGATCAGTTTCAGGCATTTGATATAATCATCCATGGTCCCCTGGCGGCGGTTACCATCCCAGTCATCAATAAATGCACATCCATAAGTAGCTGCGGGATACACATGGTCTCCTCCGACTTCCATGTTGTATTTCGGATTTCTCGCATGGATCGTAAAGGAATCAGGTGCCATCGAAACCCAGTGCATCACCTGCTCTTCCGTAAAATATGCTGTTTTGTCCTCGACCTTAATTCCATTTTTCTTTAAAATATCAATTGCTTTTGTATTATAAATTTTCACTCCCACATCACGCATAATCTCCATCGCTGCGGCATGTATCATCTGCTCTTTTGACATAACATATCCCTCCTGAAATGTTAGCTTATCTGTTTCTGATACCAAGTTTTAAAACATCTCTCAGATATCGCACACTCTCTTCGCATGCTTTCATCTCTCTTGTTCTCGCCTCTTCAATCGGTTCATTCAGGCTCTTGAAAGCAATCTCATTTTCAAAAATAATCTTATCCATACTGGATTTCTCTCGAATCTGCGTGAGCATGGCAGGACAGTCCATGGACCCCTGTCCGTGTGGTGCTCCGATATCGTGAACGCCAAGCGGATCTACAACGATAATATCATCGCTGAAGTGACAGCAGTTTGCCCGGGGAAGCATACGCTCCATCGCATAATAAGGATTCTCGATCACCTGAAGCGAATTCATCGTATCCACACAGGTCCCGATCAGCGGATGATTCAGCCGGTTTACGAGCCATATGATTTCATCTGCAAATGTATCCGTATGGTTTTCAATTGCGATCTGCATACCATATTTATCAATCAGAGGCATCACTTTCATGAATTCATCATACCGATCAGACATCTGCCGCATCACATGCGGATGCATACAGGATCCGTAGAGTTCTCTCGGACGCCTGATATCAAGACTGAATTTCACCATTTCGGCATCGAGATAATGGCCGATGTTCAGTGCCTCTTCCGGAGTACAATTTACACGAGAATCACTTCCCGCATGAAAAGAAGCATTAAATTCCAGAAAAAGGCCGTGTTCCTTTGCAGCCTGTGCCACCTTCTCCAGATTTTTCTGCGAAAAAGGCTTTTCTTTTGATGTCGTTAAAAGATCAACTTTTGTGATCTGGAGCCCGTCAAGCTCCCATTCAACTGCCCGATCCATCAGCTCATAGAGTGACATCACCTGTTCAAAATAGTAATCCTTTCCAAAACCCCAGCTCTCGCCGAATCCAAAGAAATGCAGTGTATATGTATGCATTCCCAGTCTAAAGGGTCTGTCTTTTCTACTCATAATCCCTATCCTCCTTAAATGGACTACTTTTCAAGTGTTTCCTGTGTTTTCAGTTTCTTTGAATATCTGACTGAGATCACAGATATAAGAATCCCAAGGATTCCACATCCAATAACCCAATACCAGATTAAATCATACCCCCGGTTCCCATATCGGTCCAGCCATCCTCCGGCAAGCTTTGGAAAGAAAACATCCGGAAGATAACAAATAAGAGAAATCACACCTGTCGCAGCACCCGTAAGTGATAATGGGATCCCAACTTCACTGAGTGTTGCAAAATATATCCCTCTCATACCACTGTAAACAACTGCAAATATAAACGTAATAGCAATACAGAGTATCTCTGCGTTCTTTGTCAGAAGAACCGCCACAGTCAGGATCGTGGCAGCTACAAGATAATATCCCAAGGTCTTAATTCTGGAACCAATCTTATCTGCGATAAATCCAATAGCAAGTGTAGAAACTCCTGCAATAATATAATTGCGTAGCACTGCGAATGTACTCGCCTGTGTCTGAGAAATGCCAAAAACATTGACTGTGTAAGAACCCAGGTACCCATTTGCCGCTGCTGTAAATGAATAACAGAAAAAAATCAGTAATGACAGAAGCCAGGTTCCCGGCATCTTCAAAACTTTAAGTATCGAAGATACACTAATCTTCTCCGGTTCTGGAATATGATTCCCTGTCTGAGCAAGTTCTGCTTCTTCGGCACCGATTACATTGTTCGGCAATACAAGAAATATAATAAGTGCAAGGATCAGAAATATCGCACCGTCAATAAATAACATATTTCTCCACTGAGCACCCAAAACTTCCAGATCCAGCTTATTTCCAGGCATAATAGCACGGTTCAGCAGACCGACACCTAGAAATCCAAGCATCATACCTATGATTGCCCGAATAAATTCAGAAGTTGAGAACATCACCCCTTGTTCCTTTGAATTTCCCAGCTTACGCACAGTCTTCAGATAAGCACTCCAGATAAAGAAGCTGCTGCCCACTCCATATAAGATATGGATCACTATAATCGAAACCTTTCCCGGAATCAATCCAAACCAAAAGGAACAGATCCCCATAATGAGTGAACCGATAATCATAAGCCATTTCTCACCAAAGCGATCTGCCAGCACACCGCCAATCGGATATCCAAACGTACAGACGAGACCAAACCAGAAACTATAAGATCCAATAAACCCATGTACATTCGATTCAGACGCAACCTGTTTGTATCTCGAAAACAGAAGAACCATCTGATCATAGTAACTATAGCGCAGGAATGGAAGATAGACCATAATTCCTGCCATCAAAGATATCACAACCAATATAAACCATCGTTTCTTGCCTGTTATTACCATAAAAACCTCCTCTCTCTGCTATAGTAAACATGTTCACTTTTTAGAGTATAAAAATAAACATCCCTCCCTGCGTTATTTTTTTTCTTCACCGGGTACATACACCCTTTCAAGATTTTTTAGAAGCAGCCGGTTGCATTCCTGTTCCCCCTGCTTTCTTGCTTCAACACTTTTCCCCATATACTTTTCCAGCATTCCCTTGACAATCAATGTATTCGTTTTGCTAAAATACACCGCATCCTCGTCTGAGAGCAGGTTGTAATTCTCAGCTCTTCTGAGAAGCAGAAAATCGCGTTCCTCTACATCATCCGAGAAGAAAAGTGTATAGAAATATGCCGGAAAGCGTTCCGACCCGGTAACCGGAAACAACTCATAATATTCCATCACCGCATCCCCAAACATCGTATTATACTCGCCCCAGAAAAGTCGGTAAAACAAATCAGGTCTTGCGAATGCATACCTATTATACAGTGTCCATCCTTTGATATAAGAATCCATCAGATTATCGTCTGTGTCCATCAGCTGACCATATTCAACCATATAGTCGATAAAAAACCGAATTGACCCTAGAACAATCAAATATTCCAGACTGTCAAAATGTTTATATAATGCAGCCGGAGAGCAGCCATTTTCCTTTGCAATTTCCCTCACAGTGATGTCGGAAGCATCCTTAACCTCTAATTTATGATACATCGACAGGATTAAACGTCGTTTTGTCTCAATTCCTTTTTCGTAAACAGCCATGTAATATCCTTAAATTCACCCAAATATTTTTTACATTCTCATGTTTGTTCGGGTCCCAAGTTCATGCTTTTTCATGCAAGCATGAAACGCAGGACCTTTTGACTATGATTATGATACACGGATTACTCCGCGCTGCGCGCTTGCGTAATCCTACAAACATTCGAATTCCACCCTAATCGGGTTACATTCTCATGTTTGTTCGGGTCCCAAGTTCATGCTTTTTCATGCAAGCATGAAACGCAGGACCTTTTGAC
>DHNM01000062.1:46922-80272 GCA_002409525.1 Eubacterium sp. UBA5416 | reverse complement strand
GCACTGCGTGTGACAGCGGATTTTGAGCCGAAGATTACGGACGGGCATATCGCGGTTGAGGATATTCAGGACAGTGTGGAAGCGGTTTTAAGTGAGAGCGGTTACGCGGATGTCGCAAAAGCATTTATCCTGTATCGGAAACAGCATGAGAAGATGAGAAATATGAAATCCACGATTCTCGACTTTAAGGAGACCGTAGATAAGTATCTGAAGGTGACGGACTGGAGAGTGAAAGAGAACTCGACGGTTACGTATTCTGTCGGCGGCCTGATCCTGAGTAATTCTGGTACGATCACGGCGAATTACTGGCTGAGTGAGATTTACGATTCCGAGATCGCCGACGCACACAGAAATGCCGACCTTCATATCCATGATCTGTCCATGCTGACCGGTTACTGTGCGGGATGGAGTTTAAAACAGCTGATTCAGGAAGGGCTTGGCGGTATTTCGGGCAAGATTACATCTTCTCCGGCGAAGCATCTGGCGACACTGTGCAACCAGATGGTAAACTTTCTCGGAATTATGCAGAACGAATGGGCGGGAGCACAGGCATTTTCATCCTTTGATACGTATCTTGCGCCATTTGTGAAGGCGGACAATCTTCCTTACGAACAGGTAAAAAAATGTATCGAAAGTTTTATCTATGGTGTAAATACTCCGTCGCGGTGGGGCACGCAGGCTCCGTTTTCCAATATCACGCTTGACTGGGTGGTTCCGAATGATCTGGCTGAACTTCCGGCAATTGTCGGCGGAAAGGAGATGGATTTCCGCTACAAAGACTGTAAAAAAGAGATGGATATGGTGAATAAGGCTTTCATCGAGATTATGATCGGCGGTGATGCCAACGGACGCGGATTCCAGTATCCGATCCCGACTTACTCGATCACGGAAGATTTCGACTGGAGTGATACCGAGAATAACCGTCTCTTGTTTGAAATGACATCGAAATATGGAACTCCGTACTTCTCGAATTATATCAACAGTGATATGGAACCGAGTGACGTGCGCAGTATGTGCTGTCGTCTGCGTCTGGATCTCCGTGAACTCCGCAAAAAATCCGGCGGTTTCTTCGGGAGCGGTGAGAGTACCGGATCTGTCGGAGTTGTCACGATTAATCTGCCCAGGATTGCTTACCTCTCAAAGGATGAGGATGAGTTCTACGAACGTCTGGATAAGATGATGGATATCGCGGCGCGAAGTCTGAAAGTCAAGAGAAACGTGATCACAAAGCTTTTAAATGAAGGACTGTACCCGTATACAAAACGCTATCTCGGAACTTTTGAGAATCATTTCTCGACGATTGGTCTGATCGGCATGAACGAGGCAACTCTCAATGCAGACTGGATCCGTGAAGATATCTCAAAACCGGAGGCGCATCAGTTTGCCGAGGATGTGCTGAATCATATGCGCACCCGTCTGTCTGATTATCAGGAAGAATACGGTGACTTGTATAATCTGGAGGCAACCCCTGCGGAGAGCACGACTTACCGGCTTGCAAAGCATGATGTCGCGCAGTACCCGGATATCATCACGGCCGGCAAACCCGGTGAGACACCGTATTATACAAATTCTTCGAATCTTCCGGTTGGATTTACAGATGATGTCTTCGAGGCACTCGGCCGGCAGGACGATCTGCAGACACTCTATACATCGGGAACGGTGTTCCATGCCTTTCTCGGAGAAAAACTTCCGAGCTGGAAATCGGCGGCTGCGCTGGTGAAAAAGATTGCCGAGAACTATAAATTGCCGTATTACACCATTTCGCCTACTTATTCGGTATGTAAGAATCATGGATATATCAGTGGGGAGAAGTATACATGCGATCAATGCGGCGAACCCACAGAGGTTTACAGCCGGATTACCGGATACTACCGTCCGGTTTCGAACTGGAACAAGGGTAAGACACAGGAATTCAAGGACAGAAAGCTGTATGATTCTGAAGTGGCACTGACGAAAGAACCGGATACGGGAGTGCATGCGCAGACAGCGAAAGCTGTCACTGCCGTAAAGGAAAAAGCAGAAGATGTTCCGGAGAAGAAGTATCTCCTCTTTACGACAAAGACCTGTCCGAACTGTAAGGCGGCGAAGAAGTATCTGAATGAGGCACAGATTCCTTACCAGTTAGTACAGGTGGAAGATCATATGGATATGGCTGTGGAATACGGTGTACAGAGCGCGCCTACACTTGTGGTACAGTCCGAAGATAAACGTGATTTGTACGTGAATTCATCTATGATCCGTGCATTTTCAAAAGGTCAGAACTAAATTTTTTTCCGTCAGCCGTTTGGGGCTGGCGGTATTTTTTGCCAATTTTTTAGTGACATTATTGTATAAAATGACTATTATCATTAAGTTAAACCAATTACATTGACAATTTTATGTAGAGATGCTATATTTTATATACATCAACTTTATTAAATAATTTACTAAAGTAAAAAATAATGTGACATCTTTAACGAGACAGAAAAAGAAGGAACTATGAAAAAAAGTAAAAATAATACAGAGGTAAAAAAATTAAACCGAAACAGAGTTTTTCGGTTTATAAACAGTAAACAAAAGACTTCTATGCCTGAGGTGGCTGTGGCACTTCATATGAGCAGCCCCACAGTCCTTCAGATTGTTCGGGAATTACATCAAACAGGAGTGCTTCGGGATGTGGGAGAATTAGATTCGACGGGAGGAAGAAAAGCCAGAGCTCTTGCGACAGTTAAGGATATCCGTTGCGCAGTGGGAATTGAAATTACTCAGAATCATATCGGCATTGTACTGACAGATTTGACTAAGAATGTGAAGGCAGGTGAACGTCTGCGGAAAAGATTTGTGTTTGAGGAAGCATATTTTAAGACTTTGGGGCAGGTTCTGGAAGAGTTTATCAAAAAGGAACAGGTAGAACGTGAGAAAATAGTCGGAGTTGGAATTTCAATTCCCGCCATAATTGACATGTCAAGAAATTATATTACATATTCAAGAGCGTTGAATCTATACGATGTGGCAGGAGATATGTTTTCCCATTATATTCCGTATCACTGCGTTCTGATTAATGACGCCAGTGCTGCGGCAGCTACAGAATGGGGTTCGGGTCATTTGAAAGAAAATATAGTTTATTTGTCATTGAGTAATACGGTGGGAGGCGCCATACTTTTTCAAAATCCCTCCGATTATACAAAAGACGACTATTATTCCACAAATGTGTTTGAAAGTATGTATAGAGGAAATCACTGCCACAGCGGCGAATTTGGGCACGTCACGATACATCCGGAAGGTGATCTGTGCTATTGCGGAAAGAAAGGTTGTCTTGATGTGTACTGTTCTGCTTTACGCCTGTCAGAAGAGACGGATGGAAAATTAGAACAATTCTTTGTGGAATTGGAGCAGGGGAACCAAAAACGAAGAGAGACCTGGAATACATATATGGATAACCTTGCTATAGCAATAGATAACCTGAGAATGTGTTTCGATTGTGAGGTGGTCATCGGCGGTTATGTTGGAAGTTATATGAAACCTTATGTCGGTGAGCTGCGAAACAAAATCGCCAAAAGAAATATATTTGAAGGAGCTGGTGATTATATTTCTGTATGCAAATTTCAAAATGAGGCTTCGGCTCTTGGTGCGGCTGAATTTTACATTGAAGAGTTTATGAATAGTATTTAATTCAATTCTGGACGATGCAGGCATAACAATTGCCTAAAGTGAAGGGAGAAGAAAAAATGACAGAAACTATGAAGGTCGCGGTTATGAACGGGATTGGGAAGATGGGATATACCACTAGGCCAATTCCCGTTCCCGAAGAGGACGAGGTCCTTGTGAAGTTGGAATATGTGGGTATTTGTGGAAGCGATATGCACTACTACGAAGACGGTAGAATAGGAGATTTCATAGTAAAACCTCCTTTCGTCCTGGGACATGAGCCGGGAGGTACAGTAGTGAAGGTCGGAAAGAAAGTCAAGCATTTGAAACAGGGAGATACTGTTGCGCTGGAACCTGGTAAGCCCTGTGGAAAATGCAGGTTTTGCAGGGAGGGGAAATATAATCTCTGTCCGGATGTTGCTTTCTTCGCGACACCTCCGGTAGATGGTGTATTTCAGGAGTATGTTGCGCATCCGGAGTCTTTTTGTTTCAAACTCCCAGAGCATGTGAGTACACTGGAGGGAGCCCTAATCGAGCCACTTTCCGTTGGATTTCATGCTGTACGACAGGGAGATGCTCACGTAGGACAAAGTGTAGTCGTGTTTGGCGCCGGATGTATTGGACTGGTAACAATGATGGCGTTGAAAGCCTGTGGAATATCTAAAGTTTATGTGGTAGATATTATGGAAAAACGTCTGGAAAAAGCAATAGAGCTGGGGGCGGCCGGTGTTATTAACGCAAGTTTGACAGATGTGTCAGAGTCTGCCAGACAAATTACAAAAGGAGAGGGTTTTGATCTGGCTGTTGAAACAGCAGGTACAGAAATTACTGTAAATCAGGCAATTGAAGTAGTAAGAAAGGGGTCGAATATTGTATTAGTGGGATACGGAAAGACTGGGAAGATGAATCTTTCCATGAGCCTTGCCCTAGACAAGGAGCTTACCTTCAAGACTGTCTTCAGATATCGCCATATTTATCCTATTGCGATAGAGGCAGTGGCAGAGGGAAAGGTGGATTTAAAAGGTATTGTCACTCATATCTTTGATTTCAGAGATATCCAGAGGGCCATGGATGAAAGTATGAAAGATAAATCGAGAATCGTTAAAGCAGTCGTAAAAATAGCTGAATAGAACAGGGTATAGATTGACAGTGTAATATTCTTTTTGGGAAAGGGGCAAAAACAATGGGTATTATTGAAAAAATGAGATTGGACGAAAAACGTATTTTTGTGACAGGAGGAGCTCGGGGAATTGGAAAAAGTGTGGCAGAGGCATTTGCTGAAGCCGGAGCAGATCTTGCTATTGCGGATATTGATATTGATGAGGCAGAAAAAACGGCAAGAGATCTGGCAGATAGGACCGGGCGCAAAGTAATAGCAGTTCAGACTGATGTTACAGAACCGGAACAGGTAGATGCAATGATTGAACAGGTGGTTTCCGAATTGGGAGGACTGGAGGCTGCGTTTTGCAATGCAGGAATTTGTATTAATGAGCCGGCGGAAGAGATGACCTTTGAACATTGGAAGAAAGTAATAGACATTAACCTGACAGGAGTTTACCTTACTGCTGTAGCCGCTGGAAAGTATATGCTGAAACATGGAGGCGGTTCTATTATTAATACAGCATCTATGTCTGCACACATAGTCAATGTGCCGCAGCCTCAATGCGCATATAACGCATCAAAAGCAGGCGTTGTTATGCTGACAAAATCTCTTGCAGTAGAGTGGGCGAAGAAGGGGGTTCGTGTAAACTGCATCAGCCCGGGATATATAGGAACGGAGCTAATCAACAATTCTTCCGATCTTGTACCTCTGATTGAACAATGGAATGCAATGGCACCCATGGGAAGACTCGGGAAGCCAGAGGAGCTGCAGTCTGTTTGTGTATATCTGGCAGGAGACACAAGCAGTTTTACTACTGGATCAGATATTGTGATAGATGGTGCGTTTACAAGCTTTTAAGTTTTTGTACACGGGAGTGCAAAAAATAAATAATTCCATGAGGAGGGAATTTCAATGAAAAAAAGGATCATTGCAATGCTGACAACTGTGGTAGTAGGTTTGTCTATGATGGCAGGCTGTACAACCGAATCACCTGTGAAGGAGACAGCCGGTTCCAATGCAGAAACGGAGGATACTGCTAAAAAAAGTGATGGCGGCTATAAACTTGGTATTACATTACAGTCACTGGAAAATGATTATTGGGCAGGTGTGTTTGGTGAAGTTGAAAAAATGCTAAAAGAAAAAGGGTGGGAGTATACACTTGTTGACTGCAAAGATAACTCCGCTACACAGATCAGCCAGATTGAGAACTTTATAACAGCGGGCGCTGATATGATTATGGTTCATCCTTCTGATCCAAGTGCACTTGAGGATGTGTGTAAGCAGGCTCTTGATGCAGGAATTAAGGTAATGTGCTGGGATGACAAGATGGAGAATACGACTGTGAACTGGGTTCTTGATAACACTGAACTTGGCAAAACAATCGCAGAGCCGGCAGTGGACTTTATTAATGAACATTATTCAGAGGATAATAAAGCCGAAGTATGTGTAATCGGATATCCCCAGACACCAATTCTGCTGGAAAGAGAAAAGGGGATAATTGAAGGGTTAAAAGCTGCGAAAGACAAATATGAGATAGTTGCGAACATTGAAGGGCTCGTGGCGAATGAAGCACAGACAAATGTTGAAACAGTACTTCAGGCACACCCTGACTGCAAAGTGTTCTTAACAGTCGATGCCGGATCTGACATTGGAGCAAATCAGGCACTTTTGACGAAATATAATAATAAGATTCCGGAAGACTGCGGTATTTTCTCTGCTGATGCTACCGAGCAGCAGATGAGAGCAATTGAAAAAGGAAATGAAGCTTCTAAAGCATCCGCAGGCTTTGAAGGTTCCAATTCCAGGACAGCAAAGGCTTGTATGGAAATGTATGAAAAAGTTTTATCTGGAGAAAAATTTGAGGGCGATGATCATAATATCTTCAGACCTTTTGTAATAATTCAGGCGGACAATGCGGATGAATATCTTGCAGATTATGAATAAGAAAAAGGAAAATTATGAGTGAAGAATATGTATTGCAACTGCAGCACATAAGAAAAGAATATCCAGGTGTCGTTGCACTGAAGGATGTTTCTCTTGAACTAAAAAAAGGTGAGATTCTGGCGTTGATCGGTGAAAATGGTGCTGGAAAGTCAACATTGATAAAAACCTGTTCCGGAGCGGTCATACCAACATCCGGTAAAATTGTGATAAATGGAAATGAACATACAAGTATGACGCCCCAGCTGGCAGCAGAGAATGGGATAGCTATTATTTATCAGGAATTTAACAATGTAGCAGAATTATCTGCTGCGGAGAATCTGTTTCTGGGAAGGCCAATAAAAAAAGGGTTTATAATTGATAAGGCAGCAATGGAAAGGGAGGCGGAAAAAGCGTTCGAACACCTACATATTAAAATCAATCCTAAATCGCTCATGAAGAATCTGACCGTAGGCTATCAGCAGATGGTTGAAATTGCAAAGGCAATTCAGCAAGACGCACAGATATTGATTATGGATGAACCATCCGCCCCTCTGACCAGCACAGAGGTTGAAAACATGTTTGAAGTCGTAAAGCACTTGCAAAAAGAGGGAATTTCTATTATATATATCTCTCACAGACTGGAGGAGATATATCGACTTTCTGACCGAATTGTCGTGTTACGTGACGGCGAATATGTGAAAACACTGATTACGAAAGAGAGCCATGTGGAAGAACTGATTCATCTGATGGTAGGACGTGAGCTGACAGAGACTTACCCGGCAAGAAAGAAGGATTGCATCGACAAGGGAAAAGTCGTTTTAGAACTTCAGGATGTCTGTGGAAATGGAGATGAGAATATTAGTTTTCAGATCCATAAAGGCGAGATTCTGGGTCTCGGAGGGCTGGTAGGGGCCGGACGTACGGAACTGGCCCACTTAATTTTTGGTGCTGCAAAGAAAAAGTCCGGAAGAATCATTCTTAACGGAAAGGAAATCAATCCCGGGAATCCCAGAGAGGCAATCGATTTAGGGATTGCACTGGTGCCTGAAGACAGAAAACGCCACGGAGCTATGCTCGGCGTTTCTATAAAAAACAATATCAATATGGCAGTATATGAGAGAAACTCTACCATGAGTGTAATCGATACAAGAAAAGAGAAAGCAGTTGCAAAAAAATATAAGGAGGAGTTAGCAATTAAAGCTCCCAATTTAGAACAACCGGTAAAGAATCTGAGTGGAGGTAATCAGCAAAAAGTAATTCTTGCAAGATGGCTGGCGGCAAATTCAGAGCTAGTTATCTTCGATGAACCAACCAGAGGTATTGATGTGGGGGCAAAATATCAAATTTATAAGCTGATGAACCATCTCGTAGAAAAGGAAGGTAAAACGATTCTGCTGATTTCTTCAGAGATGGAGGAACTGATGGGAATGTCTGACAGAATTGTCGTGTTATCAGAAGGCCACGTTACAGGCGAACTGGAAAAGTACGATTTTAATCAGGATACAATTATGGCATTTGCGTCAGCAGCAGTCAGGGAGGGTGAGCCAGTATGAAGGAAAAAGTGGTATATCAGCTAAAAGATAAAGCAATATGGGTTGTATTCATATTATTATTTATTGCATTTACAATTGCTAACCCCAGATTTATTACTCCGAATAATATTATTACTATGGTGCGTCAGGTATCTATGTATGGAATTGCCTCCATTGGTATGACTTTTGTTATTTTGCTCGGCGGGATTGATCTGGCGACAGGTTCTATTATTACTTTTGTAAATATTATCTGTGCATATTTTATGGTACATAATGGAATGAATATGTATCTGGCCATCTTATTGTCTCTTCTGCTTGCTACCTTGATTGGGACGTTCAATGGTTTTATGGTATCCACAGTAGGTATGCCGGCTCTTATCGCAACTTTTGCAACACAGACCGTCTTTAGGGGACTTGCATACATCATAAGCGGCGGCATTCCAATTAATGGTTTTACAGAGAAGTTCAAAATGATCGGACAGGGTTATGCAGGGCCGATTCCTGTTCCGGTTATCATTATGATTATCTGTTTTGCAATAGGGAGTTTTATATTGAATAAAACATATTTTGGACGCTATTTCTATGCAGTGGGCGGAAATGAAGAGGCTGCGAAGTTGTCCGGAATCCGTGTGGGACATGTAAAGTATCTTGTGTACTCACTGTCGGGACTCTTTGCAGGCCTTGCCGGTATTGTAATGCTGTCCCGGACTAATTCGGCGCAGCCAACAGCCGGTGACGGTTATGAGTTTGACGTTATTACCTGTGTAGTATTGGGCGGCGTGTCAGTAAGCGGAGGTTTCGGAAAATTGTCCAATGTTGTTGCCGGTGTACTGATTATAGGAGCGTTGACGAACGGAATGGTGTTGATGAATGTAAGTTCTTATGTACAAATGGTTGTAAAAGGGCTTGTGCTTGCATTTGCAGTAGGCTTTGACTGTATTCAGAAAAAAAGACAGACTATATAAAATATCGAATTTCTGTCGTTCCATGAATTTTTCCGGATTCTTATCTGTCTCCACAACTTCTACATATTTCTGAGGTATATTGATACCAAAGTAAAAACGTAAGTATAGGAGTGTGAACATGGATCAGGACATCAGACACATAAGCCTTAAGATCGGCGGTATGACATGTATGAACTGTCAGAACCGGATCGAGACAGTACTGAACAAAACAAAAGGAATTACGAAAGCCGTTGTAAGCTATGCCAAAGGGACTGCTGAAGTAGATTTCGATGCCAGTCAGATCTTAGAACGCGAGATTGAACGGGTGATCGAAGATGCAGATTATTTTGTAATCCGGGAAAATGAAGCTGCAGCAGTGGATAAGATTGACACCGAAAAAAAAGCGGGGAATAACAGTGAACGGACGGTGGGACTTCTTGTTATTATTGTGGCGTTGTATGTTCTGCTGGAGCGGACGGGAGTGTTAAATCTTCTGGCTCCCAGTCAGCTTGCAGAGACGAATATGGGATATGGAATGCTTTTTATCATCGGACTTGTCACTTCCGTCCACTGTGTGGCGATGTGCGGAGGCATCAATCTGTCACAGTGTATTTCCCAGACTGGTGATACAAAAGACAGAGGCCGCTTTGCTTCACTTCGGCCGACTTTTCTGTATAATCTTGGCAGGGTGATCTCTTACACAGCTGTCGGTTTCATCGTCGGCGGCCTTGGCTCTGTAATCAGTTTTTCAGCGGCAGCTCAGGGAGCACTGAAGCTGATCGCCGGAGTATTCATGATTATCATGGGCGTTAATATGCTGGGGATCTTCCCCGGACTCCGCCGCCTGACCCCTCGGATGCCGCGTGCATTTACCCAGAGGGTGAATCTGAAAAAAGCGAAGAGTAACAGTCCTTTGGTTGTAGGACTCTTAAATGGGCTGATGCCATGCGGGCCTCTGCAGTCCATGCAGATCTACGCACTATCTACGGGAAGCCCATTTGCAGGTGCGTTTTCCATGTTCCTGTTCAGTCTCGGGACGGTGCCGCTGATGTTTGGTCTTGGAGCTCTCTCCACTGTGCTGAGCAAAAAGTTTACAAAAAAAGTGATGACAGCCGGCGCTGTGCTCGTAGCAGTTCTCGGATTGTCCATGTTTTCACAGGGCTGGACACTGGCTGGGATATCGACACCTCAGATCACCGCAAAAGCTGCTGACAATAAAAAAGGATCTGAGGTACCTGCAAAGATCGAAGATGGACAGCAGGTTGTGAATTCAACACTTCTGCCACGTGCATTTCCTGCAATCACAGTCACAAAGGGAACTCCGGTAAAGTGGGTGATCGATGCACCAAAGGGCAGCATCAACGGCTGTAACCGGTCAATCAATATTCCGGAATATGATATCCAGTATCAGTTTAAAGATGGGGAAAATGTGATCGAATTCACTCCGGACAAAACAGGTGAGTTTCAGTACAGTTGCTGGATGGGCATGGTGAGAAGTACCATCACAGTTGTGGAGCCGGGAACCGAAATTCCAAAAGCCTCTGAGGATGGTGGAAATGCATCCGATCAGACTCCAAAACCTGCAAAGGTCAAGATTCCGGCGGATGATCTCTCTGTCGCCGAGATCCGTGATGATGAAAGCAGTTCGAAAACACAGAACGTATCCATATCTCTTACCGATGATGGATTTACACCTGCCATACTGGTGGTGCAAAAAGACATTCAGGTAGAATGGGAAATTGATAATCAGTCCGACAGGGAAGAGAATTCTACGCTGATTGTCCCGGTCTATAATCAAAAAGGCGGGCTTTCCAGGGGTTCGAATACACTTGGACTTTATCCGGACGAAGATTTCGAATTCTCCAATGGTGACAATACCTCCTACGGTTACGTCAAGGTTGTGGATGATATCAATCATATAGATCCCGATGCCATCAAAAATGAAGTTTCACAGTACGAGACCCAGCTCTATCCCGAATCCTGGTTTGCACCGGCTTCCTGCTGCCAGTAAAGCTTGACACGAGTGCCGATGTGGACGTATGATCATAAAAACTGATTTTTTAAATGGGAGGTCTTGTGTTGAAGAACGTATTGCTGGTGGATGATGAGCCAAAGATCCTGGAGGTGTTAAATGCTTTATATGAAAGTAAAGGTTTCAAGACCTTTCGGGCGGAATGCGGCCGTGAGGCACTAAAGATCAGCGAACATGAGAATCTGTCGCTGATTGTATTAGATCTCATGCTTCCCGATATCTCAGGGGAGGAAGTCTGCCGGCGGATTCGGCAGTATTCTCGTGTCCCCGTTATCATGTTGACCGCAAAGGTAACAGAGGATGATCTCCTTCATGGCTTCGATCTGGGAGCGGATGATTATATTACGAAACCATTTAGCTTAAAAGAGCTGTCGGCACGTTCGGCGGCTCTTCTTCGGCGTTCCGGGGATGATCTGGTTCCACTGACAACGCGGAATTCGTTTCGAAACGGGGATCTGTTTGTCGACTTTGATCAGGGAATTGTTCGAAAAAAAGACAAAGAGGTCACGCTGACTGCAACGGAGATGAAAATTCTCGCTGCATTTGTAAAGTACTCCGGGAAAGTATTTACACGTGCGGAACTGATTGATCTGGCGCTCGGAGAAGATTTCGACGGATATGACCGTGCGATTGACAGCCATATCAAGAACCTCAGGCAGAAGATTGAGGACGATCCGAAAGACCCGGTGTATATTCTCACCGTGCATCGTCTGGGTTATAAATTTGGAGGAAATGATGTCAGCTAAACAGAAGAAACGAAGTCTTGGAACCCAGCTTTCTCTTACTATACTCACAGTCCTATTGCTTGTGATCGGATTGACTGGTATTCTCGCAAATATAGTGATCAACAGGCAGTTCGCAGCTTATATCCGGGACCAGGAGGAGGCGAGAAGTGAGAATATCGTCTCCGATCTCTCCGGTCAGTGGGATGAGGATACAAAAACGTGGAACCGGGAGTATATTCATGCAGTTGGCATGTATTCCCTCTATGACGGCTATATTCTTAAATTGTATGACAACGAAGGCATAGTGGTCTGGGATGCTGAGAATCATGATATGTCTCTCTGCTCGCAGATTATGGGGGATATCACGAATCGTATGAATAAGGCACAGAAATTCGGTGAGTTTACAACCCATAATTATGATCTCAGACACGACGGTGAAAAACTGGGCTCTGTTTCCATTAAATCTTACGGACCCTATTTCTTCAGTGAGAGTGACTTCCACTTTATCCGGGCGTTGAATCTTGTATTACTTTCGATCAGCCTTCTGGCTTTTGCGGTGGCCATCATAACCGGGCTGATTCTCGCACGCCATATTGTTTATCCGATCACCAGAGCATCGAAGGCGGCAAGACGAATCTCGGATGGAGAATATGGCGTTCAGATCGAATCTCGGACGAGTACAAAGGAGCTGGATGACCTGGTCTGTGCCGTGAACCATCTCTCTTCGGCACTCTATGATCAGGAACAGTCCAGACGACAGCTGACCTCGGATATTGCGCATGAACTCCGAACACCACTGACATCACTCGGAACGCATCTGGAGGCTATGACGAGCGGGATCTGGGAACCAACCGAGGAGAGGCTGAACAGCTGCCGTGAGGAAGCAGAGCGCCTCGGTACGATCGTAAAGGATCTGGAGCTTCTTGAAAAAAGCGAAAGCGGCAGCAGACAATTAAGCCTGACATCTGTGGATCTCTGGGAACTGGTGGAATGTATCGTTCCCTCATGGGAAGCTCAGGCCAAAAAACAGGGGATTCAAATTCAGGCATCCGGATCCAGGACAACTGTCTGTGCCGATCGTGAGAGGATGGCACAAGTTGTGACAAATCTGTTGTCAAATGCTGTAAAATATACACCCTCAGACGATGGGAAGGGATTGGTCGAAATCCTGGTATTTAGTCAGAGGGAAAAAGCTTTGATAAAAGTCAGGGATAATGGAATCGGCATTCCAAAAGAGGACCAGGATCTGATCTTTGATCGCTTTTACCGCACAGACAAATCCAGGAACCGGAAAACAGGAGGCGCGGGAATCGGACTGGCAATTGCAAAGTCTATTGTCACGGCACATGGCGGGAGGATAGAGGTAGAAAGCGAAGAAGGAAAAGGGAGTTGTTTTACAGTTGAATTGTAAGCATATATTTTTCTTGACCTATGAATAGGATTGCAATACAATAAAATGATACAAAGGATTGTAAGAACACAAAGTACGTAGCAATCCGTACATCATATGGGAGGATGGTTCATGGGTAATAAAAAACAAAAGGAAAACTGGCAGGAGCTTGCAGATCAGCTGGGACTCAATTTTGATGAGGATTCAATGACTGTTTTTGGGAACTATCGGGGGTTTATCGTCTGCTTAACCCCTTTTGAACAGACAAATCAGTATCAGCTTATCGCTGCAGTAAGTCAGGGTGGACAGTTTCCTGATGCGGGTCTTCTGAAAAATGTTGTGAAAGAATCAAAATCTCTTGCAAGAAGTACTGTCAAGGGTTATCGTATCAGCTTTATCATTCCGGGCAAGATGACGATGAGAAAGTCACAAGAAAAAGTAAAAGATGCATTGGATACAGTCACTACGTTTCTGATAAAAAACGGATATGAAAATTGCTGTGAGTTATCCGGAAAGATCGGGGATACAGATGTGTACAGTGTCAATGGAACATATTCCCTTTTGTCAGAAGAATCTTTTCTGAAGCGTTCCACTGAGGTAACAGAGAAAGAAGATAAAAAAAGTGCAAAGGGAGAGAATGTGGTATCCGGTGCAGTGGGAGCATTGCTCGGATCTCTGATTGGTGTTGCTGTGATCGTACTTCTCGGACAGCTGGGTTATGTCGCAGTACTTTCCGGAATTGTTCTCGGGGTATGTACTTTAAAAGAATATGAACTTATGGGAGGACGTCTGAGTGTTAAAGGTATTCTGATCAGTGCTGTTATCATGATAATTATGGTGTATTTTGGAAACAGACTGGACTGGGCAGTCAGTGTCCATAATTATTTCAAAGATGACCTGGATTTGTTTGCTGCTTTCCGTTCTTTGCCGGAACTGATCGGGGAGGGATACGTAGATGGAAATGTCTATCACGGAGACCTCGCTATGGTGTACATATTCACGGCAGCCGGAGCAATTCCGACTGCTATCAATCTGCTGAAGATTTCAAGAAGAAATAGAATGACTTATAAGTTGAGCGGAGGACATTAAACGTCATCGAAAGACTTTAAAATCTGATTAAAAGGTTCGAATCGAGTAGAAGGGAGTGATTAACTTCCGTCCTCTTACACACCGTGTGTACCGTTGGGTACACAACGCTTTCAATAGTTGCTGTGCACAGACTGATAGGCTGTGGCTAAATCATAGAAGCCGCTGTTTATCAGTCTTTTGTTTGTTAAAGTTACCTTCAGTGATCATAAATCTGCTTCGATCCATCGATGGATTCCCCCAGATATTTTCGGATCCATGTACAGGCTCCATCTTTGTCTCTTTTTCTCAGGAAACTCTGCAGATGCATAATATTCTCAAACAGAGAGTCAGCCCCATAGATATCGCAATATTTCACCCAGAGGCTGATGACAATATCTTTAAAAGAAGAGTAAATCAGGGTTAAGACCGTGTTGTGGCTTAAGTAGGCAAGCTTATGGTGATATTCGAAAGCTTTTTCTGATGCTTCTTGTACAGACTTTGCGTGTGGCAGTGTCTTGGCTGTCTGTTCAAGTTCGTTTAACTCTTCATCAGAGGCACAGTCAATGACAAGTTCTGAGGCAAGCTGCTCCAGGGAGATGCGGACTTCGATAATTGCCCGGATTTCTGAACGATCCAGACGATTTCCACGATATTCCAGCAGAGAAATTAAAGTTTCCAAATTTCCGTTTTTACTATAATCAGTGACAAAGGTACCCTGTCGTGGCAGTATTTCTATAAAACCTTTTTGTTTTAAATCGTTGATGCCACTGTTTACTACGGCACGGCTTACATTCATCTCGGCAGATAACACCCTCTCTGAGGGGAGTCTGGTTCCAATCTTTAATTCACCCGATAAAATCTTATCTTCCAGCTGCTGTACAGATAAATCCTTCATTGTAGGAGCTACGATCTTTTTGAATTCCATATTGGATTTCCACCTTTCTGGTTCTGGTCATACCAGATACCATAAATCTATTTTATGACAAAAATCATAAAAAAGCAACTTGAATGAATAATAAAATTATAGAATCATATAAAGAAACTGCGAATAATTGACGAAATCTGTGCATAATGATATAATGTTAAATATATAACAGATGCTGGTATGACCAGATATTGTTTTTGATAATAAGGGAGGCTTTTTATGGCGGAAGAAAGAGAATTAATCCTGAAACTGGGTCAGAAAGTTACGAACCGGATCGGGCATGAGGTTACCACAGAGGATTCAGAATACCAGGGGCTGGCATCTGTTCTGACAGATGAGATGGCAGGAATTGCCCTCTCCATGAAAGTCAGAAAGCCCATGACGGCGGAAGAACTTGCAAAGAAAAATCAGATGGATCTGACACATATGGAAGAGATTCTGCATGAGATGTGTGTGATCGGAATTCTGGAGTTCAACCGGGAGAATGGGGATCACCACAAGCAGTATGTGCTGCCAATGTTTGTTCCCGGGAGCGCCGAGTTTATGAACATGAATAAAGAACAGGTGGAAAGCCATCCGGAAGTTGCAAAGTTTTTTTACGACATGTCACTGCTTCCTCTTGAGAACGTTGTTCCGATGGTACCACCCGGTGGTGCGGGAATCGGAATGCATGTAATACCGGTGGAAAAGGCTATCCCCACTGAGCAGGAATCTGTGAGTATTGAACATATTTCGCACTGGCTGGATAAGTACGACGGACAGTATGCGGTAGGGCCCTGTTCCTGCAGGACATCGAGAAGAATCATGGGAGAGGGCTGTGGCCATCTGGAAGAAGACATGTGTATCGGTCTGGGTGATATGGCAGAGTATCTTGTCGAGACAGGAAGAGGACATTATATAGACCGTGATGAGGTGATGGAGATCCTGCAGCGTGCAGAGGATAACGGACTTGTCCATCAGATCACGAATATTGACGGTGAGGATAAGATCTTTGCGATCTGTAACTGCTGTGTCTGTTCCTGCTATGCACTTCGCACTTCGCAGCTGTTCAACACGCCAAACCTGTCACGTTCGTCATACATAGCAAAAGTCGATCCCGAGAATTGTGTTGCCTGCGGCCAGTGTGTGGAGCATTGTCCGGCAGGAGCGGTAAAGCTGGGGCAGAAGCTCTGCACGAAAAACGGAGAAATTGAATATCCACGACATGAACTTCCGGACGCCGTCAAATGGGGGCCCGAGAAATGGAATGAGAATTACCGAGATGACAATCAGATCAACTGTTATGATACCGGTACATCCCCCTGTAAGGCAAACTGTCCGGCTCATATCGCAGTTCAGGGATACGTCAAAAAGGCTGCGAAAGGGGAGTATCTGGAAGCTCTGAAACTGATCAAGAAAGAGAATCCATTTCCGGCGGTATGTGGGAGCATCTGCAACCACAGATGTGAGGATGCCTGCACACGCGGAACTATTGATCAGGCTGTGTCGATCGATGAGATTAAGAAGTTTATTGCCATGCAGGAGCTGAATTCCGAAACCCGTTATATTCCGAAGATGCTCAATCAGACCGGAAAACCCTTTACAGAGAAGATCGCGGTGATCGGAGCCGGACCTGCCGGGATGAGTTGTGCGAACTATCTTGCCGAGAAAGGATATCCGGTAACGGTATTTGATAAAAATGAAAAACCGGGAGGCATGCTGGAATATGGTATTCCGAGATTCCGTCTGGAGAAAGATGTGTTAAACGCGGAAATCGATGTTCTTAGCGAGATGGGTGTGAAATTTGAATGTTGTGTGGAAGTCGGAAAAGATATTACACTTGACAACCTTCGTGCAAATGGCTATCAGGCCTTTTACGTTGCAGTCGGATGCCAGGGAGGAAGGAATGCGAATGTTCCCGGTGAGGATGCCGGAGGCGTATGGACCGGTGTCGATTTCCTACATCAGGTGAATCAGAATGAGGAAACAAAGCTGGAAGGGCGTACCGTTGTCATCGGAGGCGGCAATGTGGCCATCGATGTCGCGAGAACTGCCACACGCGCCGGATCTTCAGAGGTTTCGCTGTACTGTCTGGAGGGGCGTGACATTATGCCTGCGGCAGAAGAAGAACAGGAAGAGGCTGAGTTGGAAGGCGTGACGATTCATAATGGATGGGGACCGAAAGAGGTCCTTACAGAAGACGGAAGAGTGAAGGGGATCGTTCTGAAAAAATGCACTTCTGTATTTGACGAAACAGGACGTTTTAATCCTGAATATGATGAAAATGATTTGATCACCGTAGAATGTGAAAATGTTTTGATGAGTATCGGACAGAGCATTCAGTGGGGAAATCTTTTGGACAAAAGCGCAGTCGAATTCGGAAGAGGAAACGGCGCCGTGGCGGATCCGTTGACCTATCAGACCAATCAGCCGGATGTGTTTGTCGGCGGGGACGTGTATACAGGTCCTAAGTTTGCCATTGATGCCATTGCAGCAGGAAAAGAAGGGGCAGTCTCGATTCACAGATTCGTCCATGAGGGACAGAGCCTTACAATCGGGAGAAACCGCAGAGAATTCAAGGAACTGGATAAGGAAAACCTTGATATACCAAAAGAAAATTACGATAAACCGCCGCGCCAGAGCCTAAACCATAGAAAAGGCGTGAAGCCGGCATCGACGTTTGACGATACGCGAATGCCATTCACGGAAGAGCAGCTGAAAGCTGAGACCAGTCGCTGTCTGGAATGCGGGGCGTCGGTTGTGGATCCGAATCAGTGTATCGGCTGTGGAGTCTGCACGACAAAGTGCGAATTCGATGCCATACATTTAAACCGTGAGATACCGGCAGCCAGCAACATGGCCAGAAGTGAGGATAAGATCAGAAAAGTTCTGCCCTATGCGCTGAAACGACAGATCAAGATCATCCGGAACAAAAACTGAGAAAAGAAGGTGTATACAGATGCATGAACTGGGACTGATCATTCACGTGGGAAGAATTCTGGACGATTTATCGGAGGAAGAAAAGATTTCGAAGATCGCTTCCGTGACACTGCAGATCGGTGAGGTGAGCGGGGTTATCCCCGCTTACCTCACCGACTGCTGGCGGTACTTCAGGGAGAAGTCTGAACTCATAAAATATGCAGAATTAAAGATCGAGCCAATCGGGGCAGTGACGTACTGTGAAGACTGTGGGGAAACCTATTCTACACTGGATTATAAGAAGTCCTGCCCTTACTGCGGGAGTGAAAAGACCTATCTGCTGACCGGAAATGAGTTCAATATCAAGGAGATTGAGGCCTGTTAAATCATAAACAGATGATATTTTGAATTTCTCAAAGACGTTTGGTCTTCCGGATCTGTTTCCAATCTGTCCGGATCTCCGAACCCTTTGCCTTGGTCAGTTCAACCTCCAGGAAAACAAAGACTGGAATTCCTAGATCTCTCCACGAGAAGCTTATAATCACCTTTTGGAATTCATTTGTTTTCTTAAAGAGAGACCTTGAGAATTCCATTCTGATTGGGTTACATTCTCATGTTTGTTCGGGTCCTAAGATCTTTAGCATCTTTTCCGATGGTGCGCATGCTTATAAGTCACCTACCTTGGTATTTAGACAGTTGCCAATTACTTCTACAATAGACTGGAAGTCTGTCTTTATTGCTTCACACAGCTCATCTCTGGTATCCTGTGCTGCTGTCCAGCATATGTCCTGTCATCTTCAGGAGATATTTGCTGATATAAATTCATCCAACACATAGGAAGGCCCCCAAATAATATACAATAACATGATTTTTATCAGGATCTATGTTCCAATATTCTCGAATGCTTGCTGTTTGGTATTTAAACAGCTTATTGTTTTAAACTTTTTGGCCTTTTTAATATATGCACAATAAACCCAAAAATGTTTGTACATGATTAAGTATTGAATTAACAATTTTAAAATGATATACTTTATAGATATAAAGGGTAATGGTTATAAAGTGATTATACAATTATTGCCGTACATACAGACTCGAGATGTAAATGACGGTTCAGTAAAAACATTATATAGTGATGCAAAACATTAAAAAGGTAATAGCATGAGGGTACAATTTTCTAATGATATTAATACGCCTGTAACGGTTCAAGTGACAGGTAAATGGAAAAGTAATTAGCATATTAGGTAGTTTATAGCATGAAAATTCCCTATACGAAGCATGGAGTTCGCGTAGGGAATTTTCAATGGAGATTATAATATGAGAAGATTCATCAAACAGGAAATTCATCAATTATTGCTTCCCGTTTCCATTGTGGTTTTGTCCTTTGTCGTGATGAATACGATCATAGGGCTTGCCTCATTAAAAAGTTATGTCTATTATCATAAGATTGAGGTGTGGGAACAGGAAGAAGAATTGTTCTGCTTTTTATTTTCCGCAGTAGCAACGATGCCGGTATGCTGGTTGGTGTATTTTAAGAGAAAAAATCATTATATTGATTATACGGTTCCGAGAATTTCAAAGAGCCGGTATTTACTGACCGAATGGCTGATTGTTGCGCTTGCATCTGCCTTCATTGTCTTTACCATTTCCTTTGTGAGTTTTTTGGCTGCTGAGTTTGCAATTCCCGCTGTAAAGGCACCTGATCATCACGATGAATCAATAATGAATCATTTTTCAGGATATAGTTTTGTAAAATCACCGGTACTCTATAGTTTGAAACTCAGCGGCTGGAGAGCTGTTTTAGGATTTCTTTTGGGGTCAATGGGTTTTGTATTTTCTCTCTTTGAAAAAAATATCTTTGTTGTGCTGTCCGGGCCTTTTATTTTTACTTTATTGGATAGTTTTATACTTGCAAATATTCGAATTCCTGAATATAGTTTGTTTGTATCTTTTGATCCTTCTTCTCTGGTTCAGGGGGCTACAAGTATTTTCTCGTTTATGATCGGAGTGATAATTTTGCTCTTTGCGACAGGTTTCCTGTTTATTTATTATAAAAAAATAAAAAAGGAAGATATTTATCAGTTATAGAGAGGATTGGTTCAAAAATCCATTAGCATTTAGAAACTTGAGGGAGGGGAATATATGCCTTTAGTGAGAAAAAATCTTCGCGAATTCTTTACAGGCAAGATATGGCTGCTTATCATTGTTTTCTCCTGGGAGCTGGGATTTACACTTCACGCTGAGGGAGAATTCTTTTCTTTTGGAGAATTTTTATTGGCGTCGATGTCCGATCATTATTATACGCTCTATTTTATGCTTCCGTTTCTTTCGATTTCATTATATCATCAGATGAATGAAAACCATGACTTATCGGTGGTCAGATATAAAAGATATGGTTATTTCTTTTTGGAACAGATTACATCTGTATTCTTGATTGTGCTTTTGTATGTGTTGTTACATCTTATTGTTGCTGCTTTTATCGGATTGAAAGTTGAAAAGCTAACAGATACTTTCTATCTTATGGCAGAGGATCATGAAGAGCTGGAAGTAATGAGTCAATATTTTTCCAGACCTGTCATGGCACTTATTTTCCTGGTTATATTTCTGGTCGTCGGGTTAACTCTGTATGGTACAATTCCAATAATATTAGAACACTTTATGGGAAAAACAATGTCAATTACTGTTTCACTTTTCTTGTATCTTCTGTTGGTTGTTGATCTTCACAAAAGTATACTGGGAATGTTTTCCCCCGGAAACTTTATTCTGTTTCACCATGCATTGGCCTCGGGAATACCTTTTTATGTCTATACTTTCGCAGACATTCTGATTTTGGCAGGTATCCTATGGCTGATGAGTAAGTATTGGTGGAAATCTTTGACTTTTAGGAGACCTCACCTTCCGGAAATATTCGGTGGCGTACAACAGTGGTACATAAAAACATTGTTTACGATCAGAAATGCTATGATCATTTTGGTGATTACCGCACTTTCTGTTATCACCAAGATTATTTTTGGAAATCGAATGACGCTCCCGGACCTGCTGATCCATCAGTTCTGGGGTATGGGGTCAGGTTATTTTTATACAAGAGAATTTCTGGATATGCTTTTGTATAATCTTGTACCGATTTATCTGCTGTGTGTGTTCTATCAGAGAGCAAAGCGGGACAGCAGTCTCTCTGTTGTGATACGTTTACGACGAAAAAGCAATTGGGTGAAAGAAATTCTGAAGACAGGCTCTATGTTTTGTATTATCTATACTTTAGTTACCATTGCGATTACTATAATTCTTGGGCTTGTGTTCCAATTGAAACCAGCAGGTTATCTTGATTGGAAGTTGGTGATCGGTGATTCGAATGCAAAACTGCCTGAGATTGTTCCGACTGTTTGGGAATTTTTTGTCTCAAAAAGTCTGGAGCTGATCTTTCTTTTTGTCTTGATACTTCTGATCGACAGCTTTCTACACAACACAGCAATTGCTTTTTCACTCCTTGTTGTGTTACATGGAATCAGCATATTGCCTTTTCAAGTCCTGAAATATAATCCGGTAGGAGTTGCATTTTTAGCCCGCAGGTATGGGACATTCTCCGGGGATGGTATGAAACTTGGTATCATGGCAGGAATTCTGCTCCTACCGATTGGAGCGGGGTGGATACTCTTGAGATATTTTCGGTTGAACCAGATGATGGAGGAGAACTAGATGGAATACGTAATAGAGGTTAGAAACGTCACAAAAGAATATAAGGGAAGGGTGATATTGGAGGGTATCAACCTGAAGATTGAAAAGGGAGCGACAGTTGGAATTATCGGCGCGAATGGAAGCGGAAAGTCGCTTTTGTTTAAGATTTTAGTTGGTCTTGTAAAGCCAGACAGCGGAGAAGTTTATATCCGAGGAGAACAGCTCGGGAAAAAAGCTGATTTTCCCGACAGAGTTGGGATTCTGATCAATGCTCCGGGATATATTGAACTTTATTCTGGATTTCAAAATCTGCAGTTTCTGGCATCCATTCAGGATAAGATTACAGATGAGGATATCCGAAATACCATGAAGATGGTAAGACTGAATCCAGACGATAAAACGAAAGTGAAAAATTATTCGATGGGCATGAAGCAGAAGCTTGGCATCGCCCAGGCAATTATGGAGAACCAGGATATCATCATCCTGGACGAACCCTTCAATGCACTCGACTATCAGTCGAACCGAGAAATAAAGGCAATCATAAAGAAGCTGCAGAAAGAAAAACGAACCATACTTTTGACCAGTCACAATTTCCGCGACATCGATAGCCTGTGTAGTGAAATATATGCAATCGAGGAATCACATCTGGAAACTTTCACGGAAGAGATGAAGAAGTATTATCTTGATGAGGAATAATAGTGCAAGCCATCTGTATGAGTTGATACAGATGGCTTTATTTTTTCCTTATCGTGTAACAAGATCAAGCAGAACATTGTCATACAGCGGCTGTAGTTTTTTAAGAATCTGTTCTCTGTGCTGTAATACCAGCTCAAGCTGACCTTCTTTAACCTGAATCTTGGCATCATTTTCAACGGTGCGCACGCGGAAATCCTGAAAGCCAAGGCTCATCAGGAAAGTTTCGCTGTAAGAGACTCGGTCGAGTTCTTCTTTTGTGATTTTCTGATTTGTAGGAACTCTGGTTGCAAGACATGCGTAACTTGGCTTATCCCAGGTAAAAAGACGCGCTTCTTTTGAACGCTTGCGGATTTCGTCTTTCGTCAGTCCGGCTTCTCTTAAAGGAGAGCGCACTTGCAGTTCTTTCAGAGCCTTCATTCCCGGACGGTCGGAAGCGTCATCCGAGGCATTCGTTCCGTCCAGCAGAGTATGAAAACCGTCTTTTGCAGCAGTTTCCTGAATCAGACCAAAGACAGTCTGTTTACAGTAGTAACAGCGATCCGACGGATTGGCAGTTACCTTGTCATTCGCCAGGATATCGGCTGGAATAATGGTCAGAGGAACATCAACCTCTTTCGCCAGTCGCTTGGCATCATCCAGTTCAAACTGGGGCTGGAACGCACCCTTTACAAAATAGGCTCTTGTATCTGCTCCGGATGCCTTAGCTGCATATAAAAGATAAGAGGAGTCCACACCTCCTGAAAACGCAATCGCAATTTTGGGGTTCTGATTAAAAAAATCCTGTAATGTCAAATATGATCTCCTTATGTTGTACTGCGGAAAGTCATCGAAGTGATGTGTCCGCTGATAGAAGTAAATTGCAGTCAATATCTTCTAACAAATTATAGTATAAAATTTCAGAGACATTCTGTCAACCGAAAATATAAAGATCCTCGCTGAGTTTTTGTCTTGATGCGTTCCTTCCATAAGTTCTTGTTATCCTGATTCATCATTATGACCTCCTGAAAACTATTTTGGGTCAATTGTACAGGAATCAGGGAAAGATTACACTACGGATCTTTAGAATCGCTTACGAAATTAATCTCGTTGATGAGGGCAAGGTTGCACTAAAACCATTCATTTCTAAACATTTTCCGTTTAAGGACTACTTAAAAGCATATCAGTACATAGATGAAAACCGGGAGACAACAATGAAAGTTATTATTGATGTTCAGGAGCCATAGCTCAGATGTTTATATGAACTAATATGACAGATAGGTTCGCTGTCCGATGTGTAGTAGGTCAGCAATCTTCTGCTGTGTGAAGAAATATTCTACTCTGATTTCTCTGATACGTTCATTATAGTACACGTCATTTTCCTCTTAGATCTAATTTGGTTTCAAATATTGTTGTATAGATAATTTGTTGGAAGTTCTAAACACAAGATTTTTTCTGTTCATATTATACAAAAAATGAAGAAAACAATTGGGATATATAGTTTTAAACTCTTGATAATAAATCTTAAAAGAGCATAGGATATGAGATTTGTTTAGTGTGTAATAAAACTGTAACGAAATGCAATCCGAAAGTGTAACACTCTCTGCAATAAAAAACCATTGTAACACCCTCTCAAATCCATTATCCTTAGGTTTGACAAGAAATTAAGGAGGAAGAAAGGATGCTAACAATGGATGATATCAAGTATATCAAACGTCTCTATGAGAGGTTTCTATCCGGGAAATCATGCGCCGGACAGGTTATCACTATGAGACAGTCAGAAAATACCTGGATCTGGAGGATTTTAATATACATTCTCATCCGACGAAGGAATCAGCCTTTCTGCTGGATCCGCTTAAACCTGCCATTGATCAGTGGCTGCTTGACGATTTAAAAGCACCGGATACTGCAAGGTATGATGATCTCTTCAAAGGGAGGCAAGTTCCTTATGAAAGACCCAGATCTATGAACGCTGCAAGGGAGTGCGTCTGAGTACAATTTTTGCAGACAATGCACTGTCGATGTCAGGAGACAGCCACCAGAAGTATCTTTTCAAAGTCCTGAATGCGGAGCTTGATTACCGTAATAACAAAAGAAAGAAACTATATTTGAAGCCGGCGGGTCACTTACAAAACTTCTAAAACGTCTCAGTAAAGTAGACTTGCTGATCTGTGAGGAGTGGGGATATCTTCCATTTTACGCGGAAGGATCCCAGCTGTTATTCCAGGTAATTGCAGACTGCTATGAAAAACGCAGTCTGATTATTACAACAAATATAGAATTCAGTAAATGGAATGGAATCTTTTATGATGACCAGCTGACAGGTGCATTTATAGACCGTCTGGTACATCACAGCCACCTCATAGTATTCGACAGGGAAAGCTGGAGGTTTGAACATTCACTGATGAAAGATTCAGCAACTACATAACTTCTAGGGTGTTACACCTTTTTCTTTGCACTTTGTTACACTTTAGGGTTGCAAAAAACAGACAAAAGCTTTACGTGATTATTGTTTGTAAAGATCCTGCCCTTCACTTCTAAGGCATTGCGATTAAACACCAGCTCTACTATCTTCTTTACCAATATAGTTGTATTCGTAAATCATATGCCCTTCGCTACTTTCTTTTTTTCCATCAATAGTCAAAGTTACGCCGCCTTCTGCGAAGAAACGAATATATGTTGGTTGGATTCCTGCTTGATCATACATCGCTTTAGTTCCCCCAACAACTTTATCCATATCTGAAATACCCTGAGCTTTAGCACGAGCTATCGCTTCTTGTTTATCTGCTGGTGCATTGCCATAGGTATCACGTGTTTCTAGAATTTCATTCCACTTAACATTAAAGACCGCCTTTTTATCCCCATTATCGAAAACATAATGACTAGTTTTAGGGAAATCCTTTCCAACCGACATAGGTACAAGTTCTGTGTCAACAAGAACATTTCCGTTTGTCTCGAATAAAATTTCGCCTGTTTCGTTATTAGCTACAATAAAGAAAGGAATTTTTTTGAATCCGAAACGCTCTGAACAAACAAAATCATAAATGTATACAACATATTTCTCAGTATACATACGTCCCCATAACCAATGATGAAATGCTGCAAAAGGGGAAATATTCATCCATTGATGATCGTGGTAGCCTTGCCCTTTAACTTCGACCTTTTTACCATCATAGGTCAATGTGCCTGATACTTCACATTTTGGTACACAAAGATCCGTATAATAATATTGGCCTTCGTCACCTAAAGCTATTTCTGAAGTAGCTTGTCTGAATGGTTCTGTTAATGCATGATAATGTAAATCACAAGCGAGTGTGGCGGTACTTTCTACATGAACATCAAAGTCTTTAAAATTCCCTGTACAATAGTCAGGTCCAAAATGAACATCGCATTTTTCCTTACTCATTGAACTATTCTCGATGGTAGCAAAAGCAAATTCTTGTGTTGTCGTTCCATTGGGTCTAGTTATATCTAGATTCAAATTAGGGGAAAAACCTTTTTCTCCCATTCCAGCTGCCGTCTTAGGACGAAATCCAATAATTACTTTACTACCATCTTCAAAAGTTCCGTCAAAATACCAAACTTCATTATTTCCGATATCATCTGTGTTGCGAAGTCCACCTTCCCATAATTCTACTTTATCAGGATTAATACCTAATTTCTTAAAATCCTCTGGTCGATCCATTAGTCTTGCATTTTCCATAATAAATTCCTCCTTAATTTTTAAAGTAAAATCATTTAAATTACTTTTTTATCTCCAGCAGCTGCAATAATTCCACCTAAAAATTCAACTAATAGATGAATCTTATGACCATCAACCATTTCTTTAGGCGTGGCTTGGGGATAATAGACAGTCATTTTTAAATCGAATCCGTCTTCTTTTGTTTTCACTTGATGGACTGCCACGTCGTGACGAGGTGTACCATCTAGTAATCTTGAAGTTCCGCTGACAAAGTTTCTATACCCATCTTCTTCTTTCGCAGGGCTTGTAATCGTCGAATCAAAAATTACTACGGTTTCAACTGGTGAGCCAAACATTCCCATTGTTTCTGTTCCACATTTTTCGTTTGGCTTCAAGCCTGGCATTTTTTCATCAAAAAAATGTTCTGGATTCGACGTTAAACCAGCAACATCTCCATCAACTGATTTCGAAATTGTATCTTGGAGAGATTGTAAAGTTAACCCTGTAACTTCCATATAGGCAGTTGCCTCAATATATGGTTCTCCTTCTTCATATTTGGAATCAATTTCTCGCCAAAAAGCATCAGATTTGGCTAAGGAATCCTTATATAATTCTTTTATTCCGTCTAACCCAAGTTTTAATTTTGTATCAAGCAAGATCCTTGCAGCATCCTTATAACTCAAATAATTAATATCATCAAACGATAATACTTTCTCATCATCTGTAACTTCCGCGCCTAAATGAATCATTTCTTGAAGGACATGGCGTTGTCGCTCATATTCGATTCGTTGTAACTGCTTTAAAGAATAAGAATCTCCGTCAATTGTAGATTTAATAGTAATAGTATCCATTGGCTTTCTCTCCTAATTTTTTATTGATAAAATTCCCTTATCTGAATCAAATTGTACCACACTATATTTTTAATTCAATAGATCATACTGGCACAAAACAAGCATTTTTGTGTCATTTATATTGATTTATACAAAAAAACCTCGTACAATACGTATGAGGTGAATAAAAATGGATAAGAGAATACGTGAGAACATAAGAGTTAGAAAAAGCATTGAAGAAGCACTATTTACTTTACTAAAAACCAAGAAATTATCAGAAATATCTGTAACAGACATTGTAAAAGTATCTGGGGTAGCCAGATCTTCCTACTATCGTAATTTCGACTCTAAAGAATCAATTATTGAATCATATATTCAACGAATGCACGATGAAGTCAGGGAAAAGATACATTTTTCGGAGAACATGGACGAATTGCTGATTTATGATAATCTAGTCGCTAGTTTAGAATTTTATTTAAAACAGAAGTTCTATCTTTTACAACTTTACAACAATGGTCTAGGTATGTTAATTCAAGAGGAATTAAATCGATTCTCTGAAGACTTATTTGGAAACATGCCACAAAATTCTATTCATCGATATAAACTGTATTTTTTATCTGGCGCTATGTTGAATATGACAATGGAGTGGTTAAAAAGCGGGGCCATGGAATCTCCGCGCGAAATGGCTACAGAATTTCTTAACTATCTTGATGCAACATCGATTGAATAATATTTGTAAATGAGCAAATTTCATAATTCGCCTTTTTAGAAAAGCAAACACCGAAAGTCACCTTCTATTCCTTCATGATCATCGGGTGCCAACGACGAACAACGTATCGCAAATATTCGAAGTATAAAGAACCGGTGGTTAACTTTGAGATAAGTTTAAACCATCGGTTCTTTTATTACAAGTCAACGTGTGAACAGTAACGTTTTTGATATAATATCCTTCAGGATTTCTCTTTCAAAAATCCAGTTGACTGAAGTCGATCGAAAGATCCTCATAGATTTCAGCCTTAACGGAATCATCGAAAGTATAATCACTGATATCCTCCGACTCAAAATTATATACGACAACACGATTTTTGTCAGGATCTACGATCCAGTATTCCCGAACACCGGCGGTGCGGTATTTAAACAGTTTATTATAGTAATCCATGCGCCTGCTTCCTGGTGAGACGATCTCGATGATCCAGTCAGGAGCTCCGTTACACCCTTTATCAGTGAGTTTGCCCGGTGAACAAATTACACTGATATCCGGTTCCACATAATTCCTGTCATCCCGATTTAAGAATACTGCGAATGGTGCAATATAAGGTCTGCAGGGTCCGCCTTTTTCCTTTATATAGTTTGCGATAACAAGATACAATTCACCGGCAAGACTTTGATGTTTTCGGCTTGGGGGAGCCATATAATAAATCTGACCGTCGATCAGTTCCGCACGTGTTCCATCAGGAAGGTCATAAATGTCTGCAATGGTATAAAGCTCACTTTGATTTAATAAGGACATTGGTATCATCTATCCTTTCACTAGAATAATTTAAAGCCTCTTAATTGATAACTACAAAATAGATTCTGCTTTATCATAACATATTTATAATGATTCTGAAACATCAATAACCTAATTTTGTCGGCTTGACAAGCGTTATGGTGTTATGTTCGAAGCCGGAAGGTTCGGGGAGCCAGTCTATAGACTAGAACACATGCTGCAACACTGTAGATCAGACAGAACAGGATGGTCATCAGTCCAAAGATCAGTGTCGACATGTGGAATTTCAGCATAAGGAAACTGATGAAATAAGTTGCCGATACTACGATCTGGTAGGTTCCGCTTTTTATCTCTGTTGTAGCATTGAAAGGCTGCAGTAGATAATAAATCGTTAGATAATGAATGGAGAAAAATACACTCATACATAATATTGAGACAACGATCACCATATAGTTTACGGCGTTTTTCGTGCCGCCTGAGAAGTACAGAATAACAGACAGGCCGATCCCAATTATCACAGCCGGAAACGCATTGATTTTAATGATTTCACGAAGACGAATCTGAAAAAGCTTTAATATATATTCCGGCCATTTATAAAATGAGTACGTCAGCAGACTGTGATCACAGTTCATGAACAGGGCTTTTGTAAAACCTGTTCCGCGGTTGATGAGGTACATAATCCAGACAAAATAGGGAAGATAAGTCATAATCATATCATTGATCTCCGGTTTCACTGCCGGTTTTAAAGCGAGAATAAGCAGTATGGCACCGATCAGGCAGACGCAGGCAAATGCAATTCGCTTTGTCGATTTCCAGAGGATTTTCTGATGCCGTTTGATGAATAATTCGTTCAGGTACTCGAACCCTTCTCGATTACTACCGATTGAAAGATCGGAGGATATATTCTTCTGACTGATCTTTTTCGTCGTGTCCGCGACAGCATCCATCTGATTCATCATCTGGAAAAGCAATTTCTGATTTATTTCCCGATAACCGGTAAAGGTGAGTACTTTTTTCAGTCCCAGTAACCCTGCCGGAATAAAAGCCAGCATAATTCCTGCAGATAATATATCTGGCAGCACAATTCCAAGAGCGGGAAGACCGTAGGTCATTCCCAGAAGAATTCCTGTATATAGCCATTCGAATTTTCCTATACTGTTTTCACTGTAAATCATACCCTTTTTCTCATAACCTTGCAGCTTTAGAGCAGTAAAAGCAAGCCTCATTTGTTCCTCCCTCTTGTTTGGCAGATCCCTTTCATTAAGTCAATAGTATATCAGATGAGTGGTGGGGGTGCAAATTAATTTGCAAAACTGTCCCAAAATGGTATAATTAATTCGTGCTTCACTATAATCCATTTGCATCGGTTTCTGATGCGGGAAGGAAAAATACCATTGAAAGATCAATTTGGAAGAACGATAGATTATCTCAGAATTTCAATTACCGATTTGTGTAATTACCGATGTATGTATTGCATGCCCGAGGAGGGTGTGTGTAAACTTTCTCATGAGGATATTCTATCCTATGAGGAAATTATAGAGATCGCAAAAGCTGCAACGGAACTTGGCGTCAGAAAGATTCGTGTGACAGGTGGCGAGCCCCTTGTCAGGAAGGATGTTGTCTCTCTGATCCGATCCCTGGCCGGTCTGCCGGGCGTGGAAGATCTGGCGATCACGACGAATGCTTCACGTCTTGCACCAATTGCCCGGGATTTGAAAGAAGCAGGTTTAAAGCGTGTAAACATCAGTCTTGATACATTAGATGAAGAAAAATTCAGATACATCACAAGAGGCGGGAAGCTTTGGGATACCCTGGACGGGATACAGGCGGCAGCCGAGTGTGGTATGAAAGTTAAGATCAATACCGTGTTGATCGGCGGCTTTAATGTCGATGAAATACCGGCTCTGGCGGAACTGACCAGAAAGCAGGATCTGGAACTTCGATTTATTGAGCTGATGCCAATTGGTCATACACATCCATTTGGAAAAGAAGCATATGTGGCGGACAGTATTGTATCGGATTATCTTTCGGATCTTGAACCCGTTCACCGTGAAGACGGTGTTGCAAGATTGTATCATCTTCCGGGTGCCAAAGGAAAGATCGGAATGATTTCGCCGTTAAGCAATCATTTCTGTGATGACTGCAATCGTATCCGCCTGACGGCAGACGGGCATTTAAAACCGTGTCTTCATTCAAAAGAGGAAATCCCGGTCAGGGGTTTACATGGAGAAACGTTGAAAGAAACGCTGCGTCAGGCGATGTACAACAAGCCGGCACGTCATAAAACCTTATCTTATAAAAGCCGTTCAGACTCGGCGAGAAATATGAATGCAATCGGAGGCTGATCCTCCTGAATGGAAAATGGTTGAAGCATATCGTAGCTCTTCAGCCGTTTTTTTATTGACTTCTACCAAAAAAGGAATATAATTATAAGTGAATATGATCAATAAATAGGATGAACTAGGAGAATGATGATGGAAGAATGCACGATTTATTACGAAGATGCAAAACCCAGATGCAAGGCCCTGGCAGAAAAACTTGCCGAAGATGAAAAAATCACAATACGGAAGGCTTCAGATTTTCAAAAGCAGACTTTTATATATGAAAATAATTCAAATGTCGGTTTTATTTTTGAAAATTCCGGGAAAAAGAATTATCCCAGTCTTAAAAATGTTATTCCAAGCATAGTGATGAATAAAAGCAATTATATCTTTATCGTATCGACCGGCGGTATTCGAGAGTTGGAATCACTTGTAGCAGTAAATGCAGACCTCGAGAAGAGAGGTTATCATGCAGATAATGTCTATTCAAAAAATATCTTTGAGAAACATCACATGAATCAAAACCAGATTATTTCCAAAATTACAGATGATATGGAAGCAAAGGAGACAAACTACTCCGCTTTTCGAAAAAGAGTGGATACAATATCCAAAAAAGACCTGAGAAAAATATTAAAGCACGGCTATCAGGCTTATCGGTAAGTTATCTCAGTATTGCGTATTCTTTTTGAATCCTATATAATGAAAACCAGTTACGATGGATGCAACAGAAAGGAAGACACAATATGAAAAAAATCAGAATCGGTATCGCAGGATACGGAAATATAGGCCGGGGCGTAGAACTTGCCGTGGAGAGAAATACGGATATGGAGCTTGTGGCAGTTTTTACCAGGCGCGACCCAAAGACAGTCCGCATCTTAAGCAAGAACGTTCCCGTCATTTCTATGGATGACCTGGAACTTAAAAAAGATGACATTGATGTCATGATTGTCTGCGGAGGTTCGGCAACCGACCTTCCGAAGATGGGGCCGGCAATTGTCAAAAACTTTAATACGATTGACAGCTTCGATACTCATGCAAAAATTTCTGAATATTATAGCAGCATGAATGAAGCGGCAGAGGCCGGAGGGCATATCGGCATAATCTCAGTCGGCTGGGATCCCGGAATGTTCTCACTGAACAGACTTCTGGGTGATTCGATACTTCCGCAGGGTGATACTTATACGTTCTGGGGAAAGGGTGTAAGCCAGGGACATTCCGACGCACTCCGGAGAATTCCGCACGTGAAAAATGCGATTCAGTACACGGTTCCGGTGGACGAGGCCGTAGAAGAAGTGAGAAGCGGAAGCGGCCCGAAGTTTACTGCAAGACAGATGCACCGGCGTGAGTGTTTTGTCGTTGCAGAAGAGGGCGCTGATTTAAGAGAGATTGAAGACACAATTAAGAATATGCCGAATTATTTCGCAGAATATGATACGACAGTACATTTTATCACGGAAGAGGAATTAAAAGAGAAACACAGTAAGATGGCACACGGCGGGTTTGTCATTCGAAGCGGTGAAACCGGAAGAGACAAGAATAAGCAGATGATGGAATATTCACTGAAGCTGGAATCAAATCCGGAATTTACGGCAAGTATTCTGGTATGCTATGCGAGAGCGGCTTATCGACTGGCGAAAAAAGGTGAGGCCGGTGCGAGAACAGTTTTTGATATCGCGCCCGGTCTATTATCAGCAAAATCGCCCACGGAGATAAGAGAACAGCTATTGTAAGGGGATGGAACATGAGAGTTGAAGTTACACTCACACCAAGTGAGTCGAAAAGATTGATTGCAAAGGGAGTCAAAGCACTTCCATCGGTTCAGCACGCATTGAAAAACAACATGATTATACTGGCCGGCGGGACAACAAATGCCTTTATCGCCGAAGAACTACTGGGAGTATCATTTCCAAAGAAAAGCGCTTATACTTTGGGGATGATCCGCGACGGAAAACTTTCATCCAGCGATGAGAACTCGAGAATATTTCCCTATGTGATAAAAAACGGGAAAAAGGAACCGGAACAGAATCACTGGAAAGAATATCTCCCGGAACTGAAACAAGGAGATATTTTCATTAAAGGCGGAAATGCAGTTGATCATACAGGCCTTGCGGCAATTCTGGCGGGAAATGATATGGGAGGCACGATAGGTGCGGCCTTTGGTCCTGTCATGCAGCGTGGCGTCGAGTTTATCGTCCCGATCGGTCTTGAAAAACTGGTTCCGGATGTCCGGGCAGCCGTGGAATTTTCTGCCGGACATCATGCCCAGGATTCAATTGGTGAAGCGGTCGGACTTCTCCCTGTCATGGGAGCTTCTGTTGTGACTGAAATCACCGCTCTTGAGACGTTATATGGTGTCAACTGTATGTGCATTGCCTGTGGTGGTACAGATGGATCTGAGGGTGCCGTTGTTCTGGAGGCCGATGGAGATCCAGAGGATACAAAACGTCTGATGACTGAAATAAGGGCTATGAAAGGCGAGCCCATGGTGCAATAGCATGATATGATACCAGGGTCAAAA
>DHNM01000062.1:7705-46775 GCA_002409525.1 Eubacterium sp. UBA5416 | reverse complement strand
TCATGCTTGCATGAAAAAGCATGATCTTGGGACCCGAAAAACATGAGAACGCAACCCGATTAGGGTGGAATTCGAATAAGACTCTTAAGTTTTGATCTATAGACTGCAGAGTCTTATTTTTATGCGTATTTATTTAGCTATAATATAGTTTGATAAATAATGCACAAAAATATGGCCATAAAATCAGTTAATATTCACAAACCGACGGGCATCTTGCAATTTGCAGACATATGTCCTTTTATTTCCTTTTACATCGGCTATAATGAAAAGTGAAAAAGCTGATAAAGGGAAATTCGTCCACATTTGGACCAATAAGGAGGAAAAAAGGGTATGAAGGCAAAAAAAGTATTTGCACTTGGGCTGGCGGCAGTTATGACAGTATCGCTGGGAGCATGCGGAAGTTCAAAAGGTGAAAGCATAAAGAACGCAAGTGAAAGTTCCGGTGAAAAGACAGATAACAAAAAGGCCGATAAAAGCAAAGGTTCTGTGGCGATGATTACAGATACCGGAGGAATCAATGACCAGTCATTCAACCAGTCAGCCTGGGAGGGGCTGCAGGAATTCAGCAAAGACAGCGGAACTGAAGTAAACTATATCGAGTCAAAACAGGCCTCGGATTTCGTGACGAACCTGGAGCGTCTCGGCGACAGTGGAGCCAGTTTGTTATGGGGCGTTGGCTTTGCCTGCGCAGATGCGATTCTGGAGGCCGCTGACAGCAATCCTGACAAACAGTATGCGATCGTTGATAATTCCTTTGAAGATACACCGGATAATGTCACGGGAGTGGTTTTCCGTGCCCAGGAGTCATCTTTTATGGTCGGGTACATCGCGGGAATGACAACAGAGACGAACAAAGTCGGATTTGTCGGTGGAATATCTTCCAATGTCATTGACCAGTTTCAGTACGGGTATCAGGCAGGCGTCGACTATGCATCCAAAGAGCTCGGAAAAGACATTGATGTATCCGTACAGTATGCAGAGAGTTTCAGTGATGCCGCAAAGGGAAAGGCAATTGCCAGCAAGATGTATTCTGATAACTGTGATGTTGTATATCATGCTGCGGGCGGAAGTGGAACCGGTGTGATCGAGGCTGCAAAGGAAGCAGACAAGTGGGCAATCGGTGTCGACAGAGATCAGGCTTATCTGGCACCGGACAATGTGCTCACGTCTTCACTGAAACTTGTAAACCGTGCCGTCAAAGAAGTCTCTCAGGATGCGATGGACGGTAAAAAAATCGGCGGGCAGACACTGACCTATGGATTGAAGGAAGACTGTATCGGACTTCCGGAGGACCACAAGAACATGAAAGACGGCCTCTATGAGAAAGCACTGGAGATCGGTGATAAGATTGAAAGCGGAGAGATTACCCCTCCTGCAAATGAAGATGAATTTGATGGATATATGAATGGCGAAGCGTCGTGAAAGGAGTTATGCCTATGCCTGAGCAGAACATGCAGTATGCGGTACAGATGCAGGGAATAACGAAAAGTTTCGGGTCCTTTTATGCGCTGCAGGACATGGAACTAAATGTCAGAAAGGGGAGTATTCATTCCCTTCTCGGTGAAAATGGTGCCGGGAAAAGTACTCTGATGAATATTCTCTACGGGCTTTATCAGCCGGATTCCGGCAAGATTATTATTAACGGAGAAAAAGCAGATATCAAAAATCCAACCACTGCGATCGAACATGGGGTTGGGATGGTCCACCAGCATTTTATGCTGGTGGAGGATTTTACAGTGACTCAGAATATTATTCTGGGCAGTGAAGTGACGAAAAAATTCGGCATCGTGGATACACGTGAGGCAAGAAATAAAATCCTCGGAATCGTAAAGAAATACGGTCTTGATGTTGATCCGGATGCGAAGATACGCGATATATCCGTGGGGATGCAGCAGAGGGTTGAGATCTTAAAGGCACTCTACCGCGGAGCCGATCTTTTGATTCTCGATGAGCCGACAGCGGTGCTCACCCCTCAGGAGATTGAAGATCTGATCGATATCATGAATAACCTGGTAAAGGACGGCAAGGCGGTTATTATTATCACGCATAAGCTGAAGGAGATTAAAGCTTCGTCGGATACCTGCACGGTCATCCGCAGAGGAAAGTATGTAGATACACTTCCTGTCAGAGACACGACGGAAAACGAGCTGGCGAAACTGATGGTCGGGCATGATGTGAAGCTTGTTGTGGACAAGACACCCGCAAAACCGGGTGATGTCGTTCTCAAAATTGAGAATCTTGTCGTTAAAAACGAAAGGAAACTTGATTCCGTTAAGGGCCTGAATCTGGAAGTACGAAAGGGAGAGATCCTCGGAATTGCCGGAATTGACGGAAATGGTCAGAAAGAGCTGATTGATGCTATTGATTCTCTGAGTCCTGCGGAATCCGGTCATATCTTTGTAAATGGAAAAGCAATTGAGAATACAACACCCCGGGAAGTGATTGACAGCGGTGTCAGCACGATTCCGGAGGACAGGCAGAAGCGAGGTCTGATCCTGGGTTTTTCAGTAAATGAGAATACGATACTCGAACAATACAGGAAAGAACCATTTTCAAAGCACGGGATTCTCGATAAGAAATCTCAAGAGGAATTTGCAGAGAAACTGATACGGGAATATGATGTCCGGCCGGATAACTGCGGCCCCGGCAGTGCGGGAGAACTCTCAGGTGGCAATCAGCAGAAGATCATCATCGGTCGTGAAATCGATATGGATCCGGACCTTCTCATAGCGGTACAGCCGACGAGAGGCCTTGATGTAGGTGCGATTGCAACGGTACACAAGATACTGGTTCGAGAACGGGACAAGGGGAAAGCTGTTCTTTTGATTTCCTTTGAATTGGACGAAATCATGAACTTGTCAGATACAATTGCTGTGATTTATGACGGAAAGATACAGGATGTCTTCAAACAGGGGACCGTGGATGAGAACACACTCGGCCTTTTGATGGCGGGAGGGAAGAACCATGAATAGAGCGGCAAAAATATTGAAAAAACCATTTATGATGACTTTGATCGCTATATTTTGTGGATTCGTTGTAGCCGGTCTGATTCTGGTCGCGGCAGGATATCCTCCGGTACATTCGATGGCGGTTCTGCTTCAGGGAGTATTCTCTGGTCCGAAGCATATCTCGAATGTCATAATCAAGAGCACTCCGCTTATTATCGCCGGGATTGGTGTGGCTTTCGCATTTCAGACGGGCTTGTTTAATATCGGTGCGGAAGGACAGTACATTATGGGATGTATTGCATCAACCGTGACCGGCATCTTACTTGACCTGCCGCCGGTAATTGAAATTCCTCTGATTATTGCGGCCGGTATCCTTGCGGGAGCACTGTTTGGGGGGATCGTTGGATTTTTGAAGGCAAAATTCGGGATCCATGAAGTTCTGACCAGTATCATGCTGAACTGGATTGCACTTTATCTGCAAAATTATATCTGTGACCTGAAACGATTTCATAAACCGGAGACGATGGGAACCTATCCGATTAACAAGTCCGGATATACGATGGTGCTAGGAAGCTGGAAGGCAACCACGGAGGGAAAAGAGAGACTCCTTTCGAGCCGGTTTCTCACGGATACTCTTTTAAAGACAGATGTGAATGTTGGAATTATCGCTGCAGTTATACTTGCGGTTGTGATATCATTTCTGCTGAATCGGACGACAAAAGGGTTTGAGCTTCGCGCTGTCGGTGCCAACAGGGATGCGGCAGAGTTTTCAGGAATTAATGTCAGCAGGAATATCCTTCACTCTATGATTATATCCGGAGGTATCTGTGGACTTGCCGCGGCTCTTTATATTACCGGGAATTCGCCTCATGGGATTACAACGCTTGCCGCTTTCGAAAACACAGGTTTCAATGCACTTGGTGTCTGTCTGATCGCTTCGAGTTCACCGGTCGGCTGTATCTTCGCGGGGCTTTTGTTTGGCGGACTTCTATACGGGGGGCAGTCCATGCAGTATGTGGTTCATGCACCCTCGGAAATTATAAATATTGTCATTGGCGTGATTATATTCTTTGTGGCCCTGGTGCACATTATACCAATGATACTGACACGTTATGCGAAGGGAGGGAGAAAACATGCTGAGTAAATTAACTTTGTTTATTGGCATTACTCTGATGTATTCCACTCCACTGGCTTTTGCGGCACTTGGCGGTGTTGTATCTGAACGTTCCGGCGTGACGAACATCGGGATTGAGGGAATGATGACAATCGGTGCGTTTGTAGGAGCCTGTGTAGGTTACTTTACGGGAAGCGCATGGGGAGGATTTTTCGCAGCCGCTGCTGCGGGAGGGCTGATCGCGCTGCTTCATGCATTTGCATCCATTACCTGCAGAGCAGATCAGACGATTTCCGGTATCGCAATTAATCTGATCGGACCCGGCATGGCGTTGTTTTTCTGCCGTTTGCTGTTCGACGACGCGACGATGACGGTTCCGGTCACAAAAAAGATTCCAAAACTCTTTGGAAACGCTCATTTTAAAGGTGCTATGAAAAATCTGAATGTGGATATGACGGTGGTACTGGTACTTTTACTTGCTGTATTCCTGTGGTTTTTCCTCTATAAGACGAAATGGGGACTGCATGTCCGCGCGGTCGGTGAACATCCGGCTGCTGCGGATACAATGGGCATCAATGTCTATAAGATTCGTTATCTGTGTGTGATTGTCTCCGGGATCTGTGCGGGATTTGGCGGAGCATCCATGACGCTTGCGATTATCCCGCAGTTTACACCGACAGCGATCAGCGGCCAGGGATTTATCGCACTGGCGGCGGTGATATTCGGAAAATGGACTCCACATGGCGCTTACGGTGCATGCCTTCTGTTTGGTGCCGCCCAGGCTCTGACTGTTCTGCTAGGTGGAAGCGCACTGAAAGTTCCCTCTGAGATTCTGGCAATGCTGCCATACGTGCTCACCATTGTGATTCTGATTCTGTTTGTGGGCCGGTCATCAGCACCGAAAGCCAGCGGTCAGTCTTATGAAAAGGGGCAGAGATGAAAGAAGTTACAGACCTGATTGCTTCCCTGCAACACAAAGACAGAGATTACCTGAACAACTTTCTCGCAAATGCACCGAAATGGCTTCTGGAATCTTTTCAGGTTGTCCACATCAAAAAGAATACGGCATTTATACACGAGAATGCAGAGGTGAATACAGTCTATATTCTGGTAGAGGGAATTGTGAAGGCAACGGATTACCGCGTATATGAATGTGTTTATGATTATGCGAGATTTTCTCCGGTTGAGACGTTTGGTGCCATGGAATTTCTAGTTGGCTGTACAAAGTATAAGACAACCTTGATCACGGAAACAGACTGCCGGTTTCTCCGCATTTCCAAGGATCAGTTTGAAAAATGGATGGTTTCAGATATTCATGCGGTTTTAATGCAGGTGAATTCTATGACAGGTTACATGCTCGAACAGGTCAGAAAGGAGAGATTGTTTCTCCTTTTACAGGGGACAGATCGTCTGTATCTGCTGTTTATGCAGATGTATCAGAAATCATCAGACCATAAGGTGTGCCGGATCAGACTTACGAGAAAGGAGATGGCAGGCAGCACGGGTCTCTCCACGAAGACAGTCGACCGCTGTCTTCGCGAGATGGAAAAAGAAGGCAGTATCGCAAAAGAGGGAAGGACAATTCTGATTGATGAAAAAAAGTATCAGATGATTGAAAAATTAATTTCAGAAAAGATAGATAACGTAAACTGAGGAAAGGAAGACTTGCCAATGGTAAATTATTCGGAAAATGAAGGAAAGCTGTATCATCTTCAGGTGGGGAAAGGGGATGTCGGCAGATATGTGATTCTGCCCGGGGACCCAAAAAGATGTGAAAAAATAGCAGGATATCTTGAGAATGCCACACGGGTCGCAGACAGCAGAGAATTCGTTACCTATACGGGGAAACTGGATGGAGAAAAAGTCAGTGTGACTTCGACAGGCATTGGCGGTCCTTCTGCTGCGATTGCGATGGAAGAACTTGTGATGTCCGGCGCTGATACCTTTATCCGTGTCGGAACCTGTGGCGGCATGGATGTCGATGTGAAAAGCGGAGATCTGGTGATCGCAGACGGTGCGATTCGCATGGAAGGGACAAGCAGAGAGTATGCTCCGATTGAATTTCCGGCGGTTCCTGACTTTACTGTGACCACTGCACTGGTACAGGCCGCAAAAGATCTCAAGAACCCCTGTCATGTCGGAGTCGTACAGTGCAAGGATTCTTTCTACGGACAGCATTCACCGGAGACAAAACCGGTGGGATATGAGCTTTTGAACAAATGGGATGCATGGCTGAAGCTCGGATGTAAGGCTTCAGAGATGGAATCAGCGGCACTGTTTGTCGTGGCCAGTTATCTGAAAGTCCGCGCGGGATCAGTATTTCTGGTTCTGGCAAACCAGGAGAGAGAAAAAGCACATCTTGACAATCCGATTGTACATGATACCGATACGGCGATTCACACAGCTGTCGAAGCGATACGGAATCTGATCAGAGAAGATCGAAGAGGAAAGGACAGGTGAAATATGAAAGAAAAGTATGTACTTTCTTCTCCGATGATAGAAGAACTCATCCGACAGGCCAGGGAGGCGATGGCTTTTGCCTATACCCCGTATTCGGATTTTAAGGTAGGGGCAGCGCTGCTCACAAAAAGTAAAAAAATCTATCGGGGATGCAATATCGAAAACGCGGCTTATACACCTACAAACTGTGCGGAGAGAACCGCTTTTTTCAAGGCGGTAAGTGATGGTGTAACAGACTTTACGGCAATCTGTATCGTAGGAGGAAAATCCGGGGAGCTAACTGAGTATACGGCTCCCTGCGGCGTCTGCCGACAGGTGATGATGGAGTTTTGCAGCCCGGAAGAATTTCAGATTGTTCTTGCGACAGATACGAATCATTATGAGATTCACACATTAAAAGAGATGCTTCCGATGGGGTTTGGTCCCGATAACTTAAATTAAACAAAAGATTAAAGATTATGAGTCTCCTATACGAATGAGGTAAATTCTGCTATGATGATGACAGATATGTAAATCAGAGGAAAGGAAGTTATAGTTTGGCTAAATATAAGAGGGTTTTTTTAATTGTAGTAGATTCCATGGGTGCCGGGGAGGCAAAAGATTCTGCTGATTTCGGGGATGCAGGTGCGGATACCATCGGGCATATCTCTGAAAGTGTAAAGGAGTTTCACATTCCCAATCTTCAGAAAATGGGAATTGCCAATATGCATCCGCTTGTGCAGGTGAAACCGGCCGAACATCCGCTTGGCTATTACACGAAACTGAATGAGGCCAGTAACGGCAAAGATACGATGACCGGGCACTGGGAGATGATGGGACTTAAGACTGAGAAACCATTCATCACTTTTACAGAGCATGGATTCCCAGATGAACTGATCCGGGAGCTGGAAAAACAGACAGGTCATAAAGTTATCGGCAATAAAAGCGCAAGCGGAACCGAGATCTTAGATGAACTTGGCGAAGAGGAGATTGCAACCGGTCATATGATCGTCTACACTTCAGCAGATTCGGTCCTTCAGATCTGTGGAAATGAGGAGACATTTGATCTGAAGGAATTGTACCGCTGTTGTGAAATCGCCCGAAAACTTACGATGAAAGATGAGTGGAAGGTCGGACGAGTGATCGCAAGACCGTATGTAGGAAAGAAAAAGGGAGAGTTTAAGCGGACTAGCAACCGCCACGATTATGCGGTTAAGCCGTTTGGCAGGACTGCGCTGAACGCTTTGAAAGACACGGGGCTTGATGTGATCTCGATAGGAAAAATCAATGATATCTTCGCAGGTGAGGGAATCACGAAGGCTTTAAAATCTAAAAGTTCAGTACATGGAATGGAGCAGACCATAGATATCGCGGAGCATGAAGATTTTCGCGGTCTCTGTTTCGTGAATCTGGTTGATTTTGATGCCCTCTGGGGACATCGGAGAGATCCGATTGGTTATGCACAGGAAATTGAACGTTTTGATAAAAAACTGGGAGTTCTTTTAAAAAAACTTCATGAAGACGATTTACTGATGATTACTGCCGATCATGGAAATGATCCGACCTATAAGGGAACCGACCACACGAGAGAAAAGGTGCCGTTTCTGGCTTATTCTAAATCAATGAAAGGGAATGGAAAGCTCCCGGAATCCGATACATTTGCAGATATCGGGGCTGCCGTCATCGATAATTTCGGGGTAAAGATGCCGGAGAAAACAATAGGTAATTCCATGCTGGAACGGCTGAAATAAGGAGAATAGATATGACGACACAGGAATTATTGAAACATGTGGATCACACACTGCTTTCGGCATATGCCACATGGGAGGATATCGTAAAATTATGTGATGAGGCGTTAAAGTATCATACCGCTTCTGTGTGCATCCCTCCCTGTTATGTAAAACGTGTGCATGAAACTTACAAAGACCTTAATATCTGTACGGTTGTAGGTTTTCCGTTGGGTTACAGTATGACAGCGGCAAAAGCGTCAGAGACAAGACAGGCGCTGTCAGACGGGGCATCGGAAATTGATATGGTAGTAAACATATCTTCTGTGAAAAATAAGAATTATCAGTTCGTCTGCGATGAGATCAGGACACTTCGGGAAATTACCGGAGGCAGAATCCTAAAAGTGATCGTCGAGACCTGTTATCTTACAAAGGAAGAAAAGACTGCCATGTGCCGGGCGGTATCCGATGCGGGTGCCGATTATATCAAGACCTCCACTGGTTTTGGATCGGCCGGTGCAGCGCTCGAAGATGTTGTACTGTTTAAGAAATATATAGATCCGAAAGTAAAAATCAAGGCGGCCGGCGGGATTCACAGCCTTAGGGATATGGAAGCGTTTATCGAGGCAGGATGTGACAGGATTGGAGCAAGTTCGGCAGTCCGCCTGGTTCAGGAAAAAGAAAGGTGACAGAAAGTTTGAATCTTGTATATGAGAAATTGAAAGACTGTGTCCATGCAGTACAGCAGCAAGTAAAGTTTAAACCTAAGGTGGCATTGGTGCTCGGATCCGGCCTTGGAGATTATGCGGACGAGATGAAGATAGAGCAGAGTCTTGCTTATACGGAGATAGAGGATTTCCCGGTATCTACCGTTCCCGGTCACCAGGGGAGATTCCTGTTTGGATCGGTACGGGGTGTGCCTGTCGTCGCGATGCAGGGGAGAGTTCATTATTATGAGGGATATGATATGAGTGATGTCGTACTTCCCGTCAGACTTATGGGGATGCTGGGAGCCGGAATTCTTATATTGACAAATGCTGCCGGTGGTGTTAACAAAAGTCTGTCACCGGGAGATCTCATGATGATCACCGATCATGTTTCATCATTTATTCCGAGTCCACTGACTGGACCCAACTCCAAAGAGCTGGGTGTAAGATTTCCTGATATGAGTGAGGTTTATAATCGGGACTTGAGGGAGCTGCTGCTTAAGGCATCGAAGATCACAGGAGTACCTTTAAAGCAGGGAGTTTATGTGCAGTCCCGGGGCCCGGCATATGAAACACCTGCAGAAACACAGATGTATGGCCGACTGGGGATTGATGCGGCCGGGATGAGCACCGTCTGTGAGGCAATTGCGGCAAATCATATGGGCATGAAGATCTGCGGGATATCCTGTATCACGAATATGGCTGCCGGAATCACGGATCAGCATCTGAACCATAAAGAAGTGCAGGAGACTGCCGACCGTGTAAGCGATGATTTTAAGTCACTTGTTACGGAAACCATAAGCATGATCGGAGATGAAATGATACGGTGAAGTGTTACATCGTGAGGGCTGAAAGAAAAAATGGAGGTACCATATGGATGAGAGAATAAATCAGCTGCCAAAAATCGAACTTCACTGTCATCTCGACGGATCTCTTAGCAGAGGGTGCGTCGAGGAGCTTCTTGGAAGAAAAGTTTCTGACCGGGAACTGATGGTGGATGACAACTGTAAAAGCCTGGCGCAATATCTTGAAAAGTTTGATCTGCCGCTTAAGTGTCTTCAGACGGAAGAAGGACTGAGAAAAGCCGGTTATGATTTTATGAGACAGATGGCAATGGATGGCATCATCTATGTGGAAGTAAGGCTGGCCCCGATACAGTCGGTGAATGCACAGTTAAATTGCCGCCGGGTGATTGAGGCTGTCCTGGAGGGACTTGAACGGGGCAAAAAGAAGTTTCACATTGAATATGGTCTGATTGTGTGTGCAATGCGTAATCACAGTGATAGCCAGAATCTGCGCATGATCCGCACAGCAAGAGAGTTTTTGGGAGAAGGAGTCTGTGCGGCCGATCTTGCCGGAGATGAGGCCGCTTATCCGATGCGGGAATTCATTCCTCTGTTCAGCGAGGTCCGAAAGTTAGGAATGCCGTTTACCATCCATGCCGGAGAATGTAACAGCCTGGAAAACATCGTGGAAGCCGTGCAGTGTGGTGCCGCAAGAATCGGTCACGGGATTGCACTTCGCGGACATCCGGTTGATATTGCTGTATTAAAAGAGTGTGGAACAGGCATTGAGATGTGTCCTGTCAGTAATCTTCAGACAAAGGCAGTTCAGAGCAAAGATGATTATCCCCTCCGTGAATTCATAGACCGGGGGCTTCTCGTGACACTCAATACAGATAATCGTACTGTCAGTAACACAACAATTGGAAAAGAAATTGATTTTGTCCAGGAAAACTGCGGCATCACCGATGAAGAGATTGTTGAGATACAGAAAAATGCTGTGAAAGTGGCCTTTGCTTCGGATGAGGTAAAAGAAAAACTTTTCAAAAGATTATAAATACATTTCACTCGAGGATGATCTGAATCATAAATACTTATAATCTTGTATATCTTATAAGAGTATATGACCTATGGGAGGATTTATGGAGCAGGCTGCCGCTTTACTTCGACGAATTGATGATCTTGTATGGGGTCCGCCCATGCTGATACTGATGCTTGGGACAGGGATATATTTGATGATTAGAATGCATTTTCTGCCGATACGCAATCTGGGATACGCACTGAAAAGTGTGACAGGTTTTAAGGATAAAGAAGCTGGGAAAAGGGAGGGTGATATTTCCTCCTTTTCGTCACTTATGACAGAACTAGCCGCTACAATAGGCACGGGAAATATCGTGGGAGTGGCTACAGCTATGGTGCTCGGAGGACCCGGAGCCCTGGTGTGGATGATTGTGTCGGCATTTATCGGGCTGTCGACAAAACTGGCGGAGAGTCTTCTCTCTGTAAAATACAGGACTGTAAACGAAAAGGGTGAGATTTCGGGGGGACCGATGTATACACTGACTTTGGCGTTTCCCGCGAAGAAAACCGGAATGGTACTGGGCATATTATTTGCTGTATTCGCTGTTTTTGCATCATTTGGGATGGGCAATATGACTCAGTCCAATTCGATCTCTATGGCGCTGGATGAAACTTTCGGCATATCCAAAGGATTAAGTGGTCTTGTCGTCACGCTCTTAACAATTTTTGTGATTTTAGGCGGAATCAAGAGTATTTCTAAAATCACTCAGGTGGTAGTGCCGTGCATGGCTGTCTTTTACATGGCAGGTGCAATTCTTGTAATTCTTGTAAATGTCAGAAGTCTCCCTGCGGGGATTGCACAGATTATAAAGATGGCGTTTTCTCCGAAAGCCGTTGCCGGCGGAGCCGGAGGGACGATTGTGGCATCTATGCAGCAGTCCCTCCGCTGGGGAGTATCACGGGGTGTATTCTCGAATGAAGCCGGCCTTGGAGCAGCCGGGATCAGCGCAGCGGCTGCGAATACCGATGACCCGGTGAGACAGGGGTACGTGAGTATGACAGGAGTCTTTTTTGATACCATAGTTATTTGTCTGGTCACCGGTCTCGCCCTGGCTTCCTCCGGTGTCCTTGGTATCACGGATGAAAAGGGAGCTCTGGTCACGGGATCAGCCCTCACAATTGCGGCTTTTTCAACAACGTTTGGAAAATGGGGCGGCGCTCTTGTGAGCATTGGAATCGTTTTGTTTGCATTTGCGACTATTATCGGATGGGAGTATCAGGGGGAAAAGGCCTTCGAATTCCTTGTCAAAAAACCGGACTATTGTATCATCTACCGTTTCCTATATGCTTTGACTGCTTTTATAGGGGCAACCTGTGCACTTGATGTGGTCTGGGATTTTTCAGATATTATGAATGCCCTGATGGCTGTTCCAAATCTTATCTGTGTTTTAGTGATGTCGAAAACCGCCTGCGATGAAGTCTTTCGATACCAGAAGAAAATACATAAATAACTGCTTTTCCTTGCTTTTATTCCGTCAATACCATATACTTGAAAATGCGGCAGCACAACATGCAAAGGAATATTTAAGTTAAGGGAGGCACACTATGAAATTTAAAATGATTCACGAGAATTATAACGTCTATGATCTGGACAAAACCATGGCGTTTTTTGAAAAAGCACTGGGATTGAAAGAAAAACGCAGAAATCCAGCCGATGACGGATCATTTATTATCGTCTATATGGGAAATGACACATCGGATTTTGAGCTGGAACTGACCTGGAATAGAGACAGAGAGAAACCTTATGATTTAGGTGAAAATGATTTTCATCTGGCTTTCCGCGTGGATGATTTTGAAAAAGCACACGATCTTCATAAAGAGATGGGTTGTATCTGCTTTGAAAATCCTAAGATGGGAATCTATTTTATCGAAGATCCGAATGGCTATTGGCTGGAAATATTGCCGGGACTTGAAAAAGAGAATCAATAAGTATAAAAAAAGAAACCTGTCGGAGTTTATATTCCGACAGGTTTCTCTTTTTTTATTTTCTGCATTTCACAGCTTAATCTGTAGTGGCTGTTTTTTGATGATTTTTATTTGATTTTCCGTAGTTTTTAGCTGAAGGCTTTTTATCTCCGTAATATTTACTGCCATATTTTTTAGAACCATAGGTTTTGCCCCCATGGCCCTTATAGGGTCTTCCGGAATGTCCGTTTTTCCTGCCTCTGTTATTCCTGGCGCCCCTGTCATAACCACGGCTGTTCTTTGGCGCCGGACGATACTCGATATCGTGAATGGAGGACAGTCGTTTGTTTTTCTTCTGCGCTTTCTCGCAGAGGACAGCGGCGATATCCACTGCGGAATATCCTTTCTGGGTCAGCGTCTCTACAAATTTCTGCCATTTCGGGTCAACACCTGAATCAACTGCACTTATCAGAGTGTCTTCAAAGATTGTACTCTGATTCTTCATAATATTTTCTTTCCCGGGGATCTTTTTCTCCTCGATAGTTTCGTTGATATAACGTTCAACAGAGTGAAGCTGATTTAGCTGCATTCTTCCGGAAACGAGAGTATAGCTTGCACCCTCATGTCCTGCACGCCCTGTCCGGCCGATCCGATGTACGTAGTACTCGAGTTCCTGTGGAACATCATAATTGAATACGGCTTCTATATTGTCAACATCGATTCCTCTGGCGGCCACATCAGTGGCAACCAGAATTCTGGACCGCCCGGATTTGAAATCACGCATAACAGCGTTTCTTTGATTTTGTTTTAAATCACCGTGCAGGCCGATTGCGCGATATCCGCTTTCGCTTAAGGAATCCGCGAGTCCGTCTACCATGCGTTTTGTGTTACAAAATACCAAAGCCTTCTTTGGTTTGGAATATTCAATTAACAGCTTTAAAGCGTCTTCTTTTTGATCTTTTGGGACATAATAAAAACTCTGGTGAATCTTCGCCGTTGTTTTCTGCCCTTTATCTGTCTTTACGAATGCCGGATCTTTCTGAAACTCTTTCGTGATTTTCAGGATTTCAGGAGAAATCGTAGCACTGAAAAGTATCGTCTGACGATCATCGGGTGTACTTTTAAGTATTGTTCTGATGTCATCGATGAATCCCATATTGAGCATTTCGTCAGCTTCATCGAGAACGATTGTTTTTAAATGATCCAGTTTCAAAGTTTTTCTGCGCATGTGATCCATGATACGGCCGGGAGTTCCGACTACGATACGGGCTTTCTTCAGTGCATGGATTTGTCCATTCATGGGCTGACCGCCGTAGATACATGCGACGCCGATGTTTGGCAGATATTTCGAGTATTTTCTCATTTCACCGGTAATCTGAAGAGCTAACTCTCTGGTAGGAGCCAGAATCAGCACACTGGATCTGTCAGGATTATCTGCTGTCCGCTGAACAATCGGCAGACCGAAAGCAGCTGTTTTACCGGTTCCTGTATTGGAGCGACCGGTTACATCTTTACCTTCGAGGATGGCGGGGATGGAACCGGTCTGTATATCTGTGGCTTCCTCATAGCCCATCGTCTGGACAGCTCTGAGGATTTCATTGCGAAGATTTAATTCACTAAAATTCATATTGTACCTAACTTTCTTATAAATTGAAAACACATTTTTATAGTGTAGCACACCTTGGAGCAAAAAAACAGTCCCAGTTATATTGTTTTTTGCGATTTTGCATTATTTTTATGAAAAACCTTTGAAAAAGATATTTTTTGTGGTATGATTTTATACACTACAGCTAAGTATTTAGGAGGACAAATTCGATGGAAAAAGAAGTTACATCCAGAAATTTTATTGAGCAGGCCATAGATCAGGACCTTGCCGACGGGGTATATGATCATGTATGTACGAGGTTTCCACCGGAGCCCAATGGATATCTGCACATTGGACATGCTAAATCTATTCTTTTAAATTATGGTCTGTCACAGGAATATCACGGAGAGTTTCACCTCCGTTTTGATGATACAAATCCGATGAAAGAGAAATCAGAGTATGTAAAATCGATCAAAGAGGATATCAAATGGCTCGGAGCCGATTGGAATGACCATTTGTATTTCGCATCAGATTACTTTGATCAGATGTATGAGGCGGCTCTTAAACTGATTAAAAAAGGAAAAGCATTTGTCTGTGATTTATCTGCGGAGGAGATCAGACAGTATCGGGGAACTTTAAAGGAACCGGGCAGAGAAAGCCCGTACAGGAATCGAAGCATCGATGAAAACCTGAGATTATTCGAAGAAATGAGAGTCGGAAAGTATTCGGACGGCAGCAAAGTGCTGCGTGCTAAGATTGATATGGCCTCTCCAAATATCAATATGAGGGATCCGGTAATCTATCGTGTGGCACACATGACACATCACAATACAGGAGATAAATGGTGCATTTATCCGATGTATGATTTTGCACATCCGATTGAAGACGCAATTGAGGGAATTACACATTCCTGCTGTACACTGGAGTTTGAAGATCATCGTCCGCTGTATAACTGGGTGGTACATGAAGTGGGATATAAGATGCCTCCCCGCCAGATTGAATTTGCAAAACTCTATCTGACAAATGTAGTCACCGGAAAACGCTACATTAAAAAGTTAGTGGAGGATGGAATAGTTGATGGATGGGATGATCCCCGTCTGGTCACTATAGCGGCGCTTCGAAGACGTGGATATACGCCGGAGTCGATCCGCATGTTTGTCGATCTGGTCGGAGTTTCGAAGGCTAACAGTTCCGTTGATTACGCAATGCTGGACTATTGTATCCGCGAAGACCTGAAGAAAAAGGCACCGCGGATGATGGGGATTTTACATCCGGTAAAACTTGTAATTGATAACTATCCGGAAAATGAGAAGGAAGAGCTGGATGTTCCAAATAACAAGGAAAATCCGGAACTGGGGACCAGAAAAGTCACATTTGGCCATGAATTATATATTGAACGAGATGATTTCATGGAGGAACCTCCAAGAAAATATTTCCGATTGTATCCCGGTAATGAAGTCAGGCTGATGAATGCCTACTTTGTAACCTGCACAGGTTTTGAAAAAGATGAGAATGGCAATGTTACTGAGATCCACTGTACTTACGATCCTGCCTCCAGGGGTGGTAATTCACCTGACGGACGCAGGGTAAAGGGAACAATCCAGTGGGTTGAGAAGACAACGGCAGTCAGTGCGCAGTGCCGTCTGTATGAGAATATTATTGATGAAGACAAGGGCGTCTATAACGAAGATGGTTCTCTGAACCTGAATCCGGACTCCCTGACTACATTAAATGACTGTATGCTGGAATCCGGATTTTTAAATGCAAAACCGTATGATAAGTTTCAGTTTGTGCGAAATGGCTTTTTTTGTGTGGATTCGTGCGACTCGAAACCGGGCGTACCGGTGTTTAATCGTATTGTATCATTAAAGAGCTCATTTAAGCTTCCGAAAAAATTATAGACGAATAGCAGCTGAATTAGAACCTGATTCTAATAGCAGCTGCTATTTTTATGCCGTTTCACCGGCTGCATTATTCAGTTTTATCGGTTTTGAAAATTTCGTCCGAAATGTCTTCTGCCTTTTTAACGGCGTCTTTGACATTCTCTTTTGCATGTTCGGCTGTACCTTCGGCTGCGTCTTTCACATGTTCGGCTGTACCTTCGGCCGCGTCTTTCACATGTTCGGCTGTACCTTTGGCCGCGTCTTTCACATGTTCGGCAGCTTCCATGGTATTCTCGGCTGCGTCCTTCATATGATCAGAAGGATCTTTTGGATTAATATCCTCAGATATGTCCTTTGCAGCAGATTTTACGTCTTCAGCAACATCCCTCGCCTTTTTCTTGACAGTTTCAGCTGTCCGCTCCATATCTTTTGGAATCGTAGTGTAACTGCGTTCGTGTGTCTCAAACTCGTCCGAGAAATCATCAAAATCATTTTCACGGGACGTATCACTGTCTTTCAAAGATTTCAGATATGCGAGCACTGCACCGGCAGCAACGCCTGCACACGCTATTCCGGCAATAGTTTTTCCGACTTTTTTTGACATAAAGAATATAACTCCTTTCAATTGAAAAGGTCTTAAGTGTATAGATACAACACTATACTTACATAGTATACACTGTTTTAAAGAAAAAGAAAGCAAAAAAACTATATTCTTTTATATTTATATGATGTAGCGATGAATAACTTCGGCAACTCCGCTGTGATTACAGTCATTTTTTGTAATATAATTGGAACAGGTTTTAACTTGCGATGTCGCATTTGACATTGCCGCTCCAATATGTGCTGTGCGGATCATGGCGATGTCATTCTCTTCATCTCCAACTGCAAGTGTAGAGGAGATGGGGATATTCAGATGTTTACAGAGAAAAGAAATGGCTGATCCCTTGGAGATACCGTAAGGAACGTGTTCGAGATACCATGGATCTGAATAAAACGTGGACACCTTTTTTCTGGCCCATCCACTGAGTCTTGTGCGGTAAGCATCAAGCACACTGCGGTTATCGGACATATGTACTGCCAGAATTTTTACAGGCTCATCCCTGAGATGATCCGGAAGATCCTGAACGATTTTATATGGAGTATGAGTCTCGCTGACGTAATGTGAGAGCTCAGAGGTCATTTCTCTCGCAAGAACGCCTTCATTGGAATAAGTCTGGCAGTAAATTCCCGCTCGCGCCGTCTCTTTAAAGATATGTCTTGTATATTCCAAAGAGATCGTGCGTTTATAAAGTGTCTTCCCGGTATAACAGTCATAGATGAGGCCGCCATTGAATGACGAAATAAAACATCCGTTTCTTTTGAGGTCCAGCTGGTCTGTCACGCTTTTACAGCTGAGCAGAGGCCTGCCTGTGTTCAGTACCAATTTATGTCCCGCATCCAGCATCAGGTCTATAGCCTCCCGGTTATCTTTCGAGACGATTTTTTTCGAATTCAATAAAGTATCATCTAAATCAGTAAATAGTATTTTGGGTTTCATAAATCTCCTTAAATGATGAATATTGTTTGCTGCAAAGATCAGTATAATTGAAAAAATCACATCTTGCAACTGTAAACCCACGCGTGATATACTGAAAGAAAAGCAATGCCTCCATTGAGGCTTTGACTTTTTTAGAAATATGAAAGAAAGGGTTTTGAATGATAAAAGCATGTATTTTTGATTTGGATGGTACTTTAGCCGACACGGTTGAATCGATTGCACATGGAGTAAATCACACACTAAACAATCTGGGTTTTGCACCGCGTCCGGTTGAAGAATATAATTATTATGCCGGGGACGGAATAGATCAGGCATTGAAAAGGGCTCTTTTTGCAGCGGGGGACGTCGACGGCCTGCATATGAAAGAAGGTATTCCCATGACCAGAGATTATTTTAATGATCATGCGCTATATCATGTAAAACCGTATCCCGAAATTCCGGAGCTGCTGGAAAAGCTTAAGAAAAAAAAGATTTTGATAGCGGTTTTGTCCAACAAACCTCATAAAGCCGCTATTTCCGTGGTGACGCGTATCTTTGGACGGGCCACCTTTGACTGGATTCAGGGACAGTCAGATGAGGTACCAAAAAAGCCGAATCCGACGGGCACCCTTACAATAGCAGAGAAATTTGGCGTAAACAGGGATGAGGTTTTGTATTTTGGGGATACAAATACTGATATGAAAACCGGCAGAGCAGCCGGTATGTTTACCGTTGGCGTTACATGGGGATTTCGCCCCAGAAAAGAACTGGAAGATAATCATGCAGATATGACGATCGACAGTCCTTTACAGGTTCTGAACCTGATTGCGTAAAAGTGTAATGTAATACGAAGGAGAAATTGAAAAATGAATGAATATAGCGACGAATGTCTGGATACGTTTTTAAAAAATCAGAGACAGCTTTATAATGAGGATGTGGCAGAAAACCCGGAAGAGGCCGAGGCCTTTCTGGAAGATTGTATGGCAGTGACTGCCGATACAATTGATGATGTGCGTACCTTTCTGGAAGAGAGTGGTATGGATGTCAATGATATGGAGGATGAGGACCTTGAAGAGGCATCTGAGGTTTTTCCCCTGCCGGATGGAACGTATCTCATCGTTGAGGGCTGATCCCGACATTCACTGACTAAAGTGGAGGTGCGCATAATATGAAGACAGTTGAGAAACTTGTTGTAGAACAGAGAGGATTTTTCGATTCGGGGAAGACGAAATCTCTTGATTTTCGTCTAAAGGCTCTGGTACGGCTGGAAAGGACAGTCAGAAGCCATGAAGAGCTGATACAGCAGGCACTGAAGGAAGATCTTGGAAAATCAAATTGTGAATCTTATATGACCGAAGTGGGTATGGTTTACTCAGAACTTTCTTATGTAAAAAGCCATCTGTGCTCGTGGGATAAGGACGAAGAGGTTTTAAGCCCTCTGGCACAGTTTCCATCCAGAAGTTTTGTGAAATCCGAGCCATATGGTCTGGTTCTTATCATGGCGCCGTGGAATTATCCCTTTATGCTGAGTATTGACCCTCTGATTGGTGCGATTGCAGCCGGAAACTGCTGTATCATCAAGCCATCCGCATATGCACCGTCTACTTCGACCGTGATTCGCCGGCTGCTTTTGGAAGCTTTCCCTGAAAAGTATATAGCAGTTGTGGAAGGCGGACGGGAAGAAAATACGAATCTTCTGAACCAGAGGTTTGACTATATATTCTTTACCGGAAGCGTCAGCGTAGGTAAACTTGTGATGCAAAAGGCTTCCGAATATCTGACCCCTGTTTCGCTGGAACTTGGCGGAAAAAGTCCCTGCGTCGTGGAAGAATCGGCTGACTTGAAGCTTTCAGCAAAACGGATTGTATTCGGCAAGTTTCTGAATTCAGGGCAGACATGTGTCGCACCGGACTACGTTCTTGTACAGGCAACAGTGAGAGAGAAGTTCCTTAAATATATGAAACACTGGATCGGGACAATGTACGGGGATGATGTATTTACAAACCCGGATTACCCCAGAATTGTAAATGAGAAGCATTTTGACAGACTGATAAAACTACTAAACGGCAGCGAAGTATATTCAGGCGGTAGATATCAAAAAGATGCTCTTAAAATTGAACCGACAATTTTATATCCCGTGAATGAACATGATCCGGTGATGCTGGAGGAGATTTTCGGACCGCTGATTCCGATTCTGACATACAATACCCTGGATGAGGCAAAAGAGTTTATCACAAAAAGAGAAAAGCCTCTGGCACTCTACCTGTTTACCAAAAGCCGCAGGGTGGAACGGGAGATACTGGATCTGTCTTTTGGCGGTGGATGTGTGAATGATACCATCGTTCACCTGGCAACTTCCCGTATGGGATTCGGAGGAGTCGGATACAGTGGCATGGGGAGTTATCATGGCAGAAAATCCTATGATACATTTACCCATAGTAAAAGTATTATGAATAAATCTACGCTGATAGATATCCCTTTTAGATATCCGCCCTACGGAAAAATAAAAGAAAAGGTAATCCGTAAGTTTTTCGGGTAGTCATCACATCTGATTATTAGCACTCATTTTGAATGAGTGCTAATTTTCTATTGACTTTTGCCTCTGGAAGGACTAAGATAGATGATATCAGGGTCATAGGCCAATCGTTTCCTGTCTGCAGGATGCAAGATGACTTTTGAAGCCCGAAAAAAAGGAATAAAAGATAAAGGAGTGTAAAACCATGGCAGAGAAACATGGAAATCTTTCGATTAACAGCGATAATATTTTTCCGATTATTAAAAAATGGATGTATTCCGATCACGATATTTTTGCACGTGAGATGATATCAAATGGATGTGATGCCATTACAAAACTAAAAAAGCTTGAAGTGATAGGTGACTATCAGTTTCCTGAGGACTATAAGCCCGAGATCGATGTTATTGTCAATCCAGAGGATAAGACGTTAAAGTTCATTGATAATGGTATCGGGATGACGGCACAAGAGGTGGAAGAGTATATTACACAGATTGCATTTTCCGGTGCAACTGAGTTTTTAGAGAAATATAAAGATAAGACAGACAAGGATCAGATTATTGGTCACTTTGGTATGGGCTTTTACTCGGCATTCATGGTTGCGGATGATGTTCATATCGATACGCTTTCCTGCCAGCCTGACAGTGTTCCTGTACATTGGGAATGCGATGGAAGCACCGAATATGAGATGAAAGACGGTACAAAGGATACAGTCGGTACGGAAATCACATTATTTCTGAATGAAGACTGTCTGGAGTTTGCAAATGAATACCGTATGCGCGAAGTCCTGGAAAAGTACTGTTCATTTATGCCGGTTGAGATATTCCTTTCCAAGGCAGATGCACCTCAGGAATATGAGACAATCGATGAGAGTGATTTAAGAGAAGACGATGTCGTAGTTGAGCATGTACACGAGGATGCCAAGACAGAAGAGCGTGAAAACGAAAAAGGCGAGAAAGAAGTCGTAGAAGTATCCCCTGCAAAAGAGAAGGTTAAAATCAACAAACGTCCGGTTTCTATCAGTGATATTCACCCTCTCTGGACAAAACATCCGAATGAGTGTACCGATGAGGAATATAAAGAATTCTACCGCAAGGTATTCAATGATTACCGTGAGCCGTTATTCTGGATTCATCTGAATATGGATTATCCGTTTAATTTGAAAGGTATCTTGTATTTCCCGCGGATTAATACAGAGTACGATTCCATAGAGGGAACGATCAAATTGTACAATAATCAGGTATTTATCGCGGATAATATCAAAGAGGTAATTCCGGAATATCTGATGCTCTTAAAAGGTGTGATTGACTGTCCGGACTTCCCGCTTAATGTTTCAAGAAGCGCACTGCAGAATGATGGATTCGTAAAGAAAATTGCAGAATATATCTCTAAAAAGGTAGCGGACAAGTTAAGTGGCATGTGTAAGACTGACCGTGAAAATTACGAGAAATACTGGGACGATATTAATCCATTTATTAAATTCGGATGCATTAAGGATGAAAAATTCTCCAAGAAGATGTTTGACTATATTCTCTATAAGAATATAGATGGAAAGTATCTGACTCTCTCTGACTGCATCGAAGAGAATAAAAAACCGGAAGAGGCTGATGAGACAGCGGCCGAGACGAATGAGACCAGAGAATCAGACGATGAAGCGAAGGACTCTTCGGAAAAAGAATCTCCAGATGAAAAAGAATCTCCAGATGAAAAAGAATCTCCAGATGAAAATGAGTCTTCAGAAGAAAAAGAATCTTCGGATGAAAAAGAAGAAAAAGAGCCTGATAAGACTACAGTTTATTATGTGACAGATGAGGCGCAGCAGAGTCAGTACATCAATATGTTCCGCGAAGAGAATAAAGATGCGGTGATTTTAAAACATAATATAGATTCTGCGTTTATCTCTCATATCGAACGTACAAATGAAGAGGTAAAGTTTCAGAGAATCGATGCTGATCTGACAGAAGAGATGAAGGGTGATTCCGCAAATCTTGCTGAAGAGACAACCGCGTTAAATGACTTATTTAAGAAAACGTTAAACAAGTCCAATCTCGAAGTGAAGGTAGAGAATCTGAAGAATCAGAATATTTCATCTATGCTTACAATATCAGAAGAAACGCGGCGTATGCAGGAGATGATGAAGATGTATGGTATGGCCGGGGCTGACCCGTCGATGGTCGGCGGTACAGAAAACCTTGTACTGAATGCAAATCATCCGCTTGTGAAATATCTGTTCGAACATGCCGATGGAGAACATGCATCCATGATCTGCGAACAACTGTACGATCTGGCATGCCTGGGCAATAAACAGCTGGCACCGGACCAGATGACAAAGTTTATCAATCGGAGCAATGAAATTATGATGCTGATTGCTCAGTAAAAATCGAATATTTTGAATCTGATATGATAGATAGGAAAGAATAGCAAAAGAGCCGAGGTCCAATGAGAAGGATTTCGGCTCTTTTGCGATGTTTTGCTATGGTGCGAATTACTCGTCTACATCTATATTCCTCTCGGCCAGGAAGGCTTTTAGCATCTGATCCCAAGCCTCATCCAGTGATTTGTCCAGTGTAAATACACGAAGAGAAGTACCTGTGGTAAGCGTCAGTGTTTCACCGTTGTATTGGCAGTTCAGAAAGAGCCCGAAGAGATCCTGCTTCTCTATATTCAGATAGCTTTTCATGATCAGCTTTTCAGCTTCCTCTTTTGGGAGCTGAAGTACAAATTTGAATGAAAGAGGAGTGTGCTTTCCCTTTATGACTGAGAAACAATAGGCTTTGATCTCTTTCCAGAAAACCTGGGATCTGTCCGATTCCTGTAATTTATCAGAAATATCAGAGCCGTAAAAATCAGGGTGAAGAATTCCGTCTATAGAAAATGTGGTAAAGGTGGTGATTGACGCCTCCGAAACCAGAAAGTGGTCAAAAGTATCAGAAATTAAGAGACTATTCATAAAAACTTTCAGGCTTTTTACAGTAAGTGCGATCATATTACAGCCATCCTTTCTTTTTAAAGTAAATAATTTCTCCGAGAACTATCACAACACAGACGATGATTAGTATAAAATAGCCGAATGGGTGATGAATTTCGGGCATATTTTTAAAATTCATTCCATACCATCCGGTGATAAGAGAGAGAGGGAAAAAGATCGTGGTGACTACTGTTAAAATTCTCATCGTATCATTCTGGTGAAGATCAATCTGAGATTGCTGCATCTCTCTGATCTGGTGTGCATATTCCCTGAGCATCTGTGTATTGTCGTAGAGCCGGTCAACACGACCTAACAGACGCTGAAACTGCGAGGAGTATTCGTCCGGGAAAAATTGTGTTATGTTTTCGGAAAGAATTTCGAACATGTCCATCAACTGCTGGTAATAGGAGTGATACATGAGCAGTTCACGACGATCTCTGGTGACATCCATACTCAGCTCTCTTGGAAGCATATCTGACATCGATTCTTCCATAGTTGCGAGACGCTTCTCGTAATTTTGCAGAAAAACAGTATCGCCATTGATCAGTGATTCCAGAAATTCGAAGAAAAACCGATAGCTGTCACCCATCAGGGCAAACGATTTGTCGAGCAGCAGTGCCTTTGTTTCTGCCAGATGTTTTGCGTCATCGATGATAATAAGGTGTTTACTTTCAAGATAAAACTGCACAGATATTGTTGATGTGAGGGGAGTCTGTTTATCCGGGATCAGCAAAGTTCCTATCACTGCTTTTGGCAGCATCTCTATTTTGCAGTATGAGATTGTCTCGTCCAGAGTGCGGATGAGCTCTTTTCGGTAACACAGGTTTTTGCTGTGCTTACGTGCCTGGTCTTCATCTAATATTTCAAGAATTTCGTCCTGCGGTTTAATCGGAGTGTCATCTGCCACCTCCTGGAGTTCTTTATTTATAAGGTAACGCATAAAATTATCCTTTCTGATATATTGTCAGTATACCTTCTAATCTGACATTTCGCAAGAGAAATACTAGTAAAAAGCTTTGCAAATGAAGATAATATATGTTATAGTATATTTGACATGTGGTAATGAAAACTACATTACGAAGTGATGACAAATGGAGGCATTTACATGAGCTTTAATATAATAATAGACAGCTGCGGAGAATTGACAAAAGAGATGAAGGAGGATTCTAGGATTATATCGGCCCCCTTAACTCTTGAGGCTGGAGGAGAAACATTTATCGATGATGAGACTTTTGATCAGAAAATGTTTCTGGAGAAAATAGCATCAGCTTCGGAATGTCCGAAATCTTCCTGTCCTTCACCCCAATTTTATTATGACGGTTATATGACCGGGGAAACTCATCATTATGCGGTGACACTTTCTGCAGAACTCAGCGGATCCTATAACAGCGCAATTTTAGGACGCTCGATGGCTTTGGATCACAATCCCGACATGAAGATTCACGTCTTTAATTCCAGATCGGCTTCCGTCGGTCAGACACTCATCGCACGGAAGATTGTGGAATATGAAGAACAGGATATGCCCTTTAAAAAAATAGTAGAAGAAGTTGAAAAGTATATTCGCAGCCAGAATACTTATTTTGTTCTGGAAAATCTGGATACTCTTCGCAAAAACGGGCGTCTCAGCAATTTCAAGGCCTTTTTTGCATCTGCGCTTAAAATCAAACCGATTTGCGGAGCTACGCCGGAAGGAGAAATCTGTCAGTTTGATCAGGCCAGAGGGATTAATAAGGCACTGGTGAAGATGGTTGACCTAGTTGTAGACAGAGCGGCTGAAAGTGAGCAGCGAACGCTTGCCATCACGCACTGTAACTGCCCTGAGAGAGCTCAGATGGTTCTGGATGCGATCAGGAAAAGAATCAAGGTGAAGGATTCTTTTATCCTTGATACTGCAGGCGTCAGTACCATGTATGCAAATGACGGAGGCGTTATTGTGGTGTTGTAAAATCTTTTGACATGTAGTATACTTGAGGAAGCTGTGAAAAGGAGATTACATGATGAGCCAGAAAAAAGTCCAAAAACATAAAAAGGATAAGAATAACCGCCAGAAAACAATGCAGCGCGACAGATGGATCCGTCGTATTGGGTACGGGGCAGCTACAGCTGTTCTCCTTGGTCTGGTTGTGTGGTTCAGCGTCGCCGTGTATAAGAATGTGGACGCGGGAAGTGCATCCAGCACCACAACCACTGAGATGGATGTGACGGCAGTTCAGGATTATCTGAATAATATGAATTCTTCCTCTGAAAATGCAGGATAATAAGCAGAAAAGAATAGGTGAGGGTGTGCCGGCGTCAGTGTCAGTTGTGCCGGCATACAAATGCAACAAAAAGAGCAGGTGCTTTCGCATCTGCCCTCTTTGTTTGCAATCAGATTAGCATTTTTCTACGTTAGCCGCTTGCATGCCACGGTTACCTTCAACCAAATCGTAAGTTACGGCCTGGCCTTCCTCGAGGGATTTGAATCCGTCACCCTGAATAGCTGAGAAGTGTACGAATACGTCTGCTCCGTCTTCTCCGGTAATAAAACCATAGCCTTTTTCTGCGTTGAACCATTTTACTGTTCCGTTCATGTTGTTACCTCCATAACATTAAAAAATAAATAGTAAAGCAAGCGACTTTTTGAATCGGGAAATCATGTTGAAATCCCATAATATAAAAAATTCACTAGCTATTACAGACTATATTCGTGAATCCTAATATAATCTCTAATAACTAGTGACTCATATATATCCACAATTCCGTTCGCTAAATGTATTATAAATCGAAGGGGGAGAAAAGTCAAGGAAAAAGATTGAATTGTATTTATTTTTCTTGTATACTCTTTAGTGAAGCAAAAGAGAAAAGTATTTGGTCGAAAGGGCGTGGAAAATCGCTATGAGTCTATTGATTAAAGATGGGCGGGTTATTGATCCTGCGACGAAACTAGATGATATTTGTGATGTATTTATAAAAGATAATAAGGTGGAAAAGATCGGAAGAGATCTTAAGATAGATGTGGATCGTGTGATTGACGCATCCGGGCGTCTTGTGATGCCGGGACTGATTGATCTGCATGTTCATCTCAGAGATCCGGGGTTTACCTATAAAGAAGATATTGAAACAGGTTCGCGGGCTGCGGCGAGGGGAGGATTTACGACTATTGTTGCTATGCCGAATACAAAACCTCCGATAGATTCCCCGGACCGGGTGGATTATGTAACTGTAAAAGCCAGGCAGTTGTCCTCTATCCATGTATTGCAGACAGGCTGTGTTACAAAAGGGATGAAGGGAGAGGAGCCGTCCGATATCCGGGGAATGGCCGGGGCTGGAATACCGGCCATCACTGAAGATGGAAAATCCGTGATGAATACACGGGTTTATAAAGACGCGATGCTGCTGGCAAAAGAATGTCATCTTCCTGTATTCGCTCACTGTGAGGACAAAAACCTGGTACAGGGTGGCTGTATGAACGAGGGCGAAATATCCAGGAACTGGCACCTGCCCGGAATCACGAATGCGGTCGAGGATGTGATTGTGGCCAGAGATATTGTTCTGGCCAGTGAGACCGGAGTTCCTCTTCACCTGTGCCATTGTTCCACCCGAAACTGCTATTTTATGGTGAAAGCGGCGAAGAAGGCCGGCATGCAGGTTACCGCGGAAGTGTGTCCGCATCATTTTACTTTGACCAGTGATGATATGATAGAAGGGGATACAAACTACAAGATGAATCCACCTCTTCGCACAAAAGAAGATCTCATGTATCTGCGAAAGGGGCTGAGGGAAGATGTGTTTGATATTATCAGCACAGATCACGCACCACACAGTGCCGCCGAGAAAGAAAGAGACATGGAAGATGCCCCGTTTGGTATTGCAGGGCTGGAGACCAGTGTCGCCCTTACCATCACGGAACTTGTAAAACCCGGAATTATCACGTGGATGCAGATGGCAGAAAAGATGAGCTATAACCCGTCAAAGGTGATCAGTCGAGAACAAAGTGGATCTCTTGCCGAGGGCAGAGAGGCTGACATTACAATCATAGATCCGGATGTGGAGTATGTAATAGACACGTCAGCATTTGCCTCTAAGGGAAAAAATACACCATTTAACGGGAAAAAAGTGACCGGAAGAGTCGACTATACGATCTGTGGCGGAAGAGTCGTTTACAGTCAGTCTGATGAAGTCAGTGTAGCCAAAGAGTAAAGGAGAAACAGATGATAGATCAACTAATCGCAAAGATAAAAAAGACAAATGCCCCAATTGTTGTCGGATTGGATCCTATGCTTGATTATATACCGGAACATGTGAAGGAAAAAGCCTATCGTGAATTGGGTGAGACACTTGAAGGTGCCGCAGAGGCTGTCTGGCAATATAACAAAAAAATCATAGATGCGGTTTATGATCTGATACCTGCTGTAAAACCTCAGATTGCCATGTATGAACAATTTGGGATTCCCGGCATGCAGGTTTATGTAAATACCGTACGCTACTGTCAGAAAATGGGACTGCTTGTGATAGGAGATGTCAAGCGTGGGGACATCGGTTCCACCTCACAGGCTTATGCCACAGCACACCTTGGAAAAGTCTACGTAAAGAACAGTGAAATTCCTGTTTTCCGCGAAGACTTTGCCACTGTAAATCCTTATCTGGGAATTGATGGAATAAAACCTTTTATGGATGTCTGCAGAAAAGAAAATAAAGGGCTGTTTATTCTTGTGAAGACCTCAAATCCGTCGAGTGGGGATTTTCAGGATCAGAAACTTGAAGATCAAAGACATTTGTATGAGTTAGTCGGAGAAAAAGTGGATGCCTGGGGATCAGAACTTATGAGTGGGGACTACAGTGATGTCGGAGCTGTCGTAGGCGCTACATATCCCGAGCAGGGCAGAACTTTAAGAAAAATATTGCCAAAGTCTTATATTCTCGTTCCCGGATATGGTGCACAGGGAGGAAGAGGGAAAGATCTCGTACAATTTTTTAATGATGACGGGCTGGGAGCTATTGTAAATTCTTCCAGAGGAATTATCGCCGCCTACAGGCAGGAAATGTACAGCAAATATGGACCGGAACACTTTGAGGAAGCCTCGAGAGCTGCTGTTTTGGCTATGATTAAAGATATAAATGATGCACTGGAGGATTCAAAATGAAAAAAAAGGAATGGTGCCGGGTCATCTCCCAGGAGGAGCTGGCACCGGATATCTATAGTATGTGGCTGGATGAAGAGGAGATGGCAGCAGCTGCCACACCCGGACAATTTCTGTCCTTATATTGCGAAGATGGGGCCAGACTTCTGCCGCGCCCCGTCAGTTTATGTGAAATTGACCGGGAAAAGGGGGCCCTTAGGATTGTATATCGTGTCATGGGGGGAGGCACAGGAGAATTATCCGGGCTTCGCGAAGGAGATAAAATATCTGTCATGGGTGTCCTGGGGAATGGTTTTCCGCTAGAGAAGGCAAAGAATAAAAAGGCAGTGATTATCGGCGGTGGAATTGGGATTCCGCCTATGGTGGAACTTGCAAAACAGCTGGATGCGGATAATCAGATTATTTTGGGGTACAGAGACAGGCATCTGTTTTTGACAGATGAATTAAAAAACTCCGGAAAAGTTTATATCGCCACTGAAGACGGAAGTATTGGAACAAAAGGTAATGTCTTAGATGCCATTCGTGAACGGGATATAACCGGCGACATAATATTCGCCTGTGGACCGGCGCCGATGCTTCAGGCAATTAAGGTATATGCCGCAGATCATGATGTCAAATGTTATCTGTCTTTAGAAGAGCGGATGGCGTGTGGAATCGGTGCCTGTCTCGGCTGCGTGTGCAGGACGGTAAAAGTGGACAGCCATTCCCGTGTTCACAATAAGAGGATCTGCGTGGACGGTCCGGTATTTGAGGCTTCGGAGGTGGAAATCTAATGAATATGAAAATCGATATAGCCGGCGTGACATGGAATAATCCTGTGACGACAGCATCCGGGACTTTTGCTTCCGGCAGGGAATATAGTGAATTCGTGAATTTAGATCGCCTGGGTGCTGTGACGACTAAGGGAGTTGCGAATGTTCCATGGCCAGGCAATCCAACGCCCAGGATTGCAGAAGTATATGGCGGCATGCTTAATGCAGTCGGACTGCAGAATCCAGGTGTTGAAGTATTCTGTAAGAGGGATCTTCCTTTTCTGAGACAATACAATACAAAGATCATTGTAAATGTCTGCGGCAGGACAGTCAGTGATTACTGTGAGGTGGTCGAACGTCTCTCTGATGAGGATGTGGATATGCTTGAGATTAACATTTCATGTCCGAATGTAAAAGAGGGCGGAATTGCTTTTGGGCAGGAACCCAAAGCTGTGGAGGAGATCACACATGAAGTGAAAAAGCATGCCGGACAGCCGATGATTATGAAGCTCTCTCCGAATGTGACAGATATTTCGGCTATGGCAAAGGCTGCTGAATATGGCGGAGCAGATGCCTTGTCCATGATTAATACGATTACAGGGATGAAGATTGATATTAACAGACGGACTTTTGCTTTGGCAAACAAGACCGGAGGCATGTCAGGACCGGCAGTAAAGCCGGTTGCAGTCCGGATGGTTTATCAGGCAGCTCACGCAGTGCGTATTCCTATTATAGGAATGGGCGGTATCGCATCCGCAGAAGATGCACTTGAGTTTTTGCTTGCTGGAGCATCCGCTGTCTCGGTTGGAACCGCCAACTTCTATAATCCTTATGTGACGAAAGAAGTCATAGAGGGAATAGAGAACTATATGACAAAGAATAACATTGACAACATTCACGATATCATTGGTGCTGTAGAATAAAAGGAAAGGAAATGATCAGTTTGAATCAGTATCAAAAAGACGCAATAGAACTTACAAAGGAACTGGTACGTATTGACAGCTCAGACCCGGGAAACTATGAGGGTGAGATTGGTAATTACATCTACAACTGGCTTTCTAAGCTTCAGGTTCCGGTTATCAAAAAAGAAGTCCTGCCCGGACGATTTAATGTTCTGGCAAAGATAGAAGGAAATGACGATCAGCCTCCACTTGTCTATATGTGTCATATGGATACGGTTATGCTGGGTGACGGCTGGACAAAAGCAGATCCCTTAAGCGCAGATGAAAAAGACGGGAGAATCTACGGAAGAGGTGCCTGTGACATGAAGTCGGGCCTTGCCTGTGCTCTGACTGCTTTCAGAAGAGCAGCTGAACTGTCTGCAAAAGGGAAAAAGCCGAACCGTACGTTTGTATTCATAGGGACCGTTGATGAGGAAGATTTTATGCGCGGCGGTGAAGCCGCAATTGATGATAGATGGGTCGACAAGGACTGCTGGATACTCGATACAGAGCCGACAGATAATCGGATTGAGGTCGCTCATAAAGGGCGCACCTGGTTCGAACTTACGGTACAGGGAATTACTGCACATGCCAGCACCCCATGGAAAGGTGTAGATGCCATAGCCGGGATGGCCGAGATTATTTCTAATATAAGACGCAGGATCGAAAGATGCCCAAAACATAAAGACCTGGGGATATCCACAGTGACCTTTGGACAGATTGAAGGAGGGTATCGTCCTTACGTAGTTCCGGATTCCTGCAGGGTATGGATTGATATGCGGCTGGTTCCGCCTACGGATACGGACGCGGCGGTTTCTATTGTGGAGGAATCTGTCAAAGAGGCTGCTTTTCAGGTTGAGGGAATTGAGGCATCATGGAAAATTACAGGGGATCGTCCCTATATCGAAAAAGATGAGAATTCCGGACTTTTGCATGCACTTAAGGGGGCGTGTAAGGAGACAGGAGCTTCTTCGGAAGTATCATTCTTCCCGGGTTATTCTGACACTGCCGTGATTGCAGGAAAATTGAACAATCACAACTGTATGTCATATGGACCGGGAGAATTGGAACTGGCACATAAACCGGATGAATCTGTGCCGGTCAGGGATATTGAAAGATGTGAGGAGGTATACTGGACACTGGCCAGGAATGTTGTCTTTTCTGATTAAGTCTTCACAACGTATAAGAGCTATGTTAAAATTGCATATGACGAAAGAAAGGCAGAAATGGATGGAAGAATATAAAAAGGAATTTATTGGATTTATGATAGACAGCAAAGCTCTTAAATTTGGAAATTTCACTCTGAAAAGTGGAAGAAAATCCCCTTTTTTTATGAATGCCGGTGCTTATGTAACCGGTAATCAGCTGAAAAAGCTTGGAGAGTATTATGCAAGAGCGATCCACGACAATTTTGGCTTGGATTTTGATGTGCTGTTTGGCCCTTCCTATAAGGGAATCCCGCTTGCGGTTGCAACGTCAATGGCCATCAGTGATCTCTATGGGGTAAATGTTCGATATTGTTCAAACCGTAAGGAAGTTAAAGACCATGGTGATACCGGAATCCTTCTCGGAAGTTCTCTGAAGGATGGTGACCGTGTGATGATTATTGAGGATGTGACAACTTCCGGAAAATCAATCGAGGAGACATTTCCAATCATTAAATCGCAGGGAGATATCGAGATCAAAGGCCTTATCGTCTCACTTAACCGGATGGAACGCGGAAAGACGAAAAAGAGTGCCTTAGAAGAGATTCAGGCTAAGTATGGTTTTCAGGCCCGTGCAATTGTAACAATGCCGGAGGTAATCCATGCGCTGTATCAAAATCCTTACAAGGGGCAGGTTATAATTGATGACCGTCTTAAAGCATCCATCGACGCATATTACAAAGAGTATGGCGTAAGATAACATATCAGACGTTAGTAAGAAAGTGAGCGAAGATTATGAATGAAAAAACATATAAAACTATGAAATCTGTAGGTGCAGGAAATATTGCACTTGGCATTGTCACACTTGTAAGTGGTATAGCAACAGGAATCCTTATGATAATAAGTGGTGCCAGACTTCTGAAACAGAAAAGGGATATTACCTTCTAATAACTAAAAAGGGGTTTGATCTTTGAAGACAGAGACTAAAAAAACGATTCGCCTGCTTGGACGCATATTATTTGGGATCTATATACTGGCGCTCGTATACTTTCTCTTTCTTTCAGAAAAGTATGGCAGAAGAGAAATGCAGACACAGGAATATCGTTATAACCTGATTTTATTTAAGGAAATTCGCAGGTTTTGGGTATATAGGGATAAAGTAGGAATGCTTTCAGCGTTCTTAAATATTTCCGGAAATGTGATTGGTTTCCTCCCCTTTGGTTTTATTCTCCCGGTGATGCACCGGAGGTTTAAAAGCTTTCCACTTGTAATTCTACTGGGATTTACGGTAAGTCTTGCAGTTGAGACATTACAGCTCTTGTTTAAAGTCGGGTGTTTTGACGTTGATGATCTGTTTTTGAATACAGTGGGTGCAGCACTTGGATATCTTCTCTTTCTTGTCTGCAATAAAATCAGGAGGATTATTTTTGAAAAAGTATAAATATTCATTAGAGCCGGATAACAAATCAAAGAAAGGGCTGGAGTCCATAACTGCAGCGGCTATATCACTTGTTTTGCTGCTTGCAGGCGCTGTGGTATCTTTAGCCATGAAGGGAAATGGCGGTACTTTTCTTGGCGCTATCGGCCTTTTTTCTTTTTTGCTGTCGGTTTATGGGTTCTATCTTGGAATTCAGAGCTTTTCAGAGAAAAATGTGAATCACAGATATTGTATCGTAGGTTCGATGGCCAGTGGAATTCTGGCTGTTCTCTGGCTGGCTTTATTTTTAACGGGAATATCATGATACGAGGGCCGGAAGATTCGTAATAAACTTAAGTATCAGAAAGGGAGAAAATGCCGAATGGATAAAAACAAAGAAGATTTAGATTTATTAGAAGAAAGATATGGACTTGCTGTCGGGCGTATTCGTGAAATCTATGAAAATACTGAGACAGAACAGACCTTTCGAGATTTCTTTCATCGGGAAGCAGACTTTTTGGTTCAGATGGATGAAGTACTCCGGAATGTAAAAGAAAACTGTTTTGACAGTATGACACTTGACAGTCTTCGTGAATACAACAGGCGGCTCTACGATGAGTTATTACCGGAGAATTATGATAACTGCTATGGAAACCCGGTCTATGCAGTAAAAACACTCGGACGCGATTACGGACAGATTTTAAGTATACTTTATACAGAACTTCGAGGTATGATCGTATACGCCTATGAACAGCGGATCTGGGACATGACAATTGGCATGGAACTGTTTCTGGAAATTTATCAGGAGTTCGAGACAGATGCATATCCCGGGGCGAATTATTTAAGGGAGAGCATCTATTATTACATGAGCGACTACACAGATGAACTGATGCAGGAGAACGTGGACGGCACAGTCGATCCGGCCTGTGATTTTGCTGTGGATATTATCATGAATTCAGATCTTACCGATCTCAGATACCTTTATCAGTTCGGCGAGTATGTGACAAAAAATGAGGAAAAGACGGCTGCTTTTTTGAATACACTTCCTAAAGACGAAATCGAAGCCATGGCCCGGACTTATACCGAGGGATACCGGACTGGATTTATCGTTGAGAATAAACCTTTAGAGAAGAAAAAAACGGTAAATATCAGATATACACTGGGATTTGAGAGAATCGTGAAATATGCCATCCGACAATTTGCTGATATGGGTCTTGCACCCACGATTTACCGCACGGCGTCTCATGTCATGCAGAAGAATCGAAAAGGGAAGAATGGGTATTACGGAGCCATCCCAAATCAGCAATTTGAATTCGATCATAAAAATGATGCCGCTCTCTTTCTGGACAGGGCTTTTATACAGAGAAAACTACGGGCTCTTCAGAATGCATATGAAAATCAGAAAGAAAAAGCTGCAGAACACGGTGGTCCTGCAGTGATGGAAATCTTCGGAGAAAAGCCGTTCGAACCGGTAAGCTGTAAAGAAGCAGTTTCCTATTCTCCGGAACAGCAAAAACTTCAGGTTATGTATGACAATGAAGCGGGTCAGATTGTAAATCGCTATATCATAGGCGAAGAGAGGAGCTTTACCATCATTGCCTATCCGGTTCCGGAGATCGGGGAGGATTTCGAGAAAATCTTCGAGGAGACCGTGAAGGTAAATACTCTGGATTACAAGAAATATCAGAGAATCCAGCAGTCCATCATCGATGTACTGGATTCGGGTGTACAGGCGCACGTTGTCGGGATGAATGGAAACCGTACAGATATCACGGTTTCATTTCATGAACTTAAGGACCCGTCAAAACAGACGAATTTTGAGAATTGCGTAGCGGATGTGAATATACCTGTCGGAGAAGTATTTACGTCGCCGATTTTAAAGGGTACAAACGGTGTATTGAATGTGAGCAGGGTATTCTTAAATGAATTAAATTATGTAGATCTGACAATTGAAGTGCAAAATGGCATGATTTCAGAGTACAGTTGTAAAAATTTTGAGGATGAGGCTGAAAATAGAAGGTATATCGAAGAAAATATTCTCTTTCATCATGATACTATTCCTATGGGAGAGTTTGCCATCGGAACGAATACGACGGCTTACCGCATGGCCAGAACTTACCAGATTGAAGATAAACTGCCCATACTGATTGCTGAAAAGACAGGCCCGCATTTTGCTTTTGGTGATACCTGTTACAGCTGGCAGGAAGATACTGCTGTTTACAATCCGGATGGAAAGGAAATCATAGCCAGAGACAATGAGAAATCTCTCCTTCGGAAGAAAGATGTAAATCTTGCCTATTTTGGCTGTCATACAGATGTTACGATTCCCTATGACGAACTGGGCCTGATTGAAGTAATACGAGAGGATGGAACCAGAGAAAAAATCATTGAAAACGGTCGCTTTGTTCTTCCCGGAACGGAAGAATTGAATGAACCCTTGGACGATTAAGCAGTCGATTAACCAGAGAGGAGACTATTACTATCTATGCAGGTTACTTATATAAAACACAGTGGATTTGCGATTGAATGGGAAGAATGTATCTGGGTATTTGATTATTATAAAGGCAGACTGCCAGAATGGGACAAAAAGAAGCCTCTGTTTATATTTGCAAGCCATGCCCATGAGGATCATTTTAACCCGGAGATTTTCAATCTTTTCTCAGATTATGAGCAGGTGAATTATATCTTATCTTCGGATATTAAAAAGAAAACGTCCGGTCTGTTACTGTCTGAGGATATCCGAAATAAGATTGCAACCTTAGATGTGGATGAAAGGCTTACTCTGCCTGTAACAGGGAGCCTGAAACTTGAGGTCAAAACTTTAGACTCCACTGACTGTGGTGTATCTTTTCTTGTGAAATACAAAGAGCGCTATGTCTTCCACGCCGGTGATTTAAACTGCTGGGTATGGGATGATGATTCCAAAGCTGAACGAAATAATATGATCAGCAGATTCAAAAGAGAAATTGATAAGCTTGAGGACATTCCGATAGAACTTGCATTTCTTCCTCTGGATCCCAGACTTGGTGTGAATTACGATATGGGTGTACGGTATTTTTTAGATCACGTAAAAGCAGACCATATCTTCCCCATGCATCTCTGGGAAAGGTATGATACAGTCAGAAGATTTCGGGATTCTCTTGAAACCAGACAGATGAAAGAACGCGTTACCGATATCAGCTATCCGGGGCAGCGCTGGGAATTTGCTGACAGCTAACAGAACAAATGTACTGTTGTTTTCCTCTATAACTTGCAAGAATCTGATTGAGGGTGTTATAATGTCCGAAGGGCATTGTAATGCCCTTCTTTTAACACATAGGTATAAATCAAACTAAAGTAAGGATGACATTATGGCAAAAGAAACTTATGATGCCAGCAGCATATCGGTCTTGGAAGGGCTGGAAGCAGTCAGAAAAAGACCCGGTATGTATATTGGCAGTACATCTAAAAAAGGATTAAATCATCTGATATATGAAATCGTAGATAACGCAGTGGACGAGCATCTGGCCGGCTGCTGCGATAAGATAGAAGTGACACTGGAAGCAGACGGTTCCTGTACGGTAAAAGATAACGGCCGCGGGATACCGGTCGGCATGCATAAGAAAGGGGTACCGGCGGAGAGGCTGGTATTCACCACACTTCATGCAGGCGGAAAGTTTGACAACAGGGCATATAAGACAAGCGGAGGGCTTCACGGTGTTGGCTCATCTGTGGTCAATGCACTGTCCGGCTATCTGGACATTAAAATCAGTCTGGGTGGATATGTCCACCATGATTACTATGAAAAAGGAGTTCCGAAACTGGAACTTGAGCATGGACTGCTTCCGAAGATTGGAAAGACGAAAGAGACGGGAACCTGTGTGAACTTTCTGCCGGATGCCGAAATATTTGAAAAGATAGTCTTTTCATCGCCGGAGGTAAAATCCCGACTGCATGAGACGGCTTATCTGAATCCAAAACTTGTAATTGAATTCGAAGATAAGCGAAAGGGCAGTGAGGAGAAGAAAGTTTTCCATGAGCCTGCCGGAATCAGGGGTTATGTCAAAGATCTGAACAGAAAGAAAGAAGCGATTCACGATGTCATTTATTTTCGGGGTGAGAGTGAGGGAATCACAGTTGAGATTGCTTTACAGTATATCAATGAGTTTCAGGAGAATGTACTCGGCTTCTGCAATAATATCTATAATGCAGAGGGCGGAACGCACCTGACCGGGTTTAAAACGCAGTTTACTGTTGTCATGAATAATTATGCCAGAGAGCTGGGAATATTGAAGGAAAAAGATAATAATTTTACCGGGGCTGATATCCGCAATGGAATGACCGCGGTAATCTCTATTAAACATCCCGATCCGAGATTTGAAGGACAGACAAAGACCAAACTTGATAATCAGGATGCATTAAAGGCAGCCAGTAAGGTCACAGGTGAAGAAGCAGTGCTGTATTTTGACCGAAATCTGGATGTCTTAAAAGATGTACTGTCCTGTGCCCAGCATTCGGCTAAGATCCGAAAGACAGAAGAAAAAGCTAAGATAAATATGCTCACGAAACAGAGATATTCTTTTGATTCGAACGGAAAGCTCGCAAATTGTGAGAGCAGGGACGCCTCTAAATGCGAGATCTTCATTGTTGAGGGAGATTCCGCCGGCGGCTCAGCCAAAATGGCCAGAAACAGGAATTTTCAGGCTATTATGCCGATTCGCGGAAAAATATTGAACGTGGAAAAAGCCACGATTGATAAAGTCCTGGCCAATGCAGAGATCAAGACCATGATTAACACATTTGGCTGTGGATTCTCGGAAGGCTATGGAAACGATTTTGATATCAAAAAGCTTCGCTATGATAAGATTATTGTTATGGCTGATGCCGACGTGGACGGAGCACATATATCCACATTACTGCTGACCCTGTTCTACCGTTTTATGCCGGAACTGATCTATGAGGGACATGTCTATGTCGCTATGCCCCCTCTTTACAAGGTAATGCCTTCTAAAGGGGATGAGGAGTATCTGTATGATGATCAGGCTTTGGATCAGTACCGGAAAAAGAACAAGAATACAAAATTCAGCCTTCAAAGGTATAAAGGATTAGGCGAGATGGATGCAGGCCAGCTTTGGGAGACAACTTTGAATCCGAAGAGCAGACTCTTAAAACAGATTGAAATTGAAGATGCCAGGCTTGCCTCGGATGTGACGGAGACTCTGATGGGGAATGATGTTCCGCCGAGAAGGGCTTTTATCTATGAACATGCAAGAGATGCCGAGCTGGATGTATAAGAGAAAGGTTGAACAGTATAAATGGATGAACAGATTATAAAGACAGAATTCTCCGAGCTCATGCAGAAATCATATATCGATTATGCCATGAGCGTGATTGTAGCGAGAGCACTTCCCGATGTAAGGGACGGATTAAAACCCGTACAGAGGAGAACGTTGTATGATATGCGTGAGCTTAGTATTTTCTATGATAAACCCTACCGGAAATGTGCGAGAATCGTCGGAGATACTATGGGGAAATACCATCCTCACGGGGACAGCTCAATCTATGATGCTCTGGTGGTGATGGCTCAGGATTTCAAAAAGGGCCGGACGCTGATTGACGGACATGGAAATTTCGGGTCAATTGAGGGAGATGGAGCGGCTGCCATGCGATATACCGAGGCGAGGCTGGAAAAGATCACCCAGGAAGTCTATCTCAAAGACATGGATAAAGATGTGGTCGATTTCATACCGAATTTTGATGAGACAGAAAAAGAGCCGGAGGTTCTGCCGGTGAGAATCCCCAACCTGCTTGTGAATGGTGCTGATGGGATTGCAGTTGGTATGGCCACAAATATTCCTCCTCATAACCTTGATGAAGTGGCCGATGCCGTCATTGCATATATGAAAGACCAGGATATTACCACAAAGGGCCTGATGAAATATATAAAAGGGCCTGATTTTCCGACAGGTGGGATTGTTGCAAATAAAAATGCTCTGGAACAGATCTATGAAACCGGAAGTGGAAAGATCAAGGTCAGGGGAAAAGTATCTGTAGAAAAGGGTAAAGCGGGAAAACAGTATCTCGTCATCACTGAGATTCCTTATACGATGATCGGAGCAAATATCGGGAAATTTTTAAATGATGTTGCCAATCTGGTAGATTCCAAGAAAGCCCCAGATATTCTGGACATTTCTAATCAGTCTTCAAAAGAGGGAATCCGCATTGTATTGGAGCTTCGAAAGGGAGCGGACATCGAATATCTCACCGGCCTTCTTTATAAGAAAACAAGGCTTGAAGACACCTTCGGGGTCAATATGCTTGCAGTGGCAGACGGACGTCCGGAGATATTAAGCCTGAAGAAGATCATAGAGTATCATGTCGATTTTCAATTTGAAACCTGCACCAGAAAGTACCAGAATCTACTGGCAAAGGAAATGGATAAGAAAGAGGTCCAGGAAGGCCTGATAAAGGCATATGATGTGATTGATCTGATCATCGAAATACTTCGGGGCAGCAAGAATCAGAAACAGGTAAAAGAGTGTCTGACTGC
>DHNM01000062.1:5971-7439 GCA_002409525.1 Eubacterium sp. UBA5416 | reverse complement strand
CTGCCGGAAAGCTGATGTTTACCACAAGGCAGGCACAGGCGATATTGGAAATGCGTCTGTATCGTCTGATTGGTCTGGAACTGGAGGCGCTGATAAAAGAACATCAGGAAACGCTTGCAAAGATCAGCCGTTATGAGGATATCCTGAATAATTACGACTCCATGGCATCTGTAATCATGGATGATCTGAATTCTATTAAGAGGGAATTTGGAAGAAATCGAAGAACAAAAATTGAAAACTCAAAAGAGATCGTTCTGAAAGAGTCAGAGATTGAAGAGACAGAGGTTGTCTTCCTCATGGATCGTTTTGGGTATGCGAAGACTGTCGACGGGTCAACGTATGAGAGAAATAAAGAGTCGGCTGATGCGGAGAATAAATATGTATTTTCCTGTATGAATACAGATAAAATATGCATTTTTACTGACCTTGGAAAGATGCACTCATTTAAAGTACTGGATTTACCGTGCGGCAGATTTCGAGACAAGGGGATACCGATTGATAACTTGTGCAATTATAACAGCTCTAAAGAGCAGATGGTATATGTCTCAAGCCTTAGAAATATTACAGATAGGAAACTGGTATTCGTATCCAGAAACAGTATGTGTAAGGCTGTAAATGGTTCTGAATTTAATGTGACAAAGAAGGTGGTGGCAGCCACAAAACTGGCAAATGAAGACGACCGCCTGATACTGACCGGAATCTTGGACGAAAGTGATTATCTTGTCCTTCGCAGTGAGAAAGGATATTTTTTGCGTTTTCCTGCAAATGAAGTGCCCGAGAAAAAAAAGACGGCCATCGGGGTACGTGGCATGCGTCTTGGGGACCGTGATTTTATCAGCCATGCCTATCTTCTTGCAAACCATATGGAATATAAGATAGATTATAAAGACAAGAAGTTTTCCCTCAATCGGTTAAAACTTGCAAAACGAGACAGTAAAGGGACAAAGAAGAAGTAATACGTGTATTGTTTATTCTAAGCGGGTTCCCAAGGTCTTATTTTCATAAACGCATAAAAAACAAGACCTTGGGAGATTCCCCAAAGCATATGAGAAAGAAGCCGGGCCGGATGAGGTTATTAGAGTATCGGCGGCAGTTCCAGAAAGTTAAGCAGTCCCGCATAGATTCCATATGCAAATTGATACTGATCATTTACCAGCTTTTGTACATCTTCTGAGTTCGAGATATAACCTAATTCTACTAATACGGCCGGCATTTGTGTACGTCTCAGCACGTAAAGAGATGGATTTTCACGGACACTGTTATTTTTCATGCCGGTCCTTCTCACGATTTCTAAAAGTATTTGTTCTGCCAGTGCAGATGCCACATCGTCATACTCATATACGTAAACCTCAGTTCCATTAATATCCGGATTCGGATTGGAGTTCACATGTATGCTGATAAAAAAATCAGCAGGCCATTCATTTGCCAAATTAACCCGTTCCATTAAGCTTGTGGCATTACTGGTACC
>DHNM01000062.1:318-5824 GCA_002409525.1 Eubacterium sp. UBA5416 | reverse complement strand
TGTGGCATTACTGGTACCAAGGGAAGTCTCTGCAGTAGGTCTGGAAAGCCTGACCTCGAATCTTGAATCATTTGATAAGATATCTCCCAGATATCTTCCTACCATATAAGTGATATCCTGTTCTCTATAGCCAAATCCCTCTGCTCCCGCATTGATGCCGCTGGGATTGTGTCCCTGATCTACAAAAACATTTATTGCCAAATTGATACCATCCTTTATATATTGGTTCTCTCATCTTTAACATATGCTATAGAATTCTCATTGATCATCAAATCTTCCATCTTCTCATAAGTCATCTGCTTCCGAATTTTCTTCTGATCTTCTTTGAGATTACGTAATACATTTGAATTCAATTTGATAAATCAGCTTGGCTATGTTATATTATATTCAGTAGTTTGAGTTATATAAGGCAAAAAAATAAAGCCGAAAATCAGATTCGAACTGACGACCTCTTCATTACGAGTGAAGCGCTCTGCCAACTGAGCTATTTCGGCTTGTGCAACGCACAATGACTATTATACCTTATTTTCAAAAAAAATCAACTATTTTTTTAAAAAAATCAACACAGGTGAAAAGGAGCAATTGTGAATAGCTATTTTAAACAGCAGAATCTGAGAATTCTGGTAGACCATTTTCGCAATGGTTGTAAGATGAATTGTATTCAAAAATTAGGCATGGAGATTGAGCATATCATCGTGCATAAAGATACGAGGGAAGCGGTTACTTATTATGAAGACCATGGAATTGGCTGGATGTTAGAACAGATCAGGCATCATTATCCTCATTCCTACTATGAACAGGATAACCTTTTGGGGTTATCTAATGCGGATTATTCTATCAGTCTGGAACCGGCTTCCCAGTTTGAAATCAGTATTGCTCCAAGAGAAGATATCCGGACAATTATGAAAATTTATCAAAGTTTTCTACAGATCATAAATCCGATTCTGCACCGGGAAGGGTACGAATTGTTAAATATCGGATACCAGCCGAAAAGCAAGGTGAATGATCTTCCATTGATTCCTAAAAAGAGATATCGGTTTATGGATGAATATTTCAAGACTTCCGGCACCAGAGGAAGAAATATGATGAGAGGAACCGCGGCAACTCAGATATCCATCGATTACTGCAGCGAAGAGGATTTTGTCCGCAAGTACCGGACGGCATATCTGATTATGCCTGCTATTAAGTTTTTGACAGACAATGCGCCGATTTTCGAAGGGAAACCTTATCCGGAACATCTTGTGCGTACAGAAATCTGGGACAATGTAGATCCGAAAAGGTGTGGTGTGCCCGGAAACATTTTTGATCATGATTTTGGTTTCCATGCGTATGCAGAATATCTGTGGAATATGCCGCTTATCATGAAACCGGAAGACGGTGACTTTATCTATTCAGGAGATGATCGTACAAGCGACATCTGGGGCGAAAAACTGATTAGCCCGGAGGATGTGGATCATATCGTCTCAATGACTTTCCTGGATGTCAGACTTAAAAATTATGTAGAAATCCGCGGAGCGGACAGTATGCCGAATGAATATATAATGGCATATCTGGCGTTTATTAAGGGCATTTTCTTTGAAAAAGAAGTAGCCAGCACATTGCTTGACCGGTATCAGATAACGATAAAGGACATCCATGAAGCGGATCAGTCACTTTATAAAGACGGGTATCAGGGAAAAATCTACGGTGTGCCCGCCGATCAATTCATAAGAGAACTATTAGAGCTTGCAAAGGGACATCTCACAAATGGTGAAGATAAGTTTCTGGACCCGTTTATTCGTCTGGTAGGACAGAAGACAACTTTAGCCGCAGAATATCAAAAGGAAAAGTTACAGAGGATTTAAAATGAATTCACTGTAAAAAAGGAGTTAATATTGGAATTATTACAAGAAGAGTATAAATCTTATATAACAGAACATATGGAGGAAAACGCCGCATCCGCGTTATCTGTAAAAGACTTTCTTTTGCACTCGCCTGTTTACTACCATGGACGTCTTCATGTGGATACACTTCAGATACCCAAGGTGTTTTCAGAAGATACAATTCGTATTTTCCAGAATATAGTTAAGATAACCTACAGTATTTTCACCAAGGTTATCCGTGAGTATCTGAACAATTCGGAATACAGAAAACTATTTCCGTTTTCAAGGGAACTTGAGGAATTGATCCTTGTTCCGAATCTCTATAACAGTCTTCTTCCGATTGCCAGGTTTGATATCTTTTTTAATGAAGAGGATCATACGTTTAAATTCTGTGAAATTAATACGGATGGAACCAGTGCGATGAATGAGGACAGGCTTTTGAATCAGGCTTTGGAGTTAAATCCGGCTCATACACAGATGAAGAAAAAATATCAGTTTAAGTCTTTTGAACTCTTTGATACCTGGGTGGAAACACTTTTATCTTTGTATGATACCTATGAAAAAAAAGTCGAAAAACCTTATATTGCAATCGTAGACTTTCTTGAGAACGGTACCGTCACAGAATTTGAGGAATTCAAAAAGCGTTTTCAAAAATATGGCTATCAATGTGAGGTGTGTGAAATAACAAAGATGAGGTATCAGGATCATGTATTATATTCACCTTCCGGTAAGCCGGTTGACATCATCTACAGAAGGGCTGTCACCACTGATATCATGGCCCGTTACGCTGATGTAAAAGATTTTCTGGATGCGGTTAAAAACCAGGATGTATGTATCATGGGATCATTCTGTACTCAGATTATTCACAATAAATGGCTTTTTAAGGTCTTGCGTGAGGAGCCTACATTAAGTCTTCTGACAAGAGAGGAGCAGCTGTTTGTAAATGAACACATCCCCTACACAAATTTATTGGATGAGAATTTTTGTGATGTAAAGCAGGTGACAGAGGATAAGAACAAATGGATTATTAAGCCGCTTGATTCCTACGCGTCAAAAGGTGTGTTTGCGGGTACTGATTACAGCGAAGAGGAATGGGATTCAATTGTACACGAGAATGTCAATCAGGGATACATTTACCAGGAATATTGTCCGCCCTATAAAACAGAGAATATCTGCTTTACGGACGAGGATGCAGAGTTTAAACCGTATACCAATATGTCAGGACTTTATGTATATAACGGGATATTTAAAGGGGTGTATTCCAGGCTGTCAGACGGAGGAATCATTTCATCCCAGTATAACGAAAAAGAGACTGCAACATTAGTTCTGGAAAATAGTTCAGAAAAATAGTTCGGAAAAACAGTTCAGACAGGATGGATTTGAGAGGAATAGTCATGGTGACGACATGCACTGTTCCTCTGCTCTTTTCTGGATTTAGGAAAGGTGAAATAAGTATAGGTATGAAAACATTAGTGATAGCTGAAAAGCCGTCTGTGGGCCGAGATATTGCACGGGTGATGCATTGCCCGAAAAAGGGCAATGGCTGCATGGAGGGAAATCAGTATGTAGTAACCTGGGCTCTCGGGCATCTTGTGACATTACAGGATCCGGAAGACTACGACAAGAAATATAAAGAATGGAAGCTGGATGTACTCCCGATGATGCCGGAAAAATTAAAAATCAAGGTGATACCAAAAACAGGAAAACAATATCATGCGGTTACCGGACTGCTTTCAAGGAAAGATATTGGTCAGGTGATCATTGCCACTGATGCGGGCAGAGAGGGAGAACTGGTTGCAAGATGGATTCTTGAAAAAGCCCATAATCAGAAACCATGTAAGCGGCTCTGGATTTCTTCAGTGACAGATAAAGCAATCATAGAGGGCTTTTCTCATCTTAAGGATGCGAAAGAGTATGATAATCTTTATCGTGCGGCAGTTTCCAGAGCAGAGGCAGACTGGCTGGTGGGAATTAATTGTACACGTGCCCTGACCTGTAAATATAATGCCCAGCTTTCCTGCGGAAGGGTTCAGACTCCGACACTCTCCATGATTGAAAAGAGAGATGAGGAAATCCGCTCGTTTATTCCAAAAACGTATTTCACCATATCAGCAGCCGCCGGCCATGTGAACTATCTCTGGAAGGATCAAAAGACAAAAAGTACCAGAATATTTTCAAAGGAACGAAGTGAGAAGATACAAAAGAGGGCGGGAAACGGGGAGCTGACGCTTACAAAAGTCGATAAAAAGGAGAAGAAGACCTATGCGCCTCTTCTCTATGATCTTACGGAACTGCAGAGAGATGCGAATAATCGCTTTGGCTATTCGGCAAAACAGACATTAAATATCATGCAGCGGCTCTATGAATCATATAAATTACTGACGTATCCCCGCACAGATTCCCGATATCTGACAGCAGACATTATTCCGACTATAGAAGAGCGGCTGGATGCGATATCCGTGGGTCCATATCGAAACCTGGCATCAAAGGCAAAGCGGACTAAATTATCAAAAAAGATGTCCTTTGTAAATGATGCAAAAGTATCAGATCACCATGCGATCATTCCGACGGAGCAGTATGTAAACCTCACTTCTCTCTCTGCAGATGAACGAAGAATCTATGATCTTGTCGTCCGCAGGTTCATCAGTGCCTTGTATCCTCCCAGCGTATACGAGGAGACAACTTTGAGCGCCGATTTAGGAGGAGAAACCTTCCAGGCCAGGGGCAGAAGAATGGTGAAGAGCGGATGGCGTGAAGTTTACGAGTCAGAGCAATTGAAAGATGATGAGGAATCAGATGATTTAAAGGAGCAGAACCTGCCTCTGCTGAAACAGGGAGAAGTATTTGCAAATCCTATCGTTCATGTACATGAGGGTAAGACAAAGCCGCCGGCTCGTTTCACAGAAGCATCACTGCTTACAGCTATGGAGAACCCGGTTCATTATATGGAATCTTCGAATGCAAAAATGGCAGAGACTCTTGGAAAAACCGGCGGCCTGGGAACTGTGGCGACCAGGGCAGATATTATCGAGAAACTGTTTCATAGTTTTCTGCTTGAAAAAAAAGGAACTGAAATACTGTTGACGGGTAAAGCAAAGCAGCTTTTGAAACTTGTTCCTGAAGATTTAAAAAAGCCGGAACTTACTGCAAGCTGGGAGATGAAGCTCTCAGAGATAGCAGGCGGGCAGATTAAAAGTTATAAATTCATGGATGAAATCCGAACTTATACTCAGGCTCTGGTGAAGGAGATCAAGACTGAGGAGGGAACATTCCATCATGATAATCTGACAAACAAAAAGTGTCCGAATTGTGGAAAACGCCTTTTATCTGTAAAAGGTAAAAACACGAAACTTCTTGTCTGCCAGGATCGCAGCTGCGGATATCGGGAAGTTGTCTCGCGCACGTCAAATGCACGATGCCCCGTCTGCCATAAGAGAATGGAGCTGTACGGAAATGGTGATGCTGCTACATTTATCTGTTCATGCGGACATAAAGAACGACTGAATAAGTTTAAAGAGCGAAGAAAAAAAGAGGGTGCAGGTGTATCTAAAAAGGATGTAGCCAGATATATGAAGGCTCAGAAAAGACAAGAACAGGAGCCGGTTAACAATGCATTTGCGGATGCATTGAAGGGCATACACCTG
>DHNM01000062.1:0-146 GCA_002409525.1 Eubacterium sp. UBA5416 | reverse complement strand
TTGAAGGGCATACACCTGGACCGGTAGGATCAAAAAATAAAAGTAAGAGGTAGAAAAATGGTAGAAATTATAGTTCCACAGGAATATTCATCGGTTCTCGGACTGCATGAAACTCAGATTGCGATTAAGACAGTGAAAGATTTTTT
>DHNM01000023.1:1973-14158 GCA_002409525.1 Eubacterium sp. UBA5416 | reverse complement strand
CCCACAAGTGTTATCCTTCTTATATCGATTGGAGTTAGTACAGTTGAAAAACTTGCACGAGTTTTACAAGTTTTTCAACTCATACACATCCATCAGGATTCTTTTTTTAGGAGGATTTCATATTTGACCGAAAAACATAAATATCAACTGCAACACTGGGAATCCCTCATCCAAGAGCGGATTAGTAGCGGCATGACGGTTACTGCCTGGTGCAGATCCAATGACCTTTCAAAGGACACCTACTACTACTGGCTTTCCAGAATACGAAAAGAGCATTATGAGGAAGCTGTTAAAACACTTTCATCCCCTGTTCAACAACAAACAGCCTTTGTAGAACTTCAGAGACCGAATCCAGTGTTAACCGAACCACAGAATCAAGTATCAAACGGAACAGCAGCGATCATCCGAAAAGGAGGGCTTCAAGTAGAAATACTGTCAAACGCATCTGCACCGCTTCTGAGACAACTGCTTGAGGCTATGCGCTATGTTTAGGCGTGATGTTCAGATTAACAAGGTAATCGTAGTGACAGGCTTATTCTCAGGATATTTTTATCCTCATCTTTTTGCAAAAATCTTTAATTATAAGGTGTCTCATTCTTAAGTATGAGGATAACAAGTTTTGTGCAATAATGAAATCACTATAAACTCCGAAGGGATGGTGATTTCATGGATTACAATGCAACTGTTGACATGGTAATGAATCTGCTGAAAGAAAAGGGGGTATGTTCCAGCAGTCAGAAATCTCATAAGGACTGCTACTTCTCTTTCGCACAGTTTCTGGAGCAAACGAAACAGGAGTACTCAGGCAAAGCAAGGGATAGCTGGCTGACATGGATGAAAGACAAATTTCCCAGACAAAGATGTATGGTATGGAACCCATATATTTATCAGCTTGAAGAAATGGATGCAATCGGGACAGTTTCGGACCGGCGCTTATACCTTAACCGGTCGAATTACGATAAGCTTCCATTTACATGGAAAAAAGATCTGGATAGTTATCTTGATGACTGCAGAAGCAGATATACAGCTCGTACATGGGAACTAACCCGCATTTATTGCTCTGAAGCACTACTGTTTCTCTTTGACATTGGAGTCATTGAGGCCAGAAAGATAACTTATAAGGTGATTACCGAATTCTTAGAAATGGACATGTATTGTTCTTCCGAGAATAAAACGGTCATTCTTAGTTATACTGCAAGGATGCTACGTTTCTTTAGCAAGAAACGGTTGTGCCCGGATGGCTTCGCATTGCTGCTTGACAGTCAGATTTATCCCCATGTCGGGAGACTGGAAGATTTTTCTACATCTAATATAAACAAGGTTTTGCAGACGCAGGAGAAAAGCAGTGAGTTCCCAGCTGATGAATTCCGGGAAACGATAGAGCCTTTCATAGAAACATTAACAAAGCATGGATATGTAGGGACAACACTGTATCTTGCCAGACATTCTCTGATGGCACTCTATCTGTTTTTGGACATCTATGCACTTGGTTATCATCCAGACATCATGTGGTCATGGTTTTTTGAAATCAGTAAAGACATGGGGCATTCACGATTTCACTGGCGCAGGATACTGAAATGTTATGAGGAGTACGCTTCTTTGGGCGATATCCTGCCGGATGGGAAATACAGTTATGCTCCAAGTTCGTTAGAATCACTGCCATCATGGTGCAGACAGGCAATAGAAGTATTTCTCGCACAGAAGAAACGGGAGTTCAGGGAAAATGTCAGCAAGTATCAGTATCCCTGCATCCGGTTCTGCCGTTTTCTGATCAGCTGTGGCTATGAAAGCTTTGAACAGCTTTCTCCCACCATCGTGAAGGAATTCTCTCGCCAGGATAAGCATGATACATTCCGGGGCAAATCCAGTTACTACACTATTGTAAGAGGGCTGCTCCGGTTTCTTGGAGAGAAGGGATACACGGCATATGAAACATTGCACAACTGTCTGTTTGCCGGAACAGCTCCTCAGGAACGGATCGTAGATATACTGACAGAGGGGCAACTTAGAAGGATATCTGAGTTCCGGCTGTCGCACCATGGACCGATTGAGCTACGGGATACTGCGATCGTCATGCTGGGAATAAAAATGGGGTTTAGGGCTTCTGATGTCCTCAATCTCCGCTTCAGAGACATCGACTGGAAAAAGCGTGAAGTTACTATTGTTATGAAGAAGACCAGAACGCAGATCACCCTGCCAATGCCTGTTGATGTTGGAAATGCGATCTTTTCTTATATCAGGACCGGCAGGCCGTCTTCAGATGACACACATATCTTTATCCGTTCAAAGGCTCCGTTCGGAAAACTGACTGGCAAAGTATGTACCAAGGCACTCTACCGGATCCTTCCTGAGCGGTGCGATATGAAAGGCGGTGGATTCCATGTGACACGCAGGACATTCGCTACAAATCTGTTGAGAAACCGGGTTGGGATAGATGATGTAATGGATGCTCTGGGACACCGGGATCCGACGAGTGTTATGAAATACTTGTTCCTTGATGAAGAAAGAAGCCGCAGTTGTGCATTATCCCTGGCAGAAGCCGGGATCTCTGTAAAAGGAGGGCTGGCATGAAGATATCAGGATATCAATATCAGAGCTGTTTCAGCACTTTCATTGAAGAGTTTATTCAGGAGAAAAAAGATGCCGGATTTGTTTACGAGTCAGAAGAATGGAAGTTGAAACATTTCGATGCATTCTGTGTGGATGAGGGGATAACAGAGCCTTTCCTTAGCAAAAAGCTCGTGGAAAAATGGGGGTCCATGAGGGATGGAGAAGAAATGGTCACCTGTTCAAGCCGGCTGTCTGTCCTCCGTCAACTGGGTCTATATATGACATCGCTGGGAATGGATGCCTATATTTCCCAGCGGTTCTACAAAAAAGCAAAAAAAGTCGTGCATATCCTGTCGGATGGCGAGATTGAAGCCTTTTTCAAGATAATTGATGAATACATTCCAGCAATACGTGTTCCGTTCTTTTACCGGCTGGCAATGGAGTATAGGGTAATCTTCCGTCTGATCTACTGCTGCGGCCTACGCATATCGGAAGCACGGACGTTGAAGAACGAAGATGTCGATCTGGCGAATGGAAGGATCCGAATACTGGAAGCGAAGGGACACAAGGACCGGCTTGTCTATCTGGCGGAGGACCTTGCAGAACTGCTCGGTGAGTATGCAGCAACAATGAAAGCCGTATATGATTGCCAGTCAGACTGGTTCTTTCCATCAAGGGATCCTGGAAAATGTCTTACCAACGGGACGATTGATAAACGGTTCAGAAAGAGCTGGGTTCAGACACCATTTGCTGAAAACTGTGACCGGGATCCGACAGTCCACTGTCTCCGGCATAGCTTTGTTGTAAAAAGGATGAATTTATGGATGGAGGAAGGTGTTCCATTAAAAGAAATACTTCCATTCCTAAGCAAGTATCTGGGGCACAGGAGCACCAATGAAACTTTCTATTATTACCATCAGATGGATTCTGCGTTCCGCATTGTGAGGAAACAGGATAAAACTTCGGCAAAGGTGATCCCGGAGGTGGCAGCTGATGAGTAGAAATAAGACCGAAAAGAAACTGTTTTTTTCAAAAACGCTGGATTTTCTGGACCGATATCTTCCAGATCAGGCAATGAAAAGCACAAATACCATTGAGACATACCGGGACGCATTGACAGTATTCAGAAGATATGTCACGGATACACTCCATCTGTCCATCCGGTCATTCGGATTTGAAGCCTGTACGCACGATCTTCTGCTTGATTACCTTGGGTTCCTGAATAAAAATGGAAATGCTGCTACGACCTGCAATAATAGACTTGCAGCTGTCAAGGCATACCTCTGGTATGCTGCAGACGGAGATATTTCACTACAATCAGTAGCATTGGCGGCATCGCATGTTCCATTAAACTGACAAGGGAAATCATAGAGGAAGAAGATTTGTCCGCACTTTTATCTGCTCCTAAGAATACGAAGACAGGAAAAAGAGATCAGATGCTTCTGATACTTTTGTATGATTCGGCTATTCGTGTATCAGAACTGTTGTCCCTTGATGTAAGATCTATAAATCTGAAAGCGGCAATCCCATATATACGAGTTTATGGCAAAGGTGATAAAGAGCGGATTGTTGCTATCACAGATATGACCGCAAGCCATCTGAAAGAATATATGAAGATTTACCATCCTTGTGATGAAGCAGATTGCCCATTGATTTACACTGTCATAAAAGGACATAAGGATCGGATGTCCGTGGGAAATGTTGAACGGATCATAAAGAAATATGCAGAGCAGATACGTCCTGACCATCCAAATCTACCGAAAAGCTGCTACCCACATATGGTACGCAGAACGCGGGCCACAAACTTGTATCAGGATGGAACGGAACTGGAGCTGATTTCCAGGATACTTGGTCACTCATCTACGGAAACGACACGAATCTATGCGACTCCGTCGGTCGAAATGATGCGGAAGGCGATGGAAACTGGCAGACTGGCTACAGATGAAAAACAGGAGTGGCTGGATGACGAAGCTGAAATGGCTCGCCTGTGTGGATTACGGTGAAAATGTTATCCTCATCTTTTGGAGATAAATAAAAGCAGAAGTAGCATTTCAAAAAAAGATGAGGATAAAAATATCCTTAGAATAAGCCTGTTTATTCTAAGCTTAGGATAAACAGGCCGAACCGACATGCGCAGGGGAATAGACAGTCTCGTTTCTACTGTACGCCTGAACTATAATCTTGATCCTATCGATAAGGGAACCCTTTTTCTGTTTTGTGGTCTTAGAAAGAATAAGATCAAAGGTCTTATTTATGAGGGGGATGGCTTCACCCTTGCTACCAAACGGTTATCCAATGGATTCTATTCTTGGCCCAATACAACAGCAGAAGCCAGACAGTTGTCCTGGGAGGAATACGACCGGTTAATCAGTGGCTTTACTATCGACAGTTCCATAAAAGAATTACTGTGACGTGATTTCCTTGTGTTGAATCATGTCCTTTTCTTTATTAAAATAGGTATGTAATCTACAAAAACATGCCTGTTTTTCTTGCTTTTATCATAGGCATGTGATATAATTAGAACTAGGAAGGAGGTGTACAAATGTCTCTTGTAAAGAGCAAAGACAAACGCACCGGTATCACATATGTATATGAATCGGAATCCTATTGGGACAAAGAAAAGCAACAGCCGCGCGCCAGAAGAAAGCTGATTGGTAAGCTGGATGAAGCAACCGGAGAAATCATTCCGACGGACGGCAGAGGCCGTAAACGTAAGGATCAGAACCAAAAGGATGGCACTGACACCACACTAGCTCAGGATGCCAGACTAAAGGAACAGGCACGCCTGATCGAACAACTTAAATCCGAAAACCATTCTTTAAAAAAAGAAAAGGAACAGCTCTTAATAGAGCTTCACAACATCATTAGTAAATATGATCAGTAAACACCAAAGAGAGGAAGACCTATGACTACCGAAGATATGCGATATATCCAAAATGATGAACTGAATAAATCCAATGCTGAACTCTTGGAGCTCGTCGCAGTTCTTCGGAGGCAACTTATGGAGGAGCTTGGCTACCGCACCGAAAACAGCAATGCTCTTACAGCTATGGCCTTCGAATTCCAGAAAAACAAGCAGGAACTCGAAGTTCTCCGCAAAGAGAATAAGGAACTCAAGGAAGCCCTCACTCACATGACTGAAAAGGAGCAGCTAAAAACTAAGGATATATTTGGTCGTGGTACAGAGAAACTCTCTGATATCTTTGATGCTTCTATGATCCGTGAAGAACAGGATGAAGCTGAATGTGAAGTCATTGAACTGCCTGACCTTTTCGAGCCGGAATCCTCCGTAAATCAGAGAGAACCTTTCCATGCAGCCAGACATAAAGGTAAAAAGCAACCCGGTAAACGTGACGATGATCTGTCCAAGCTTCCCAAAGAGCAGAAATTTCTGATTAACTTTGAAGAACTTAACAGGCTCCATGGTGAAGGGAACTGGCGAATCGCATTCTGGCATTGTCATAGGACTATGGAACACAATCCTGCTGTAGCTTATGCTCTGGAAACATATACGCCTGTCATTTCTGTCGGGCTGGAACACAGTCTGGTTTCTATGCCCTACGAAACGGCATTATTGCCGAGGAGTTTTGCATCAGCATCTCTTGTTGCAGAGATTCTCTTCCAGAAATATTTTCTTGCTGTTCCCCTGTATCGTCAGGAAGAAGCTTTCGAATGTATGGGGGTGAATCTCTCCAGACAGACCATGTGCAACTGGGTACTGCGGTTTTCCTTCGAATATTTCGGTTCAATCTTTGACTACATGTATAAACTGCTCATGATGGTTTCTTACCATCAGTGTGATGAAACGACCCTTCGCGTAAACAAGGATGGGAGAAAACCAGGGAGCAAGAGCTACATCTGGGTTCACATCACCAGCGAACTGCTGAATACCCATCCAATCATCCTGTTCTGTTATGAACTGACACGTGGAACGGATCACCTCAGAAAGTTCTATAAGGACTTTGAAGGTTTCATTTCCAGTGATGCTTACTGCTCATACCAGGTACTGGAAAAAGAGAAGAAGGATGTCATCATAGTCTGCGGATGTATGGCACATATGCGCCGCCGCTTTGTGCAGTCTTTTGATTTGATTAACAAGTCAAATATGTCAATAGAAGCTATTGATCAACTGCCCGAGACACGGGCATTGACGTTAATTGGAAAAATCTATAATGCTGACGAACAGTTAAAGAATCTCTCCGCTGATAAAAGGAAGCTTCAAAGGGACTTTGCCGTCAGACCTCTTGTCAAAGAATATTTCAATTACATAGAGTCATTGGATACAGCTGATCCAACCATGACCAACCGACTAAAAGATGCTATTAACTATTCCTTGAACCAGAAGGAGCATCTATGCCGATTCCTGGAGGATGGAAATATTCCCATAGATAACTCGGCATCGGAACGAATCATCAAACCGTTTGTGATAGGGAGAAAAAATTTTCTGTTTTGTGACTCCATTGATGGTGCTAAAGCTACCGCCATCATGTACACCATAGTGGAAACCGCTCGGGCAAATGGTGCAAATGTTTACTATTACCTAAGATATGTACTGGAGGAAATGCCCCGGCACATGGATGATACAGACAGAAGTTTCATGGATGCCATGCTACCCTGGTCTGCAGAGTATCGAGAGTATGAAAGGATTCATACTTCATCACTCGATACGATACGTCGGCAGGATGAGTATTCATCACCGCCCAAAACACCACGGAAGAAAGAACGTGGTTATATCAAGTAACGCTCTGATGTTGCTTGATCTATTATAATGGAGGTAAGATCCTGGAAAACCTGGTGTTTCCCAGGACACTTGTCGTCTCTATAATCTCTTCTATTATATCAAATATAATATCAGATGCTAGACACCGAATATTTGACGCTTACTTTCGTTTATCGGCTTTTTTAATTCAACCAAATTATAAATGATTTCTCTTATGGTTTCTCTCACATTATTACTCCCCACACACAGATCCCCCTTCCTAAAGAATTCATATAAGATAAACTAATAGGTTAAATTTACATGTATTAGGATATAATTTAATACATTCTTTCGTTTATAAAGGCAACTAATGCATTCCGACATATATTTAGTTAAACATTAATAATAGTATTAACATCAACTTACAAATCATGAGTTATTCAGCTGTGATCTATAACCTGTAGGGATAAATATCATTCGTCTGCATCCCCACAATTATATTAAACTAACTCAAACTTACTTAATGTAAATTAACATTGGTCACTACAATAAAAAAGCTAGAGAATGAGTTACTTAGTGGAAAGCATGATTCTGCACATGAAAATGCTTACAAAAAATATTTTACCGTCAAGAAGACACCGGTACGGGGGATTCAGATAGAATCGATTGACAAGGCTATGGCAGCAGCTATTCTCTGGGTGGTCAGGCGGTAACTGTAAAGGGGAATAAAGCGACCCTGGCGGACGGTACCATCGGGGCTCTGCCACCAACTTGATGAAATGCATGCAAACGGCTGCCAGCTTCGGCATTCCCCTTGAGACAGCCGTCCGATGCGCGACCGTCAATCCCGCCAGGGAGATTGGAATCTACGGGGATGAATGAAACTATTGTGGCACAACGGATTGGAAACAGGGTGGATGAACTACCCCTCGTCTTAGCACACTAGCCTTCAATTTCTTTAATAAAGATTTGTAATAATATTCCTACTTGTTCTGGGGCTACTACAACCATAACCCCCTCTACTTGAGTGTTATAGAACTTATACCCATTTACTTCCCCTACTTCTTGATTTGAGTCCGGTGGACTAATCCCTTCCGACTCTTCAAAAATTTGTGCATTATTGACAAGATATATTTTCCCATCAAATTCAAGCTGTTCGGGGAAAATGTAATCGTATCTATTATAGCTTTGTGCACCTTTCAATACAATACTTTGATTAGTGTCAGTGTTTGCTAATGAGTATATTGCTCCAACAAGTTTGCTTGCTACATCCTCTTTCTGCACAGTACCAACATTAAGATATACTGCGCCACCCCAAATCCAACATATAGGAATAAAAATTTCACTGCCTACATTTTCATATGGCAGGGCATCACTTCCAACTGTTACAGGTATTTTGCCGGACTGATATTTATTGATATCAGCTTGTGGTAGTAATTGATCATTGATATTTGGTGGTACATCCTGATCGGGTAGCGGAATCGGCTGTTTTGAATGGGAATCGAATGGTATCAGTGGTTGACTTCCAGATAAATGGGCTATAGCTAACGCTACCAGTAAAAATACAATTACATTAAATACGATATAAACAATTTTGAATTTCTTTTGCTTAGCAAACATTTTTATCACCTCTACATATTAGACGTTAAGAATGAGAATTTTGTTTCACTCATATCTCCAATATTTATAAAAAGCAGAACGCCCTATATTAAATAAGGCGTTCTGCTTTGTGTTCTTGCCTATCGAGCTGCTTTCCATGTGCATTTAAAAGAATCAGAGTTCGTAATTGAACCAGGCTGACTCAGAATTGTTGTCCCTGAATCGTTATACATGGTGATTTTATCGTTGTTATAATCTCCGACTTTGCGCCAAGTGTTATTAGCATTTGTAGTGAACTGGCAGGTTTTCAATGTAATTGTCCCATAATTGCAGAGAGGCATATATGCGCCATTATATGGTCGTTCAACAATCCACTCTGCGGTAGTCCCATCATAGAAAATATCGGAAGGGACATTGTCAATGTACATCGCTTGGCTCTTTCCCGTCGAGTTATTAGCAATGTAATATTCAAAGCGGTTATTGGCCCTCTGGAAAGAGATATATACGTGAATACTGTTACCCGCGTTAATGGATAAACTGTCGATATACGTCATGGGATAATTAGTCTCCTCAGATGAGTTATTTAGGTATTCATACCAAGCTTTATGGCTGCTTGTCCCAAACTGCACGGTGCCAGCTTGCACCAATTTGGCAACACCAAATGCATCTGGATAGCCACCTATGCCAACCCACTCACATGATGCAGCGCCAGAGACTGCAGATGTAATTGTGGGTTCAGTATAGTCCATTTGCACCTGTGTGTAAATAGAATCCGACACAGAGTAACCAGACCAATTTCTCGAAATCGAAGAAGATATTGATCTAGTTTCCGGGGTCTGCTGAGTTTCCTGTGTCTGTTTTTTCCCAATTGAAATAACCGGTATGGGTGTCTCTGTATAGTTCTCGATGAGAGCCAGCCATGTGTTCATAGCTTCTGCTTCCCTAGTTACCGGCCGCCGTGGGAAACAATAGGTCTCCAGTTGTTCGTCCGTCGCAGTTATTGGGTTAAACCCAGCAGGTGGAACGGGGTAGTGATGCTCAATTCCTCTAACGAGGTATGTATATATGTGCCCGCCATCAGGGAGTTCCTCGACCCGTTCGCAGGTCAACCTCTCGGCATCAACTCCGTCTCTCTGGGCCGCTGATGCATTGACAATGGTAGCCGATGTCAGCATTAACAGCGCCATCGCCATCGCTATAAGTTTTTTCACGACTTATCCCTCCTTGTATGATTAATAATGGTGTAGTCGATAAGGACTACGAGTTAATAGTTACCAAAGCTAATCTAAATGGATAACCGAAGGAGAGGCTTCCCTCCCCATCAGAGGTTACAATAAATAAATTATATCCACTATGTTGGAGGCTTCCTAATGCACCAGCCCTAACATTGATGCATAATCACCAAGGCAGGATTATCGATGTACCTTCCTTGGAAACCAACTACCGCTGGCAAAACCTCAAAAATAGTCTGTTAATCATCAGGCTTTACATTGATACCTACCAGGCATACCAAGGGCATCTGGATACGATCCTGTCAGCACTCCACAAGTCCGTGGACAAACCGGACAACCTGAAGGGGGAAACCGGTCTATGACCAGATCCGCCTCCTTCAGTCACTGCGGTGCATTGGTTTCCTCAGAGCTGTTGGGTCGTTACCATATTGTGGAATTAACCCAATTATAACCATTTTATTTAATAAATTCAAGTGATTTTTGTCAATTGCCACGTTCATTTCATCAAATGTGAATCAAATATGAATCAGAAAATTAGTGCCTGCTGATTAAACCGCTTCCAGTTCTAAATCAGCAGATTTTAATCTTAAAACTCGTATCAGCAAAGTAAGTGCAGAAAGTATTCGCGCTTGAATCTTGAAAAGATTCGTCACGAATACAGATAATGCGATAGAAGTAAGTGTGGTCTCTTCCAGTTTTGTTCGGATAAGCCCCATTCCATAGCAACGTTTGCTTAAGCTAAACGTTCTTTTAATTTCTATTCTATCTGTATTATCCTGATATTCTACCTTTTTATCTGCCTTTGCTGTTTCGCTTGGCCTTCCAAGCTTTGGACCTGATAGCCTGATTCCATGCAGCTTACAGAAGCTACGGTTATCTCTGGTCCGATATATTTGATCTGCAAGCACTCGTTCCGGATAGTAACCAGTTCGTTCCCTGAAACGGTTGATGGCATCTGTCAACACTGTGCTTTCATTATAAGCATCATAGGATATTTTCTCTATCCGGCCATAGCCGTTTTCATCCAGGCTTAGATCAAACTTGGCACCAAATTCAACAGGTGTTTTGGTTTTACCCCTTACAATTGGTCGTAACCATGGCTGGCTGATGCTTACAATACGGTCAGTGACACTATGCACTTTGTTTTGATACATATAATTCTGTTGCTCATACAGCTTATAAATGGTCAACAGTAGAGAAATTTCTTTCATACTGGGAGCATAACCCCCAGACATGAAACCTTCCAGGTATTTGATGTCACGCCTAATATAAGCAAGCTGTTTGCAGATAGTAGCACGGATTTTCTTTGTGCTGCGTTTCTTGGTTTTTGCAAGTGCAAGGTAATTCTTTCTTGCCTGCCGACGGTACATAATTGGTCTTATAAGGCCGTAGGTTTTACAAAAACGAATGATGGTTGTTTCGAGTATTTCCCTTGCTTCATTCAGCAGGGAGAAATCCTGCGGGTAGCGGATATTTGATGGAGCGCAGGTGGCGTCCAGCATAAGAGTTCCCCTATTCTCGGAGGCTTTGGAGTTATCTGGTTCAGCAGTTCCATCACCGGATGCCAGTGGCGTATTGTTATCATCTTTGCCATCTGATTTGGCTTCCTTTTCTTTCGTGGTTGCCAATATATATTCATTTGCTTCCATGATGACGTCCGGCTTCAGCCGTTTACGAAACAGCACCAATGTACTTGCATCAATCGGTGGGTTTTCCTGATATCCAGGAAGACCGACAAAATACTGATAATATGGGTTTTCTGTCAATTGCTCTACTAGTTCTCTGTCAGAATACTGATACTTTGTCTGTATGATCAGTGAACCAAGAGCCAGGCGGAGTGGCTTAGCAACATTTCCGTTTTTACTTTTAAACAGTCTTGCATATTTACGCTCGAACTGCTCCCACGGAATAGATGCTGCCGATCCATCTATTATTAGGATCCATATGAAGTCCTAACGGTTGGTTGAAGCTCAGAAAATCACTTTGAGAATTATCAGTAGTTTTATACACGACTTTTGCTCCTTTTCATGGTGAAATATTTGTTATAACTGCAAGAAAAAGATGTTGGATTCCCTAAATACCTTGCATATATTTTACCACAAAAC
>DHNM01000023.1:0-1811 GCA_002409525.1 Eubacterium sp. UBA5416 | reverse complement strand
CCGTAAAAGTCAGTAAAATCAATAGCTTTAGGTCTGCCCAGCAGACACTAATTAAAAAAGAGTGATTTCGGATTAAAGTAAAAAATTTGGAGGAGTCTTATGATTATCGGAAGTGCTAAATTTATTCCTTAAAAGAAAAAAGAACGATTGTAAAAAGTCTTCTGTTATTATTTATAAATATTTCCGGCAGTTCATAATTAGTGTCTGCTGATTAAGCCTCTTTCGGGCTTAATTCAGCAGTATTGAACTTTAAAATTACTAAAAGCAAAAATAGTGCAAAAAGTATTCGTGACTGAATCTTAAAAAGATTCGTCACAAATACAGATAATGCGATAGAAGTTAAAGTAGTTTCTTCAAGTTTGGTCTTGATTAACCCAAGACCATAACAACGCTTACTCAAACTGAATGCTCTTTCGACTTCAATCCTATCGGTATTATCCTGATATTCTTGTTTCTTATCTGATTTTGATGTTACTGTTGGTCTGCCTAATTTCGGTCCAGATAACCGGATTCCATGAAGCTTGCAGTATGCCCGGTTACCCCGGGTTCGATATATTTGATCCGCTAGAACTCTTTCTGGATAATAACCTGTTCGTTCTTTAAAACGTTCTACCGCATTCACCAAGCAGGTACTTTCATTATAGGCATCAAAAGATATTTTCTCGATTCTTCCATAGCCTGATGAATCGATGCTCAAATCGAACTTGGCCCCAAATTCAACAGGTGCCTTAACCTTACCCCGAATAATCGGTCGCAGATATGGCCGTTCGATACTGACAATCCGATTTTCAACCGAATGAGTCTTGTTTTTATACATGTACTCCTGTTGCTCATATAACTTTTGAATTGTCAGAAACAACTTTATTTCTTTCGACATGAGGGCATATCCCTCAGACATGTATTGTTCCAAATAGCCAAGGTCTCTGCGAACATAACCTAATTGCTTGCGTATGGTTTTACGGATCTTTTTGGTACTACGTTTTTTACTCTTTGCTAGTGCCAGATAGTTTTTTCTAGCTTCGCGACGATATGTTCTTGGTTTCGTGAAACCATAGCTTTTACAAAATCGATCTATGATGTGTTCCAGCTTTTCTCTCACTTCATTCAGAAGAGAATAGTCCTGTGGGTATCGTATATTTGACGGAGCACAGGTTGCATCAAGCATCATAGTTCCTTTATTTTCAGGTTCCTTTCCTTCTTTCTTATCAGAAGATTCAGAAGAATCAGAAGGTTGATGATTGTTACCATTATCATTACCATTATTGTTATTGTTTGAAAGCATATATTCATTGGCTTCCATGATCATATCCATGTTGATGCGCTTACGAAAAAGAACCAGGACACTAGCCTCAATGGGAGGTTCCTGCTGGTAACCAGGCAAGCCGATGAAATACTGATAATACGGATTTTCTGTGAGCTGCTCTACCAGTTCACGGTCAGAAAACTGATACTTTGTTTGGATAATAAGAGAACCAAGTGCAAGTCGAAGCGGCTTTGCTACGTTTCCAGTGCTGCTTGGAAACAGTTTTGCATATTTTTCTTCAAATACATCCCAAGGAATGTTGTCTGCCATTTTGATCCAACGATTATTTGGATTCATCTGAAGACCTATTGGTTGATTAAAATCGAAAAAGGTATGTTGTAATTTATCAATCGGCTTGTACATGATTTTTTTGACTCCAATCTATAGTAAATTATATAAAAGTGCAAGGAAAATGATTTCAAGTTAACGAAACACTTGCATTTATTATATTATAAAACAGTCTTAATGTCAGTAAAATCAACGCATTTTAATTAATCAGCAGACACTA
>DHNM01000070.1 GCA_002409525.1 Eubacterium sp. UBA5416 | reverse complement strand
TCTTTTTCATGCCCCATGAAAAAGGCATTACTCAAATATTTACAGCATTGCGTGAGCGCAAAGTGCGAAACAATCCGTGGTATCATCAAGGTGCCAAACGCCACAGGGAATCCAGTGCTCTTTTTCATGCCCCATGAAAAAAGCATTATTCAAATGTTTACAGCATTGCATTACTACATAACTCGAACAAACAAGGAGGAGAATAATGAACTATATCTGGGGAGGTATGTTGATCGTCGGAATCGTCTACGGAGCCCTCACCGGCAATCTAAAAGACGTCACGGAAGCCGCAGTCAACTCCTCAAAAGAAGCTGTCTCCATGGCAATCGCCATGGCAGGTGTCACTGCTATGTGGACCGGCCTCATGAAAATTGCCGAAACCAGTGGACTAATCGAACAAATGACAAAAAAAATGAAACCGATTCTAAAGTTTCTCTTTCCAAACGTACCTGAAGATCATCCGGCCTATGGGCATATATCCCTGAATATGATCGCTAATTTTCTCGGACTTGGATGGGCGGCAACCCCGGCAGGCTTAAAAGCCATGGAATCGATGGAAGCATTAAATGAAGATGAATGCCACAGACTTGGTACAGACCGTCATCGTGCACCTCATATCGCTACGAGAGACATGTGTACCTTCCTCATTATAAATATTTCATCCCTTCAATTGATTCCGGTCAATGTGATTGCATACAGAAGCCAGTACGGAAGTACTGCTCCCGCCTCTATCGTAGGCCCGGCAATCGCGGCTACCACTGTCAGCACTCTGGCAGGAATAATATTTGCCAAGGTCATGTATAAAAAAGAATAAGCTTTCACAGAAGATTTGTCTTCTATACCTACACAGGCTTTTCCTTATTGTTCAAGCAGTGCCTTATAAATCTCGCGTTTTGAAACACCTCTGTCCCGGGCGACCAGTTTCATGGCTTCCTTATGCGAGATCCCCTGATCCTCATAATACTTCATATGATCTTCAAGTTTCATTTCCATCCAGGAATTGATTTTTTCCTCACGTATCTGTTTCCTGCTCTTTCCCTCAATCACGATTACGCATTCCCCTTTTGGGGAGTGCGTCTGGTAATACGCCAATGCATCAGACAAAGTCGTCTGGAAAACAGTTTCATGCTTCTTAGTCAGCTCCCGGCACACTGTTGCCTTACGGACACCGCCAAGAGTATTCAAAAGATCCTGAAGTGTTTCCACCAGACGGTGCGGCGCCTCATAGATAATAATTGTCCTGGTCTCATGCTCAAGCTCGTCCAGAATCAACTTTTTTTCTTTTTTACCAGAAGGCAAAAATGCCTCAAAAGCAAATCTTCTAGTCGAAAGTCCGGATAAAGTAAGTGCCGTGACACAAGCGCATGCACCGGGCAGAGAAGTGACTGTGATACCCGCATCATAACACATCGCGACCAGTTCTTCTCCCGGGTCCGATATCCCGGGCGTGCCCGCGTCTGTTATTAAGGCAATATTTTTACCCTGTCTCATCTGTTGAACCAGATAATGTCCCTTTTCAATTTTATTATATTCATGATAGCTTGTCATCGAAGTTTTTATATCAAAATAATTGAGAAGCTTAACGCTATTTCTGGTATCCTCCGCAGCAATCATATCCACTTCCTGCAGAATGCGGACCACCCGATACGTGATATCCTCCAGATTACCTATAGGAGTCGCACATAGATATAGTTGTCCCTGCATATTATTATTCTCCATATATTTTCTTAATATCCTCAGTATATATCCCCGGTTTTTTATATATAATCAAAGGCTTCTGCACTGTAATTCTGGAATTTCCGCCTTTCACACCTTCCATTAAAACCATATTTGGCTCTTTATCCACGAAAGGATATACCAGCTGCATTCTTTTTGGTTCCAGTTTATACTTCATCATGACGTTCATAATCTCCGCCAGTCGAAAAGGTCTGTGAACCATATAGAATCTGCCTCTGGGCGGCAGTCGTTTTGCGCTCTCTTTTATGACGTCCTCCAGAGTACAGAGGACTTCATGGCGGGCAATTGCCCGCGGCAGATATGGGTTCGAAAGTCCATGGTTTGAGATCATATAAGGCGGATTACAAGTTACAACATCAAAAAAGATACCAGAGAATATAGTATCCGCATGTCTGACATCGCCTTGTACAATTTCAATATCTTTCTGCAGCTTATTATATTCTATAGTCCTTCTCGCCATATCCACACTTTTTTCCTGTATCTCAAGGCCTGTAAAGTGTTCGCCTTCTGTCTTTGCTTTTAAAAGCACCGGTACAATTCCCGTACCAGTGCATAAGTCCAGAACCCTTTCCCCTGATTTTACCTTTGCAAATGATGCCAGAAGCACTGCATCTATCCCATAACAGAAATCTTTTCTGTCCTGTATCATCCAGTAACCATTCTGGAGATCATCCAGCCGTTCACCTTTTAATAATTCCATCTAATCATCCTTACAGAGTATAAGCGTCCGGCTTAAGATTTTTTTGCTGCCTCTTTGTGTTCTTTATTTTTCGTCTTTCCCTTCTTTTTAGGTTTGAATTTTAATTCTTCCACATGGTATTCTCTGATTTCCTTTTCATTTTCTGTCTCTACCAGAACTTTAACCAGCTGACGCAGCACATTTACGCTGTTCACTTCACCCTTCATACCTTCTGGGGTCGTAACACGCTCTCCACGTGAAGGCATTTTTTTATTTAATTCTTCATATGTCTCCTGCTCATTTTTCAGGCAGCACATCAGCCTGCCACAGACACCGGATATCTTCGTCGGGTTTAATGAGAGATTCTGCTCTTTTGCCATCTTAATTGATACCGGTGCAAACTCAGATAAATAAGTATGGCAGCATAAAGGGCGGCCGCAGATTCCTATTCCACCCAGAATCTTAGTTTCATCGCGGACACCGATCTGTCTTAATTCAATTCTTGTCTTAAATACTGCCGCCAGATCTTTTACAAGTTCACGAAAATCGATCCTTCCATCCGCGGTAAAATAGAAAAGTACTTTATTATTATCAAAGGTGTATTCCGCATCGATAAGATTCATCTCCAGATGACGTGCTGAAATTTTTTTCTGACAGATTTTGAAAGCTTCTTTTTCTTTTTTTCTGTTATTTTCTTCCTTCGCATCATCCTTTGGTGTTGCAATCCGAAGCACTTCCTTCAAAGGCTGAACCACCTCAGAATCCTGAACTTCTTTTGATGCAAGCACCACAAGACCATATTCGACGCCGCGTGCCGTCTCCACAATCACATGATCCTCCGTCTTAATATCAAAAGATACCGGATCAAAGTAGTAGATCTTGCCCACATTTCGAAAACGCACTCCTATAATTTTCGTCATTTAATTCTCCTTAATTGTAAGGAACAGTAATTCCATAGTTAAATCAAAGTTAACATTTGCCTTAAGCCGGATACGAGCATTTTTTATAGCATCTATGATATGTTCCAGTCCCTCATACGAACTTACCTGTGCCCGCTCCTTTATATGATTAATCTCCTGCTTAAACACAAGGCTGTCAATCTCACGTGTTGCTTTAAACAGCAGCACATCGCGAAACCACAAAGTGAAAAATTCGAGATAGTCATCGATATTATTCTTATCTTCTGACATCTCTTTTATTGCATCTATCAATTCATAAAGCTGCATATCCTTTGCATTTTCTACAATATGAAGCGCATCCTGAGAAAGCTGTTCAAACTCCTCAGATGTAGCTGCCTGTTTTGCCCTGCCTATATTTCCCTGCGCCAGTGATGCATCCACTTCTGCCTGATAATCAGGGATGTGCATGTGCTCCATTAGATAATTCTTAACCATATGATCAGATACAGGCTTTAGATCAAGTGATACACATCTCGAAGTGATCGTCGGAAGAAATGCATCCGGATTCTCCGTCAGTAAAAGTATAATTGCATAAGAAGGGGGCTCCTCTATCGTTTTTAGCAATGCATTCTGAGCCTGAAGAGTCATCTTCTGTGCATCATTTATAATATAGATCTTATAAGGACCACTGTAAGGCCTGATTTCCACATCATCGATCAGCTGATCTCTGATTTCCCTGATTCCAATTGAATTGGGCTTTTCATGGACAACGCTTATAATGTCAGGGTGATTCTTACTCATGGCCTTCTTACAGGAAGAACAATCCATACAGGGATCAGTCCCCTGTTTCTCACATAAAAGTGTCATGGCGAATAAAGATGCCAGAAGCTTCTTTCCCGTTCCACGTTCTCCGGAAAATATATAAGCATGAGAAACCTTGTCCGTCTTAATGGCATTTTTCAAATGCTCGATAATTTTCTCCTGACCGATTACTTCATCAAAGCCGCTCATAATATCACCTCCTGATTTTTCAGTGTTTCATATAAACATGAAACACCTGACTGTCGGATCCTCGGTATCTGTATTATAGCACATTGCTCTGTTGAATTACAAAGTTTTTCGCTGTACCCGTATAAATTTATGAATCTCAGCCAGACAGTCTGATATATCCCCATTGTTCTGAAAGTGTTTTGTGATCCCTGCCTCTTTGATACGTTTTTCTTTGAAATCCTCTTTATCCGCAAGGAACCGGCGGCACATCTCCGCATACTTTGGCTTTTTTTGTTTTCTTTCCCTTTTGAGTGCGCGTTCCAGCCGGATACCGTCTTCCACTTCAATATAGATCGCACACACAGACTCGCCTCCATAATATTTTTGTATTTTCACATATGATTCAAGGGTTCCGATTCCGAGATAATCTTTTTGACTCAGATCTATCTTCCCGTCATCCGCTGTAGCGTAAGTCCAGATTCCATACACAGTATGATAGGAGCGTTCTTCTATAATCTTTCCCTGATTTCTGAGACTTTCAAGCTCTTCATCGCTCACATACTGATATTCCTTTCCCGGTGTCTCACCACTTCTGATCGGCCTAGTCGTGTACAATACAAGAGGCGAAAGTAACATACCCGGATCATTGATCAGATTTTTATAAATACAGTCTTTTCCAGAAGCACTTTTCCCCATAATATAAAAGATTTTACCCATTTTAGTTCTAAGTCCTTCCTTTTATTATTAAATATCATTCGTTTAAACCTTAAAGCGATACCCGACACCCCAGATGGTCTCGATGTATTGAGGTTTTGAAGTATTATATTCAATCTTTTCTCTTAGCTTCTTAATGTGAACCGTTACTGTAGCGATATCTCCGACAGAATCCATATTCCAGATTTCACGGAACAATTCATCCTTGGTGTATACATGATTTGGATGTTCCGCCAGAAATGTCAGAAGATCAAACTCTTTGGTTGTAAAGCTCGTCTCTTCTCCATTAATCCAGACTCTTCTCGCTGTCTTATCAATCTTGATACCACGGATTTCAACGATATCATTTTTCGGTGTTCCGCTTCCGATCAGACGATCATATCTCGCCAGATGAGCCTTTACCCGAGCCACCATCTCGCTTGGAGAAAATGGTTTTGTCATATAATCATCAGCGCCCATCCCGAGCCCTCTAATCTTATCAATATCATCTTTTTTTGCTGAAACCATAAGAATCGGAGTATTCTTCTTCTCACGAATCTGTCTGCAGATCTCAAATCCATCCACCTCAGGTAGCATGAGGTCAAGAATAAACAGATCAAACTCTTGATTCAACGCTCTTTCAAGTCCGAGATCTCCGCGTGTTTCTATAGAGACATCAAAACCGGAAAGTTCGAGATAGTCCTTCTCCAGCTCCGCAATTGACTCTTCATCTTCAATGATTAATATCTTGCTCATGATTCACAGGTACCTCCTGGTATTTTCTAAGTACAAAATTCATCACAGTTCCCACACCTGACTTACTGGTTGCCCATACCTTGCCGCCATGGTCTTCCAGGATCTTCTTCACGATGGAAAGCCCGATTCCGCTGCCGCCTTTATTCGAATTTCTCGAGGCATCTGTGCGATAAAACCGATTGAATATCTTTGTCAGATCCTTCTGAGATATTCCCTTCCCATTATCCTCAATCTCTACTTGTATAAAATCGCCCACATCTCTCAGACGAATGTTAATGACACCGCGTGGCTTATCCATATATTTTATGGAGTTTCCAATAATATTATTTATCACACGTTTCAGCTGTTCCGCATCGGCGATAATCACGGTATCCTCCTCAAGATAATTGAAGTAGGCAAGTTCAATTCCCTTTGACTCAAGCTCAAGACTCAATTCCTCCACACAATCTTCAAAATATGCCGACACATGAATCTTTGTAAATGTATACGGTATACGATCGGTATCTATCTTTGAATAAAAGGTAAGTTCATCTATCAGACGATCCATCTCATTAGACTTATTATATATGGTTCGGATATATCTGTCCATCTTTTCCGGTGTGTCGGCAACACCATCCATAATCCCCTCCACGTAACCTTTCACAGCCGTGATCGGTGTCTTTAAATCATGAGATATATTAGTGATCAATTCTTTATTATCGCTGTCATATTCGACTTTTTCCCGGGCATTTTCCTTCAGGCGAAGCCGCATCTCTTCAAAATCTTCACATAAATCACTGACTTCCCTTGCACCTTTGGATTTCACGGTAAAGTCCAGATTTCCTTCTTTAATATTCTGCGTTGCCGTCTTCAGCTCTTTGATTGGGGTGACAACCCCATGATAGATCCAGACGCACATCACAAAGCTTGTTCCCACCAAAACAAGGACCATCACGACAAGCATCTCTTTTACCAGGGATTTCATCTGAGGAAGAATACTATTGGTCTGTGTGATAATGAAGGCGCTTACCCGATTAGATCCCGACTGATAATCAACCTGGCGAACAATAGCTTTTTCCTTTGTCCTGATATAGATGCCATTGTCCGAAGCCGCCCGGGGATCTCCATATCCGGGAAGTGCGCCGAGAAGTTTCTGATTATCTACAGACTTCTTACTTCCATTGTACTCAATCTTGTCCCCTTTTCTGAGTACAAGAAACGAAAAACTTTCTGAAAGTCTGTTATTAAAATCATTCAGATAGTTCTGGTCTTCCAGTTTATCCGGATCCTCTTTGATGGTGTCATGAAGTTCCTGTGCGTCGTTTTCTGTAATCTTATTCAACATCAGAGTATTATTCACAAGATTCTCATAAGTGGGTTCATCAATCCCGTATTTTTCTCCAATCCTCTCCATCTTCACCTGCATGCCAATATGAAACATGACACATATCAATATCACGGGTATACAGAAAATTGAGAAAAAGGAAATAATGACTCTTGTCTTTAATTTCATCCTACCGCTCTCTTCCTAACAAGCAACTTTTTCCGTTAAGATAAGTATAGCATACGCATCCGTCTTTTTCATCTTAAGTAAAACGTATATTTCTAAATTTTCTATAAAAAAGAAAGCCCTGCTGTGTATAAGAATGCCATAGCAAAGCTTTCTGTTCTTTCTGCAGAATCTACAGATACTTCTTCAATTCATCAACCTTATCAAGCTTCTCCCAGGGTAGATCCAGATCGTTTCTTCCAAAATGGCCATATGCGGCAGTCTGTTTATAGATCGGACGTCGTAAATCGAGCATCTTTATGATTCCCGCAGGTCGAAGATCAAAGTGATCACGGACAATTTCGGTCAGCTTCCGGTCAGAAATCTTACCTGTCCCGAAAGTATCCACCTGGATAGATGTCGGATGAGCAACCCCGATCGCATAAGACAGCTGAATCTCACATTTGTCTGCCAGCCCTGCCGCAACCAGATTCTTGGCAACATAACGTGCCGCGTAAGATGCAGAGCGGTCAACTTTTGTGCAGTCCTTTCCGGAAAATGCACCGCCGCCGTGACGGGCATATCCACCGTATGTATCTACGATGATCTTACGTCCGGTCAGCCCGCTGTCTCCGTGAGGACCTCCGATTACGAATCTCCCTGTGGGATTGATAAAGAACCTGGTGTTCTCATCCACCATATCGTCGGGAAGGATTTCATCAAATACATATTTTTTAATATCCTCATGGATCTGCTCCTGCGTGACATCCGGGTCATGTTGTGTGGAAAGTACAACTGCATCCAGACGAACCGGCTTTCCATCTTCATCATATTCGACTGTAACCTGAGTCTTTCCATCCGGTCTCAGGTATTTCAGAGTTCCATCTTTACGGATTTTTGTCAGTTGTCTTGCAAGCTTATGCGCCAGAGAAATGGAATATGGCATGTATTCATCTGTCTCATTTGATGCATAGCCAAACATCATACCCTGATCACCGGCTCCGATCGCATCAATCTCCCTGTCACTCATTCCATCTTCTTTTGCCTCTAAAGCCTTATCGACTCCCATGGCAATATCTGCAGACTGCTCATCAATCGCTGTAAGCACAGCACAGGTTTCCGCATCGAATCCATATTTTCCGCGGGTATACCCGATCTCGCGGATAGTATCCCTGACTACTTTCTGGATATCCACATATGCATTCGTGGTAATTTCTCCCATAATCAGCACCATACCGGTTGTCGTAGTCGTTTCACAGGCGACACGGCTCATCGGATCCTGCTCGAGCAGTGCATCCAGAATCGCATCGGATATCTGATCACACATCTTATCCGGATGTCCTTCTGTCACAGACTCAGAGGTAAATAATCTTTTTTCCATGTATAAGTTCTCCTTATTAACTGGGATGCTTTTCTGTACCTAAGATTAATATGTTATTTAGAACATAGAGAAAAGCCCGTCTGAATCAGGCGGACTTAACAATTCAATATCAAATCCCCTTATTGTTCGAAACTTTCGCTCAGGCTGGCACCTTCCGTCACCGGGGTTGCCGTGGCTTCACAGATCCTCTGTATCTCCACCACTCTGAATAAGAGAAAAGCAATCATTATTTAGTTTACGAGTAATACTGTACCTCTTTTTTAGAGAATCGTCAAGTGATAAATTGTTTCACACAACCCTCATCTTGTATTTCTGTATCTCTTTTTCATTTTTTACTTTGTCAATCTCAGCACCGAGTCCTCTGAGTTTGCCGTCAAAGTCTTCATATCCTCTCTGGATGTATACGATATCGTCTACTATCGTATACCCTTCCGCGGCAAGACCGGCGATAACAAGTGCCGCTCCGGCACGCAGATCCGGCGCACTGACTTGCGCCCCTGTAAAGCCTTCTACCCCATCTATAATAGCGGTATTGCCTTCTACTTTGATGCACCCGCCCATTCTTCCGAGTTCGTCCGCATACTTGAACCTGTTCTCAAAGATACTTTCCGTCACAATACTGGTACCTTCAGCCAAGGCTAATGCCACAGATATCTGTGGCTGCATATCCGTTGGAAATCCGGGATACGGCAATGTCTTTACATGCGTTCTGCCCAAACGTCTTGTGGCACTGACACGCACAGAATCGTCAAATTCTTCCACATCACAGCCGATCTCTTCCAGCTTTGCAGTCATAGCTTCAAGATGTTTCGGAATCACATTCTTGATGAGTACATCACCCTTTGTCGCAGCGGCTGCAAACATGTACGTTCCTGCCTCGATCATATCCGGAACAATAGAATAGGACGCCCCGTGCAGAGCCTCAACTCCGCGAATGCGAATCACATCTGTCCCCGCACCTTTGATGTTTGCCCCCATACTGTTCAGGAAATTGGCAACATCTACGACATGTGGTTCTCTTGCCGCGTTTTCAATGATGGTATTTCCTTTTGCAAGTGTGGCTGCCATCATAATATTGATGGTTGCACCGACAGACACCATATCTAAAAAGATATGACTTCCTTTAAGGTTTTCAGCCTTGGCAAGGATCGCACCATGCAAAATATCCACCTTCGCCCCTAGAGCCCGGAAGCCTTTCAAGTGCTGATCAATCGGCCTGCTTCCAATATTACAGCCACCCGGAAGCGGAACCTCAGCCCTTTTATATTTGCCGAGAAGTGCCCCCAGAAGATAATAAGAAGCACGAATTTTCTTAATAAACTCATAATCTACACTTACTGAACCAATGGTCGATCCATTAATTCTGACCGTATGGCGGTCAATCCTGTCCACTGTTGCTCCGATGACGGAAATTGCCTCAAGAAGTACATTCGTATCACTGACATCCGGAACGTTCTCTATTAAAACCGGTTCATCAGTCATAACCGCTGCCGTAAGTATTGCAAGCGCTGCATTCTTGGCTCCCCCAATTTCCACCTCGCCAACGAGAGGATTCCCCCCTCTTATTATATACTGTTCCATGAGCCACCTCGTTATTTTCCGGTTTTTCATACCCTTATTAGAATAACCGGATTTATTTTTTCGTGATGCCTAGGGATTGCCTGCACATTGTGCGCGCTTGCAATCCTATAAACCTTGTAATATATTTTAACTCATCACAATGAATTTGTAAACAAATTTTAATTTTTTCCTTAAAATGGTATGATTCATTTATGATAAAGTC
>DHNM01000054.1 GCA_002409525.1 Eubacterium sp. UBA5416 | reverse complement strand
CTACCGGACCGACAGGCGCTGACGGAACCGACGGAGTTGACGGGGCTGACGGGGCTACCGGACCGACAGGACCAACCGGGCCTACAGGAGCAGATGGCGCCGACGGACCGACCGGACCAACCGGAGCTACAGGACCGACAGGCGCTGACGGAACCGACGGAGTTGACGGGGCTGACGGACCGACAGGACCAACCGGGCCTACAGGAGCAGATGGCGCCGATGGACCGACCGGACCAACCGGTGCTACAGGACCGACAGGCGCTGACGGAACCGACGGAGTTGACGGGGCTGACGGGGCTGACGGGGCTACCGGACCGACAGGACCAACCGGGCCTACAGGTGCAGATGGCGCCGATGGACCGACCGGACCAACCGGTGCTACAGGACCGACAGGCGCTGACGGAGCTACCGGACCGACAGGACCAACCGGAAGCGGTGCAATTATTCCATTTTCCTCCGGACTTCCGGTTGCACCCTCTTCAATCGCCGGCGGGCTTGTGGGACTACCGGCTGTCATTGCTTTTGGCGATGGTACGGTTCTCCCGAACATCTTAGGTACGACGATTGATCTGACAGGTGCAGCAGGTCTATTAGCCAATACGGCATTTTCCCTGCCGAGAGATGGTATTATTTCGGATATTACAGCATATTTCAGCGCCGTGCTGAGTTTGAATCTGATCGGAACAAACTTGACTGTTCATGCACAGGTTTATGAATCTACAAACCCAGATAATACTTTTTCACCTATTGGCGGAACTGAAGTTGTTCTCTCTCCGGACTACAGCGGACTAATATCTATAGGCGATATTGCCTCTGGGTCGCTCACCGGACTAAATATACCGGTAACGGCAGGAACAAGACTTCTGATGGTATTTACCGTAACGGCAAGTGGTATTTCACTTGCAAATGTATTAACGGGTTATGCCAGTGCCGGAATTAATATACTATAACGGAATCTGCTGAAGCATACCCGTTTTTTTCGAAAAAGGGCTGTCGCATTCGTGCGGCAGCCTTTTTTCGACTATAAGAATCATTATTTATCAATATATACTTATCGAAATACGATAAATATATATTGACATACATGTATTAATATCTTATACTTGTGTAAACATCATATGATATTTCTCTATAAAAAAAGCAAGATTATACAATGGAGGTATATAAGAATATGAAGCAAAAAGAAATGGCCGTTTACCTGAAAACAGTCACAATTGCAATTACAATTTTGTTCTTCGCGTTTACAGTATGGTTTCTTCCCACTGTGATTCGTGAACAGATTACGAAAACGGCTGGCAAGGCAGCCTATCAGAGTGCCTGTTTGTTTATCTGGATCACGGCAATCCCATGTTTTATGTCTCTATGGAAGTTCTGGAACATCTGCACAAAAATCGGAAAGAATCAGTCTTTTATCAGAGAAAATGCAAAAGAGCTCAAACATATCAGTCACTATATTTTGTCCGACAGTGTTTTGTATGTCATCCTGCTTTTTGCAGGATGCATTATGAAATGGTACAGATACAGCATCGGCCTCCTATTCGGAATTGTTGTAATTCTGTTTATCTGTCTATTTATTGTAATTGCAGCCGCTGCTCTTTCCCATCTGGTATACAATGCAAGCAAGCTGCAGGAAGACTCTGATTTAACCATTTAGGAGGAAATTATGATTATAATTAACATAGACGTAATGCTTGCAAAAAGAAAAATGAGTGTGACTGAGCTGTCAAAAAGAGTTGGCATCACGATGGCAAACATTTCGATTCTCAAAAATGGCAGGGCAAAAGCAGTAAAATTCGAAACTCTGGATCGAATCTGCAGAGTTCTGGATTGTCAGCCAGGTGATATATTGGAATATAGAGATGACGAAACTGCTCATATGGAGGCAAAATCATGATGGAAGAAAATAAAAAAGATTTAGATCGGCTGTTTGCTCTTATATATACAGTCCTTGGCTATGGATTTGTCTATCTGTTCACAGGTGGGACATTTGCACCGGGAATAGCAGCGTTCACGGTCTGCTATATACTGACTATACTTGCCTATCTCTTTATAAAGAAGGTAAAACCCGCACCGGAAAGCTGGTTTTGGATGATTGTGATCTTATCATCAGGCATGTTCTATAACCGATGGAGTATCTTCCCGCTTCTTCAGTTTATTGGATTAATTGTGGCAGCAGCGTACTGGACACTGACAGCAACGGGAAATCTGATAGAAGAAGGCAGAACTTCATCCTTCGTCTTTTATGACGGGCTTAACGCATTCATTATAGTCCCTTTTCGGAATTTCTTCTGTCATTTCAATATACTGATCCACGGCAGCAGAGATTTTGGGCACTCAGAGAATAAGTTCGGCAGAGGCGTATGGCCTGTAGTCCTTGGAATTATCATTTCTATTCCTGTCCTGGTTGTAATTCTCCCACTGCTTTCCAGTGCAGACAGTCAGTTTGAGGGAATCACCGAATATCTGTATTCATTTATCGGTAATCATGTAGGAGATTTTTTCATGAGACTACTGTTGTCTCTGCCCGTTACAGCTTATCTCTTTGGCCTTGTATACGGAGGAATCCACCATAAAAATACAGATCATTTTTCAGAAGATACGATACGAGGCTCGGCAGCACATCTTCGAACACTTCCGGATACTGCTGTCCACACAGTTAATACCATCATGGCACTGGTTTATCTTTTGTTCATTGCAATCCAGGGGAGATATTTATTCTCGGCCTTTGCCGGAATCCGACCGGAAGGCTTCACATTTTCCGAATATGCCCGGCGTGGATTCTTTGAGCTGTGTGTCATTGCAGTGATAAACCTAGTCATATTAATTGTCTCAAATAGCTTCTCAAAAAATCCCTTTCAAGAAAACGTATGGCTGAAAAGGGAAACTGTTCTGCTGTCTGCACTCACGATTCTTTTACTGGCCACAGCTATGAGCAAACTGCTCCTGTATATCAGTGCCTATGGTCTCACAGAACTTCGAGTCCTGTCCCTGACCTTTTTAATCTGGATGTTTCTTGTATTTTTGCTGATTATCATTTCTCGGTACAAAAACATTCCTCTCGTCAGAATCAGCGTAATCGCAGGAGCTGTGCTCTTTTGTCTTTTATGTGCCATTCCGATATCAAAGTGTATAAAGCAGTACAACCTGATCTTTCATTACTGAGAGAGTCTGTTAGTAAAATACACCCGATTTGCAAGATATGTCTTTGAATCGGGTTTTACTTTCCCCGCCATCTCATTATACGTATTGGCTGTCCTGTAATCACCAAGTTTGTCATAGCACACACATAACTGAAGATAAGGGATATAGTCATAACAGTCCGGCAGGACAAAACCACCTCTCTCATCCTGGCGGGTGGTATTGGCGGCGAGTTCATACCAGAATACTGCAATCGGATATTTTTCACTCTCGAAGAAATATTTTCCGATATCGCAGCAGATTTCTGCTCTGGGAATATCCAGACTGAAGCTGTAGAACAAAGCCTCCAGTTCTTCTTTCTTCTGGCCCATCTGATGATAACAATCGGCAATCTGTCTACATGCCTCGATCTGGTTTTCCAGCCATCCGCCGCCTGACCTTAAGAAAATCTCATAGTTCTCCTTTGACTCTTCATATCTATGGTGATAATATAGTTCACCGGCATAGTAAAACTGCTGCCGGGGATCCAGTACAGTACCTTCTCTGATCATCTTTTCAAAGATACGAAGGTTTCTGTCCGGATCTGCCGCTTTTAGTTTCCTGTGCTCTACCCCGGTTTTTGAATAAATGATATTACCGCTTGGTGTTATAGCCTCATGGATGGGGCTGTTCCACTGATAGCCTTTGTGATTTTTAATCAGCCTCTCCCGATAATAAGAAAAACTGGGATTACCCATCTCATCATATCCCGTATGATATTTCATCATCACAACATCGACAGAAGGATCAAGATCTTTCTTTAACGCAAGAAATCCCTGCCTGTCTCTCTCGCTTATCACGTCATCGGCATCCAGCCACATCAGATACTCCTTTGTCCCCTTTGAAAATGCATAGTTTCTCGCCGCTGAAAAATCATCGATCCATTCAAAATCATAGACCAAATCTGTGTATCCCGCGGCAATTTTCCGTGTTCTGTCCGTGGAACCGGTATCTACAATCACGATTTCATCGACTATATCACGTGCACTGTCAAGACAGCGTGCGAGAACATCTTCTTCATCTTTTACAATCATACATAAACTGATAGATATCATATAAACCAGTCCTTTCAATTCTCTATACTCTCTTTTTAGCCTATGTTGTAAAAATAAAATAAGGTACCGAAAGCGAGAAAATTATCGTTTTCGGTACCTTATGAAAGGACTCATATCTACTTATTGTGCAAGCTTATATATCTTTTCTACTTCCGCAGCCGTCAATGGTTTCAGCCTGGAAAGTTTCACGGTATCCTGCTTTGTGGCATCCATTGCAAGATTGTGGATTTCTTCACTGGATGGATGAACACCGAGTTCTGTAAGGGAAACCGGCATTCCCAAAGACTTGAAATACTCCTCCGTCTTTTTGATTCCTTCCCCGGCGATCTCCATCTGATCCTTTCCCTGTGCTGAAACTCCCATAACATTTACCGCATACCGGGCAAACCTGTCCGGAGCCGCATCGCACTGGAACCTTGCCCAGGATCCCCAAAGTGCTGACAGCGTTTCTCCATGCGTGATGTCGTATTTTGCACCGAGTGCCTGACCCATCTTATGGACAGAGAAATCTTTTCCTCTTCCGCAGCCCGTCAGGTCATTATGTGAAAGACTGCTGCACCACATGATTTCAGCCATTACATCATAATCCTTCTGATTCTGAAGAGCCTTCGTACCATTTCTCATAACCGTGCGAAGAAGTCCCTCTGCGATCTCATCCGTCATCTCGCAGGTAACATCCGTTATAAAGTAACGCTCCAGTGTATGCATCATGATATCTGTGACGCCACAGGCAATCTGTTTCCCGGGAAGTGTAAAGGTGAGTTCCGGATTCGTGACAGCAAATTTTGCACGATTAAACGGTGTATTAAGCCCAGCCTTTCTGCCTTCTGCTTCATTTGTGAGAACAGCCGAATCACTCATCTCACTCCCCGCGGCAGCAATCGTCAGAACCGCGCCCACTGGCAGAGATTTTGTAATCGGCGTCTTTCCCGTCCAGATATCCCACAGATCCAAGTCCGGATTTGCGGTGCCATGTGCAATACCCTTAGCGGTATCGATCACACTTCCGCCACCGATGCCCAGGATAAAATCAGCTTTAAAACTGATCGCCTTTTTCACGCCCTCTTCGGCCAGTGCCAGACGTGGGTTCGGTTTCACTCCTCCAATTTCCTCATAGAGAATATTTTCCACATCCAGAGATTTTTTAACCCGGTCGAGGAGGCCGCTTTTGATGACACTTCCGCCTCCATAGACAAGTAAAACACGTGAACCGCCCCACTTCTTTATCTCACTGCCCGTTTGATTCTCTGTTCCTCTGCCGAAAACAACTTCTGTCGGCGTGTACTGTACAAAATTATCCATCTGATCCTCCTTCTTTTATTCTGTTACTTCCGTTGAAAACCCATACTCTACATAGCTGTTATCCCAGTGAGCCGTCACCTGATAGACAAACCCGGGTTCCACATCTTTTAATACATAGTGATCTCCGTCTTTTTCAGCTTTTACTTCTTCACCCTCCGGTTCGTCATCCGCATTCTCTTCGCTGTCTCTCATCAGGGGATTGAGTCGGTTCACATCCACACTGTCCGGTTCTTCAGTAAAGGTAAGCGTGACATTTGTTTTCCCGGCCAGATCAAGTTCATTGATCTCATCCCATGTCAGAATCGGGGAGGTATCCCCAATAGCAGACTGTGCGTCTCCATTCTCATCTTCATAATTCCACTCATATCCGCCTCTTGTAGCAGCTGCAGAAACCTGAGAATCTTCATCTTTATACTCGAGGCTCAGTGAAGGAGGCTCCGCGGGATCCGGTTCCTGATAGATCTCATCTATAATATTCTGATACTGGTCGGCATCCGAAGGTTTTCCCTTTTCTTTAACTTCTATCTTTGTCACCCCGGGATACTGACCGGGATAGGACTGAAGCATAATTCCGTTCCCATAAATATCAAGAATATTTCCTTTTTCTAACTTCTCTTCTTTTATCTTATCGCCATGAGAATCATAAATTTCATCCGGCATTGTCACGGTAAATACCGTTCCCCTGTCCTGATCGATCATCACATACTGATCTTCCTTATCTCCATAAGGAACATACATTGCGGTAATAACCTCTTCCTCATCTGATCCGGATTTTATCCCGTCACCTTTCGTATTGGTATCATTGCCCTTTCTTCTTGTAAATGCAAATACACAGGTAATAGCCATAAAAACAACAACAATTACTGCAATAATAATCCATAATGTTTTCTTATTCTTCTGCTTCATCTTTACGCCTCCATTTCAAGATTTCGGTTTCCGATTTCGAGAATAATTCTAAGGCAGCTGCCAATGAATCGTTACTAACAGTATAACACTTAATGCATTCACATGCAAAGGAGAAGCCCTCCGGGATATGGAAGACTTCTCCTTTATCATATCGTTTATTTCCTTCTTGGATCCAGCTGAAAACGGAATGTAAATTCTTCTTCATCCAACTTATATTTCTCTAACAGTTCCGGTCCGCAGCTGTTGGTTCCGATACCGTTTTGTCGATAATCGACACATAAAACCGTATATCCACTTGGAACAAGCTCATAGTTGTGAGCTTTCTTCGTCAGCTCTTCCTGTGTGTAGGGAGAAACATTAAAGGAAAATGTTTTATCGCTTGCCACAGTAAGGCCCGACCTTTCACCTTTCACCCTGACATATTCACAGTCGTCATGGCTGCCGTTCTCCTGTGGTCTGATATAGTCCTCATGCATCCCGGCTGCTTTCGTTTTAAAGAGGCTGTGGAAACTTGCTCTGCACTTATCCATATAACTCTCCACAGGCCCAAGTCCGTAATAGAAAACCTGATCCATCTTCTCCGGCAGGAACATCCGGATACCAAACCTTGGAAGCTCCGGAAATTCCATGTCTCTTTTCACATGGATTTCTGCCTTCACTTTTCCGCTGGACTCTATCGTCCAGAGAAGCGAAATGTTCAGGATTCTTTGAATGGTAAGTGCAGATAAGGAAACTGTGCTTTTGATCGTGACCTTATCCCCGGATTGTTCCATCGTTGTCTCATACGCCCTGGAATATGCCCGGTCATAATGAGCACGCATCCATTCATGTTTGAGGTTCCGGTCATTATCCGTAGGAGCACGCCAGATATTCAGTTCCATTGGCTTCTCCAGGATCTGCTGCTGTCCGTAAACCATCTCTTCAAAAAGGCCGGTCAGCTTATTATACGTATAGGAAAACGCTTCATTTTCCACATACAGATACCGGTCATCTTCCTCCGCAGAGATTTCATCACTTCCGGTCTTCTCGTCCGCCAGCAGCTGCAGAGTAACCTGATTCCTGGAATCATTCGTTTCCACCATAATCTCATCAAATCCAAGCGGAAATCCCGCTTTTAAAAACATCTCATCATGCGATAGTGTGTAATTCACTTTCAGCCAGCATTTCCCTCTTGCCGGAACATTGAGGTTCAGGTTCAAAACAGTTTCTTTGTGTGTGGGGACATCAGGAAGATCATCCGTATTAACTGTACCCGTTCCTACAATCTGTCCGTCACAGTTTAGTTCATAATTCAGATCAATATAACCTTTCAGGTTTCTGAAATCCATATAGTTGTGAAGAACAATTTCCTTTTTCTCCTGATCGAAAGATACCACCCTCGCCGGACGATGAACGTTCTTAAACTCCAGAAGCCCCGTATGCGGTCTGCGGTCGGGATATACGAGCCCGTCCATGCAGAAATTACCGTCATTTGGTTCTTCGTTGTGATCGCCGCCATAAGCATACATCTTTTTTCCGTCTATCGTCTCGCCCTTGTAGATCGCATGATCACACCACTCCCATACAAATCCGCCGCAGAAACCGTCATACTTCTGGAACTTTTCAAAGTATTCTTCCAGATCTCCGGGGCCATTGCCCATCGCATGGCTGTATTCACACATGACAAACGGTTTATCGGGGTTATTTGCAAAGTAATCGTCAATTTCGGGAAATCCCGGATACATCCGGCTGTACAGATCTATGTTTGAATAATCATATTTCCGGTCATTTGGAGTATATCTTGCCGATTCAAAATGTGTCAGACGAGTCTGATCATATTCTTTTGTCCACGCAAGAGCACTCTCAAATGTACACCCATATCCGCATTCATTTCCCATCGACCAGATCACTACGCAGGGACGGTTTTTATCTCTAAGCACCAGTCGTTTTGTACGGTCTACTACAGACTCGGTAAACGCGGGATTATCGGCAATCGGTTTGCTCCACGCTGCAGCTTTCTTTTCCCAGTCATTATCCTTTAGATAAACATCCTGTGCTCCATGTATCTCATCGTCGGCCTCATCAACCAGATAAAATCCATACCGGTCGCAAAGCTGGTAAAACTGAGGAGCATTCGGGTAATGACTCGTCCGGATCGCATTGACATTGTGTTGTTTCATCACAAGCAGATCTTTCTTCATCTGATCCAGCGAAATCGTAAATCCCGTCACCGGATCGCTGTCATGCCGGTTGACCCCATGGAATTTCACTTTCGATCCATTAATATACACGACTGCATCCTGAATCTTGATTTCCCTGATTCCCATCTGATCTGTGATCACCTCATCACCGCAGGTTATCTCGATCCGATAAATATAAGGATCTTCAGCACTCCACAGATGCGGATTCAAAATTTCAAGAGAAGCCAGGGACTGCCAGCCTTCTTTGTCTTCGGTGATCTGATCTGCCTTTGTCTTCGCGACACTATTTCCGGACATGTCGTATAAGCATACAGAAACCGGAATCGCTTTGTTTCTGTATTTGAATCGGATATCAACTTGTGCTTTCTGATCCTGGATACTTGTAGTTGAAAAATAGTCGTAAACCCCTTCGGCCGGTCTTTTTAACAGATAGACGTCACGGAAGATACCGCTCATACGGAATTTATCCTGGTCCTCCAGATAACTTCCGTCACACCACTTCAGTACCAGCACCGCCAGTGTATTCATTCCATCTTTTAAGAGTCTAGTCACATCAAATTCACTGGTAGAATGAGATACCTGACTGTATCCCACGTAAGATCCATTCAGCCATACATACAAGCAGGAATCCACTCCTTCAAAATTCAGATAGGCATGTGGTGCTTTTTCATCAGTCTGATAGCTGAAGGTATGCACATAAGTCCCACATGGATTATCTAAAGGTACATAGGGCGGATCCATCGGGAACGGATATCTTGTATTCGTATACTGATGATGATCATATCCGTGCATCTGCCAGACACTAGGAACAGGGATCTCGTCGAAAGATCCTGTGTCAAAACCTTTCTCATAAAACTTCTCTTTTACATCATAAATACTTGCGTAATAACGAAATTTCCAGTCACCATTCAATAACTGGAAACGATCGGAATCCTCCCGATGCTCCACGAGATTCTCCATCGGTTTTGAAGCCGGCACATAATAAGATCGATTCGGCATCGTATTCTCATGCAGCACATCCAGATTTTCATAATGTTTTGGTACAATCATAATGCAGTTAACCTCCCTGATACAGTTCTTTTTAACCTCTGTGATACACGGATTACTTCATGCTATACGCTCACATAATCCTGTATATATTGTAGCGTTTATCCTAAAGAAATGATATACTTAGTTTTATACAAAACATACACGAAATGATACTCAAGGGATGAAAGCTCATGCGTTTCATGCCTGCATGAAAAAGCATGAATTTGAATCCCGTAAAACATGAGAATGTAACCCGATCAGGGTGGAATTCGAATGTTTTAGAATTGTGAGAGCACGCAGTGCGGAACAATTCGTTGAGTATCACACTACTGAGAAGCCATACCCGATCAGGATGGGATTCGAATGTTTTAGAATTGTGGAAGCACGCAGTGCGGAACAATTCGTTGAGTATCACACATCAATTCAAGGAGGCAAGAGAATGTACGCAAATACGGGATATTTAAATCAGGTAGATGTAGATCTCTGTGATCTTAAACAGCCCCTGACGATAGAAAGCTGTGGTGTCTACCGCCTGATTCACGTACCTTCTATGATTATCAACCGAACGGAAGGAAGGAAAGATTATCAGCTTCTCTATATTTCCTCCGGAAAAGCCTGGTTTGTCTTTGATGGAATCAGAAAAGAGGTTTCTGAGGGCCATATGGTACTCTACCGCCCCGGTATGCCTCAGCAATACGGATATTATCTCGAAGACCGCCCGGAAGTATACTGGATTCATTTTACCGGATCAGATGCCGGTGAAATCATGACAGAGAACGGATTCAAGGAGCCGATCTTACATACGGGAACCGATGCGGAATATCAGCAGTTGTTTCTCAAAATCATATGGGAACTTCAGATTCATAGACCTTACTTTACGGATCTCCTTCCTCTGTTGTTTCGTCAGCTTCTCCTCACAGTAAAAAGCAGGCGCAGCGAAGGAACAAAAGAGGTATCCGCTGTCGATCAGGAAATCGACCGGGCTGTTCTCTTCTTTCATGAACACTTTTCTTCTCAGATCAATATAGAAGATTACGCCAAATCACAGAATATGAGTATCTGCTGGTTTATCCGCAGCTTTAAAAAGCACACCGGTATGGCTCCCAAGCAGTTTATCACTTCCATTCGGATGTCAAAAGCAAAGGATCTTCTGGAAAATACCGATTACAATATCACCGAAATCGCACAGATCGTGGGATACGAAAACCCTCTGTACTTCAGCCGGAGATTCAGGAAAGATATGGGTGAATCTCCGTCGAAGTACAGAGGGCGGGAAAGTTAGACTTAAACGTTACTTCCTATTCGCATCGTATGAAGAGGTGTTGCGCTCTCGATCCCGTACTACTTGTGTCTTATATCCTTCAACAGCTTCCTTATACTCCTCCGTCTCCTCAATGTCTGAACTACTATTTAGATTCTTCTCCAAACTATCGATTTTCCGATTCGAGTTCGGCCCTGATACGAGCAGAGAACCATCTGGCTGAGCATAACTATAAAAGATGTACACATTTCCTTCTACAGGAAGCTGATCCTTTTCATACAAAAAATACTGGCTCTGATCTTCTGCAATACCACCGGATTTTTGAATTGGTATGTCTTTATCGGTAACAAGTTCGCCTTTTATATTCTTAAGAACATTTACAGTATAATTTGTATATGGGCTTGCAAGTTCGATTGGTTTACCTCTCTCATCTTCCCCTGCTACTGGATCCTTATATATTGTATCGTTCATACTAATTACCTTTCCGACAAACACATAATCAGCATCCCCTGTGAGCTCAGATCTATTGTCAACATTGATTACAAAAGAACCATGCATTTCTGCTGCATATCCTTACTCATATGATTTATCTGACTGTTTTTACTCATAATCTCCCCTCTTTTCACAGATGGAATACTATATTTCCAGACGTTCCAAATTTACGATAATACTTCTATTTTACACTCACGCTTTTTCGACCTTTTATCATAAGTGATTCCCACTGCCAATATTTTTCCTGTATGTCTTCGATGGCCTCCTAGTTTACCCCGAAACTGTAAAGCGTACTTTTTTTCTTTGATTTGTCTGATTGCATCATCCGGTGTCTGACCGATTTTTAATTCTAATATAATCCCATCATCCCCGGATTTTCTGGGGAAAAAGATGAAATCAACATATCCAATACCTGATTTCTGCTCTCGTTCGATACAGTAACTGTCTCGTGCTGACAGATATACCAGATTGACAACAGCAGTCAGATCACTTTCGTTGTTATAACTCAATAACGGTACTTCTGTATCATGAGCATATTCCAGGATCTCTACCATAGCCTTTGTGTCTCCAGATAAGGTTGCCTGCAGCATTCGCGCTGATTCTTTTGCCAGACGGTGCACATAGCCTAAAGCGGGTTCCTTTTTGAGCATATCTGCAAACTTATCCATCAATTCTTTATTGGGTATGGAAACCTTCTGATCCTCATAACTTAGGAATCCATACACTACCATTGCAGAAAAGATCTCATCTTTTGTCTGCAGATTCATCGAGGTTGCTGCATACTCCTTGATCTCGGCAGAAACAGGAATCCCAGAAACCATAAAAGCGATGTCATCTCTCACTTCGGTAACATTATTCTCAATATAATAAAAGATCTCATCATAAGGACCTGCGCTGGTCCAATAATTACCCAGGTTATTGTTTGTCAGAGAGGCAACTACAGATCGCGGGTTATATACTCTTTCTCCGTCATAAGTATGATAGCCATCATACCATAGTTTTAAATCTTCTCTCGTTATTCCGGGATTATCGATTCTTTTCTTATAACGTTCAAAAATCAAATCCACTTCTTTCTCAGTGAATCCAAAGTCATCACTAAACCAGCCCTCCGTCACCATCGTATATTCCAGAAACATATTCAGCTCTGATCCGCTTGAATATTTCGCAATTGGAAGGATTCCGGTCATATATGCCATCAGAGCATATGGCTTGTCTTTTAGAAGATTGTTCAAGAATGAAAGATATCTTTTCTTGTCTTTTTCAGTGATAAACTTCTGATGAAAGATAAAGTCCCACTCATCCAGAATAAAGATAAAACTAACCGAGGGATCCCAGACAAAAACATCTGTAAGAGCATCCCAGACGGCCTCATTCTCAACAATACTGACCATAGGATACTCTCTTTTCAGATCTGAGATCAGTCTTCCTGCTATCCGGTTTATATACTGATCGTAAGTGGTACAATCCATTGGCATCTCATTAAACGAGATGTGAATCACCGAATATTTGTTGAGATGTTTTTTATACTCCTGGTGATTTGAAATAGCCAGCAAGTCAAATAGTTCTTTTGAGTCACAAGTGCTTGAAAAAAAAGCGGCAATCATATTCGCCATCACTGTTTTTCCAAACCGCCTGGGTCTTGTAATACAGATATCATGATTTCCCTCAGACACCAAAGGAAATAACTGCTCCAGCATTCTGGACTTATCCACAAAATACGGCTTCGCCGCTTCTCTCTTGAAAAAAGTATATGCTGATGGACTGTTCAGATAAACTCCCATAGTTCTCCGCCTCCTTCACAAACAGAACTAATTTCACGCACTTTTATCTTTATACTGATTGTATCAGCATACCCTGAGATATGCGACTGTGTTTATAAGTGAGTTTCGCTGACTCACTGACGCTTTCTTCTGTCCGTTTGTCATCCAGAGTATATTTCGAATAATCCGTATCATTTCATTTTTTGGCACGAGCTTCTTGTTTACTCTTTCGAATAAACCTGACAAAATCAGGATTTTCTTCTATCATTTTCTCATATGGAGCAATATGTATCTGACTTCCCTTCTCAATGAAAATAATCTCATCATACAACTGCATGATTTCCAGGTCGATGGAATGATGTATCGCAATCAGTGTTTGATCTAATGAAATAAAATACTTTTGTATCTCGATACTGTTCTGGTAGTCCAGGGATGCAAAGGATTCATCAAAAATGATAATCAGAGCATCTTTATACAATGCTCTGGCAAGATTTAACCGCTGTAATTCACCACCGCTGTATTTCACGTTGCCATCTTTGTTCTCCAGTTCCAGGTTCTGTTCTTTTAAATTCACCTTTTCTAATACATATTCGAATCGGTCTTGATCAAATGCTTTGCCAAGCGCAATATTTTCTTTTAATGAGAATGGCAGCCAGCTGGCATTTTGATCCACATAGGAAACATAGGAGCGGAACGCGGAATAATCCATATCTCTGATCTCTACTCCGCCCAGAGTAATCTTTCCCTCATAGTTCTCGATTTCTCTGGATAATAACCGAACAAGTGTCGACTTTCCATTTCCGGAAGAGCCGCAGATAAAATATTTTTTCCCCGTTTCAAAGGTTACATTCACATTTTTTAAGAAATACTGATCCTTGAGATAACCAAACGATACATCAGAAAGTTTGATATCAAAGTTATTTAAATGCAGATCCTCTATCATCTTCTCATAATCTTTATTCAGAATATGATTCATCTTTTCTACGGTCGGCCGGGCCGCATAATATTCATTTCGGACAGTAGCGAGACCTGACATAGGAATAAAGATCAGGTTACTTGTCTGTGCGATGGCCAGCAAATCTCCAAGTTTCAGCTGATTACCTGTTACCATGACAGAGCCTACGACAAGAATGCCCAAAAACATGATCAGAGAAAGTAGATTATTGCCGTCCGATGTAAATCCAAGAAAACTTTTCGTCTTATACTCCGCAGACGATAACCCGTGACTGCTTTCCTTGATCTTATTCAGTGCCAGTCTCTCCCCGCCAAAATTTCGTATGACCGGAAAATGATTGCCCAGCTCTTTTATTGTACTGATCCATCTATTCTTCGCTTTAAATAAAACTGTCTGATTCTCTTTTAATTTTTTTGAAAAAAATTTGTTCAATAGTAAAATAGCAATCACAAACAAATAGATAATTCCTAAGATCAGAATGCTCTTTGCACCGATATAGATACTTCCCAGCAGAATTGAGAACGCATAATAAACCAAATTGATCTTGTAATTAAAATAACTGTTGACAATCAAAGTATTACGATTTTCATATCTATCTTTACAGCGATACTGGCAACATATTTTTTTGATTATAATCCCAATATAGTGTATGGGCTTTCATTTTCAATGTATCTGGCTATGTTATGTGTAACATTCTTCCTACAAGAAAATAAAGTAGCTATTATGGAGAATGCAAAACCAAAAGAAAAGATTCATAAAGAAAAAGTGGTTAAGTCGAGTCTTGTAAAATATAAGATGTTTATACTTATCTCCTTATTTTCATCCATGGTTATACTTCTGGTAAGTAATGTTTCAGAATATACATCTCCAATCTTAATCGGGAATGGAATGAATGTTAAACATACAGGGTATATCATAGCTGCCTCAAAAATTGTTTCTATTATATTACTGCGAAATCAGTCTAAAATAAGTGAGGTTACCAGAGGGCACTTGTTCGCCGTTGTTACTTTGGTTCTGGCAGGTCTCCTGTTTCTTCTGTTTTCAATTCATCACTTATATTATTGGATTTTTGTTATTTGCATAATTACAGCAATTAATAATTTTCTGCAGCCGATCATCAGTGAAAGAATTAACGGGTATATAGATTCCAGCAACAGAACAACCATGTTATCGATATCTAATATGCTTGATAATATGTTATTCTTTGCCGGAGATCCTGTTCTCGGATGGTCAATCGATAAAGCAGGATATAACAATGCTTTCGGCGCTTTTGGAATACTAATTTTTCTGCTTCTTATGATTTATATCATCTTCAGAAAAACAAGAAGGAAATCGACTGTATATAATTGACAAAGTAAAATCCATAGGAAATATAGTCAGAGTAAGTTTCACTCCTGGAATATCGACCGTGGAACTTACTTTGGAAATTAAGATCAATTTACATGGATTCTGTATTTTCAAAAAAGGTATTGACAAACTTCTACAATTCGTGTAATATATATATTTGTCAGCACCAATCAATTACATACTCTGCGGGTGTGGTTCAATGGTAGAACATCAGCCTTCCAAGCTGAATACGTGAGTTCGATTCTCATCACCCGCTTTTGTGCGCGAGTGGCTCAGTGGTAGAGTATAACCTTGCCAAGGTTGGGGTCGCGGGTTCAAATCCCGTCTCGCGCTCGTCAAGTTTCCTGAGAATCAGGGAACTTTTTTATTGCAAAAAAACAAATCACGGCCTGATCGGCTTCTTCTCTTTGTATCAAAAAAAACACAATAAACATGTACTATTTTAGTTGACTTTCAACCTGCTTATCCGTTATCATATATGTATACAAAATATTTGTATACAGTAAACAGTTAAAGCATAAATGGAGGTTTGACTTATGAGACAGATGGAACAATGGAACGACTTTAACGGAAGAATCTGGAAAGAAGAAATTAACACTCGTGATTTTATACAGCAGAATTATACCGCTTATGACGGGGACTCTTCATTTCTTGAAGAACCCACAGAAGCGACAAATAAATTATGGGAATCTCTGCAGAAGCTGCAGACAGAGGAACGCAAAAAGGGTGGTGTCCTCGACATGGATACAGACGTTGTCTCCACTCTCATATCCCACGGACCGGGATATATTGACGAAGGCTTAAAGGATCTGGAACAGGTTGTAGGACTTCAGACCGATAAGCCATTAAAAAGAGCTTTCATGCCTTTCGGTGGAATTAAGATGGCGGAAGATTCCTGTAAAACCAATGGCTACACACCTTCACCGGAACTCCACAAAGTCTTTACCGAATATGCAAAGCCACACAATCAGGGAGTTTTCGATGTCTACACACCTGAGATGCGTAAAGCGCGCCACAACAAGATTATCACCGGACTGCCTGACACGTACGGCCGCGGACGTATCGTCGGCGATTACCGCCGTATAGCTTTATACGGAATCGATCTACTGATGCAGCAGAAACAGGAAGACTTCGACAACTGCGGCTGTGGTGTGATGACTGATGATGTCATCCGTCTAAGAGAAGAAATCTCCATGCAATACCGTGCTTTAAATGACATGAAGAAAATGGCTGCGGAATATGGCTTCGATATCTCAAAACCGGCTGAAAATGCAAAAGAAGCGGTACAGTGGCTGTACTTTGGATATCTTGCGGCGATTAAAACCCAGAACGGCGCAGCCATGAGTGTGGGACGTATCTCAACATTCCTTGACATTTACATTCAGAGAGACCTTGAAAGGGGAATCTTAACGGAATCTGAGGCACAGGAGCTGATTGATCATCTGATCATGAAATTTCGAATGGTAAAATTTGCCCGTATTCCCTCCTACAACGAACTGTTCTCCGGGGATCCGGTATGGGCAACGCTGGAAGTAGCAGGCATCGGTCAGGATGGACGCTCTATGGTCACAAAAAATGATTATCGTATCCTGCATACGCTTGTCAACATGGGACCGGCACCAGAACCAAACCTGACGGTACTCTACTCCTCAAAACTGCCTGAAAACTTTAAGAAGTTTGCAGCTTACATTTCCGTAAAAACGAGTTCCATCCAGTACGAAAATGATGACGTGATGCGTCCGGTATGGGGAGATGATTATTCAATCTGCTGCTGCGTATCTGCAACCGAGACAGGAAAAGAAATGCAGTTCTTCGGCGCACGTGCGAACCTGGCAAAATGCCTCCTCTACGCAGTCAACGGTGGAATCGATGAAAAGACAAAAGTTCAGGTGGGACCCGAATATCGTCCGATCACAGCTGAATACCTGGATTACGATGAAGTCATCCACAAGTATGACATCATGATGGACTGGCTGGCAGGCCTTTATGTGAATACTTTAAATGCCATTCAGTATATGCATGACAAGTACAACTACGAAGCGGCGGAGATGGCACTGATCGACACCGATGTGAGACGTACCTTTGCTACAGGCATCGCAGGTTTCTCCCACGTTGTGGATTCCCTTTCAGCGATCAAATATGCGAAAGTAAAAGCTGTCCGCGACGAGGACGGACTTACCACAGACTTTGAAATCGAAGGAGATTTCCCACGTTACGGAAACGACGATGACAGAGCCGATGATATTGCCCTGTGGCTGCTGCACACTTTCCTTGAAAAGTTAAAGAAAAACCACACCTACCGCGATTCCGAACCGACAACATCCATACTTACGATTACCTCGAATGTTGTTTACGGAAAAGCAACCGGTACGCTTCCTGATGGAAGGAAGGCCGGAGAACCGCTCTCACCGGGTGCAAACCCCAGCTACGGAGCAGAGAAAAACGGACTGTTAAGCTCACTGAATTCCGTTGCAAAACTGCCATATGAATGGGCACTCGACGGAATTTCGAATACACAGACCATCAACCCGGGTGCACTTGGCCATGAGGAAAGTGAAAGAGCTGATCATTTAGTCAATGTACTCGACGGATATTTTGATCAGGGAGCCCATCACCTCAATGTCAATGTATTTGGAATTGAGAAACTGAAAGACGCGATGGAGCATCCGGAAAAGGAAGAATACCAGAACTTCACGATCCGAGTATCCGGCTACGCAGTCAAATTCATAGATCTGAGCCGAGAGCAGCAGTTAGATGTCATAGCAAGACAGGCACACGAAGTCATCTGATGATACCAGAGTCAAAAGGTCAAGCTTTTTCATGCTTGCATGAAAAAGCTTGACCTTGGAGCCCACAAAAATATAAGAATGCAGAAAGGTTGTGATTCGATGAAAGCAAACAGTCAAATCAAGGGAGCCGTTCACTCTATGGAAAGTTTTGGTTCGGTTGATGGCCCGGGTGTCCGCTTCGTCATATTTCTGCAGGGCTGCCGCATGCGCTGTCAGTTCTGCCACAACCCGGACACCTGGTCGACAAATTCCGAAAACATGGTAACCAGTGATGATCTTTTAGAGCGTGCACTCCGGTATCGTTCTTACTGGGGAAAGGATGGCGGCATCACCGTCAGCGGTGGTGAACCACTTCTCCAGATAGATTTTCTGATTGATTTCTTTCAGAAAGCAAAGAAAGCCGGCATTCACACGGTCCTAGATACCGCAGGGAGCGTATTTAACAGAAATGAAACATTTCTCAAAAAATTTGATACACTGATGGCCGTCACGGATTTAATTCTCCTGGATATCAAGGAAATTGACGATGAGAGACACAAAGTACTGACCGGATGCAGCAATCACAGCATCCTCGATATGGCCGGATATCTCTCTGAAATTGGCAAACCCGTCTGGATCCGACACGTACTCGTACCCGAAAGAAACGACTATGATGAAGATCTGATACAATTGGATCAATTTGTCGCTTCACTTAAAAATGTAAAAAGGCTCGAAGTACTGCCCTACCATACGATGGGAATCTACAAGTGGGAAGAATTAGGTATTCCTTATAAATTAAAGGGAATCGACCCGCCGTCAGAAGAGCGAATCGAGAATGCCAATGCACTGCTGCATACCGAATCCTATATAGGATATCTTGATAAATAATTTTTTATTATAACTACTCAAGTATTTGGTTTAATAACTTTACGATTTCTTAATTATATGGTCATACTTTCAACACATATTTTTACTATACTAGGTTTTGGATAGTTGATAACCACTCACTATCTCCCCCCTCATTTTAAGAAAGCGGCCTGCATTCGTGCAGGCCGCTTTTGTTATTATATGATGTAGTTGTCTCCGGACTGCATCTGCCAGTCCATTAAATCTTCCAATGTGTATTTATCAACAACTTCTTTTATCGCCCGGTCTAGCTTTTCCCAGAATAACAGGGTTGCACAATTTTCGGATCTGGGACACTGGTTTTCATCGTCTTCCAGACACTCCACCGGAGCAAGGCTTCCTTCGGTAAGCCTTAAGATAGAACCACAGGTATAATCCTTTGGAGACATCGCAAGACGGTATCCACCCTGCGGTCCACGAACACTTTTCAGATATCCTGCGCGGACTAATATGGATACAATCTGTTCCAGATATTTTATGGAGATCTCCTGTCTGGATGCAATATCCTTGATACGTACCGGTTCCCCGGTATCGTGAAGTGCCAGGTCCAGCATCATACGAAGCGCATATCTGCCTTTTGTGGAGACTTTCATGAAGCAATCACCTCCTTCTTTATTTCATGATAAAGAGCCACAAAGGCCATATATCAGATTCGAAATATACATGCCTTTTGGCTCTTAACAATTACTCTACTGCCTGAAACGCTTCATCCAGATCCTGAATGATATCATCGATATTTTCTGTACCAATTGAAAGGCGAATCGTATTTGGTCTGATTCCCTGCTCTAAAAGTTCAGCTTCATTCATCTGAGCATGAGTGGTTGAAGCGGGATGAATGACAAGCGATTTCACATCGGCTACATTCGCGAGCAATGAAAACAACTCCAGATTATCTATAAAATCTTTCGCTTTCTGTGCGTCCCCCTTAATCTCAAAGGTAAATATAGAACCACCGCCATTCGGAAAATACTTTTTATAAAGCTCCTGCTGTGACGAGTCCGTGCTTACTGCCGGATGATGAACTTTCTCGACCTGTGGATGATGATTCAGATAATCTACCACTTTCAGTGCATTTGATACATGGCGTTCTACACGAAGTGAGAGTGTCTCAAGTCCCTGAAGGAACAGGAATGCATGGAATGGTGAAAGTGTCGCACCGGTATCCCGAAGTAAAATCGCACGAATCTTCGTGACAAACGCTGCAGGACCGGCAGCCTTTGTAAAACTCACTCCATGATAACTCGGATTTGGATCCACGAGTGACGGAAATTTACCGGATGCCTCCCAGTCAAAGGTTCCTCCATCTACGATCACACCGCCAAGCGATGTTCCATGTCCGCCGATGAATTTTGTAGCCGAGTGGACAACAATATCTGCACCATACTCGATTGGGCGAACGAGATACGGAGTGGCAAATGTATTGTCAACCACAAGGGGAATCTTATGAGCATGAGCAATTTTTGCAATCTTCTCTATGTCTACAACCTCTGAGTTCGGGTTTCCCAGCGTCTCAATAAAAACAGCTTTTGTGTTGTCCTGAATGGCTTCTTCTACTTCTTTTTCATTGAAGATATCAACGAAAGTAGTTTTGACACCAAAATCCGGAAATGTATGCTCTAGGAAATTATAAGTCCCGCCATAAATGTTTCCGGCTGAGACAATATGATCTCCTTCGTGGGCAAGGTTTTGGAATGTGTAAGTGATTGCGGCCGCACCGGAGGCAACTGCAAGTGCCGCAGCGCCTCCCTCGAGTGCCGCCATCCTCTGCTCAAACACATCCTCCGTCGGATTTGTCAGCCTTCCGTATATATTCCCGGAATCACTCAGGCCGAAACGTGCCGCAGCATGATCACAATTGTCAAACACATAAGAAGATGTTGCATAAATCGGTACCGCTCTGGCACCGGTTGACGGATCAGCATTTTCCTGACCAACATGAAGCTGTAAAGTTTCGAATTTTAATTTTCTGTCTTTTCTTTCGATTTTTTTGCTCATATACATTCTCCCTGGTAAGTTATTTGTTATCAATCAGTTCTCAAAGAGTGGTGTGGAGTAATACCGATCTCCGCTGTCCGGAAGAACAACAACGATATTCTTTCCTTCATTTTCAGGTCGCTTTGCAAGTTCAATTCCTGCTTTCAGTGCTGCTCCTGAGGATATTCCGACCAGGATTCCCTCCGCATGTGCAAACTCTTTAGAAATCTCGAATGAATCTTCATTGTCAATCGGAAGTATCTCGTCACAGATCTTCATATTCAATACCTTCGGCACAAACCCGGCACCGATTCCCTGTATTTTGTGAGGACCACTGACGCCTTTCGTAAGAACCGGCGAAGATGCAGGCTCAACACCGACTATTTTTATATCCGGATTTTTTTCTTTTAAATATTCTCCGGTTCCGGTCAGTGTTCCTCCGGTACCGATTCCGGCTACCAGAAAGTCGACAGCGCCATCCGTATCACTCCAGATTTCAGGCCCTGTAGTTTCTTTGTGTGCCTTAGGATTAGCCGGATTATCAAACTGTCCGGGAATAAAGCTGTCCGGAACTTCTTTTGCAAGCTCTTCCGCTTTGGCTATGGCACCTTTCATTCCCTTTGCACCGTCAGTAAGCACAATTTCGGCACCATAAGCTTTTAATATGTTTCTTCTCTCAACACTCATAGTCTCCGGCATCGTCAGAATCAATTGATAACCTTTTGCAGCCGCGATTGAAGCAAGACCTATTCCTGTATTTCCTGAAGTAGGCTCTATAATTGTAAAACCCGGTTTCAGAATTCCTTTGTTCTCCGCATCCTCAATCATGCTTTTGGCAATACGGTCCTTTACACTGCCTGCCGGATTCAGATATTCCAATTTCACCAACAGGTTTGCTTTCAGATCAAGTTTCCTTTTAAAATTCTCCGCATTCATAAGAGGAGTTTTTCCAATCAGTTCTACGGCATTATTATAAATTTTACCAGACATAATCTTAACCTTCTTTCCTAAATATTTGTTGTGACCTCTTGCACTTATTCGAATTCCGCCCTATCAGGCTTCATTCTTATATCTGTTCGGGTTCCAAGATTATGCTTTTTTTATGCAGGCATTGAACGCATTACCTTTAAACCCTTTTATCATATATGTTATATAGGAATTATATGCTATTGCTCGGGAATTGTCAAATACTTTGTTTCAGATTTTCTGTTTTTTCCTTTATATCCTCTGCTTCCTCATCCTCTAATTTCTCTGGCTTTTTGAAGCGTACAGCCTTTTCCAGAGTTGAGATATTACTCTTAATCTCTTTCTTCTTGTCTTTATCAATCGTCTTTTTATTATCGGAAAGAAATTGTCTTGCCTCCATAATCTCCTTTTGTGCCTCACCTAAGACATCCATCTGTTCCATCTTATGGCTGTCTTCGCTTTCATAGGCATCTGCATCATGGATTGCCCTTTCAATATCAGCATCTGACAGATTGGAGCTTGACGTAATTGTAATGCTCTGCTCCTTACCTGTTCCCAGATCTTTCGCAGACACATTCACAATCCCGTTTGCGTCAATGTCAAAGGTAACTTCGATCTGTGGAACACCTGCGGGTGCACGTTTGATTCCATTCAGCTTGAAATTACCGAGAAGCGTATTATCTTTTGCAAATTTACGCTCACCCTGCAGAACCTTAATTTCCACAGATGTCTGAAAGTTGGCCGCGGTAGAAAAAACCTGACTGTGGCGGTTAGGAATAATAGTATTCCGATCCATAATCTTTGTGGCTACACCGCCCATGGTCTCGATGGAAAGGGACAGTGGGGTTACATCCATCAAAATCAGATCTGTAGCATTCCCTATATCGATCTCGCCGCTTAATTTCGCACCCTGTACAGCCGCCCCCATAGCCACACATTCATCGGGATTTATATTTTTCGAGGGGGTTTTACCGGTTATTTCGGATACCATTCTGGCCACTGCAGGTATTCTGGTAGAGCCTCCTACTAACAGTACCATTCCAAGTTCGGATGTAGAAATACCGGCATCGGACAGCACTTTTTTGACCGGTTCTTTCGTACCCTCAATTAAATCACCGGTCAGAGATTCAAATTTTGACCGCGTAATCTCCATCTCCAGGTGTTTCGGTTCTCCTCTTACTGTCGTGATAAAAGGCAGATTGATGCTCGCGGTACTTTGAACCGACAGGCTTTTCTTCGCCTCTTCCGCCGCTTCGCGAACACGCTGCATGGCGGTATGATCCTTTGTAAGATTTACTTTTTCCGTTTTCTTATACTGCTCCACAATGTAATCGGTCAGTCTGTTGTCAAAATCATCTCCGCCAAGATGATTGTTACCTGCTGTTGCCAAAACCTCGATTAGGTTGTCCCCAATTTCAATCAGGGATACATCGAATGTACCGCCGCCAAGATCATAGACCATGATTTTCTGTGCCTGCCCATGGTCCAGGCCATAAGCGAGAGCCGCAGATGTCGGCTCGTTGATGATTCTTTTTACATTCAATTCTGCAATTTTCCCGGCATCCTTTGTAGCCTGGCGCTGTGCGTCATTGAAATAAGCCGGCACTGTAATGACAGCATCACTGACACTCTCGCCCAGATAATCTTCTGCATCTTTTTTCATCTTCCGAAGTATAAATGCCGAAATCTCCTGAGGAGTGTAATTCTTACCATCGATTTTGACCCGGTAATTCGTTCCCATCTCTCTCTTAATCGAGGAAATTGTCCGGTCTACATTTGTCGCTGCCTGGCGTCTTGCCACAGACCCGACGAGACGTTCTTTTGTTTTTGTAAACGCGACTACAGACGGAGTTGTCCTTTCTCCCTCGGCATTCGGTACAATTACAGGCTCTCCGCCTTCCATGACTGCCAGACAACTGTTCGTAGTACCTAAATCAATTCCTATTACCTTACCCATTCTATTCGTTATTCCTCCTGTATTCTATTAGTCGTATAATCTCTTGTTTTGACGGCATCACTCGAAGTGCTCCTTTTTTCGTGGTAATGAGAGATGCGGCGGCATTTGCAAAAGTAAGCATATCTCTTAAATTTTTCTCTGTGAGACTGTCCAGACCGTGCTCTAGCACATAAGCCAGAATACATCCGCCGAATGTATCACCGGCCCCTGTCGTCTCAATGGTATTCTTCTGTAAAAATGAGGGAACTTCCACCATCCGTCCACCATAATAAGCCCTGCTCCCTTCTTTACCCATAGAGACAAGAATAAGCCGGATGTCGAACCTTTCACGGATCCACCTTACGCCGGCAGTGAAATCTTCCTCACCGGTCAGCCATCTGATCTCATTGTCTGATATTTTAAGAATCTGGCAGTGACCCAGACCGTAAAAAATCTGTTCCTTCGCGTCATCGAGCGTTTCCCACAGCGGCGGGCGCAGGTTTGGATCAAAGGAAAGTATTGCCTGGGATTCTTCTGCAGTCTGAATCGCTTTCTTCGTGGCGTCGCGCACTCCCTCATCGGTCATAGAAAGACTTCCATAGTGAAAGATCCTGCTGTCGCATATTCGCTCCTCCGGCACTTCCTCCTCTTTAAGCATCATATCAGCACCCGGATTGCGGTAAAATGAAAAATCCCGGTCTCCGTCGGAATCTGTATGCACTAATGCCAGTGTCGTATGGATCTTCTTATCCCTGAACAGATATCTGGCATCAATGTTTAATTCATCTAAAGACGTTTTTAGTTGGTTTCCGAAGAAATCATCACCGACTTTTCCTATAAATGATGTTTTGTATCCAAGTTTCGCCAGCATAGCAAGAACATTGCACGGCGCTCCGCCCGGATTTGCCTCAAACATATAATTTCCCTGTTTACTTTTCCCATTCTCTGTAAAATCAATCAATAACTCTCCCAGAGAAGTAACGTCGTAACTCTTCATAACCATCCTCCATTTACATGATCGATACCAGGGATAAAAGTTTATGCCGGGTATCATGAAACTGTGTTAAGTGTAGCATTCCTAGTCACGATTATCAACATTTTTGAACTCGAAATTTTTTCTGTACTCCGTCGGCGAAACCCCGCAGATACTCTTAAAGGTCTTTAAGAAATGCTTATCATTTTCATAACCTACCTGATAGCCGATATCCAGAACCTTATCATCTGTCGACTCAAGAAGATGTTTTGCTTCACTGATGCGCAGATTTTTCAGATAGTTCACGAAATTAATACCCATGTATTCCTTAAATGTGATTGAAAAAAGAGAATAATTCATAGACACATGGTTGGATACCATGGCCATATTGAGATTTTCACGAAAATGTTCTTTCATAAAATTTGCAGCATCCTGAATTTTGCCGCGATTTTGATCCACATTAAACTGCTCCGAGAGACAGCTCTTGAGCTGTTTAGTCCATACGGTAAAATCCGTAAGATATTCTTCCGCATCTCTATAATAAAGGGGCGGTCTGCGCTCAAAGAGATTCTGCTGCTGCTCCGTCAGATGATTTTTATATGCCTTCTCCAGTTCACCCTCTATGTTATAAGCCATGTCCAGAACGTCTTTCTCCTTTATTTTTCCGTGTTCGGCCAGGAAGAACAGATTCTCAAATTTCTTCACTGCTCCCTCCATCCTGGCGGTAGGAAACTGCTGCACAAACTGACTCACCTGACCTTGTTCTGCCTTCTCTCCACGATTATAATCAACTTCATCCGACCAGATATGAGAAGGAATATTATATAGAAAAGCATGTTTTCTGGCTGTCAGTGCCTGCTGCACAGCTGAAATACATCCCTCAAGTGTTGTAAAAGAGCAGCTGATCCCCGCACAGGTATCACGAAAATCCTGTCCTTTTGTTCTGTCCTCCGGTAAGACTGCCAGATACTGGCCATCTGTTTTAAAGCATACAGGTCCTGCCAGGTCTGTGAGTTCTTCATGACTTCCCGGAAAGAATACCGCACATAATCTCTGCCCGGCAAACATCTGATCAAACTGACTCTCTAATGCCTGATTCTCTCTCCCGTCGGGATTCTGGATATAGAATCTCATTTGATTGATAAACCCGGAGACTTCCATCCGCTCCTGTTTCTTTTCATCCGATATCAGCCTGTCCATTTCCCCCAAAACCTGTTCCAGCTGATCTCTTTTGATCGGTTTCAGAAGATAATCTTTGACCTCATGCTTCATCATTTCCACAGCATAGTTAAAATCGTCATAGCCACTGATCACTACGACAAGAGGACGAACTTTTAGATTCTGTGTCTTCTTCACAAGCTCTATCCCATCCATCTTCGGCATCCGGATATCTGTAAACATGAGATCAATGTCACGGCTCTTCAATATTTCCAGAGCCTCCCGGCCATTTTTACACTCTATGATCTCTTCAATATTGACACTGCTGCGGCCCGCCATGACCGCAATGCCATGGCGTATCATCTTCTCATCTTCTACAATCAGTAAAGTTTTCATATATGCCCCATTCCTCCAATCAGTTTGCACCTGCTGCACCTCACTTACTTTTAAAGTTTCCGTCAGCCTTCACATTCGTAAGCGGCAGCAAAAGTGTGACCTTTGTAAATAATCCCTCTTTTGAACTGAGCTTCAGTCCATATTCTTTTCCAAACCTCATGTGGATTCTATCCTGAACATTTTTTAGTCCTATACCATTTCCCGAACCCCCATGTACCTGTACTTCCCCGCTGATCTTCTTTCTGAGCAGTTCTACCTGATCTTCATTCATCCCACTGCCTGAATCTGTAATCTCGATCTTATAATCGTCACCCTGCAAAAAAGACTTGATATATATGGTAGCGTCTTCCTGCGTCTCCTCTATCCCATGGATAATCGCATTTTCCACGATTGGCTGCAGGGACATCTTAGGTACCTGCTGCTCATAGATAATATCCGGAACATTGAGTGACAAAATAATCGTAAAATCATACCTCAGATTCATAAGCTGGATATAGTTCCGGATGTAATCCAGCTCCTGCCTGATGGTAACATCGCTGGAAACCCATTTCATAGAGTATCTCAGCAGCCCGCCCAGAGCCGTGACGGCATCGGAAATCTCATACTCTTCATCAATTTCCGCCATCATCTTCACGGATTCCAGTACATTATAGATAAAATGTGTATTGATCTGATTCTGCAGGGCTTTTATTTCCGTGTTCTTTATCAGAACTTCACGGTCAATATTCTCCTTCATGAGAGTCTGAATGCGGTCCAGCATCTTATTGATCTGAATTCCGAGTTCTCCCATCTCATCCTGTCCCAGTTCTGAAACGCGAATATCCATATTTCCCTCTTGCACTTTTCGCACAACAGACAGTGTACTGTAAAACTTGCGGAGCAGACCCTTGATCACAAGATTCACCACCATAGCCAGAATAAAAAATATCAAAATCAAAAGAGCAATTAAAAGATTTCTCTGTACCGAGATATCATCCATTGCTCCCTCAATGCTGGTCAGCTGAATATAGGTCCCTGACAGCTCTTTGACCGGCTGGCTTAAGAGAATCACTTTCTTTCCGTCAATTTCCGTTTGGAGGGTATGAATCCCTTTCTTGCTCTCCGGAGCTGCCTGTAAGATCTCTCTTTGACTCTTTTTCCACGGATTATCTCCTTTTGAATCAAAAGTATAGATGTTCCCGTCTTCATTTTGAAAACATCCCCAGTTCCCGTTATCCGGAGAGGAAAGTCCGGGAAATACATCATCCATCTCAACTGCCACTTCGACAACTCCAAGAACTTCCCCATAGTCATTCGTGATGTCGCTCACAAGTGACATCAGATGATCCGATCCGATCCCCGATGACTCTCCCATAATCTTGTCCGGATAGTCAAACTGCCAGTCCCCGGAGTGGTATTTCTGACTCCAGGGAAGTTCTTTCATACGATCTCCATGATAAAGAATCGGCATCATCTCCGGAAATGAATTATTGTCCGCATAGACCCTGATTTGATACAGATACGGATTGCTGTTCACCTGGCGCTCCAGCATAGCAATAATATTTCTGTCAAACTTTAAATACTCATCTGCGGAAATATCTTCGTGATCCTTCAGACGTCTTAAAAACTCCTTTAATTCCTGATTATTGAGAAAGGACTGCGCAGACATATTACTGAACTCCACAATTTTCCCCAGCTGACTGTTATCTTCCGATGCCTGATTCACCGTCTTAATCCGAACCTCCCGCACCGTGCTCTTCTTATAGCTGCTATAGAGTCCGATTGAGAAGAGTAACATAGGGATCACTACAATCAACATGATTGCACCCGTAATTTTCTGATTTAGTTTTAATTCATCAAACCATGATTTTTTCTTTTCCATCAGTCCATGCCCAATAATTCTTTATTTTCCTTAAATCGCTCTGTTGCATCATTTACAAATGTTTCATATCCGTTTGCTTTTCGCTTCTCTTTATATTCTGTAAGTATCTGGTCGAATTCCTGATCGCTTTGCGCCAGAAGAAGCCTGGGCAGAGTGTTTCCCCAGATTTTCTGCAGATTTTTGAAAATCGTTGCTTTCTTTGTATCCTCGTCAAAATTAATATCATACTGGGCGGTATAGGCAGTATAGGGATACGTCCATCTCTTCATTGCGGAGACAGGATCATCATCTTCATAATTCCACTTTAACTGCATCACATTGTCCTGCAGCATCCAGAAAGTATCATCCGCCCCATATCTGGCATCGTATGCCTCTCTGTCTGTATCCAAAAGCTTCTTCACCTCGGGATAAATCACCGGCTTACCATCTTTCATCTGATACATCGAGCCTTCAACGCCAAGATACGTCATCTTCTGTCCCTCTTCACTGATCAGATATTTCATCAGTTCAAGAGCTTTCCCGGGATTCTTGCAGTTCTTGGAAATATAGGTGACTGTCCACCCGTGTACTCCCGGAACCGGAAGCACCGGATCATCACCGTTTGAATTTTTCGGCCCTTCCACGGCAATATAAATACTGTCCGGATCTTTCTTATTTAAGATTCTCACCTGATCCTTGAGGTCTGTATTCTGATAGAACAGACAGAAATACTGGCCCTTTGCCAGCTTGCTCTCAAGCTGGGATCTCTTATCGATAAATATCTCGTCTTTCAGATAACCCTCCTGCCCCAGCTGCCGGAACATCTTAAGCCACCTCAGGTACTCTGAATCTGTATTTCTATCATAATAGATTCCATCTTTTTCATAGGGAACCGCCAGAAAAGACTGAATGTACTGATCAAAGGAATTCGAACCGTTTTCATTGAACTCATCCGCTCCGATTGGAATCAGGGGATTGCCGTCTATCTTTGGAAATGACTTGTATGCCTTACGGATAGCATTAGAAAAGCCTTCGGGTGTCGTCATATCCGGACTGCCGATCGCCTCATAGATATCTTTTCGGACCAGAAAATTCTGATTGGACGGAATCTTGTTTTTTTTAAAATCTTCGAATGAATAGGAAGAGTTGGGATACCCATAGATTTTCCCGTTACTCTTTGTATACCATTTTACCGCACTTTCATCCAACACATCAAAAAAATCCGGATCGTATTTTTCAGCCAGGTCATTGAATGAATAAACCTGGTCTTTATCAATCATTTCCTGATTTTGTGTCTCCCACCATCCGATCGTCACCAGATCCGGAAGCGTATCCGATGCGATCATGGCATTGAGCTTATCTGTCTCATTGCCTTTCGGAATCAGATAATCGATGCTGACACCCGTTCGGTCTGTCATTGCCTTCGATACTTCATTCTCCCCCCAGGCCGTCTTAAACCAGGAATAGTTTACATACCAGTCCATTTTTTCGGGTTCTGATAACTCCTGATCCCGGCTTTTCTTATCCTGGGCAGAAGCCTGACACCCCGCCGCCGACAACAGCACAACTGAGGTTAAAAGAGCATATTTTATTATCCTTTTTCTCATAGTATCTTCCCTTTCCGGCCGTACAACGATAACAGCCGATGATTCTATCATATCACAGAATCATCGGCTATAGAAATTAAATGTATCATAGGGGTTAACTATTCTTTCACTCCGCCTGCCGATATGCTTCCAATAATATATTTAGAAAGGAATGCAAATGCAATCAATATCGGGATTACAGAGATTGCAACCGCCAGATAGATCGCTCCCTGATTCCTCGTGATATCCTGAGAGGAATTCAAAGAAGCTATCATGACCGGTAAAGTGAACTTATCCGGTGAATTCAAAAGAATTAAAGGAATCAGATAATTATTCCAGCTGCCCACAAAGGCACCGATTGACATCGTTGCGATTCCCGGTGACATCAGAGGCAGAATGATCTTGTGAAAGATATGAATCTCTGTTGCCCCGTCGATTCTGGCTGCTTCCACAAGAGCCGGCTGCAGGGATCCTTCCAGATACTGCCGCAGGAAGAATACGACCCCGGGCGATGCAACTGCCGGAAGAATCAATGGCCAGTATGTATCAATCATGCCTAGATTTGTGACCAGATCATAGAACCCGATCAGACTTAGCTGTGCCGGAATCATCATGAAGATAACAATCGTCGTGCTGATCAGTTTATTGCCCCTGAAATCATACATAACAAGCGCATAGGCGGCAAGTGAAGAAAAATATGCTGTTAATAAAGTAGACGGCAGCGCTACCTCAACACTGTTTAACATACCATGAAACAGATTAAAATATCCAGATACTGTTTCCCAGTTATCCCTTAAGGCTGAACCCGGGATCAGAGTAAAAGATTTCACGATTTCCGGGCCCGTTCTGGTAGCATTTACTATCATGAGGGCGAAGGGCAGCAGACAGATCGAAGCCAGTAAAATAAGAGCTATATAAATAAGTGTCCGCTTTACTTTTGTTGCCATGTCAAGCCACCTCCCCTTTATTCTTTCCGTACATTGCTTTAAACTGGACAATCGAGAGGACCAGGATAATCACAAAAAGCACATAGGCGATAGCCGATGCAAACCCAACCTGATTTGTCTCAAATCCAAATTTGTACAGATACATAACTACAGTCTGTGTACTGCCACTTGGAGCGCCTCCCGTGCCGCCTGAAATCAGGAACGGAAGATCGAACATCTGAAGGCCTCCGATCAGTGAAGTAATGCCGACATACAGCATAATAGGTTTTAGCAGAGGCATTGTTATCTTTGTAAATACCTTAAATCTTCCGGCACCGTCTATCGCTGCCGCTTCAAAGTAGTCTCTTGAGATTCCCTGAACCCCTGCCATCAGCATAATAAATGAGTTTCCAAACCACATCCATGCACTGATTACAGATATCACATACGGTGCAGTTCCGGGTGAACCCAGCCAGTTTACCGGAGACTTCATAAGCCCTGTACTCATCATGATCTGATTGATTGTACCATATCTCCAGTCCAGCAGCGTCTTGAACAGAAAAGCCACCGATGTTGCCGCAATAAGGTTCGGAAGGTAATACAGTGCCCTGAAAACCGTTAAACCCCGGATTTTGTATTTAATATCACTGAATACAATGGTCAGAAGCAGTGCAAGGCCAAGCTGCAGAACAATATTCACGCCCCATATCTTAGCTGTATTTCCCAAAGCTCTCCAGAAGAACTTATCCTGCAGAACTCTCGCATAATTGGCTCCTCCGGAAAGAACGGCTTCGCCAAACCCCTTATAGTCTGTAAAACTCAGATAAAAGGTCCGGACAACCGGGTAAATATTAAATATCAGAAATACAATTACAAATGGAGCTACAAATAAATAGCCCATATTATTGAGATTTTTCTTTTTTTTCTTTTTCCCTGTTGTGTCAGATGCCATTTTTTGAAAGACCCTCCTTTCATTCTAAGACGGCACCGTGGTATCATCCGCGGTGCCGCAACAGGTGTCAGATTAACGGTCAACTTCAATATCAGGATAGGTAGATTCTATCTCATCATAAAAATCATTCATAGCATCTTCTTTTGATTTCTCACCCTTTTTCACTTTACCGATGGCTTCACCCCAGGCATCTCCGATTACCTTGTCATATTTAGTTACCTTAGAGTAGTCAATTCCTTCTGCCTGCTCCAGGAAGAACTGGTAAAGCTTTTCATTTCCATAAACCGGATTCTCATCATCTTTATGTTTTTCAAGTACCTCAAGGTTCGATACGACATCTCCTTCCGATTTATCGATCCACCAATCCAGCGTATCCGGATCTAAGGTACAGAATTTCAGGAAATCCCATGCAAGATCTTTCTTCTCGCTGAGTGCGCTGATTCCGATAAACGTTCCGCCGCTGAAACCGTAGTTCGGACCCTTGGCTACGCCCCATTTTCCGGAAAGATCACCGACATTATCTCTCATCGTGAGGACGCCCCAGGAGGGAAGACCGAACGCAAATACTTCTGTTGTATCTCCCTTTTTCTCTGCCTCTTTCATCTCTTTCTCGTCCCATACACTGGTATCTTTATCAATTACCGGAACTGATCCGGCCATTGCCTGATACCAGGTTGTTGACCAGGAGTCAACATAAGCAGTCATATCTTTCTGATAGAGATCAATACAAAGATCCATGTAATCTTTTCTGGCCTGATCTACATTCAGCTTTCCGTCGACAACCCATGCACTGTCACCGGAGAAAAAGTTCATCTCTCCGTCTGAGGCAAAGATCTTATATCCCTTCTCTTTTAAAGTCTCTCCGGTTTGAAGAATCGTGTCATAATCCTTGAAGTACTCACCGATTTTATCCGGATCCTCTGTTCCGAATACCTCCTGGGCAATATCACGTCTGTAGAAAATCCCCGCAGGAGTAATCTGATAGGAAATCGTTCTCTGAACGCCGTCTTCATCCTGTCCCACATCCCAGACATAATCGACAATATCATCTTTATAATCCTGCGCATTATAAGGATCCTGATCCAGATCTTCAAAATAGCCGGCCTCATACATCTCATCGAGCATCTGTGGCTCACCTACGATAATATCCGGTGTCTTCTGTTTTCCGCGCATTGCCGTCTGTACCTTTGTCGGATAATCTGCCGGCGCAATGGTAACTGTCTCAATCTGCACATCCGGATGAGACTCAACGTAGTGATCTGCAAATTGGTTCAGATCCGCTGCCAGAGTCCAGACAACCAGTTTTTCCTTGGCGTCTTTCTTACCGGCTACAGCGGTCTTCTCTGTGCTTTTACTTTCCGCGACATCACTTGAATCCCCTGCTCCACCCGAAGACTTTCCTCCGCCAGAACCACAAGCCGCAAGTGACAACGCCATAACCCCTGCTGCTGCAAGAGCTGTTACTTTCTTGAACTTCATAAAACCCTCCTTCTTGAACATTCGTTATATTTATAGTATATAGAAATTCCGCCATCATTAAAATGACGCATATTTTAAAAAGGTGTCAAATTTTTGTTTACAGGTTAGTCAGTACACAAAAAGACTGCCGTAAAAAGAAAGCTTGCTTTCTGAAGACGGCAGTCTTTTTTGTGTACTTGACGCTCTGCGTCAAGCGAGATGAAGCAAAGCGGAATCGAG
>DHNM01000031.1 GCA_002409525.1 Eubacterium sp. UBA5416 | reverse complement strand
TCAAATTACTTTTGACCCCAACACCATTAATATACAACTACAGGTGTTCCTGTCGACACCGCATTAAAGATCTGGCTCACTGCAGCCAGCGGTGTATTGACACATCCATGAGAACCATTCGTCTTATAGATATCTCCACCATAGGATGCCCTGCTTGCAAGATCATGAATTCCAATTGAGAAATCTTCACTGTATGGAATCCAGTAATCGCAGTGGGTTCGATACGAAGGCTGACCTGTTGCGGGATTGACCTTACCCGTCATTATGTAATTCGTCCTCTTACCTTTGATTTTCCAGACACCGCCTCTTGGTGTATCATTTCCCTTTGATACATTCCCTGTCACCACCGGAGTGGAGACTAAAAGTTTCCCGTCAACGTAACACCACAGATTCTGCTGGTCGATCGATAGTTCTATGTATGTATTGCCTATATCATTACTCTCTCTGGTCTTCGCAGTATTCGCATAAGCGACTTCCACCTCACCCTGCGTGCCGGCATTGATTGCATCTGTGAGATTCGAAACAGTTTTTTCCTGATCCATCTTCCATCCGTAATCCCCGCCTTTAAGCTGCACGGCAGCACCGTTGCTTGTCTGGAAAGAACGGCTGGCTTTCACCGTATTATACTTATCCGCTAATTGTCCCACATAAGCAGAGATCTGATTTGAGTCAATCATATCACTCCCCGATTCATCCTGAACAACCCAGCTCTTCAACAGCTGCAGACCAACACTTTCTACTCTATTACTTCCAAAATTCATTGTAACATTTGCAGACACCAACTGATTCAAATGATTCACTCTGTTGATCAGATTCTCATCATTTTGATAAACTGCCGGTTTTACATAGCAGCCTGCTTCATCAAGATTCACTTCGTTTTTACCCGAAAGAATTGTATCCTTCAACGTGGCAGTCAGTTTATCTTGGTCAGGCTGATTTCCCATTACTTCAGCAGTAACCGTGTACCCGGTATCCGTATCGCCAACGGCTGCATCCTGAGGCGGCGTGATATTCTCCTCCTGCATAAAGTCAAGACCATCGACAACGGAAGAAAGGACCTCATCCGAAAGATTTATCGGCGCTTTAAGATGATATGTTTTATCCTGAAAAGCCCTGACAATCCACATCCAGGATTTTTGTTCCTTCATAATTCTATCAATCTCTCCGCCATCATCAAAAGCGAGCTGCAGCTGCTCGGCTGTCAGTGTCTCTGCTGAACCATCAATTTTTTTGACATTCAGAGAATAATTCTGCACCTGATCAGCAAGTTTCTTCTTGACTTCATTCGCTTTCATATCGGTACTGTTAATTCCATTAATATGTGTACCTGAGTAGAAATGATTATGAAAAAATACTGCGGTCACGATGTATCCTGCCACCATAAGCCCTAAAATAACACTCACAACCGTGATCAATATCTTCTTCTTCTTTGTCATACCCACACCTTTACTTTCCTATATTACCTTATGTTTTTCTTCTGTAAATTATGGTAATTATATCATAAAAATATCTAGAATGTTTTACAATAATAAGAAGATTATATTTCGTTTTTTTGCAAAGGAAAGCAGAAGAGATTTCTTCCTGGTTCAATTCATTGAAATAACTCTTCTGCTTTCGTGAACTGTTTAAAATTGTATCTGGTACAGCTTAGCGTATTCTCCGCCCAGTTTTAGTAATTCGTCGTGACTCCCCTCTTCAACAATTCCATTCTCATTCAATACCAGAATCCTTCCCGCATTTCTAATCGTTGACAGCCTGTGTGCAATAACAAAGGTTGTCCGATCTCTTGCAAGTTCCTCTAATGACTGCTGAACGATATGTTCACTTTTGTTGTCGAGTGCCGAAGTCGCTTCGTCAAAGATTAAAATCGGAGGATTTTTTAAAAATACTCTGGCTATTGAAAGCCTCTGTTTCTGTCCACCGGAGATCTTGACTCCGCGTTGTCCGATATCTGTGTCATAACCATCGGGCATTTCCATGATAAAATCGTGGGCATTTGCCGCTCTCGCTGCGCGAATCACCTCTTCATCCGTGGCATCCGGATTTCCATAACGGATATTGTCCATAATTGTTCCTACAAACAGATACACATCCTGCTGCACAATTCCAATCTGTTCTCTCAGATCTTTCAGACATATAGAACGGACATCTGTGCCGTCCAGATATACCGCTCCAGAGCTGACATCGTAAAACCGGGGAATCAGGCTGCACAACGTCGTTTTCCCTGCACCGGAGCTTCCAACCAGCGCCACATATTCTCCGGGATTCACTTTCAAATTCACATGGGAAAATACCTCTTCCTTAGAATCCTCGTAATGAAAGGACACATCCTCAAACTTTATCTCACCCTTTGCCGGTTTTTCCAGATGAATCGCATCCTTCTTATCCTTTATATCAGGTGCAATCCTTAATATCTCCTGAAACCTCTCAAAACCGGAGTAACCGTTTTGAAACATTTCCGTAAAATTAACCAGCTTTTTTACAGGCTCTGTGAAATTACTGATATACAAAAGGAAAGTTACAAGGTCGGCAGCGGTAAGCCTGCCCTTAGTCATAAAGATCGCGCCCATCACGAGTGCAGCCACTGTGATCATTGTCGTACAGGCACCCATGCCAGAATTATAGACGGCCATATACTGGTATGTTCTGCACTTGGAATCAACAAACCGTTCGTTTCCATTCATGAATTTATTCATCTCGACATTTTCATTTCCAAAGGACTTCACAACTCGAATTCCCGAAAGACTGTCCTCAATCTGACTATTAATATCCGCAATTCTTCTGCGGTTTTCCTTAAATGCGTCCTTCATTTTTTTATTCATGTGCACCGCATAGAAGAGCATGAATGCCACAATTGCCATGGATATCAGTGCAAGTGGAGCATTTATTACAAGTAAGATGATAAATGCCCCGGCCAGTTTAATGATGGAAATCACGATATCCTCTGGTCCGTGGTGCAATAGTTCGCTGATATCATTGAGGTCTGTCGTAATCCTGGACAGCAGATGGCCCACCTTCTGATTATCATAGAAGGCAAAGGAGAGTTTTTGATAATGAGAGTAGATCTCATTTCTCATATCCCGCTCCATCCTGGCGCCCATCATATGTCCATAATAGGTAATATAATAGTTACAGCCCATCTCGATCAATACCATAATCACCATGACAAGTCCCAGTTTCAGAATCATGGAGGTCGCTTTACCAACCGGAAGCTTCACCACCGTCCCTGTAATATATCGAACCAGCAGGGGAATTCCAAGTGTAACAGCTGAACCGATCGTGGCAAATATCATGTCTGATATAAAAAGGCCTTTATAGTCTTTATAGTACGATAATAATTTCTTAATATTTCCTTCTTTGTGTCTCATTTATTCCAACTTTCCAAATGTCTGATTTGAGTAAATTATTTTCAGCCTAGTGCGACATCCAGAATCATCATGATCACAAAACCAAAAGCCGCGCCTATCGTTCCAACATTGCTGTGTTCCCCCGCCTGTGCCTCTGGAATGAGTTCCTCGATGACAACATAGATCATAGCTCCGGCTGCAAAGGAAAGTAAGTAGGGAAGAGCCGATTCGATGATACTGGTGAGAAGAATCGTAATTACTGCCGCTATAGGTTCTACAATTCCTGACAGGGTTCCGTAGAGAAATGATTTCGATTTTGACATTCCCTCACTTCGAAGCGGCATAGAGATAATTGCTCCTTCTGGAAAGTTCTGAATTGCAATTCCAATAGAAAGTGAAAATGCACCTGCCGTCGTAATCAGCGCATTGCTGGAAAGCACACCGGCAAATACAACGCCGACAGCCATTCCTTCCGGAATATTATGCAGCGTCACTGCCAGTACAAGCATGGTGGTCTTTTTCAATTTTTCATTTTTTGGGATAACCCCTTCCGGTTTTTCCGAATTCAGGTGTAAATGTGGAATAATATTGTCAAGCAGCAGCAGGAAAAATACCCCTACCATAAAACCAACTGCCGCAGGGACCCAGGCAATCTGCTTTGTTTGTGAAGCCATATCAATGGATGGAATCAAAAGGGACCATACCGATGCCGCTATCATAACGCCTGACGCGAATCCCAGCAGAACTTTTTCTGTTTTATCACCCAGCTCCTTTTTCATCAGGAATACCATTGCAGCACCCAGAGTAGTTCCTGCAAATGGAATAAGTAATCCCAAAACCGTATTTAAATACATCTCTTTCTCTCCTCACATTTTTCTTTGTCCGGCCTGTCGGGCTTTTAATATCTTCGTATTGTATCGTCATCCTCATCTGTGGATTTATCAATATTTTTTATGACGACATCATAGCTATAGGATTCATTCACCCTGATTTTCAACTGATCTCCAACTTTACGTCCCATCAGCGCACTTCCAAGAGGCGACTTGGTACTTATAAAACCTTTTAGTGAATTTCCACGGATTGATGTCACAAGTTTATATGTCTCTTCCTCGTCATCTTCAGGAAAATATACGGTCACCCTATTGTCCAGTCCCACTTCATCCTGCTTCGACTGATCTTTTACAATTTTTGAATTCTTTAAAAGCCTTTCCAGATATCGGATTCTACTTTCATTTTGATTTTTATCCTTCTTCGCCGCATGATATTCAAAGTTTTCGCTCAGATCACCCTGGGCTCTGGCCTCTTTTACGGCTTCCAGAGCCTGTTTGCGGTAGACAAGTCTTCGATAATCAATTTCTTCCTGTATTTTTCTGACATCCTGTTCTGTTAATTGCTCCATCATGTCACCCCCCTCTTTTTTAAGGCCCTCATGCCTTTTACTGCATGAGAGCCCTCTAAAATCACTGCTGATACAAAATATAGTCTTTTAAAAAATCGTAGATCTGATTATCCGTGGGAGGACAGCCATCCAGATGATATTCAAACTTTTTTGTACAATGTCCGATTCCAAGTTTTCCTGACTTTCCACGATAGCCCTGACCGATGCTGATCTTTGTATCCAGCTTATCGAGAAGGCCTTCCTGTTTTAGCTTGTCAAGTGCCGGAATCAGATAGCCATAACAGGCCGAACAGGAGTCAACCTCATCCACTGCATCCTCCAGCTCAACAATTTTCCTTTTCTTTGGAATCTCAATTTCCTGAAAATCGTCACTGCATTTTAAAATTCGAGCCTTTTTCCAGTCCCCACAGCCAACCCCCAGTTCGTCTGCAATTCCAATGTAAGGTACATCTTGCTTATTGTAATTCAGCAAATGGCATACATAAGCATCACACAAAACCGGATCTAAAGCCGTCCAGATGCAATTCATCGTAACCGGGTTTCCGCCATCTTCAAAATCCAGGTCACCGCAGATATTATCGACCACAATAAAATCCTGATGGATGCCGCAGTTCAGATGGGCAATCGGCTTATGCAGACCCATAGAATGAAAATGTCGCTTCTCTTTGTTCGGAATTAAGCCCTTCATATTTTTTAGTGCACATGTGATGTGTGTCTGGCAGTGTCCCTTTAAAACCGGTACATTAATCAGGAAATCCACATCTTTTACACAGTTGCATATGGAAAGATCCATCCCATCACAGTCACAGGTATAACTCTTTTCCCTCTGTGTATCTATAAAAGGCACGTGATATTTCTCAGACAGCCTATCGTATCCGCAGACAGAGAAAGCATCCTGAGTTTTATCCCCAACCCAGGAGCCCTCCATAATGATGATATGACCGCATCCGTTTTCCTGAAGATATTCAATAATACCCGCAACGACTTCCGGATGTGTTGTCGCCCCGTAAGAAGCCTCTGTCGGAGATACAAGATTTGGCTTAATTCCGATCTTCTGATCTTTATTCTCAATCCGTGACATCAGATCTGACTGTTTCAAAATTTGCTTTGTCATGTCCTTATAATCTGTGCCCTGAATCATTAAAATCTCGTTTTCTTTCATTTTAAAATTTCGTTTACCGCTGCTTTGATCTCATCATCCATGCAGTTTGCGTTGAAATATTCCCGGAATTTTTCACCACTGAATGCGCCCTTTACAAGATCCCGATCTAATTCTTTTAAGATTTCCGGTAACTTACGGAAGGCTGCTGCTCTGACATCATCCAGAATGCCCTTGTTACGTCTTTCCGGAACGGCGCGTTCTTTCGGGAATCCCTGGCCTCCCTCTTCCACAAACAGTTTTTCAAAGATGTATTCCAGATTCAGGTCTCCGCCCCATCCGTAACCTTTTGCAAATGGAATTGCCACTGCATTTCCATTGTTGATCTGTGCAAAGGTATAGGCATCCAGCGCATCTTCCACATGTCCGCAGATGACACCCGGAAATGAGTTCAATGCCAGCATGGCACCTTCCCCTGTACCACAGCCTGTAATCACATAGTCAGCTGCCTTTGAATTCAGAAGTACTGCAGCCAGAATTCCCTCCTGTACATAGGTAAGCTGAGCGGCGTCGTCCGGGGTATACATTCCATAATTATATACTTCATGCCCCATCGGCTCTACAACCTTTTTCAGTGCCGCACAGATTTCCTCGTTCTTCGCCGCCTGACTGTTCTCATTGATAAGTGCTATTTTCATAAGTCAAATTCCTCCTTAATGATTTCGATATCCGGTTCACTTGACAATATTGTCGGAACCTATATATTAACTATAACATAAATACAAAAAGGTTTCACGTCTTTTATTCGTTAAAACCTTGCATATCATGGGAGCTTATAGCTCAACTTTAACTTCTTCTTCCGCCTCTGCCTTAAAATCCTCCAGCATTACCGGGTTGATATCAGGAAGGTTGTCCGTGGAATCCACCCCGAAGCTTCTTAAGAATTCTTCCGTCGTTCCGAACAAGATAGGCCGCCCGGGTGCATCCAGACGCCCAAGTTCCCGAACCAATTTATATTCCACGAGTTTGTTAACCGCATGATCCGACTTTACTCCGCGTATTTTCTCAATCTCGGCTTTTGTCACGGGCTGCTTATATGCAATAATCGACAGGGTTTCCATCATAACATCGCTGAGAGAAGCCTCTTTCGGCTGTATCGCGACATTCACCAGATAATCGTAATACTCTTTTTTTGTACACATCTGATAGGCATTCCCAAGTTCCACAATTATAATTCCCCGGTCTTCCGCCTCATATTTCTTCATCATCTGATGAATCCGTTTATGGGTTTCACTCACATCACAGTCTATCGCTTTTGCAATTTTTTCTACCGGTACAGAATCTCCCATTGAAAATAAAATCGCCTCAATAGCCGCCTCCAGATGTTTATTGTCTTTCATTGATATTCCACCTCACGATCTTCCGTATATGTTTCTGCTCTGGTATTTTCGTCCTCCAGAGATTCAATCATGATATCGCCAAAGATCTCTTTCTGCGATATTCTGATCCTGCCGGTTTTGATTAATTCCAACATCGCCAGAAATGTTACAATTATCTGGACTTTTGAACACTGAACTTCCAGCAGATCTTTAAAACTGAACTGTCGGTTCCTGATGGCATAATCTTCTACAAATGTCATTTTATCCGGCAGTGATACTTCTTCCTGCTCAATTTGTCCGAATTTACTTCGAATCGGATCAATCTTATCTTCCTGCCGTTTTAGGACCGACTGAAAGATCTTATGAAGCTTGTTAATTGTCATTCCGTGTAATAGTTCCTGTGGATCTACAGGTACCTGATATTTTTTCACTTCAGACGGAATTGTCGGTTTTTTATATATACTTTTTGAAGCTTCCTCCATCTGATCCCGCAGCTGATAGGACATATACTTATATGTTTTATATTCCAGAAGCTGATGAACAAGTTCTTCCCTTGGATCTTCTTCCTCGCCTTCTTCATTTACTTCCTTTGGAAGCAGCATCCGGCATTTAATATCAATCAGTGTTGCCGCCATAACCATGAATTCGCTTACTACATTCAGATCCTCATAGTCCATCTGGCGGACATAATCCAGATATTGGTCAGTGATCTCCACAATCGGAATATCGTAGATGTCTATTTTGTTTTTCTCAATCAAATGTAAAAGTAAATCCAATGGTCCCTCAAAGACCGGAAGTTTTACAGGAATTCCCATAATGCCTTTATTCCTTTCTGAAACAAACTTATGATCCCAAACATCATCTAATTTTGCTTATTCGAAAAGTCAACAGATACGACGACCAGTTCTCTCGGATTAAAGAGTCTTACCGGAATTGTATGCTCTCCCAGACCGGCACTGACAAGCATACAGTTATTATTTTCTCCATAAAACAAACCATGGGCATATGGATAAAATAATTTCATATTAGGACTGATCAGCCCATAGTGTTCGCCGAGACGCATCACGCCGCCATGGCAGTGCCCTGAAAGCGTGAGATCCGCTCCCCACTTCAGATAAGTATGGATATAATCCGGATTATGTGCGAGAAGAATATGGTAATAATCCGGATCCGGCCGTCCAAAGATATCGTTCAGGTATGATACGGGCATATCTGCCTTCTTGAAACGATGGTAATATTTCCGGTCTGCCTCAAATCCATGTATCGCAACCGGAACTCCCCTGAATTCGGTGTAAATACTTCGATTAACCAGATGATGCACACCTTCCCGATGGATCACCTCAAGAAATCGCTGATACATGTCCTTATATTGTTCCGGATAAATGCGAAGACGATATTCATGATTGCCATTTGCATAATATACCGGAAAACGGTCTGCAAGTGCTGTAATAAAATCAAGTGCTACATCCATCGGGGAATCAGCTTTTCCTACCATAGTATCTCCCCCGACCAGTACGGCATCCGGATTCAACCTTTCAATCTCCTGTAAAAGGAGTAGATTGTCCGGACCAAATTCGTGGTTATGGAGATCACTCACAAAAACGAACCGCAGACTTTTTGCCTGTGGTTCGTTTGGCAGCTCCTTTTTCAACTGATAGGTTTTAATCGTATATTTATTGTTCATCATCGCACACCTGCCATATTGGGGTGGAAAGGCGGCTGAGTTGATGCGTTAACCGGTCATTAGAAATCTTCCCCATACTTCCTTCAGACAATGAGAATAACCTGCTTTTGGCACATTCTTGTCATATAGGAGGTTCACATGGCCGATTTCACTGCCATCCAGCGTATATACCGCTTTTCCTGCTATATCACCTTTTTTCAGCGGAGCCTTCACATTTTTATGTAACTTGACATCCTTTTTTATCTTATCCAGAGATTTACCCTCTGTGTCAAGATAGCGGAATTCTCCATCATATGTACAGCCCACCTGTTTCTCGGTTCCGCCTTTAATATCAATCTTTCCCGGATTTTTCTTATTTTCATCTACATAGAGATTGCAGACACCAAATCCATAGTTTAACATCGATGCAGCATCCGAAAATCTCACTTTATAATCCGGAGCTCCCATGACAACGGCAATCAAACGGATTTTGTCCCTCTCAGCCACAGCAGATACACAGTACTTGGCAATACTTGTGCTTCCTGTCTTTAATCCCACACAGCCATCATAACTGTGCACAAGTTTGTTTGTATTCGAAAGAGTAAAAGGCTTTGTTTCCTGCTTTGTTTCATGTGTGATTTCTTCCATCCATATCGAAGAATAGTTCAGTATCTGAGGATAATGAGTAATCAGTTCTCTGGACATCAGCGCGACATCATGCGCCGTTGTATAATGGTTCGCAGATTCCGTAAGCCCGCAGCAATCCTCAAAATTCGTATTTTCCATTCCTAATTCTTTTGCGCGCGCGTTCATTCGGGAGACAAATTCCGGTTCACTTCCCGCGATGTGCTCAGCCATCGCAACCGAAGAATCATTACCTGATGCGATCACGATACATTTGATCAGAGTTTCCACACTCTGCTGCTCGCCTTCCTCAAGAAAAACCTGAGAACCTCCCATACTTTTTGCATTTGCGCTGGTAGTCACTTGATCGGTAAGGCTGATGGTTCCTTTATCCAGCTCATCAAAAATCAGAATCAAAGTCATAATCTTTGTGATACTTGCCGGACTTCTTTGCTCGTCTGCATTTTTTTCATATAGGATCTGTCCTGTACTGCTTTCCATCAGAATTGTGCTGGGCGATGCCAGCTCAAGATCTGCCTTCGCCGTTATGCTTAATGATGGTGTTATCATTACCAGTGTCAGTAATACAACCAGGAACTTCTTCATGTCAACTCCATTTCGATTCGTTCTATCTCATCTTATGTGAGGACAGGTAGGATGATGATAAAAGTTCCATGAAAGCAGAGGAGTTTTCTATAATCAGAGAGAAAAAACTACAGCAGGGGAGCAATCAGCCGGAGAACACTTTGTATCATTCTGATAATAATGTTCCGTTTTCTGCAAAATTCCAGAGTCATCTCTTCTGAATAGTCGAGGGTTTCTAAGAAATCGGCCTTCACATCTGCTATGGATTCTGTCTGATACATCCAGACACCACATTCAAAATGAAGATACAGACTGCGGTAATCCAGGTTTATCGTGCCAACAACAGCGACATCATCGTCGCTGACAAAACTTTTGGAATGTATAAAACCCGGTGAATATTGATATATCTTAACTCCCGACTCAATCAGTTCCTCATAATAAGACTGTGTTGTCAGAAATACGATCTTTTTATCCGGAACTCCGGGTGTTACAATTCTGACATCCACTCCACGCTTTGCGCATGTGCACAATGCCTGCATAGTCTCATGATCGACGACCAGATAAGGGGTAAATATATAAACATAATCCTTTGCTCTCGTGATAACGTTCAGATAGACATTCTCTCCGACCGTCTCATTATCCATAGGATTATCTCCGTACGGCTGGACAAATCCATCTGATTCAAAAGTCTCCAGATGATGTTCCTTTGGTCTGAATTTTTCAAAATTTTCTTTCAACCCTGTGGTCACAGACCACATCATAAGAAACATAACGGTGAAGTTCCACACAGCTTCGCCATGCAGATAAATACCGGAATCTTTCCAATGACCGAAACGAACTTCCTGGTTGATATATTCATCTGAAAGGTTAATACCGCCTGTAAAAGCAGTATGTCCGTCAATCACCGTTATTTTCCTGTGATCTCTGTTATTTAACACAATATTTAAAAACGGACGGACAGGATTAAAAGATGCACACTTGATCCCCCTTGCCTGCAAATCTTTGTAAAACCTCGGATGCATAGAAATGATACACCCAAAATCATCATAGATCAGACGTACATCCACTCCTTCGGCGGCCTTCCTGGTTATGATCTCGAGAACCGTGTTCCACATATACCCCTCTCCGAGAATAAAATATTCCATGAAGATATAATGCTCGGCCTTCTCAAGCTCCTCCACATATTTTGCAAACCAGTCTTCTCCAACCGGAAAATATTCTGTTATCGTATTCTGATAGACAGGAGAATCCGCATAGTCCCTAAGATAGATGGATTGTCCGCTTACCAGGGGATCTATCTGATTTAACGCCTTCCTGTCTTCTTTATCCTCCTTTAAGATCGAACCCTGCTCTGCAAGTGCGTCATCGTATTTTATACAGAATTTCTTCGCGATTCTTGATCTGCCCATAATAAAATAGAGAACGATTCCAAGAATCGGCACAGCAAGAATAACAATTACCCATGTCAGTTTATAAGAGGGGTTAATTCTCTGATTTACCAGCCACAGAGAGGTCAAAAGCGCGATAGCGGTAATCGCAATATTAAAATAGATGTAGCGGTCTGTCAGGAAATATCCAATACCAATAAACCAAAACAGCTGCAGAACCAAAGCAACAGCTACCGCGAAAACCCGATTTGACATGATTTTAAAGATCTTTTTCATCACTTTAATCTCCTACTAAATAGCTTCGTAAAACCGTCCCGAACGATAAGAAGCCGCCACAATATATTGCGGCAGCTTCTCAATCAGCACATTAATTATA
>DHNM01000002.1 GCA_002409525.1 Eubacterium sp. UBA5416 | reverse complement strand
GATAGAGAGCAATGGAAGAGATGTTATAATCTGTATGCGGTTTTGAAGATACGTATTTTTTATGCCCAAATATAAATATTACAGAATTGTGTATGTATATATCTTAAAAATTATGATATAATATAAAAGTAATCCTCGATAGCTCAGCGGTAGAGCCCTCGGCTGTTAACCGAGTTGTCGTAGGTTCAAATCCTACTCGGGGAGTTAAAAAGTAAGACCCTGCCATTTACCCGGCGGTGTCTTATTTTTTTAAAAATTAAAGCAGAGACTTCTTTGAACCGGTATCAAATCCGGAAACGAATAGATAAAACTCTTATAATGTGTTATGATAAAAAATATAAAAAAATGAGCCGGGGATTCTGATAACTTTATTTAATCGATACGTAAAAACGAATAGGAGAGATATTTTATATGAAGATTAAGCCGGAAAAATTTGAGGTAAATGGAAAAGATGTTGTCATAAGATGTCCGCGCCCCGATGAGGCAGCTATGGTGCTGGATTATTATAAAACAGTATCCGGAGAAACCAGGTATTTGCTGCGAGCTTCCGATGAGATTAATTATACGGTTGAACAGGAGAAGAAGTATATTGATGAACATAATAAAGCAGATGACCAGCTTATGTTATTGGCTTTTATTGACGGGGATTATGCGGGAAACTGTACATTTAAAAGTATGACCGGCAGTAGGAGACTGGATCATCGTGCTGAAATCAGTATTGCTCTTTTTCAAAAACATACTGGAGAAGGTCTGGGCAGAATCATGCTGAATAAGATTGTCCAGGAGGTAAAAAACGCGGGTTTTGAGCAGGTTGAGCTGGCCGTAGTTGAGGGAAATGATGGTGCATACCATTTGTATGAAAGTGTTGGCTTCAAGGAATGCGGAAGGATTCCCAATGCAAATAAATATAAGGATGGAACCTATGCTGACGATATTTTGATGGTAAAGGATCTATAGTCTCAATCCCAAAATTTCTGATGATAGGTTTGTACTATGCGATTATCCAACAGATGTATGCAAAAACAGGAAGGAGGAGGGATAAATGAAGGAAGAATTGCTTTATGAAAACCCGATGAAAAACAAAGAGGACCTGAAGAGTTTTATTCTTGAGGGAAGGGCAGATTTAAGTTTTGATGGAAATAGTATGACGGTGAAGAATACCCTGGATGACAGAATGGGACAAAAGGCTAATTATGTTTTGTGGTGTCCCAGGGAGTTTCCATCTGATATCAGAATAGAATGGGAATTTATGCCGGTGACGAACAGAGGACTATGTATGCTCTTTTTCGCTGCAAAAGGCCTTCATGGAGAAGACCTTTTTGATCCGGCCCTGCATAGGAGGAATGGAGAATATGTTCAATACCACAGTGGAGATATCAATACCTTCCATGTTTCGTATTTTCGAAGGAAAGAGCCAGATGAAAGAGCATTTCACACATGTAATTTGAGAAAAAGTAAAGGATTTTATCTGGTGGCGCAGGGTGCAGATCCGATTCCAGACGCAGAAGACGCAGATGAATTCTACAGGATCACGGTGGAGAAGAAAGAAAACATGGTAACATTTTCCGTAAATGATCTTTGCGTATTTACATATCGAGATGACCAAAAGATGCATGGCCCTCTTTTAGGCGGAGGAAAAATCGGTTTTCGCCAATTGGCTCCTCTTACAGCTAAATATAAAAATCTTAGGGTGTATCGTTTGAGTTAAAGGGAGGCCGGGACGATGCGTCTTAAAAAAGTGATTGATTCGCTTACTTACGAAAAGCAGATGTTTATGAAGCTGCTAATACTTGTCACGGTCCCACTTCTGATTATGGGGATCATTTCCAGCCGAATTTATATCAAAAGCGAGTCAGAAAAAAGCAACACTGAATTAGATTCCTACAGTGAAAAGATTTCACGGGAATATGAGAATATTTTCTCATCCTTAAAGGATTATTACTTTCAGGTAGCAAATGAAGACGAGATCAACTGGCTGAGTCAGCAGAAGGAACCTCCATATTCAGAATACAGCGGTCTGAAACATGCCCAGAGAAAACTACAAGGAAATTATTTCATGGAAAAGTATGTCGAGAGCTATGCTTTTATCAACGTGAAATATGGCTGGATGCTGAGTAATTATGGAATGTGTGCCCTGGATAATTTGGAAAATAAAAAAGAAGCTGTGAATTATCTGAGTGTCCAGAAAGAGACACCATTATCTCTGTACTGGCTTCAGGGGGAAAATCTAAAACTACCGAAATCAAGTTCAGATATCTCTGACTATGTCCCTGGATATCGTCTGCCCACAGACGGATTTCGGCTGATGATCAAAAATGGATCAGGTACCAGTAATCTCAACTGGCTGATATCCGTGAAACTGAACCCTCAGGAACTGAAGTCTGTTGCAGACAGTTATAAGAAGATGGGTTATAATATTTCAGTTTTAATAGAAGAGCATACGCTTTTGGAGACAAATCCCACTATGACAAAGGCTTATGTCCATGGGAAACATCGAAATCTCGTCTCACGAACAGGAGATGTCAGCCAGTTGACTTACCTGGTGGGAACGAATACAAGCTGGATCAAAAAAAATGCTCTTACTTTTATATTTGTAGCCATTGGAATCATCTGTGTATTTGGATTTCTGTTATTTTTAATTCGAATGACAGCTGTGGCTTTCGCAAATCCCATTCATAAACTTGAGGATTATGCAAAAAGCCGAGAGACTCAGATTCAGGAACTTCTGATGTCAAACCTGGTTGAGGGAACATTAAATGAAAGTAAAATTAATGAGTCCCTGAAAAAACTGGAAATTGCCGTCTGTCCTTCCTTTCGTATGGTTGGTATGATCTGCAAGAGTGATGCTGATGTCCCGCGGGAAACATATGAGCGAATATTGGCAGTGATGCCGGAAGGAATGCGTCAAAGTACTTTTATCGCACCTATTTTCTTTGGTGAGATGCTTTTGTTTATCATCGGAGGAGAAGACGAGAGAGAAGTTGAAGATCGAACTGCTCTACAATATAAAAATATTAAGGATTTTATCGGCAGAGAATTTCAGAAGGCTGTCGCCTGTGGAATCAGCCGCCCGTTTTATAAACTTACTTTTGCGGAAAAGGCATATAATGAGTGCCGTGAAACAGCCTATGATAGTTTTAACTGGGAGAATATGAGTTCGTCTACTCTTGTCCTTTTCGATGATTACTCAATACGCAGGCAGGTGAATACAGTTTATGATAAGGTGATGGCGGAAGAACTTGTTCAGGCAGTCGGCGACTGCAGGGAAGAGGAGAGTATAAGGCTTCTGAAAGAACTGATCCGCCATATGGATGCGAAAAAAGGAATTGGCATCGAACGAAACCTTTATCTGGCTCGTATACTGACGGCACTTTTGAGTATTCCCTCTTCTCATCAGATTGCACTTACTGAGATCTTCGACAGCGATCATTATGATATTCTGTATCGATTTCAGAAAATTTATGATTCCAAGAAGCTTGTCAGAAAAATTGTGGAGGAGATCATACACCCAGTCATATTGAAAATTCAAGAGCTTGAAGATAAGGGGAATGATTCTACAATTATCCGGCAGATTATTACTCTGATTAAAGAAAACAAAGGAAATATCACGTTGAATGAGTGTGCGGATCAGCTGAGTTATCATCCGAATTATCTGAGCAGAATTCTAAAGCAGACAAATGGGGTTACATTCACCGATATGGTAAATGATGAGAAAATCAGACAGGCGAAATATATGTTGACGGTAACTGATTTTTCTATCGCTGAAATTGCAAAAAAACTTAGATATAATAATGCTCAAAATTTTATAAGGTTCTTCAAAAAACACTTGGGGGATACACCGGCGGTGTTTCGAAAGAAACACCGAATTGATGAAGCAGCACATAAGAAGACACGGACATCTGATTCGGGATCCGCAGAAAAAACTGCAGGTGCTTTTCAGTAATTAGAAATTTCAGGATCATACGCTTTGTTACATGCATGAGCGTATGATCCTTTTTTACGCTCCTCTAAACTGCTTTGTTCTAAAGTATCGTTTTATAACATGATAATCAAAGAAAAATGCAGTGGACATAATATGATCATTTTGACCAAATAATAAGATGATTATTATGATAAAACCCAGGAAAACACTAGAATATCTGCTCGTGAAACAGGTAATCAAATGATTATTTACAAACCTAATGGTGTGAGCATACAATAGATCCCAAAGCGGGGCCGCTGTAACGAATAATCGAGAGGAGCTTGTTATGAATGGGTAAAATTAGAAAGCTGAAAACGGGTATCACAAAACCTGCGAAGAATTCCTGGAAAACACACAAATGGCTTTACATCATGTTGATCCCCGGAGTGATTTATTTACTGATCTTCTGTTACCTTCCTATGGGAGGACTGGCGATGGCCTTTGAAGATTTCAGCCCTTATAATGGGAATTCAGCGATTTCGGCGATTATGCACAGTCCCTTTGTGGGATTAGAGTATTTCAAAAAATTTATGACCGGGCCTGATTTTTTAAGACTGCTGAGGAACACGTTATCAATCTCTATTGTAAATCTGGTGTTCTACTTCCCGGCACCGATCATACTGGCACTGATGCTGAACGAAGTAAAGAATATGGCATTCAAGAGGGTGACGCAGACACTGGTCTATATTCCGCACTTTATATCATTTGTAATTGTAGGTGCGTTGACGATGCAGCTGTTTTCAACGACAGACGGTGTTGTCTATCATCTTCTGAAAATGATCATGGGAAATAAAGCGCCGGATCTGATGTCAAACCCGAAGCTGTTTGTCCCGATGATTGTCGGACAGAGTATGTGGAAGGAAACCGGATACGGGACAATTATATTCCTGGCTGCTCTTTCCGGTGTCGATGTGCAATTGTACGAGGCAGCCGAGATTGACGGTGCCAACAGATGGCAGAAGATGTGGCATGTAACGCTGCCGGCGATAAAGTCCACGATTATAATCATGTTAATTTTGAAAGTTGGATCTATTCTGAATACGGGGTATGAGCAGATCTATCTGATGCAGAATTCCATGAACCGAAGCGCGTCTGATGTATTTGACACCTATATTTACACAAAAGGTGTTGTAAACGGTAACTATTCACTGGCGACTGCTGCCGGGCTGTTTAAATCTGTAGTGAGCATGGTCATGGTTTTGGGTGCAAATAAACTTGCGAAATTATTCGGCGAATCTGGGTTTTATTGATGTGGAGGAGAAGAAAATGGTAAAAATAAGAGCAAAACAAAAGGTTCCCCACAAAAAGATTAAGAGGACTCCGCTGGATCAGTTTGTACAGGTTCTCATCTACCTGTTTATTGCAATTTTCGCAATTATCACGGTGCTGCCGTTTATCTATGTTGTGGCCGGATCCTTTGCGACAGAAAAGGAAATTACTGAGCGTGCATTTTTCCTAATCCCGCATACATTTTCACCGAACGCATTCGAGTACATATTTAAAGACGGAAAAACGCTCCTTGGTCTGTGGAATTCCATCGTGGTGACAGTAGTCGGAACATTTATCAATATGTTTTTCTCCTGCACGATGGCGTATCCACTGTCGAGGCCTTACCTGAAGGGAAGGAACTTCTTTATTAATATGGTAATCGTAACGATGCTCTTTTCCGGAGGTATGGTTCCGTCCTATATATTGATTGCGGATGTGCTGCATCTGAAGAATACGTTCTGGGCGCTCTGGCTGCCGGGTGCGATCAATGCGTTTAACATGATTATTATCAAAAATTACTTTCAGGGACTGCCAATGGAGCTTGAAGAGTCGGCACGAATTGATGGCGGAAATGATCTGCAGATCTTTATAAAGATTATGCTTCCCCTGTCAAAGCCTGTGCTCTCGAGTGTATCACTTTTCTATGCAGTCGGCCATTGGAATTCTTATTTTAACGCGATGATGTATATTTCAGATTCAAAGAAAGAGGTCATTCAGGTTGTGCTGCGAAGAATTGTGTTCATGACACAAGCTGTGACATCAGAGAGCGATATCGATTGGGGACTTTTCGGGATGCCTCCGCAGCAGTCGGTCAAAATGGCAACTACGGTTGTAGCGACGGTGCCAATTCTCCTGGTGTATCCGTTTATACAAAAATATTTTACAAAAGGTGTTATGGTTGGAGCAGTTAAAGGCTGATCGCGTCCGGAAAAATTGTTTGTTTGCCGTAAAGGCTGAACTAATATAAAAGATGGAGGAATGTATGATGAAGAAAAATTGGAACAATCCTGTGGCTATGGGCATGGCAGTGATGATGATTTTATCTATGAGTGCCTGTGGGGGAGCCAGGGACAGCAAAGAGACGAAGGCTGATGCCAAATCCGTTGAAAGTTCAGGAAAGAGCAGTGAAAAAAGGGCTGAGATATCAATGATGCTGCCGTCTTTCAGTGGTACGGATCTGAAGAATGATCACTCCGATGAGGTAATCAAAGAGTATGAGAATTACACGAACACAAAAGTTGACTGGAGATGGGAGAACAACGATACTTATGGTGAAAAATTTGGCCTTACACTGATGGACCGCGATAATATGCCGATGATTCTTGCGAATGGAGGAGAATTGACGGCAAATGTTGTTGACGCAGCAAAAAAAGGTGCATTTTGGGATCTGACAGATTATCTAAAGGATGAGAAAGAATATCCGAACCTTTCCAAGGCTGATCCAGAAACATTGAAAGCTCTTACTGTAGACGGAAAAGTAATCGGAATCTACCGAGCCCGCGCAAAAGGTCGTTACGGTATGTCATACCGCAAAGATTGGGCAGAAAAAGTAGGGATCACTGAGGTGCCAAAAACGCCGGATGATATATACAATATGATGTATAAGTTTACCTATGAAGATCCTGATGGAAACGGTAAGGACGATACATATGGACTTGAGATGACCAAATACACAGGCCCCCTGGATGTCATTCAGACCTGGTTTGGTGTCGGAAATGAGTGGACAAAGCAGGGAAAGAGGCTCGTCCCTGTTCATCAGACAAAGGAATATATGGAGTCCTTAAACTGGATGAAGAAGATGTATGATGACGGTCTGATCCGAAAAGACTGGGCGACGATCGATTCCGGAACTTTTCAGGAAGGATGTAAAAAGGGCGAAGATGGGATGTTTATAGATGTCATGGATGGCGGAAAGAGGATCTGGGAATATTTTGAGAAGAATAAAATCCCCTCTGTTGTAGATGAGTCCAAGAATGCCTCCATGGATCTGGTAGGACCGGTCAACGACAAAACACTTGCGACAAGCGGATTTAACGGATACTTTCTGATCACAAAAGCAGGTGCCAAGACAGAGGAGGACATGAAAAACTGTCTTCATTTTCTGGATAAAATGTGTGATGACAAGATGTTGATCCTGGCTGATTATGGACTGAAAGACATCACTTATAAGAGTAATGATGACGGAAACATTGAAAAAATCGATGATATCCCGATGGAACAGACTCCATCTGCGGGACTGAATCAGGCACTTGCCTATATTCCCAATGATAAAGCGTCAAATCCGAAGCTTGAAATGACAGATATTCAGAAAAAGGCAGAAGAAGTGACAAAAAGCAATGAAGACTATGCGGTGACAAATCCGGCTCTCGGTTATCTGGCAAACTCTGAGGTAAATGCAGAGGTTGGAACAGATATCAAACAGATCATTGATGATGCGAGAACCCAGTATATCTGTGGACAGATCGATGAGAAAGGCTTTAAGGACGCAGCGAAACAGTGGCTGGATCGCGGTGGAGATCGTTTAATTGAAGATGTAAATAAATTATATCAGGAAGATCAGGGGAAATAATGAAACTCCATTTATTAGGAAATCATAAACCTTCCGGGTATACAACCTGGGGCTGTATGTGGAACAAAGGCGAGATAAAAGATGACAGCGATTATCAGCTTGAAAATGAATCCGGGATGATAGTCCCGGTTCAGTCTCGGGTAACCGCATACTGGCCGGATGGTTCAGTAAAATGGACGGCCCATACAGCCGACAGTATCCGAATGGGGAAAAATGTTGAGGTGCTTTCAAAAGAAGCACCTTCTAAAGCGTTAAAACTGAAAACAAAAGGAATTCAGATCATTGAGAAAGAAGACAAACAAATTTTATTTATTGATGCTGGAGACATGAAGGTAACGGTTAAACAGGGAACGGGAAATTTACTGGAATCTGCGCTATATTGTGGCAAAGAACTCCTTGGGGCAGCGAAAGATGTGTTGATTCTGGAGCGCCCGGAAGTACCGGATTCAGATAAGGAAGAGGCCAAAGAGAGTAAGACTGAATATAGATTTTCCTCCAGAATTGACCGGATTATGATCGAAGATCCCGGAGAACTTCAGACAACAATCCGTTTTTCGGGAATTCACATAAATGAGGCTGGAGAGGAACGCTTTCCATTTGTTATACGGATGAAGATCGGGTGGAACAGTCCGGATCTGGAATTCACGCATACTTTTGTCTATGACGGGGATGAGGACCGCGATTTCTTAAAAGGAATCGGAATTGTTTTTGAAGTTCCGATGGATGGTCCCTTGTATAATCGGCATGTAAAGTTTGCCGGTGATTATGGAGTTTTCCATGAGACGGCAGTGCCTCTTCGCAGCTGGCATCCACGGATTCCGGAGAATATCCGCACTCAGCAGACAGATGGGTGTAAACTAAATCTTTCTGATAATGATCTGGATACAGTTCAAACAGTCATGAAAGACATGCCGTTTTGGGATGAGTATGACTTCTGCCAGGACAGTGAGAGCCATTTTTCCGTAAAAAAGAAAGTTAAAGATGATAACTGCTGCTATATTGACTGCATGTCGGGAAAGAGAAGCGATGGCGGTGCCGCCCTGGGTTCAGAGCGGGGATGCGTTCGGATGGCGATTCGTGATTTCTGGGAGAGATATCCTTCCGGATATACATTTTCATATCTGACGGAGGTGGAGGCCAGCGCTGCCATGTGGTTCTGGTCACCGCAGAGTACTCCGATGGATTTTCGCCATTATGCAAAACGGGGATACAATCAGGTATGCTATGAGGGATATGATTACAAGGGAGCGGATCCTTATGGGATCGCATGTACGAGCGAATGCAGTGTCAGCCTCAGTGAAAGTATCATTTCCACGGATGAAGAGATCACAGACTTTCAGTTCCATGTGAAATATCCACCGAGGTATGTGGGAGACCCGGCATTTTATCATGGGAGGAAAGCATTTGGATATTGGTCACTGCCAAATGAGAGCAGTGAAACTGAGAAATGGCTTGAGGAGCAGCTCGACCGTGCTTTTGAGTTTTATCGTGATGAGGTAAAGCAGAGAAACTGGTATGGCATGTTTAATTATGGGGATTTCATGCACAGCTATGATAAAGATGCCCATCAGTGGAAGTATGACATGGGTGGATATGCATGGGATAACACGGAGCTAATGCCGACGATGTGGCTCTGGTATTATTTCCTGCGAAGCGGCAGGGAAGATGTGTTTTTGCTGGCGGAGAAGCTTTCCCGTCATGCATCCGAGGTAGATGTCTATCACATCGGAAGATATAAAGGCCTGGGTTCGCGTCACAATGTGCGCCACTGGGGCTGCCCCTGCAAGGAGGCACGGATTGCCATGGCCGGCCATCACAGGGTGTATTATTATCTCACGGGTGACCGGCGCCTAGAGGATGTTTTCCGTGAACTAAAGGATAATGAGGAGACTTTTTATAAACATGATCCACTGGGAGATTTCTATGATAAAAAGGATATGATTTATCCGGCGCATGCCAGAAGCGGGCCAGACTGGTCGGCACTTTGTTCAAACTGGATGACGCGGTGGGAACAGACCGGGGATCCGGCTTACCGGGATAAGATCCTTGCAGGGCTTTCTGATATTAAGGCGGCACCATTGAAGTTGATTTCGGGGCCGGATTTTGAGTTTAATCCGGGAGACTGTCATCTGCGTTACATCGGTGAACGGACAACGGGGGGCACACATCTGCAGATCTGCATGGGTGCACCAGAGACCTGGATGGAGCTGGCAGATCTTCTGGATGACGAAGAATTCCGTCAGATGATGGCCGAATATGGCAGGTTCTATTATCTTTCTGATAAGGGGAGGGTCAGGGAATCGAATGGTCTGATCGGGAAGAGAAAGTTTACGTTTCCCTTTATGGCGGCAGCCATGGGAGCCTATGGGGCATCACGGCAGAATGATGATACCCTTGCCCGAAAAACGTGGGGTCATTTGTTTTCCAGTTTGAGTACAGAGAAAAACCATGATGGATTTCTCTCTGTTACCCTGCATAATCAGGGTAACAGAAAGGTACTGAATGAGATTCCATGGATTACAACAAACTTTACGGCACAGTGGTGTTTGAATGTAATTGTTTCACTGGAATTTATAAGAGACAGGCTGCCGTCTACTTTAAAAGTGGCCGACCAGCTGGCGGACTGTATAGATGAAGATGGAAATGCATTTCGCAAAGCGTAAGAGAGGTTCAATAATGAGAATTGAAGATATGGATATGCTTACGACACCGGTATATGGGATGCCAGAGGAGCAGCTGGAGGACCTGAACCGTGGCTTGATCGCAGTAATGACAAAACAAGGGGTGTTCTTAAGCTGGCGTTTTCTGCTTACGGAAGTCACCGGAGTAAAAGAAGACAATTGTGGACTTGACGGTGTGAATTTTATCATTTACCGTGATAACCGAAAGATTGCGCAGGTAGACAACAGCACAAATTATCTGGATCAGGGGGGAGACAGAGATTCAATCTACAGTGTCGCAGCAGTTTTGGGTGACACACAATATTCCGCATGTGACGGTGTAAATGTCTGGGAGAAGCCGTATCTTGACATTCCCCTTCAAAAGCCTGCTTCCGGTGTGACGCCAAAAGATGAGGAGTACGAATATTCTGCAAATGATATGTCGGTCGCAGATGTGGATGGTGACGGGGAATATGAGTATATGGTCAAATGGGACCCTTCGAATTCCAAAGATGTTTCTATCAAAGGCTATACGGGGCACTGCTTCCTGGATTGTTATAAACTGGACGGGAAACTGTTGTGGCGGTTGGACATGGGTGAAAATATCCGCGCCGGTGCACATTATACGCAGTTTATATGCTATGACTTCAATGGAGACGGAAAAGCGGAAGTTGCTGTAAAAACTGCACCCGGAACAAACATGTGTGTCTACTCTTATGAAGACAGTGGTTCAAAACATAGAAGAATAGGTACAAAATTACGTTTTATCACGATGCCGCAGGAGGATGTCCGAAAAGGATATGCACACAGTGATTCTTATGTGTGTTCGGCCGGGGATTACTATGAGCACCTGGTGGAAGTATTCCAAAACTGGCAGGATCAGCCGGAAGTGAAAGACCACAGCTGGCCATTGACCTTGGAGGAATGTTTTGGAACCGATAAACATTTCACTTACCCGCTTTCCGATGAGGATGCCAGAAGCCTGACTGATTATTTTTTGGATACGTATGCACCCTTGAGAAGTGAGAAGAACCGGCTGCGTGAATTTGAGGGTTTTATCTATAATGGACCGGAGTACCTTACTATGTTCGGCGGGGATGGATCGGAGATTTCGACGATTCGATTTCCATTTCCGAGGGAAGATGACGGGCTTCGCTGGGGCGATTATGCAATGGCGCGTATTGAGCCATGCAATCGTGTGGATCGTTTCCTGTCAGGGGTTGCATATCTTGACGGAAGGCATCCTTATCTGATTGTCTGCCGCGGATACTATACCCGAACGGAGATTGCAGCTTATGATTTTGCCGAAAACGAGTTTCGCAAAGTGTGGACCGTGGACAGTGGATTTGTGCCGATGAAGAATCCCTTTCGGGCGAATCCCCATGAAAAAGAAGGGGATGATCCGGTATTCGGCAGGCTGGCCGGACAGGGAAATCACTCACTGGCTGCAGCTGATGTCGATGGAGACGGATACATGGAGATCCTATATGGTGCGGCCTGTATCGACCACGACGGAAGCCTGCTGTACAGTTCTTACGATCTTCTCCCGGATGGGCGGCAGGCAAAACTTGGACATGGCGATGCCATGCATGTTGCCAATATCGATCCCGACAGGCCGGGGCTCGAGATTTTTAATGTATTTGAAGGAGCCGAGAAGGCACCTTATGGCTTTGCCCTTCGACGAGCGGAGGATGGAACGGTCATATTTGGAGAATATGCCACAAAAGATCTGGGGCGCTGTATGGTTGGTGACGTTTGTTCAAAAAGAGGCCTGCAGTGCTGGGTAAACCGGGTGGGAACTTTTGACTGCAAAGGAAATCTTCTAAGCAAAGATACACTTGGCACGAATATGTCTATTCGTTGGGCAGGTGATATGAGCACACAAGTAACGGACGGGGAGGATTATCTTCACGGACAGGGAACCGGTGTGATCAATGATTATGAACACGGCGTTATGATGAGGCCTGAGGGAACACTTGTGAACAATGGAACAAAAGGAAATCCCTGTCTGGTGGCTGATATCTTTGGAGACAGCCGGGAGGAGCTCCTGCTTCGAACTGAGGATAGTTCGGCTGTCCGGATCTATACGAATACACAGGTGAGTGGTCATAAGATGTTTACTCTGATGCATGACACACAGTATCGCTGTGGCGTGGCGTGGCAGAACAACTGCTATAATCAGCCTTGTTATCCGAAATTCTATTATGCATCGGATATGGACTTTTCTCGGGTTCTTCCGGAAATGAACCAAAAACCAGTCATTTATCTGGCAGGTGACTCAACAGCCCAGAGCTATGGAAAAGAAAGCCGGCCGCAGACAGGATGGGGAGAGATGCTGATGGAACTACTGGATTTGAAGGACGTGATTAAGACGAGCCACAGGAAGAGTAGTCCATTTGACCAGGAGAAACGTTATGAAAATCGGAAATTTATCGTCGATAACTGTGCAATGGCCGGCAGGTCCTCTCGCAGTTTCAGGGAAGAAGGACGCCTGGATGACATCATTTCGCAGATACAGGCAGGAGATTATCTGCTGATTCAGTTCGGACATAATGATGCGGCCCGGGATAAACCAAAGCGATACGTTCCGGTGGAGGAATTTGCCGATTCCATCGGAAAATATATCGAATGTGCCAGAAAAAAACAGGCATTTCCGGTGCTGCTTTCTCCGATTGCTTTGAGACCATGTACCAGAAATCAGGTCGGGGACCGCAAAAAGCTCGAGGATCTCCTGCAGCAGTATACCTATGAGATGAAAAAACTGGCGAAAAAGGAAGAAATACCGTATATCGACATGTATACGTTAACCTTAACTGCATGCAGAAATCAGAGACCACAGGAAACAGCAAAATGGTACAATCAGGACAATGTTCACCTGGTGACAGACGGTGCGAGAAAATACGCCGGGATTCTTGCAAGAGAGATGAAGGAGAGGCTGCCAGTATCTTTACATGATGTACGTTTGGGGGCACAGCTTTGAATTCTCCAGAGATAATAACTGGGAATTAATTGATGAGTTCTGTAGGAAGATGGGCGGGTATGATGATATCTGGTATGCGACAAATATTGAGATTGTAGATTACATGAATGATGCCGGAAATCTGAAGTATACCATTGATCAGGATCTTGTGTATAATCCAAGTGTACAAAGTGTGTGGATCAGCGTGGACGATGAAGGAGTAGAAATCAAAGGCGGAGAGATGAAGAAAATCTGATTTTATGGATGTCTGGCGCAGATGATGAAAATGTGTTATCTTAAGACCAGAAGCACGAGTGATATTATTATTTTGCTATGAGGAGGTATTGATATGATTGAGAAACTGATACAAGAGTTCGTGGGTTATGCGGATAAGAACAATCTGCCGATTGAGGGAATTGCGGCCGGGGATGAGAAACGTGTGATCTTTGAACATCATTTTACGCCGGATCGACCGAGAAACATCTATTCCCATACCAAAAGCTTTATGTCTACCGCTGTGGGAATCGCTGTTTCAGAGGGTAAGCTTGACCTGGAAGACAAACTTACCGATTATTTTCCAGAGGATATCCCCTTGAATTCGTCCAAAAGGCTCGAAAAGATACGTCTCCTCGATCTTCTGACCATGTCAAGCGGTTTCGGCAAAGCATACCTGATGGGAGATGACCGGAGAAATGGGGTCGGTTTTCCGGATTACATGAAATATATGCTGTCACAAGAGGTACTCGAGGATCCGGGGACAAGATTTTACTATTCTACCGCTGATTCTGTCCTGGCAGGGAGAATGGTTGAGAAAGCGGTTGGCATGAGATTGTCTCAGTATCTGTATGAGCGCCTGCTTTGTCCAATGCATATAGAATATCCAATCTGGGATAACGATCCGCAGGGGCATCCTATCGGCGGTGGTGGGATGTTCCTGAAACTGACCGATATGATGAAACTGGGACAGCTGTATCTTGCCAATGGTATGTGGGAAGGCAGGCGCCTTGTGGAATCCGGATGGATACAGACGGCTACGTCAAAACATATTGAAACTGATCCGGATCATACTTCTGATGATATCTGGAACTGTGGTTATGGATATCAGTTCTGGATGTCACCATATAAAGATTCCTGCCGCGCAGATGGTGCCTTTGGACAGATCACGACGATACTTCCGGATTCTGGTTATGTGATAGCTGTGCAGTGTCCGGAAGAAGGAAATTTTGATGAAGTCAAAACAAAACTTCATGAGATGGTGCTGATGAAACTTTGAGAATCCGAGTTCAAGGTATAATATCGTGCCATGCATTGATACGTCTGACGCACGCTATCAGATTAATCCGGAATCATGAATTTGTTACATGATTCCGGATTTTTTTATATACACAAAAAAGGCTTTCTTATCTATAATGAAATCATAAAGAATAAAGGGAAAATCACCGCCGGAAGAATCATACGTGAGTATTCAGGGCATGATTTATTCTAAGAGATAAAAGGAGGAGAAGAAAGTGAAGTTAAAAAAAGAATTTGCAGTCTTGGTTTCAGCAACGATGATTACTGGTATGTTCGCGGGATGTGGAAACAGTAATGACAAGGGAAACTCCAAACCGAAAAGCGAAGATGCCAAATCATCCGGTGATGGAAAAGTTTATTATCTGAACTTCAAGCCTGAACAGGCGGATCAATGGGTGGAACTGGCTAAGACTTACACCGATGAGACCGGTGTGGATGTTCAGGTTCAGACCGCAGCCTCGGGTACTTATGAGTCAACGCTGAAGTCTGAAATGGCAAAAGATGAGCCGCCGACACTATTTCAGGTCAATGGACCGGTAGGTCTGAAATCATGGAAGGACTACTGCTATGACTTATCAGACAGCCAGATTTATAAAGACCTCTCCAGTGATGACTATGCATTAAAAGACGGTGATACGGTACAGGGAATCGCCTATGTAATTGAGACTTACGGGCTCGTCTACAACAAAGCAATTTTAAATAAGTACTTTAAACTGCCGGATGCAGAAGTAAAATCCATTGATGAATTGAATAATTTTGACGCACTGAAGAAGACAGCGGATGGTATTCAGGCTCACAAAGATGATCTGGGGGTGGAAGGAGCATTTACCTCGGCCGGTATGGATTCCTCTTCAGACTGGAGATTTAAGACGCATCTTGCAAACCTTCCGATTTACTATGAATATAAAGATAAGGGAATTGATTCTACCGATGCAATCGAAGGCAGCTATCTGGATGATTATAAAAATATCTGGGATCTGTACATCAAAGATTCTACCTGTAAACCAAGCATGCTATCTTCAAAAACCGGTGAAGACGCAGCATCTGAATTTGCTCTGGGAGAAGCAGTGTTCTACCAGAATGGTACCTGGGCTTACAATGACGTAAAAGATATGGAAGTAGCCGATGAAGATATGGGTATGCTTCCGATCTATATCGGTGTCAAAGGCGAAGAAGATCAGGGACTTTGCACAGGTTCCGAGAACTACTGGTGCGTAAACAAGAATGCAGATCAGGAAGATATTCAGGCGACATTAGACTTTATGGCCTGGGTTGTGGAAAGTGATGACGGCCGTGATATGCTTGCGAATGAAATGGGATTTGTAACACCATTCACAACATTTGATGAGTATCTGCCAAGCAACCCCCTGGTAAAAGCAAATGATGATTATACAAAAGACGGTAAAAAGCCTGTAAGCTGGAACTTCACAACCATGCCTTCTGAGACTTGGAAAAATGATTTGGGTTCCGCACTTTTAGAGTATGCACAGGGGACTGGCAAATGGGATGCAGTTAAGACTGCTTTTGTAGACAACTGGGCAACAGAGTATCAGGCTTCAAACGCCGAATAATTGAGGAGTACAGATGGAAAAAGCAATTAAGAAATATTTTCCGATATTCATACTGCCGACTATGATAGCTTTTGCAATTGGATTTGTAGCACCTTTTTTATTGGGAATCTATCTGTCCTTTTGCAAGTTCACTACTGTGACGGACGCTAAGTTTATTGGAATCAGCAACTACAAAAAAATATTAGGGGATCCGGTTTTTATACATTCTCTCTGGTATACGGCATTGTTCACATTGGTTTCGGTTATCTTAATTAATGTGCTGGCTTTTATTGTCGCTTTGCTCTTGACAAAGGGGATCAAAGGAACCAATATATTCCGCACTGTGTTCTTCATGCCGAACCTGATTGGCGGTATTATCCTCGGCTATATTTGGCAGCTGTTGCTGAATGGCATTCTCGCTCATTTCCAGAGAACACTGACCTATTCTTCAACGTATGGCTTCTGGGGTTTGATTATTTTGATGTGCTGGCAGCAGGTAGGGTACATGATGATTATCTATATCTCAGGAATTCAGAGTATTCCGGGAGAACTGACCGAGGCGGCGAAGATAGACGGAGCCAGTTCCCGGCAGGTATTAAAAAATGTAACCCTGCCCATGCTGATGCCTTCTATCACCATCTGTACTTTCCTGACATTGACGAATGGATTTAAGTTATTTGACCAGAACCTTGCTCTTACCAATGGAGCACCATCCAGAATGTCGGAAATGCTCGCCCTGAATATCTATAACACATTTTATGGCAGAACCGGTTATGAAGGCGTAGGCCAGGCGAAGGCAGTGGTATTCTTCCTGATTGTAGTCATTATAGCGCTGGTTCAGAACAAACTGACCAGATCCAGGGAGGTGCAGCAGTAATGAATACAAGAAAAACAAAACATGGATGGATCCTGACACTGGTTTTCAGTATAATCAGTCTGCTGTATATGTATCCGATTGTGCTGGTGTTCATTAACTCATTTAAGAAAAAAGCATATATCAGTAAGTTCCCTTTCAAGATTCCAATGGGCAAGATGTTTGTTGGGATGGAAAACTATGTAAGGGGCGTTGAAAAAACAGGGCTTTATCAGGCTCTTGGATGGAGTTTATTCATTACGGTATTTTCCGTGGCGGTGATTATCATCTGCTGTTCCATGTGCGCATGGTACATCAGCCGCGTAAAGAACAAAATAACTTCGGCTATCTACACCTTATGCCTGTTTGCGATGGTTGTGCCATTTCAGATGGAAATGTACACACTTTCCAAGATTGCCAATATGTTAAAGCTGGACAGTCCCTGGGGACTTATCATTATTTATCTGGGATTTGGTGCTGGCCTTGCAGTATTTATGTTCTCAGGCTTTATGAAATCCATTCCCCTGGAGATTGAGGAGGCAGCGATGATCGACGGATGTACACCATTGCAGACGTTTTTCAAGATCGTTCTCCCTATCTCCAAGCCTACCTGTATTACAGTTGTAATTTTGGAGGTCATGTGGATTTGGAATGACTACCTTCTTCCATCGCTTGTACTAGATACGAAGAAGTACAAGACTATTCCGATTGCAGTTCAGTATTTAAAAGGAGGATATGGTTCCATTGATATGGGAGCCATGATGGGGGTTCTGGTGATTTCGATCATACCAATCATCATTTTCTATCTATCCTGCCAGAAATATATCATAGAAGGTGTGATTGCCGGAGCCGTCAAAGGATAAGCACGCCTAAAAAACTTGCAATATAAGGCATTTTGGATTAAAATATATATGATATCACGGTTGAAAACCTAAGTGATTCTCATGTCGTGGTATCATTGCTATAGGAACCCTTGTGAAGGGGCTGTCGCTTTATGCGGCGGCCCCTAAAGGACTATCAGGAGATATATTATGATTTCTATTTTAATCGTGGATGATGAAAAACTAGAGAGAAAAGGCATTCGGTTTCTTCTACAAAAAGAGGAGAAGGATTATCAGATTCTAGAGGCGGTGAATGGCAAAGATGCACTTGGAATCCTTCAGAAACAGAAGGTTGATATCCTTTTCTCAGATATCAAGATGCCATATATGGACGGTCTGGAACTTTCCAGGCGGGCCAGAGAACTATATCCAGACCTGCAGATTATAATATTCAGCGGTTATAATGACTTTTCATTTGCCCGGGAAGCTCTTCGATACGGAGTTGTGGATTATGTGCTGAAACCGGTGGATCCGGCGGAATTCAAAAAAACACTGGATAAAGTTACCGAAAATATCGACAAGCAGAATGAGAAGTTACAGAAACAGAATAAACAGGAAGACTATCTGAGACAGTTTTTTCTGTTGAATTTTCTTCTTACGGGAAAAGAAGAGTACATAGAAAATGCCGGTAAAATTACGAATCTGGAAAAAGAGGATTTAAATCAATTCTCTTACATGATACTGGCAGGTAGTTCCGACAATTTCTTTGAGATGGAAGAGCATAATTTTTTGCAGGATTTAAGAGAACATCTTCAGAGAAAATTTCAGTATCAGAATCTGAATTCCAACGAATCTTTGTTCTTACTCACGGACAGATCATGTGACTGCCAAAAACTTGCTCTTCAGATGCGCACCTTTTTCAGACAAAGATTTTATGTGGACTGTTATTTTGTGATCAGCAGACCTCTGGAGAGCTACCAGGATATGCCAAAGTATTTAAATGTTATGGAACAGCTTTTGGAAGAACAGTTTTATCAGCCGGAAACCCATGTGTTTTCCATGGATCAGGAAGAGGAGGAACAGGATGTAAGCCAGATACAGGATGCCACTTTGTTTTTGAACATTAAGGAAGATATTCACCATAAAGACGTAAATCACCTCTGGCTGGATTTCTATCGGATTGAAAAGAAATACAAAGATGTCAGCCGCTTTTCTGAATTATATGTCAAGTTTGTTTTTTCAAATATTCTAAAGGAAATTTATGAGGTAATTGCTGTGACCGGAGAGCGGGAGCTGTCTAAAGAAGTGGACCGCATGTATCACTGCAATACAATTCAGGATGTATTGGAAATCACGAAAAAGGCAATAAGAGAATTCGAGGATTATCTTAAGGTTCAGGACGGGGGCGATCGGGAAGATGTGACTCAGGTAAAGAGTTATATCTATCATCATTACGATGAAGCTTTGACTACGGAGCTTCTTGCTGATCAGGTCTGTCTTTCTCCCGGATACCTAAGTTTTGTATTCAAGCAGGAAACCGGGGTAAATCTGAACCGTTTTATCAGAGAATACCGTATGGAGAAGTCGAAAGAACTTTTGAAAACTACCAATCTGAAGGTTGTGCAGATCGCTGAAAAAGTAGGATTTTCTAACAATTCTTACTTTGGACGAAGTTTCCGGGAGTATTTTGGCAGTACGCCGGAGTCATGCCGAAAGGGAAATATAATAGATGAAGAAGATCATCCGTAAATTTAGAGATTTAAAATACCGGTATAAACTGACGATTCTGATGATAGCCGCTGGCCTGATCCCTGTGATGATCGTGAGTATATATATGCAGACAGGAACACTTAAGATGCTGCGTGGCAATGAGGAGAATAATCTGAAGGACACCCTGGATCAGACGGTGAACACCCTGGATAACCAGGCGGAAATCTACGGTAATCTGATTAATTATCTGTCCTATTCGCAGGATCTGCGCAAAATTATAGATACAGAATTCACATCTGACTATGAGGCTTATCTGGAATATACAGAAGTGGCAGATCCGCTGCTTACCATGCCTCAGATCTATCACAAGGAAATTCAGAAAATAACATTATATGCTGAGAATATTAAAGTGAAACATGGGAATACGCTGGCTCCTCTTGACAGTGCAGAAAAAGAATTCTGGTATCCGGATCTGAAATCCACAGAAAAAGTACAGTGGTTTGTAAAGAGGGGCAGCAAACGGAAAATTATTGCCAGCCGGAAATTTTTTGATCATGAGAAAATTACAGCAGTTTTGGCAGTCACTCTGGATTATAACAGAATGCTGGAACCATTCAGCAGCCTGAGCAAAGATAATACAGGGGGAACCATCTGCGATCAGCATGGAGATATCGTATATTCCAGCTATTCCATGAGTGAGGAGTACCGACCGGCCCGGGCAGAGTCCGTAGACTATATTAAATCCCACTATTCGTACTCGACCAGGGAGATGGAGGATACAGGCTGGAAGTTCTATCTGTACCGTCCGACAAAAGTGATGACGGAATCGGCTAATCATCTGGTTGAAAGAAATTTTCCTATCCTGGCGATCTGTATCCTACTGATTTTGCTGCTGGGATATTGGGCTTCCAGAGGCATGGTGGGAAGGCTGGAACGTCTGACCGAAAACATAAATCGGATTAATCTTGGATCGAGGGAAGTAACAGTCAGCAGTGACTCAAAAGATGAAGTAGGTGTGCTGATTCGCAGCTTTCGAAGGATGATGAATGAAATTAACAAGCTCATTTCCGAGGTATATGAATCCAAGATCGCGCTTCAGAAGACAGAAATGAAAGCCCTGCAGGCGCAGATTAATCCTCACTTCCTATATAATTCACTCTCAATTATAAACTGGAAAGCCATCGAGGCAGATGAGCCGGAAATCAGCCAGGTGACACTGGCCCTGTCGACCTTTTACCGCACCAGTTTGAACAGAGGCGAAACGATGACAACTGTGGAAAATGAACTGAGTAATATCAGGGCTTACCTTGATATTCAACTGATCATGCATGATGATAATTTTAAGACCACCTGGGATGTGGACAACGATTCCAAAGACTGTGAGGTTCCGAAGTTAATTTTGCAGCCGCTTGTTGAAAATGCCATAGAACATGGCCTGGATGCGTCAGAAAAGGAAGAGAGAAACTTGCTGATCTGCATTTCCCAGGATGAAAAGACTCTGTATCTGAGTGTATGTGACAATGGGTTTGGCATGGAGCGGGAAAAGGCGGAACAGATTGTGACTTACCACTCCAAAGGCTATGGGGTGAGAAATGTAAATGACCGTCTGGTTCTGCTGTATGGAGAGAAATACGGGCTCCATGTGAGAAGTAAAGAAGGAGAGGGAACCTGTGTTCAAATTCGAATTCCTAAAAACAAGGGAGAGAAGTAATCGATGAGAAAACGAAAGATAATAATGTTCTTATTAGGAATTTCTGCCACTTTGATGAGCCTTTTCCTTTTGGGGGATGGATCATCCCGGGAACAGGTGGACCAGCGGTCTGAACATGCAATGTCATCAGAAGAGATCAAAAAGAGATGGGCGACTGCCGAACACACGGCTCACGGAAAGTATCCGGATGAGGTAACCTACACCCTGGGAAAAATATCGGGTTCTAATAACGCAAACCTGCCTGTTGGGGAGACTTATGAGGATAATGGTTATACACGTTATCTGAAGAAAAACCTGAACATACAGAATAAAGATGTTTTTGAGATCGAAGACGGGGAGCAGTACAATGAAACGGTAAGACTGGCAATCAAAGACAGGGACATTCCGGATATCATGGTGGTAAAGGGCAGAAATAATCTGAAAGATCTCATAAAGAACGGTCTCGTCTCGGATTTGACAGAGGTGTATGAAGAGTGCACAACCAGCCGTGTGAAGGACATGTATCAGAGTTATGGCGAAGGTCTTCTGGAATCGGCATCTTCTGATGGGAAACTTTACGCGCTTCCGGATACCGTTATTGACCACGGTGCTATGATGCTCTGGATGAGAAAAGACTGGATGGATAAGCTTGGTCTAAAAGAGCCTGAAACAATGGAAGAGGCTATGGATATCATCAAAGAGTTTATAAAGAAAGATGTTGCAGGAAACAGGGAAACCATTGGCCTGGCCTGTAATAGCAGCATGGTATCAAAGAGCAGTTCCACTTATTCCATGGATCCCGTCTTCACCATGTTCCATGCGGCACCACAGAAATGGATTCTTGACAAAGATGGGAATGTAACTTATGGTTCACTGACTCAGGAGACAAAATCAGCACTGACTTATCTGAGCCATCTGTATCAGACAGGCATCCTCGACCCCAGGTTCCTGCTGAGAACACCGGAGAATATCAATGAATTGGTTAACGAAGGGAAATGCGGTGCATTCTTTGGTAACTGGTGGGCACCAAACAATCCACTGATGTCCTCCTACAGCTCAAATCCAGAGGCTGACTGGGAGCCGTATTTTCTGACCAGAGAAGATGAAAATCAGGTGCGGACTTTTGCTTCTTACAGCGACTGGCAGTATGTGGTGGTGAGGAAGGGATATAAACATCCGGAAATCGTGCCCAAGTATATCAGCGCTATGTTTGACTATTCCAGGTATCAGGATAAAAATGCAGATGAAATCAATGAATACTTTGCGTTAAACGTGGATCCCACTGCCCGTCCCATGAATATCAATGTGGATTACAGAGACGGGCTGTTTCGGAGCACAAGAAATATCAGAGCAGCTCTGGAAGGTGAACAGTCGGTCGATTCTCTATCGGGTTTGGAGAAATCTTATTACGATACATGCAAAACATATCTGAATGGCAATGTGACGACTGCGAATGCGTGGGCAGCCTATGCCTCTCGGATCACTGCCGCAGGATTATTGGCAGATTCCGGGATAGAGAGCAATATCCCACTGTCAATGGGGGATGTGGAGGGTGAAGTCCCCCCTGAACTTTTAAAACTGGAAAAACAGGCGTTTCTGCAGATTGTCTGCGGAGATAAACCAGTGGCGTACTTCGACACCTTCGTAAGCGACTGGTATTCAAATGGAGGAAGGGAACTCACACAGATGGTGCGGGAATCTTATCAGAAACAACAGACAGGAGAGAGAAAAAAAGCAGCAGAAAGCAAGTGATTTTATTAGCATATGAATGCCACCCATTGTATATACTGAATTATCCATACTAGTACATGTTTACATAAAGTAGACAACCTCTGATAACGATTCATTGAAAGTACAAAACGACAGTAAATGAATAGGAGGTATTCGTTATGCGAAAAAGCTTACTAAAACTTTTGACTCCTGTGCTTGTGGCATCGCTTGTGGCAGGAATGGCCGGATGTGGAAAAGGAGGCGGGGGCGGATCCGGCGGCAAAAAAGGAGATATGACTGAGGTCGGAACACCCCGGGATGAGACGCTGATCGTGGAGGCACAGACCCCCACAGATGTCCCGGGACAGTTTAACACCTACATGTCCGGCACGCAGGTCGGATTCGGTATACATCAGCTAATGTCAGCGATGATGTGGGAGATGGATACAGTAAAAGGAGAACAGTTCGGAGAAGTTGCAGACGGTATGCCGGAATCGAATGAGGATTTTACGGAGCATATCGTTAAAATTCGAAAAGGAATCAAATGGTCAGATGGGGAAGATCTGACAGCGGATGATGTTGTTTATACATTCCACATGATCATGGAGAATCCCGGGATTGGCGCATCGGACTATTATAATCAAGTATTCAAGTCTGTTGACAAAGTGGATGATTATACGATCAAAATCGTGACAAATGAATCTTTCCCGCGTCTTGCACTGAGGTTCGGTGTCACTATATATGGAAATGATCTGCGAATCGTTCCGGAACATATCTACTCAAAACAATCGGATGTCACAACATTTAAGGACAGTGAACCGGTTGTTGCAGGTCCTTATACGGTAAAAGCCTTTGACAAGCTTGGAAAATGGATTCTTTATGAACGCAGAGAAGACTGGAAAAACAGTACAGTCGGTGTTGTCACTGGAAAGAAGCCGAAAGCGAAATACATCCTGTTTAAGGTTCTGGGAGATGACACGACAAGGCAGATGAGCATGATCAACAACGAAGTGGATATTCTCTGTGAAGTTACGCCTGAGATGCTCGAGAAGATGATGAAGGACAACGACAGGATTTCCTGCTGGTATCATGATTTTCCATATGCGACCAGCGATGATCCCTGCTCAAAAGGTCTTGCATTCTCCATGGGAAAAGGAGCACCTTATGACAATCCGGATTTCCGATGGGGAATTGCGATGGCGATGAACTTTGATGATATCTCCGACACGATATTTGACGGTGTCGGAAGGGCGAGCCCCTTCCCGATTCTGACGGCGACAAATGCCATGCAGAAAATGTATTATCTGCCCTTGTTACCCTGGGTGGAAGAGTTTACTTTGGATCTCGGAGACGGAACAACGGTCAAACCTTTTGATTCCGGTTATGCCGGGCGAATGGCCAAAAAACTGAAAGCGAAAGGCTATGACATTCCGGATGACAAAGATGAACTGATCGATCTGTTTGGAATTGGCTGCTGGAAGCATGATCCACAGTCGGCAGAGAAGCTTTTGAAAAAAGCAGGACTTACGAAGGAAGATGACGGATGGTACTTTGACGGGAAGCCGTTTACCATTAACATGACATACATGGCTGACACAGAAGCTCAGGCAGGCCGGGGAGTACAGGCCGCTTATGATCAGCTGAGCAAATTCGGGCTGAAATGCAACATTTCCAGTGAGAGCAGCGCAACCTGGGATACCCATGGGGCCACGGGCGAGTTTGATATTGCCGGTTACTGGCCCACAGGTGGAATTACCAAAGATATTTATTCGCAGATCAGTGGATGGGATGCGGACCTGATTGTGCCCTATGGCAAGCGGGGATCCGGTCAGGGAACGCGATGGAACAATCCTGAGGCTACGAAGATTATCCATGAGCTGGCCGGACTGTCGCCGGATGACGAGAAATCTTATCAGCTGGGGATGGATTTCATGAAAATAGCGATTGCTGATATGCCATTTATCGGTTTCCATTCCGGAGTGAAGTTTGTACCGACAAACAGCACATACTGGGGCAATTATCCCAATGCCGAGAATCCGTATAATGGTCCCTGGTGGTGGTGGAGCTGCTTCAAATATATGACACCTGAGATTTCCCCTGTGAAAGATGAATCGAAATGAGGTGATTGCATTTGAAGTTTCGAAAATATTTAGGGCTTCGGCTCGTTACCTGGATTTTCACGATCTGGATAGGAGTTACTTTTATCTTCTTCATTCCCCGCATGTTTCCTTCGGATCCCGTGGAAAACATGATCGGACAGATGGAGTCACGTTCGGGTCAGATGGATCCTGCTCAGATGGAATCGCTTCGCCATTCGCTGCGAATACAATTTGGACTGGAAGGTTCACTCCTGAAGCAGTATGGAAGTTTCCTGTGGCATGGACTCCTGCACTTTGACTTCGGACCTTCTCTGATGAGTTATCCAACGCCCGCGGGTGAGATTATTGCCACGTATCTGCCCTACACGCTTTGTCTGTCTCTGACAACAACAGTGATCGCCTGGGTGATCGGAAACCTGATTGGCCTTCAGGCCGGATTTCGGAAGAACAAGCGTTCTTCTAAAATCATGGAGGGGATAGCTATCTGTATCTATCCGATTCCGTATTTTATCGTTGCGCTGGTTTTGCAGATTGTCTTTGCCTATCTGCTGGGATGGTTTCCCCTGCAGACAACAATGAATACGATGGGAGGAACAGGAGCTTTTCTCGGTTCACTGTTGAAGGCCTCGATTCTTCCGGCCATTTCCCTGCTGCTTGTCGGGGCAGGGTGGTGGATTATATCAATGAAATCACTTTCCGCTACGACAGCCGAGGAAGAGTTTGTGACTTTTGCCCGATACCGCGGAGTTCCGGAAAAGGTGATCGGGAAAGATTATGTGCTACGAAACTCAATTCTGACTCAGATTACAGCTCTCGCGATGAGTCTCGGTGGTGTATTCGGTGGTTCGATCATGACGGAGATCATCTTTGGGTATCCCGGTGTCGGTACATTGATTCAAAAGGCAATCCTTCAGTCGGATTACAACATGATTCTGGGGTGCATTACAATTTCGATCCTTGCGATTTCTACGGCTACGCTGATTGTGGATTTGATGTATCCATTTATCGACCCGCGCATCCGGTACAGCTGAAGAAAGGATGATGAGATGAAAAAATTTTGGAAAAATGCGAACATCCAACTGAAGATCGGACTCATCACGACAGCGGTATTTCTGGTGATTGGTTTTGTAATTTATTATATCCCGCATGTGAATCCATTTACCTACAATACGTATCCGGAGCAGTTAAGTCCTTCGTTTGTGCACTGGCTTGGAACAACGAGCATGGGGCAGGATGTGATGTGGCTTCTCATCGAAGCCATCCATAATTCGCTGATGATCGGCCTGATTGTAGCGACAATCGGAACGGTGGTGGGGGTTTTCGTCGGGCTTCTTGCAGGATTTTCCGGTGGAATTGCAGATCGTGTTCTGACACTTTTGACAGATACTTTTGTGGTCATCCCTTCTCTTCCTATTCTGATTTTGATGACATCGCTGATGAAGGGGTCGTCCACAGTCTTTCTTATGGCGCTGGTATTGGCGATGTTTGCATGGGCATGGCCAAGCCGGCAGATTCGGTCTATGGCTTTAACTATGAAAGAGAGAGATTTTATCCATACGGCCTGGTTTTCAGGGGAAGGGACGGTTCAGGTAGTCGTGACGGAGATTCTGCCTTATGCACTCACCTGGTCGCTGTCCAACTTCATGAATGCCACACTTTCTGCTATCGGTTCTGAGTCGAGTCTTGCTGTGCTGGGACTGTCTCCGGCAAATCTGATTTCACTCGGAAATATGATTCAGTGGGCAAGAGAGCGCAATGCGATCTTCGCCGGTCAGTGGTTCTGGATCGGCTCTCCGATTGTGGCTACGGTCGTACTCTTTGTCGGTCTGTTTCTTCTGATCACGGGATACAATGATTTCTTATCGATGAAAAGGGGGAAGTAACTATGCTTACAATTGATCATCTTTCAGCCTCCTATAAAACCATGGATAAAGATGTGCTCACTTTAAATGATCTGAATCTTAAGATCCATGACAATGAGATCTTCGGGATTGCCGGTGAATCCGGATGCGGCAAGACAACTCTGCTGAAAACAATCTATGATATCACGGAATATCCGCTTCAGATTGATTCGGGAAAAGTAATGCTTACCGGGGAGAAGAATGGAAAAGAGTTCCATTATGAGACAGGAAATATCCGTAAGACATGGTGGGAGAATATCACCTATGTGCCGCAGGCTGCACAGAGTGTGCTCAATCCGATTGTCCGAATCAAACGGCAGTTCCTGGATTCGATTCCGAAGGAACAGCGTGGAAATGAAACGGAGGAGGAAGTTTTAAACCGTGTGAAAAAGTATCTGGAAGAACTACAGTTATCTCCCGATATCCTGGAAGCCTATCCTTTCCAGCTTTCCGGAGGAATGCGTCAGCGTGTGATTATCGCACTTGCCACTTTTATGTCTCCGGGTGTTGTCCTGGCAGACGAACCGACTACGGCATTGGATGTGGTGGTCCAAAAGGGAATATTAATGTTGCTGATGCGCCTGCAGAGACAGTTTCAGAATACCATTGTACTGGTCAGTCATGATATGGGTGTCCATTATCAGGTGACAGACCGTATGGGAATTATGTATTCGGGAAGCTTCGCTGAGATTGGGCGCACCGGGGATATTTTCCGGGATCCGATTCACCCTTATACGAAAATGCTGGTGGATTCGCTTCCCCGTGTGGGCGATAAATCACAGAAAGCGGGAATTCCCGGCCGTCCTCCGGCACTGAAAAATCCGCCGCCCGGCTGTCGTTTTGCTCCGAGGTGTCCGAAAGCCACAGATCTGTGCCGGCAGGAAGTGCCAGAGCTTGTAGAGGTGGAAAAGGGACGCTATGCCGCCTGCCATCATAATGAGAGGGAGGTGGAGTGATGTCGGAAAAACTCCTGGAACTAAAAAATGTGAGTAAAGTATTTCGAATTGGCGGTATGTTAAGCAGAAAAAAACTGGTGGCGGTGGATGATGTCTCTTTGGATATTGATGCAGAAGAACCTGTGATCTTATCTCTGGTCGGAGAATCCGGATGTGGAAAAACAACGCTCTGCAAGATGATTCTTCGCATGTATCAGGCAGACCGGGGCGAGATCCGGCTTGATGGAAAATCCTACTCGGACAAAAAAGAATATGATCCAAGGCAGTTTCGACTGGATGTACAGCCAATCTTTCAAAATCCATATGAAACGTTTTCCATGCGAAAGTCTGTAGACAGCTATCTGTTCAATACAGCAATACGTCTTGGTATCTGTAAAGACAGACAGAAAGCGGAAGCTCTGATCGATGAGACTCTGCACAGTGTTGGAATGTCACTTTCGGTTATACGGGGAAAATACCCCGCACAGTTTTCCGGAGGGGAGCTGCAGCGAATCTCTATAGCCCGGGCTTTGATTACACGCCCGAAACTGATCATCGCGGATGAACCGGTTGCGGCAATTGACGCATCCATGAAGATGAACATCGTCAACCTCTTTAAAGAGTTAAAGGATCAATATCATGTTTCTTTTATCTATGTCACCCATGACCTGTCGACTGCTTACTACGTATCCGACTTTATCGCCACAATCTACCGGGGCTGCCTGATCGAATACGGGGAGGCGAGTCAGATCATGGATCATCCGGCTCATCCCTATACCAGGCTGCTGCTGGATGCGGTTCCAAGAATCGGTGATAAATGGGAGGAGGAACTGACACTTCCGGGTGAAGAAGAGAAAGAATATTCTCTTATGGGATGCCGCTTCTCGCCCAGGTGTCCTTATGTGACAGAGGAATGCCGCAAAAAAAGGCCGGATATGAAAAAAGGCTGCGGACGGCAGGTATTGTGCTGGCATCCGCTCGCCAGCTTTGATCATTCCTCTTCGGAGTAGATAAAGTTCTTATTATTTTTATAGTGCCAGACCGTGAGCAGTATAAGAAACAGCAAAGTTCCAAGCATGCTCACACAGGTGCCGGCGTTTAATCCGGGAGCATGATAGGTGATCGTTATCTTATGGTTTCCCACAGGAAGTCTGCACCCTAAAAATGCGGTGTTTACTTTCTGATCGGGAACCTTTTTGCCGTCCACCAGAATGGTGAATCCCTGATCGTAGGGAATGCTGGTGATAAGCCAGCTTCCCTGTGCGGCCTCAATACTACCGGAAATTGTGTTATCTGTCATGTCATTTTTGGATTTCTGATCAGGCTCAAACGTATTCTGATAAAGGCCTGTGTCATTTAAACTCTCCGAGAGACCGCGGTAAGCTTTCATATTATAAATCTGGTACCTTCCTTTTCCAAGGGTCATGCTGACCGTATCTGTACCCGGTTCAACGGAGACAACGTAGGTGAAATTCTCGTTGTGGTTCGCATAGGAATGCTCTTCAGAAGAGAGACGGTTTGCCTGGTGCGACAGTTTTATATACATGTTCTCATTTGGTCTGTGATTCCTGACAGAGAAATCGAGAGCCAGGAGATCGTTTTTGGCATCCGGAGTGATACTTGCTTTGATTTTCGTGTTCTGGTCTGCTGCAATTTCATAACCATTTCCATCCTTTGCGGGAAAAATTCGAAGATGCTCTTCGCTTACGAGCGGCAGGGTAAGACCGGACGGTTCGAAAAAATTCTCTATCTTGGCAGGTTTCACTTTTTTTCCCGGGACAACAGCCGCCTGCAAAAGAGCGGTTTCATTCTGCGGAAATGCCAGTTTCTTATAGCTGTCTTCCGACATCAGCTGGTTTGAGGCATAGATGACTGGTGCTGCATGTTCATTCTTCCAGACAGCTGCTTCCTTTTCCCGAAAGACGGGTTTATAATCTACAGGCGGAATATCCGTGATCAGATATCTGACACCCATAAAGCGCAGAAACAGTGGATTGTCGGTTGCCGGCTGCATCATATCATTCCGGAAAGGTTCATTTAACCGGAAGGTATGATCGCGAAATTCCTGATAGTCTGCATTGTAGGAAGACGAATATAAACTTGCGATGTGCTGATGAATATCGTGAATTCGGTTTAGATTCGCCTTGCCCGTGTCTGCATTTCCAAATTGCTCCATGCGGTACATTGAGGAATCCTGTTTTGCCGTCATTCTGACCGCCTGTTTGTAAGAGTCTGAGGTCACACTCCGATAGAATTCTTTCGGAACTATGATGTCTGACTCTACGCTGATTCCATATCCGACGACGAACAATACAATGCATGTGAGAGCCGGAAGGAGATCCGTGCGTTTATAATACATACAGATCAGGAATACGCTGAGCATGATCACTGCCTCGATTACGGAGTAAGTCCAGCTGTGCTCATATCTGATATCAAACCGACTGAAATAGATCAGGGCGATGGTGATCAGGTACGGGATTATGAAAAACCACAGTTTCATCTTCTGCTGCCTTATCTTTTCCAGATAAATGACCGTCAGATAGCAGATTACCGGGAGAAAAGGAATGAATACCTTGTCTTTGTCATAGAGACCGCCATTCAGCAGGTATCCGAAGACAGGTATGCCAAGCAGAATCAGCAGCTCAGCGGAGAGAAGCTTTTCTCTCCATCCTTTGTAGAATAAACCTGTGATCAGAACCGTGACTCCAAACGCGGATAAGCCCAGGCCATAGGGACTGTACATAAATCTGGCCGGTTTAAATTCCGGGATCAGCCACTGCAGTTTTAAGCGAAGTGGCTGCTTTCTTCCGCTGTCCAGTGTATATGCAGTCGGAATCAGAAGAATCCCACTCATGAGGACGGCGATACCAAGCCGGTATACATATCCCAGTGCACAGGAAAAAAATCTGCGTGATGTCAGATCTTTTTCCTTGACCAGATAGGTCGAACTTCCATAACAGATCAGAGCGATCAGTCCTCCGATACTGAAATAAAAACTCGTCATGATCATGAGAAAAGTACCCAGGATTAACAGACCGCTCTTTTTATCTTCCAGGTACTGATCGGTACCGATCAGGGCGATGATCAGAAACATCATGTAGTCTACAAACATCAGCTGATTATATGACTGATACAGAAGAGGTGCCGAAAGACCGAACATGCAGGCAATTGCAGCGGCAGTCCACTTGTTATTACATTTTCCGCGTATCCACAGATAAAAGAGTACAATTGATAGAACGTAGCAGACAACACTGCTTACCATAATGTAGGTTCCCATTTTTACAAATGGCAGTAGGTAAGAGAACAGGACAACAGGACTGTAGAGTCCGTAATAGGAAAAGTTGTAGATATTCTGCCCGCCACCGATATTTGGTGCGAAGTCCGGAAGCAACTTCCCGGTTTCGTAGAATAACCGGCGAAAATAATCCGGGAATACACTGTGCTGGCTGATCCAGTCCACCATAGATCCGAAGATCCCGTGCCTTACAAAAAGCCAGCATAAAAAGCAGAAGAATACACCCAGTATCCATGGAATATTATCTCGTTTTTGGTTCGTCATATATCACCCAGTAAAGTGCATCAGCACTTATTCCTCTCATAGTATCGTGCGTCTATAATCTTGCAGATATTCAAAACTCAGCCTATTGAGCTGTATCATTTATTAGCATGCCATTTTTTAACGAAAACTATCATATCAGATAAGAGTGAAAGAAATGTTGTGTAAATCGAAAGATTTTATTAAGATGTGCTTCCGGATATGTAACAGGTGTCAATATGAAGGTAGACGGCGGATATACGGCGATATAATGTATAGCTTGCCGGAAAAGAAATGACATATATTTGAGAGAAAGATTTTTGCAGGAAATGAAAAGCGCCTGTAGAAATCCTTCTTTTTGCCATTTTTATGAAATAAATAACAATGATTATTGAAACAAAGCCAATACCATAGTATTATATATACAATTGAAATGCATGATATTACGAAATATGGGTCACTGTTTTGCAAGATCATAAGGTTTAAGTGGGGGAGGATAAAACTAAATGACAGGGGCATATATGAAAGGAAGGTTTGCAAAGAGGGTGTCTGCAAGAAGATACAGTACTCTCTACAGATGGATTATCTTGGGATGTATTACATTAATGATACCGATTTTGTGTGCGATGATTAATTTTCTCATCAATAAAAACCTGGTAGAGCGAAAAATCAACCAGGTGAACGACTTTGTACTGCAGAATATAAAGTACAACATCGATAACCAAATGGACGATATTCTGGAGACGGCTAATTATTACCTTATGAATCCGGATTATTCTCTGTATGCTTTCAGCACCGGAAATGATGAGGTCTTTCACAGGCAGATGCGTGACTGTTATAAAAGCATGCGATTGTTTCAATGTGCTAATCCTGATATTGAGGTGATGATATATCTGAAAGACAGGGATTATCTGATTACATCAAGCACGGCGAATCAGCTTAGCTATATACATAATACGATGCTATCCAGAGGCAGGATTGCTGTAGATTTAGACACTTTAAGACAACAGCTGTCAGTTGATAAAAATGGATTTCGAATCTCAAAGACGATGAGTTATAAAAAGTACGGGAAAGAAAATCTGGTTTACGCACTACCGCTGCCAGAGTCAGGCGAGCAATATTCCGGATACCTGATGGTCTCCATGTCTATAAAGTTTATCGAGCAGTTGATGAAAAATGAAGCAAATCTCGGAAACAGTATTCTGATATTGGATGAGAATAATCATGTTCTTGGTCAGTACGGGGAGAAATTGAAACTTGATACAGATAAGTTTAAAACACGTGTGAAATCGAAAAGCGAAAAAGGGAACCTTTACTTTGAAGTCGGAGAGGAACAGTACGTGGGAGCCAGCACAAGTTCAGATATCACAGGATGGAAATTTATTGCGTGTATGCCAAAAAAGACATTTATGTCGGAGGTGACAAGAAATCGCAATATCAATTTACTTGTCGTATTGACTGGGACCGTGATTGGAGTGGCAGCCGTGATTATACTGCAAAGGAGAAATTATCGCCCGGTTCGTCAGTTGATCGAAATCCTGCCAGAGCGGGCGGAAGATCAGGAAGATGAGTTTACTGTAGTTGAAAAAAATCTTCTAAACCTATATCGAGAAAACCAGGTAATGCAGGATTCAATGGAAAAGCGCCGTGAATATGACCGTGAGTTAGGCCTCCTCTCAATTATGAAAGGAAAAACAAACTTCTTCAGAAAACTTGGCGAAGAAGAATTGCTGGGATCTCACTATAGAGAAAAACACTTTGCCTTTGTCACGGTAAGTATGCAAAATACGGAGAAAGGTCCGGCTTCCAAGATTACTACAGATCAGGAAATGCTATCCTTTTTAGTTGACAATATTACAAAGGAACTTTTCGATAACAAATTTCAATATTTGAAGACACAGGATGATATGCTTCTCGTGTTTCTTTTCTTTATTGATCCGGGCCGGGAGGAAGAGTGGCAGTATGTCAGTATGGAGAAATTTCTGTGGCTGAATGATTTCTTCCAGAAACGTCTGGAAGCTGATCTGGCGGTAACAATTGGAGAGATCTTTGATATTTTTGATTATGTGGAATCGGCTTATGCAGAGATCACTGAGACGAATGAACAACGTTATTACACACAGCCGGATGGTGTAATACAGGCAGAGATGGTGGATAAGGTAGATGTTACATCTATCGGACGGCTCGAATATTATGGAAAGAAGTTTGGAGAGGTGGCAAGGGCGGCAGACATTGTCCGCGGGAAAGAGATCAGCATAGAATTGTTTGAAGAATTGAAAGACTCCGGGAAAACTTTTAACGCAAATCTCTATTATGTGCTGGCTATTGTTAATCATGTTCTGATGTTATCTCAGGATCTGATTCGTGACGGAGAAGTTCAGGAGGATGCTGTCTGGGCAGTATTGAGAAAAATGAGGACTTCCGAGACTTTAAGTGGCCTGCAAACTGAATTCTTTGATTTCCTGCGTCTGGTCTGTAGGGCGGTTGATCAGGACAGTAAGGAATCAGGTATGCTTTCTTCTGCCATCAAAGAATTTGTAAAGGAACACTACAGTGACAGTAATGTGAATATATCCGCGATCGCAGATGAGATGAAGATTACTCCGCGCTATATGTCACGGATATTCAAAGAACAGGCAGGAGTAAATCTGCTGGATTATATTAATGATGTCAGAATTGAACATGCGAAGAAGCTTTTAACAACCACTGATATGACGATAGAAGAAATCACTGGAGCAGTCGGATATGCGAATTCCAGAACATTCCGCAGAAACTTTCGCAAAGCGATCGGTATGACGTCGGCGGATTATAAAAATTTGATATGATACAAAGGGGATCTTTTCTCCCCGGACATTATGTAAAAGCAAAAGGACAAAATGTATGAAAGAAGGGTTAGAGATACATTTTGCCCTTCTTTTTTGCCTTTTGACACTTCAGATTCTGCATAAGGGAAGATATAGTGGTATTAGAAATAAAAAACCAGGAGGAGAAGGTATGAAAACAAAACAATCAATCAGAAAAGGAATTTCGCTGCTGGCAGCAGGTGCCCTGGCGGCAGGAATGCTTACCGGGTGTGGGGGAAATGAGGAGACTTCAGCGAAAACCGATGCTGGTACAAAGACAAATACGACCAGTGAATCGTCAAAATCATCTTCATCAGAAATGGGAAAAGTGACATATCCCGTGAAAGACGCAGAAAAATTTACATACGGTATGAAGCTTGCCGGTGCATGGAATGACCGATACGATTCCTTTGATGCTCTGCCGCTTGGACAAGAACTGGAAAAAAAGACAGGTTTTGATATGGATATGGTTCATGTGGAGGGGAATCAGGCTATGAATCTGCTATTGGCATCTGGGGAACTGCCTGATGTTTTGGCATATAATTTCCAATCATTTTATAACGGCGGGGAAGAGAAAGCGATCCAGGATGGGTTGATTTATCCGATGAGTGAAGAGTTTGTAAAAGAAAACGCGCCAGATTACTGGAAAGCGATCAGCGAGAAGCCGGATATCCTCAAACAGGTTAAGACATCAGATGGAAGTATCTATGGTTTTGCCTACATCATAGGAGATGAGGAGGCAAAAGGCGGGTATGGACTGACTCTTCGCGATGACTGGTGCGAAGAATTTGGACTCGAACTCCCTGAGACAGCGGATGAGTTTTATAACCTGCTTAAGGCATTCAAGGAGAAGAAAGGGGCAGAGGTTCCCTTCTGTTTAAAGAGCGACACTCTAATAGAAATGCTGCAAAGAGGTATCGTGACCTCTCCATTTGGTCTGGTTTGCGCGGATAATTATGTTGATGATGGCAAGGTGGTAATCGGCTATGAGCAGCCAGAGTTTAAAGACGTTCTGTCATGGTTAAATAAGCTGTATGAAGACGAGCTGCTGGATCCGAACTTTTCGACGATTGATGATGAGACCGTTAAGGCAAATATGCTGACCGGAAAAGCTGGTGCGTCTGTTGGCGCTGTGGGTGGATTTATGGGAAACCTGTTATCAACGAATAAAGATGTAGCAGATTATTCTCTGGCAGGAATTAAAAACCTTGTTGCGAACAAGGGTGATACTCCATTATATGGTCATTATAATAATGATGTTGTCGGAATTGTCACAGCAATTACAAATTCCTGTAGAAATCCTGAAGAAGTGGCAAAGTTTCTGAATTACGGATACACAGATGAAGGTCATATGCTTTACAATTATGGGATTGAGGGAAAGACCTATGAGTTGAAAGACGGGGATTTAAAGTTCAGCGATCTTGTCCTTGATAATCCGGATGGTCTGACGCCCCAGCAGGTGACAGCTGAATATGCTATGTCTTATACAAACGGGCCGTTCGTCTCTGACTCAAAGTATTCTTATAATGAAGATGAGAGACAGACTGTAGCGAAGGAAAGATTTATCGCTAACAATGCCAAAGAATACAAACTTCCCAGAGTCACGATTAATGCAGAAGATACCAGTGAATATTCCAGCCTGTTAAGTGAACTCACAACTTATCGCGATGAGATGATCATAAAGTTTGTCCGCGGTGAAGAATCTCTTGATCAGTACGATAACTATGTTGATACCTTAAAATCTATGGGCGTTGACAGAGTACAGGAAATCCTGCAGGGTGCGGTTGACGAGTATAGCAAACGATAAGAGGGGGAGCAACATGACGAAATCTAAAACAAAAGGAACTGCGCCGGATACGGCGCGAGTTTCCTACTGGGTTAGACTGAAAAAGGATCTTAAGAAAAATAAGTCCGCCTATCTGATGTTTCTTCCTGTTTTACTTTTTTACCTGATTTTCTGTTACAAACCGATGTATGGTGTGATTATCGCATTCAAGGAATTTGTTCCGTTTAAGGGAATTTTGGGAAGTCCGTGGGCAGATCATTTCGGAATGAAACATTTTATTGACTTTTTTAACTCTGTCTATTTCCGAAGGCTGATTCGCAACACGCTGACAATCAGCATTACAAACCTGCTTGTTACGTTTCCGGCTCCGATTATCCTGGCACTTTTGCTCAATGAAGTGGGACATCGTAAGTATAAAGGGGCACTTCAGACATTTACATACCTGCCTCACTTTATCTCTATGGTGGTCATCTGCGGGATGGTTCGGATGTTTGTAGATCACGATGGGTTTATCACACAGATGTTTTCTCAGATGGGATTGGTTAACGGGAAACTTTCCATGCTGTCCAATAAGAATTACTTTGTGCCAATCTACGTAATATCGGGATTGTGGCAGACTATCGGCTGGAACGCCATCATTTATCTGTCCGCACTGTCAAGCGTGGATCAGGAACTGTATGAGGCGGCCAGAATTGACGGTGCAAACCGCTGGCAGCAGACGATACATGTGACCCTTCCGTCTATTATGATGACTATTATCATGATGCTGATATTAAGGATTGGATCAATCATGGGCGTCGGACATGAGAAGATTATTCTCCTTTACAATCCTGGAATTTATGAGACGGCAGACGTTATCTCAACGTATGTATACAGGAAAGGTCTTCTGGAGGCAAACTGGAGTTATGCGGCGGCGGTTGGATTATTCAACTCGGTAATTAACATGTTTCTGGTCGTAACGGCGAATAAGATAACGAAGAAAGTCACGGACATGGGACTATGGTGAGGGGAGGTCTAAAGAATGAAAGATAAAAGTACAGGGTATCGGATTTTTACGGTATTTAATTATATTATCCTGACAGCGATAGCTGTGGCCTGCCTTTATCCATTTTATTTTGTTATTATCGCGTCCATAAGTAATCCTGAGGCTTTGATGCGGCATGGGGGCCTGCTCTTGAAACCACTTGGCAGACTGACACTGGATGGGTATCGGATGGTGTTTAAAAATAAGCTGGTATTATTTGGATTTGGTAATACATTTCTGATTCTGGGAATCGGGCTGATACTGAACCTGGTGCTTACAATACTTGGCGCATATGTATTATCCAGACGGGAACTGATGCTGCGGAAGCCGTTCACGATTTTGGTCATCATCACGATGTATTTCTCCGGAGGAATGATCCCCGGATATCTGAACGTTAAATCTCTGGGGCTTCTTGACAGCGTCTGGGCAATTGTTCTCCCGGGAGCGGTCAGTACTTCCAATTTAATTATTATGCGAAGTGCTTTTCTGTCGGTTCCTGAGACCTTATCGGAAGCTGCAAGATTAGATGGCGCCAGCCATATGCAGATTCTGGGTAAGGTGATGCTGCCTCTCGTCAAAGCGACTTTGGCAGTTATGATTCTCTATTATGCAGTCGGACACTGGAATGCATGGTTCAATGCCTCGATTTATCTGAGAACACCGTCCAAATATCCGCTGCAGCTGGTTCTCCGCAATATCTTAATGGAAAATCAGAAGTCAGATATGATGCAGGATATTGAAATGGCACGTTCTCCGCAGGTACATCAGCTGCTGAAATACTCTTTGATTGTAATCAGCAGTCTGCCGATTATGTGTGTCTATCCGTTTTTGCAGAAGTTTTTTGAAAAAGGTGTAATGATCGGAGCAATTAAAGGGTGAGAGCACACAGCAACCCGCAGACATCATGATATAATAGAAAAAAACAGGAGAATGATTATGAACAATAGTAAGAATGCAGAGAAAATCCCATTGGATTATGCAAAGCAGGCCTGCGACACCATGATGAGAAAATTTAGCGCGGTAGATCTGCCGCCTAAGGGACATTTCCATTATCATCAGGGTGTGTTCCTTTCCGGCATGGAGAAAACTTACGAACTATGTGGTGATAAGAAATACAAGGAATATATTAACGCATGGGTGAACAGTCTGGTTAAGTTGGATGGTGAGGTTCTGGCGTTTGATTCCGATGAATTAGACGATATACAGCCGGGTATTCTGATCTTTCGGATGTATCAGGAAACGGGGGATGAGCGCTATGCGAAAGCAATCCGGTATCTGATCCATGTGGTGAAGAATTTTCCGAAAAACAAGGAGGGTGGTTACTGGCATAAAGTAAAGTGCAAAGACCAGATGTGGCTGGATGGGCTGTACATGGCCGGGCCGATTCTCGCGTTATATGGAAAGTACTTTGATGATCCCGAATGTTTTGATATCTGTGCCTGTCAGGCACTTTTGATGCGGGAAAAAACAAAGGATGAGAAGACGGGGCTGTTCTGCCATGCCTGGGATAGCAAGAAACAAAGACCATGGGCAGACCCCGAAACCGGAAAGTCACCGGAATTCTGGGGAAGAGCAATTGGATGGGTGCCGGTGGCACTGCTCGATGAAATTGAGTGTATGCCAGAAGATTTTTCCGGCCGTCAGGAATTGATTCGAATGGCAACAGACCTTTTATTGGCCGTGGAATGCTATCAGGATGAGAGTGGGCTGTGGTATCAGGTCGTCGATAAAGGTGAAGTTCCCGGAAACTGGCTGGAAACATCCTGCAGCTGCCTGTTCGCAGCGGCAATCTGCAAGGCTGTGCGGATGGGATTCTTAGATCGGAGTAATATACAAGCAGCAAAAAAAGCTTTTGATGGAATAGTAGATCGCCTGAAATATCGTGGAGATGACTTGATTATCGATGGAATCTGCGTTGGTACAGGTGTGGGGGATTATGGTCACTACTGTAACCGGCCTACCGGAGAGAATGATTTACATGGGACAGGAGCATTTCTGCTCATGTGTACGGAATTACAGAGGGTATATTAGAAAAACATGCGGCAAAATAAGCTGTAGGGAGGTAGAAAGTTGAAATTATATGAAACATATAAATCCGAGAAAATAAGGTATCAGGACAGGGTATCAGGGGTCGGTGTATGGCAGCTGACATCCTATCTTGGCCACAGTCACCATAAATATTTTACAAACAACGGATGGTGGGATGACGGTAAGCGGCTGTTGTTTTCTTCTGATCGCAAAAATGCGACTAATCTTTTCAGCATTGAAATTGAGAGCGGGGAAATCAGCCGGCTTACAGATTTTCAAGCCAGAGAAGAAAATCCGGCGGATTTTATCAATGATGTAAACCCCAAAAGACCGGAAGTGTATTATATCAGAGCAGGGGCAGTTTATGCGCTGGACCTTCTGACACTGGAAATACGAAAGATCTATGAGGCTCCGGAGGGATTTGAACTTCATGGAGGCTTGAGCGGTGCGGATGGGAAGTCAGTATATATTGTGTTGATGGAAGACTTGTCGAAAAGAATTCATATCAACCTTGGAGCAAGTTATGTGGGGATGAGAGATATCTTTAGGGCGAAGCCGGACTGCCGCATCATACGAGTTGATGTAGATTCGAAAAAAGCAGATGAAATCTGGCAGGAATACTGCTGGGTCGGACATGTAAATCCATCGCCGACGAAGACAAATCTACTCACGTTCTGTCATGAAGGTCCATGGGGGATGGTGGATCACAGAATCTGGCTTTTGGATACCGATAAAGGAACTCCGGTCCGTTTGAGAGAACGCAGAGTGGAGGGTGAGAAGATTGGTCATGAATACTGGTTCGCAGAGGGCGAGAAGATCGGTTATCAGGTACATGAGCCAGACGGAACATCTCGTTTTGGATGTGTGCGCTATGACGGATCAGATAAAAGAGAGGCTCCATGTGTACCATTTCCAAGTCCAGATCACATCCATTCCAACGACTTCAACTTGATTGTTAGCGACTCTGGAAAATCAATCAAATTGTATCGATATAATGGAAAAAATTTCGATTCCGCAAAAGTACTCTGCATGCATGATGGAAGCTTTTATTATGGAAGCCACCACCCACATCCCAGATTTACCGCAGATGGGAAGAGTATCTTGTTTAACAGTACGGTGAGTGGTTACTGTAATTTGTACCTTGTAGATATTCCGGAAGATGTAACAAAGCTGCCGGAAGTTGAAAAATAAGTACAGGAGAAGGTATAAAATGTGGAAAGTGAAAGAAGAAAGGAAGATCAGAGAAAAAAAGTTCAGACTCAGATGTTCGGCTATGGCGGTATCTCTGGCTGCGGCGGGTGCGCTTTTGCTGCTGCCGCCGGATCGGGTAAAAGCAGACTATGATCAACTTCCCGCATTTCCGGGAGCAGAGGGATTCGGATATGCCGCTAAAGGGGGACGCGGCGGAGAGGTATATGTCGTGAATAGCCGGGAACTGACAGGGCCGGGTACCTTTCATGATGCCCTGATGACTGTCGGGGATATTCCAAGGACGATCGTATTTGGGATATCCGGTGATCTTGAGATTCCAAAGACAGTGGTCAAAAACAGTTCAAACATCACGATAGCAGGTCAGACGGCTCCCGGTGGCGGCGTTACCGTGAAGGGAGAGACCATACGGTTTATCAATTGCAGCGACGTGGTCATGCGCTATATGCGGTTTCGAACAGGGGCAGAGAAAACTCAGGATGACTCGATGTATCTGGAGGACTGCCAGAATATGATGATTGATCACTGCTCTTATTCCTGGGGTGGAGATGAGGTCCTTTCGATCAAGAGTAAGAAATACGAGGATCAGAAGTCGAAAAACATCTCCGTTCAGTGGACGATCATGTCAGAAGGTCTTCTCACACATTCGATGGGCGGACTTGTGGAGATGAATACGATTTCCATGCATCATGATCTTTATGCTCATAATAATGACCGGAATCCAAAAGCTAAAGGCGTGATGGATTTCGTGAATAATATTGTGTATAACTGGGGAGATTACCCCTACGTTGCCGGTGGTGAGTCCGGAACAAAAGGGTACGGAAATGTAGTTGGGAACTATTTTATTGCAGGGGTGAATTCCAAGAATCCCGAGAATGCGATCGTGCGTGGAAATGATAATTATAATCTTTATCTGCAGGATAACCGGATCGACAGCAACAAGAATGGAAAGCTTGATGGAACAGATACCGGTACTGGAATGATAGAGGAGAGTCGTCCTGCCAATCTTGTACCAGACCGGTTTGAATACCCGCCGGTTCATACACAGAGTCCGGAGGATGCCTATGAGGACATCCTTGATTATGCGGGTGCCAGCGTGAAACGTGATCAGGTCGATATACGAGTGATGGATGATGTAAGAAATCAGACAGGTGCGATTATCGGAAATGAAAATGATGTCGGGGGATATCCGAAACTTGAAGAAGGAAAGGCACCACTTGACACCGATCAGGATGGCATGCCGGACGAGTGGGAAATCAGGAATGGGATTGATCCCGAAAATCCGGAGGACCGCAATGAAGATCCGGACGGTAATGGTTATACAAATCTCGAAGAATACTTGAGTGAACTGGCAGAGCCGGGATTTCCATCTGGATATCCTATGACACCTGTGGAATGGTCAGGTGAAGTATTTGATCCTCCGATCGAGAAAGAACCGGAGAAAGAAAAAGAGATTCTGGCGGTATTGGATGGTGAAATACTCCGCAATGTACTGGTAAATGACATCGGAGGGAATGGTGAGGAAAATGCAAAGAAATGGTCGATTCAACAAAACTTCCAGCCAGGTGATTATGTGGCAGGAGACCGTATGACAGGCACAAAAGCCTATAAATTTGAGAAGGTTCCGGAAGAATTGAAAGGCCTGGAGTGGATTCGCACGGTAGTGGAATCCCGTAGTGCCTCTAATGATGATCTGCTGAGCTTTTACCTTAATGCAGATGCCGAGATATATGTGGCACATGATTCCAGAATCTCGAAATCAAAAAAACCGGATTGGCTCAAAGAAAGTTATGAGGATACTGGAGTTACGATTGAAGATGATCAGCCGGTCAGCTGGGACGTATATAAAGCAGATTATTCAGCCGGCTCTAAGGTGACAATGGGTTCAAATGGAAATAGTAAAAACATGAATTATTTTGTTCTAGTTAAACCTACGGATCAGGAGACATCCCCTCCGGCTACAGAGCCAAAGAATTTACAGGCTGAGACTGCGGATTCTTCCGTTTCTCTTAAATGGAGTACTTCTGAGGACGCTGATTCTTACCTGCTCTATCGTTCTTCGATCTTTGATTCGGATATGCGGGTGATAGGAAGTACTTCAGAAAGTGATTTTGTGGACGAGGATGCAGCTGCCGGAATCCAATATTCCTATCAGGTGTCGGCAGTAAACTCCGGCGGGGAGTCTGAGCTTTCCAATTCAGCAGATGCACTCATGATTGACTCCTCACAGCCCGTACCGCAGGAACCTGAAGATCTTGAAGTTAGTGACCATGGAAGCTATTTTACAAAACTTTCCTGGACTTCGACGGAAGAAGCGCTGGGCACAGTCATATACAGGTCGACAGATATAGATGGAGCGTATCAGATTCTCGGAGCGGTTCATAATTCAGAGTTTCAGGATAATACAACAGAAGCATCGACAACATATTACTATAGGGTTTCCGCTGTTTCGGAAGCTGGAGAGTCTGAGTTGTCACAGCCCGTGGAGGTGACAACTAATCCGGAACTGGACAAAGTAGCTCCTTCTGCAGGACTGTCTGCGAAAGAAGTGACAAGTACTGCGTTTTCTGTTCAATGGGAACCGGTAGAAGGAGCGGAAGGATATCGGCTCTATCGCCGTGAGAAAGACGGAGAGTATGAAAAAATTGCTGAAACCGGTGAAACGCAGTATGAAGATAAAGGATTCAGCACTTCGAATGTGAGCTATAGCTTTGTAGTGACAGCATTCAATGAGCTGGGAGAATCCGAATACAGTGAAGAGCTAGACATTGACCTGCCATGTCCGAATGCTCCGGATCAGTTGTTGACCGGTATGGTCGGGGATATGTTTGCCGGCCTGATATGGGATTCCGGCGGCGGACAGACGGAATATGTGATTTACCGTGGATCAGACTCAGAAGAGCCAAAAGAAGTTGGTACGGCGAAAGTTAAAACATTCTATGATCGTTCAGCAAAACCAAATACAACCTACACGTATTATGTAACAGCGTCCAATGCGGCAGGTGAATCAGAATCTTCAAATAGGATTACTGTTACGACTCTTCCCGTAGGATGGGATGAAGATCAGATCTATGAATCCGGAGATCAAGTGAGTTATCAGGGAAGTGTATTCGAAGCACAGTGGTGGTCAAAAGGGGATGTCCCCGGGAATGACCCTGCCGGTCCATGGGCAGAGTTTGGAAGAGAAGTTTCGGCTGGAAACGGTGATTACCGCAGATGGACAAATTCTCAAATTTATACGTCCGGCGATAAAGTCGTATATCAGGAACATATCTGGGAAGCACAGTGGTGGAATCGAAACGAAAAACCAGATAAGACAGAAGAAACATGGAAAGATCTGGGGGAGATCTGAGATTGAGAAAATAGTAGTAGATAAGCAGTAGATCAAGAAAGAGACTGGTCGATCAATGACCAGCCTCTTTCTATTGGAGTAGATTATCGACATCCTTATGATCTGCGTTGAAAACTTTGACGTATAAAAAGCTCATTTAATGATAATACCTCCGGAAGAATATATTGATCTACTGGATGAGGTAAATGATGCACATCTATTATCTGTCGCTTCACAGCGTATGTCTCATTTTGATCCGTCCACAATGATCTCCCAGGAACAAGTGGATCAGGAATTTGAATTTACATCTTCTGATTATGAAAATACAGATGAGATTGAATTCGAATGAACTGGAATATAAAATATCTTCCTGAAGCCCTTGAAGACCTTCGAAAACTAGATGGAAGTCAAAAGATACTTGTACGAAAAGCTATCCAAAAAGCTTGTAAAAATCCTCTTCCGGAAAATGAAGGCGGCTATGGAAAACCCCTGGGAAAGAACAATAAAACCAATCTTTCTGGTTTCTTAAAAATCAAACTTCGTGGTGCGGGTTTGAGAATAGTTTATCAAATTGTCCGTCATGGCGATCTTATGCTCATCATATCCCGGCAGTACGGAGCTGTGCAGTTAGAGAAAGAGGCTGGTCGATCAATGACCAGCCTCTTTTCATTGGAGTAGATTATTGAAATATCGTTTTTATCTCAAGATAATCCTCCAGTCCATAGATGCCGTTTTCCCGGCCGAGTCCCGATTGCTTGTATCCGCCAAACGGAGCCTTCGAAGAGTCCTCGGAATTGTTTACGCTTACATTCCCGGTTCGCATCTTTTTAGCAAAATCATACGCCTGATCAGGCGGTCCTACAACAGCTCCGGACAAGCCGTAGTTGGAATCATTTGCCAGTCTGAGGGCTTCCCCCGGAGTATCATAGGTAAGGACAGAAAGTACAGGACCAAAGATCTCTTCCTGAGCGATCGTCATATCATTTTTTACGTTGACAAATACCGTCGGTTCAATAAAATATCCCGGACGGTCGACGCGGTGACCACCAAGCAGAACTTCGGCACCTTCCTCTTTGCCCTTTTCGATATACGAAAGGACTCGTTCCATCTGGGTTTTCGAAACCATTGGTCCTACTTTTGTATGATCATTTTTGGGATCTCCGACAACTACATCGGCATAATAGTCTTTAAGGATCTGTTTTGTTGTTTCCAGTTCGTCTGCCGGTACAAACAGTCGTGTCAGTGCGGAACATGTCTGTCCCTGATTGTCCAGTACCGTATCAGCTGCTGATTTGACTGCAAATTTCAAATCTCCGCCTTTCAGGTATACCATCGCTGATTTTCCGCCTAATTCTAAAACGAGTTTTTTCACAGTTGTAGAGGCATTTGTATATAGCCCTTTTCCGACTGCAGTTGAGCCCGTAAAAGATATCATATCGACATCCGGGTGTTTTGAAAGGTAGTCTCCTGTATCACTGCCTTTTCCGGTAATCAGATTAAATACACCGTCCGGAAGCCCGGCATCTTCGATAATTTCGGCATAAAGAATGGCTGTCAGTGGTGTGTCTGATGCAGGATTGACAACGACAGTATTACCGGTCAGAAGTGCCGGAGTGATCTTGCGCTGGATCTGATTCAGTGGATAGTTCCAGGGAGTGATGCATGCCACAACTCCGGTGCCTTCTTTTTGTATGATGGTGTTGTCCAGAGGCTCTGCAAAGCTGAAATGTTCGAACTCTTCCAGTGTTGCTGCGATCTCGTTGATTGACATATCAACCTGTCCTTCCTGGACAAACCGTTTTGCTGATCCCAGTTCCGCAATAATGGTTTCTTCAATTTCAGACCGTCTGTCAATCACACCTGCAAGTATCTTCTGGACAAAGAGGGCCCGCTCCTTTGGATCTGTTTCATTCCACGCCGGAAAAGATTTTCTCGCTGAGTCGACAGCCGCATCGACATCCTCATGAGTTGCGTTGATCACTTTGGCAATCGGTTTTTCTGTGTTAGAATCGATGACATCTAAATAATTATTTCCCGTGGATGTCCGCCATTTACCGTTATAAAAGATTTTGTCATAAGTTTTCATAAGATGGTTCCTCCTTAGGTTATTCTTTTATTTTCGTGCATCATACAACTTGTGAACTACTCGGCAATTGAATTACCGAGCATCGAAAGATGCAGGGCTTTTTCATTGCTTTAGAAGAATTCTGTTACAAACCGTACTGTCTGTTTTTATTTTAACATAAATACGCATGGATAAAAAGAAAAAATCACCCTCCAATCTGGACAAAAAAAGAATTATCTTTCAACATCTGACTCAGAAGACCTCTGATCATATCCATCATTTCTGAATAATAATATACTCACTTGCCTAGGCAGGAGGAACATCGTATTCATCCATCAAAGAACTCTGGTACGCATTTTAAAAATTTCAGTTCTTCGACGCTCTTGAAAGTAATAAAAATTGTTGGAAATTGGTTCATATATACACAAAAACAACAATAAATAATTGTATGATATTTATACTAAATCAGAGCCATGATGTGAAAAATGGTCAAAACTGCACATTTTTATAAGAAAAGCGACGAGAATTAAACCATCTTATTTAGTATCATAAGAGCAGAGATATTAAAAGGAGGGAAAATATGTGAAAAAATCAAAGGGAATTGGATCGCCGGCATTGGCAGTCCTGCTGAGTGCATCGATGATCGCTCCGGGAGCAGTTCCGGCTGCGGCCGATACGACGACAGAGTCCGGGGAACAGCCGGAAAGTTCCTCAGAGAGTGCACCCGTTCCGACAGTGGATGATGAAACGCAGGATACAGCAGTTCACCATTATGCATTTGGAGAAGACGTCACGGTGGAAAATGTCTACAGTGATGATACGGGCCTGGGTCTGATGGATTACAGTTATCCGGAGGAGGCAGCCGGATGGGTAGATAATGTCTACCACGAACGTGAATTGCATAAGAGACCGGGGGCCTCTTATGCAGAAGATGGGGATAACTGTCTGAAACTCGGCAGTCAGGTGTGGACAGAGACTGAGGAGACAGGATATGGGGTTTATCAGTATGAAAACACGACAGGATTTTCGGCACGTCTGGATCCGATGGAATACACGGTGAACGTTACATTTGCGAATCCGACAGACAGTGAATATCATGTGGCTGTAAAGGCAGAAGATATCACAAAAATTGGTGATGTTGTGGTACCGGCAGGTCAGGAAGTACAGGAAAGTTTCGGTTCCAGTCTGATCGACGGAGTGATGGATCTAAAATTCTACAACCCTTCAGATTCAACTTCCGAGAGCGATGCGATCATGACTTCAGTTTATGTCAAAACAGTAGATATTAATGAATCAGAGAAGAAAGAGGCCGGAGAAAAACCGACGGTTTATCTGGCATCCGATTCAACCGTACAGACCTATGAGGATAATTTTGAGCCACAGACAGGATGGGGCGAGACTCTCTGGAATTTCTTTGGAGATCAGGTAGAACAAAGAGAGGCAACGGGATGTACATATTATCAGGCAGAAGTCTATGAAGCAGAGAATGCCATCATCGAAAACCGCGCGATGGGCGGAAGAAGTTCGAAATCCTTCCTTCAGGAAGGAAAACTGGATGAGCTTCTCGATGATATCAAACCGGGTGATTATATGTTTGTACAGTTCGGGCACAATGACGCGACAGCGGTAAGACCCAACCGTTATGTATCCCCCGGCGATTTTGAATACTGGATGCAGCAGTATGTGGATGGTGCCAGACAAAGAGGTGCATCTTGTGTACTCGTGACACCGGTGGCAAGATACAGCTATGATGCGGATGGTAATTTTCAGGAAAACTTCAAAGCTTACGGCGATGTCATGCGGAAGATGGCCGAGGAGCAGAACATTCCTCTGATCGATCTCAGCAGAGCATCCATAGAACTTTGTAACGCATTTGGCGTGGAGGGGGCAGAGTCACTGTTTCTTCACGTAAAACCAGGCGAGTATGAAGGAAACTATGCAAATGGTGTTACGGATGACACACATCTGCAGTACTATGGGGCATACAAGTTTTCACAGTGTGTTGCCAGAGAACTGGTTAACATGGAGACCGATAAATTAGACGAATCAGATCAGACGGCAATTGAGAATCTGAAGAAACGTGTGGAATTCGAAGAAATCGCAGATGTTCCCGCGGCTGTGAAAGGTCTTACTGTTGTTTCCGCCGGATCTGCCAGTGTTTCTCTTTCCTGGCAGGAAGCAGAAGGGTCCGAGATGTACTACGTTTACCGTCAGGAATTAAAAGACGGTGAGACAGCAGAGGATGTAGACTTTACCGACGCAGAAAAATATTCCGTATCCGTGGGGACGTCCTTTGTGGATAAAAAAGCAGAAAAAGGAAGTAATTACGTCTACGCTGTTCGAGGATTCAATGATAAAGGGCTCGGTGAGTTCTCAGACAAGGCGGAGGCTGCGACGAAGAATTCTGAGTACAGCTTTGACATCAACTGGAACAATTCCCCGACACTTGAAGGGTGGACAGGCGTCAACAATGACACTGTTTATAATGAGAAGACCGGATATGGTTTCAAAGAAGCGATGTCAAACGGCCGTTACCGGAATAACAGCGGCGCTGAAGATGCCAATGACATGGCGGAAGACTTCACACTTTCCGCGGGAGAGTTTATGGTAGATGTGCCGAATGGCACTTACGAAGTGACGGTATATGCCGGTGACCTGCTTGCGAATACGTCCACGATCAAATCAGCATTTACAATGGAAGGCAAAGAAGTCGGTACCGTATCGGCCAAAAGATCGCTCGGTTTTCTGACTGCCAATGTTGAAGTGACCGACGGGCAGTTAAATATCGGAATCGGAGGAACAAATCCATATTTCAACGGCTGTGAAATCACTTCCGTGTTAAAAGCACCCAGTGGTGTATCCGTCTCGGAGGAGAGTTATGAGGGTGACCGGATGACATTCCTGATTGGATTCAACCCGGTGGAACATGCGGCTTCCTACAACATTTACGGCAAAACAGCAACTGAGCAGGATTTTAAGCTGATCAAGTCCTTTACAACAGAAGAATATGAGAAAGACGAGCTTGCCTGCCGCGCGATGACTGCAAATGTAGGGGAAAGCTATGAGTACTACATGACTGCAGTGATGGGAGACGGGACCGAGACGGTCCAGAGTAATCTGGTGAAACTCGATGTTCTGGACCCGGATGCGGAAGTGCCGGAGAAACCATCAAATCTAAAAGCAGAGAAAACTGCTGATTTTGAGAAGAAAATCACCTGGGACGCAGATGAAAAGGCAGAACAGTATGTAGTGTACCGTTCCGAATCCGCTGACGGCGATTTCAAAAACATCGGAACCAGCAGGAAAGCTTCATTTACTGACCAGGATCACGATCTGCTCGCCGATCATACCTATTATTATCAGGTACAGGCGAAGAATGGCGGCGGTACCAGTGAAATGTCTGATGCTCTTGAGATCAAACCTTTGACGGGTGAAGCGGTTCCGGCGAAAGCGGAGACTCTCAGTGACCGTGCACTGGTTGCAATCAACCTTGCAGGAAAAGATGGCGGCGAAGAAGTTGTCACTGCCACAGACAATGACGGAAAAGAATATGATCACGGTGTGTATCTTTCCTGGAGAAGTTTTGAGAAAGATCCCAAAGACAACACGTATGATGTTTACCGTGGAAAGAAGAAGATTGCGGAAAAGATCACAGCAACAAACTTACTTGATGAGGGTGGAGATACGTCAGATGTATATAAAGTAGTAGGTGCTGATGATAAGAAACTGGGACTGAAATCTCATAAGACAAATGTGTGGGACGAGAAGTATCTGGAACTTCAGCTTTACAAACCAGAAGACCAGACAATGCCGGACGGCACGACCTGTAATTTCACTGCAAATGATATGTCTGTCGGTGATCTTGACGGAGACGGACAGCTGGATCTAATTGTCAAGTGGTACCCGTCAAATGCGAAGGATAACTCTAACGGCGGCTATACTGGAACAACGATTCTGGATGGCTATCACATCGACTTTTCAAGTGGAAAAGTAGAGTTACTCTGGAGAATAGACCTGGGAGTCAATATTCGATCCGGAGCCCATTACACACAATTCCAGGTATGGGATTATGACGGAGACGGAAAAGCCGAAATCGCAGTGAAGACTGCGGACGGAAGCACAACCTATGTAAGTAAAGACGGAACCGACAAAGGTCTGGAAGAAACGGATTATGTTGGAGCCTGCAATGCAGACGCACTTCCCACAGATACCGTGAGCAAGAATCATGATTACCGCAGCAGCGGGGGATATGTTCTGGCAGGACCGGAGTACTTTTCCATGTTCAATGGTGAAGACGGAAGCATGATCGGAACAACTGATTACAACCCGCCGCGTGGAAATGTAGGCGACTGGGGTGACGGATACGGAAACCGCGTGGACCGTTTCTTAGCCGGAACTGCTTACCTCGACGGAGAAGCTCCTTATGCGGTATTCTGCAGAGGCTACTATACCAGGACGGTATTAAACGCTTATTATCTGGCTGATACCGATGGTGACGGAATCGGGGACAGCATCCGTACCAAATGGGTGTTTGACTCGAATGACATTGGAAAAGAAACAGAAGGACAGGGCAATCATAACCTCTCGATCGCAGATGTAGACGGGGATGGGAAAGATGAGATTATCTACGGTTCTATGGCAATTGATGATGACGGCTCCCTTCTCTATAACACGGCTCTCGGACATGGAGATGCCATTCACCTCGCTGATTTTGTAGAGTGGAATGACGGACTGGAAGTCATGAGTGTGAAAGAGAGCAATAATGCAAAATATCACGTCGTGATTCAGGATGCCGCAACCGGAGAAATTCTGATGGGCTACTATGTCGGAAGAGATACCGGAAGAGGTGCCGCGGATGATATTGATCCCACATCACCGGGAGCTGAGTTCTGGTCGATTGTGGCGGACAATTATGATCCGGAAGACGGAGAACCCTCCTGGGATTCCGGAAAAGGTGCGCTCTACGCGTCGACGTCCACATTGGATAATCTTGTGAGACTGAACCAGGGAAATCCCGCAGCCAATGGTCTGATGTACTGGGATGGAGATCTCTTAAGAGAAATCCAGGATCATGTCTTTAATGAAAATGACGGATATGTTCCAATCTCTACAGATATCTACAAATGGGATTATCAGAACGGAAAACAGGAGACACTGTTTGACTCGACAGAGGCTTACACTAGTAACGGAACCAAAGGAAATCCGGGAATCTCCGGTGATCTTCTGGGAGACTGGAGAGAAGAGATGATTCTCCGCTGCGCGGATGATGACAGCAGGATTCGTATCTATTCAACAACGATCCAGACAGATTATGTCGTTCCCTGCCTGCTGGAAGATCAGGTTTACCGCGAAGGCCTTGCATGGCAGAATACGGCGTACAACCAGCCGCCGCATCTGAGCTATTCACTGTCAGAAGGTCTGGTCACTTCTCAGGTAGAGATTCCGGAGGAGACTGTTACCGGAGATAGTGTAACACTGAATTTTACCAAAGCAAGCGACGGAAAGAATGGCCACGAGGTTCAGGGCTATGAGATCTACCGTGCGAAAGAAGACGGGGATTATGAGCAGATTGATGAAATATCACTTGACAAACTGAAAGAAGATGTTCAAACTGGAAAGTATATCTATACCGACAAAGGTCTGGACGCATTGACGCAGTACAGTTACAGGATTGCAGCCACGGTGAATGGGCGCAGTGCTCACCAGTCCAAAACCGTCAGTGCGATTACCGGAGAGCCGGCCGTTGTTGTCGACAAGAGTGCACTGAAACGGATGCTTGATTATGCATCTTCACTCAAAGAGACACAGGAAAGCGGTACAGAGCTTTTCGTGGAAAATGATGACTGGACAGCATTCCTTGCGAAAACTGATCAGGCCTGGAGCGTATATGATAATGAGAAGGCGACAAAGCAGGAAGCCGATACAGCATTGATTGATCTAGTAAATACTCTGGATGCGTTAAAACCGGCGGCTTCGAAAGCGGGCCTTAAAACAGCGATTGACGGTGCGAATGAAATCTTAGATTCCGATGATATCGGTAATTACACGAAGAAATCTGTAAAGAACCTGAGAAATCAGCTGAACAAGGCGGAAAAGGTCTATAACAATAAGAAAGCGACTCAGAACAGTGTCAATCATGCACTTACAAACCTTGCCAAAGCCGTATCGGAACTCATGATTGAAGAACATGATTATTCCAATCTGGAGAATCGGGTAAAGAGCGCAGAGAAAATCGTCAAAAATGAGAATAAATACACCGTCGAAAGTCTCAAAGATTTTAAAGATGCGTATGATGTAGCTGCAAAGATTCTAAAAGAGAAAGACAGCACACAGGAAGAGATCAATCAGGTATATGATACGCTGCTTGATGCAATGTCAAACCTGAAAAGAATGTCAAATAAAGAGGAGCTTGCCACAGCGATTGAAAGCGCTGAGAAAATTCTCGGTGAAAAAGACCACTATGTTCCGGAGACTCTGGAGGGACTGGATGACCTTACAAAACAGGCAAAACAGGTGAACGACAAAACGGAAGCGACGCAGAATGAAGTAGACGAGATTGTAAAGAGCCTTGTAGAGAAACTCATGGATATACGTGTAACCGGAGATGTGAACAGCGACAGTAAGTTGGATACAAAAGATGCCAGTATGATCTTACAGTATCTGGCAGAATTGACAGATTTGAGTGAGGGCGAAGCCTTGTCTGCGGATGTAAATCGGGATCACGTGGTAGATTCCAAAGATTCAAGAGAAGTTTTAAGATATGCTGCAGAAATCACTCCTTCTTTTGATACTGCCGGATGATTTGATGACATCCATTACAAAATGATTTAGGAGGAATGATTCATGCGATTTGGAAAACGAATGCTTACGGTATTTTCGGCGGTGTGTGCAATATTCATGGTCGAGACATCTACAAATGTATATGCTGCCGATCCGGTGACAGTGGAACTGAAACTGGCCGGGCAGAATGAGAAGAACATAACCGTTGATATGAATGAAAAGGGCGGAGAACAGCTGACAAACGGGAAGTTTCGGATTACCTATGACCCGGACCAGCTGAAACTTACCGGTCATAAAGACGGAAGCCTTGGCGAAAAGGCCATGTTCGTTCGAAATGACTGTATTGACGGCAACAAAAACGAAGGTGAGATCGTTGTAACCTTTGCGTCTGCGGGAAATCTCGGCGGAGACGGCAGCTTCGACCAGATGGAATTTGCAGTCAAAGACCAGGTGAAAGAAAAAGATGAGATAACGATCAAAGCTGCCGTGGAAGAACTTTCCACGCAAGACGGGGATGTCGAAAGCACGAGTATTCCTTTGACGCTTACGATGCAAAAAGACGGAACTGTGAAACCTGCTTCCGGAGCGGGAAATGACCAGAAGGATGATTCCACGAAAGAGGATTCGAAGAAAAATCCGGAAAAAGGGTCAAATGTGTCAGAAAACAAGAAAACTGTAAAGGCTGGAACAGGCAGCACAGCTGCCGGCGCTAAAAAAGCATCAAATGCAAAAACGGGCGACGGAACGAATATCCTGCTCCCGGTTCTGGGCGTTGTGATTGCAGCAGCCGTGATTATTGCTCTGGCTGTACTGAAGAAGAAAAAGTCGGATGAATAAGTAGTTGGCAGACAGATAAAAGCATCGGAAAAATAATAAGATTAAAAGATTAAGCAGTATAAAATGGGGGGATCTGACAGAAAGTCGGATCCCCTCATTATCTTTTAACTCTTATGCTGCGTGAACCAGATAAAACTAAGAAAATAAATTTGACTTTTCAATATAGTGGCAATTTACATCAATATGATTTAGAAATAACAATAATCTTTCGTAGAGCGGATAGACCTTATCACCGAATTTGGCTTCTAAGTCTTCTCCAAGCTCTTTTACGTTCGTTGTTCCATCTATATTTAAAAAGATAAAACTACCATATTCGTCTAAAGTAATCTTTTTAGATTCTGGAATTTTGAATCTAAGCTTTCTAAAGAACCTTTGTATCCTGTGGTCTTGCTTTTCGATTATAGTAACAATACCATCTTGGTCTACTTTATATTCCAAACGTTCTGTTACTTTGTAGATAATTTTTAGAACATCGTCATTATTATCGATCATCTTTAACTTTACTCTTCATAAGCGTTATGATAGTGGCTGCAACCAATACGGCTAGTATGATTACTGCCATTCCATTGGAGGCAAAAAATCCACTTGGAGCGTTGCCTTTTACAATTCCGGTAAGCTGAAATATAATACCAATCAGGCCTATAATAGACCCCCCGGCGACAAGTCCGGATGATAAGCTTATGCCATTCGAAACCCTGGCCTCCATTTCTTTAACAGTTTTAGAGGATTTTTCAATGAGCAGACGAATGAGAGCTCCTACTAAGATAATTGAAGTTGTAGAGATTGGAAGATAGAAACCTATGGCAAATGTCATAATTGGAATATTTACCATATATAAAACCAATCCTATTACGATCCCCACAATAATCATTCCCCAGGGTAATTTTCCTGACATGATTCCAGAGGTCAGTGTAGATATTAGATTTGCCTGCGGCAATGCAAAAGAAACATCATCACCAGTCATTGCGAGCTGCTTCGAAAGTAACAATATAGTGCCGACAACCGCTGCAACACCAGTTAATCCGGATAAAGTGAAGTATTTGTCCATTTCCTTTTTATCACCACCGATTACAAAAGTAACTTTTTGTGATTGGGAATAGCCACCGGCAACCGAAATAGCTGTAACAATAAAGGTACCAAATAAAAGCAATGCTTTATTACTGCCGGTTCCCTTCCATCCCATGGATACAAATAATAAAGTAACTACGACGATGGATGCAATTGTCATACCGGATACAGGGAGGTTGGATGTTCCAATAGTACCGGTTAAACGGCCGGAGACGATAACGAACAGCAGGGATAAGATGATTGACAAAACAGTTGCCAGGATTGCCATAAGCATGTTGTGACCGGACGCTGTAAATCCACCTACAAAGGCTAGTATGATACCGGCAAGTAGAATGATACTTTGAAGAGATGAGCTGTTTCCATTTGCGGAAGACTTTGCATGAAGAGTCTCCTTAATGGAAGATACTACCGTTGGAATGAGTTTTAAGGCACCGATAATTCCGCCCGCAAGCATCATCCCCGCACCTATATACTTTACATAGCTGTTAGCTATATCGGATACCTGCATTGCGCTTATGCTAACCTCTGGATCATTCCATATGGCTGCTCCCTGTCTTCCGAATTCTGCAAAGTAGCCGATTAACGGAAGTATGGCAAAGTTAGCCAGGATGGATCCGGCAAACATGGTCAGAGAAACATCCATACCAACAATAAAACCGATGCCCAGTAATAAAGGATTGGCTTCCATTTCGAATTTCCACTTGTAAAAGGTTTCATGTACGACACTGATTACATGATTGGCTACATTTAAGAATGAACTGGTAAAGACAGTGATCACTCCGCCGATACCAAAACCAATTCCCATGAATTTCAGTGATTCTCCAGCACCCTCGGATGCAACGAGTGTTTCAGAGATGGCCATTGATTCCGGATACATTAATTTGCCATGCTCTTCTACAATTAAATAGTTGTAGACCAGGGAACAGGTCCCAATTCCAAATAATACTCCGGATGCTCCGGTCAGAAGGCCCTCTATAAAATTGACTTTTGATCCAATTAAGAGAATTGCGGGCAACACAAATATGATACCACTGGCAACGGATTCTCCGCCACTTGCCATACCCTGAACCAGATTTTTACCCAGTATTCCTTTTTGCTTTGCAAATACCGCGATCAGTGCGGAACCCATAATTGACCCGGGAATACCGGCAGCTACGGTAAGCCCTGACTTCATTCCTGAATAGGCGGTTGACACTGCAAATAGAAGAGCCATAACAATACCGATTGTTAATACGACACCATTTCCTCCTGATTTAGGTCCCTGCGTAACGTATGGTACATAATCTTTACCAGAAACACCTCCATACGAGTCTCTTGACAGTCTGTTGTCCAACAATAAATACCTCCTTTTTATTTTTAAGAGATCATTATAACATCTTTTATAAATTTAAAAAACATATTATTAAATTTGTTTTATGTTTGATAGAATAAAGGAGGAGTTTTACAGGCTGTCATCTTTGTCAGGAATGAAAAATGTCCTGGTTTTTCATTCCTTACTACTCTTTTGGGGGTGTCATCCAACCGGTGCATTTTAATACGGACTGATCCCGGATATAGGACATCTGTTTTCGATACTGCATAGGTTTTATCCCTGTAATTTCCATGAAATTTCGATTAAATGTCGAGATCGACCGAAAACCGACTTCTTCAGAAATGTCGAGAATCGGAATTTCTGTCGTGCGGAGCAGTGTAGTTGCCTGCACGATGCGCACACGGGACAGATATTTCAGCGGGTTGACGCCCATAATTGAGGAAAAGGTCCGCCTGAAATGTGTAGGACTCATATCACAGAGCTCTGCCAGTTCATCAATCGGGAAATCCTGTTTGTAGTTTCTTTGAATATAAGTAAGCGCCGGAGAGATGGAGAGTGAATTCTCGTGCGTGGACATATTATGAGAATTCTCATCATTTTCAGTTCCGAAGATATTGATGAGCCGCATCATAAGCGAGAGGACCAGCCCCCGGACACTGAATTGGAAGTTTAACTCTTTTGCGTTCAGTTCGTGGACAATTTCAGAGACAAGAATATAGATCTCCGGGTATTTACTCCTTGGGAAAATAGCCCAGGAGCTGTGAAGCAGCATGTCCAGGACTTCTTTGTCAGAGATGAGTTCCAGTGGGAAGTATGGATGAAAAAGTTCTTCCACATTCAAAAAGATGTAGGACCATTTGCTTGCCCTTCCGGGTGCGGAATATGTAGTGTGAGGAATTTCTCCTGCTATAAATGTAACATCGCCCTCATGAAAGTCAGAAGAAATATCGGAGAATTCCATGGTACCGCTGTCCGACTCACACAAACCGATTTCCACACAATTGTGAAAATGCAGAACATGAGATGGAATATCGGATATCCGCCATTCATCGCCGGATAATAAAAGAATTGGAAAATATGCCGGCAGGGCGTAGTTCCTGTATTCTATTGGGGTTTGCTTTGGCTTTGACAAAACTAACATCTCCTTTCCACGGATTGTTACGCACTGCGTGCTCTCACAATCCTAAAACATTCGGATTCCGCCCTGTCGGGCTTCGTCCTCATGTTTTGGCGGGTCTCAAATATATGCTTTTTTATGCGAGCATAAAAAAGCATATACTTTTGACCCTGGGTATTATCATACTATAAATAATAACTAAATGCAATTTATGACAGGATATTGTTTTTTAGAGATGGCATATGGAAAAATATGGTGCTCATTTGATTGAAGTTGAGCATGTTGTACAAAAAAAGGTATATGGAATTATGATAAATAGACAATGAGTGATTTGTACAAATATTTAAATGGTTGAAAATGAGAAGATTTTAAAGAATTACAGAGAGAATTAAAATTCGGGTTTTTGTATAATATGATCATAAACGAAGGACAAGTGTAAAGGAGGGGCTAATGAAAAAAACAAAAAAAAGCACAAAAACGAGTATGGTGCTTTACATAAAGAAAAATTGGCAGCTTTATCTGCTGATGCTTCTGCCGATGATCTTTATCTTTGTATTTAAGTATGGTTCTTATTTCGGGCTGTCAATTGCTTTTAAAGATTATAAAATAGCCAGGGGATTTTCGGAGAGTAAATGGGTTGGATTCGATGTGTTCCGGAAGATTTTTAAACACAGGGATTTTGTTGAATCGGTGAAAAACACATTGATGATTAATCTCCTGGATCTATTGTTAAGCTTTCCAATGCCAATCATACTGGCATTAATTTTAAATGAGATCAAATCAAAGTGGTTTAAAAAAGTGACACAGACGCTGCTTTACCTGCCTCACTTTTTATCATGGGTTATCATTGGCGCACTGGCATATCAGCTGTTCAGCGTGAGCGACGGTATGATTAACAATATCATCTCCCATGCGGGCGGAAGTCCGATTCCTTTTCTTCAGGATGATACATGGTGGCTGATTTCATATCTGCTCATCGGTGTATGGCAGTCCATGGGATGGGGAACTATCATCTATCTTGCGGCGATCACCGGTGTAAATCCAGAACTATATGAGGCTGCGAGAGTGGACGGAGCCGGAAGATGGAAGCAATGTATACATGTAACGCTTCCCTGCATCCGCAGCACAATCGTAATTCTGCTGATTATGAACCTCGGAAAAGTCATGCAGGGTTCCTTTGAACGTATCTATGCATTATCCAATGCAAAAGCTACGAAATATACAACGATGATCCCGGTACTGGTATATCGCTGGGGCATTGAAGGCGGAAAATTCAGTGAGGCAACGGCACTTGGCCTGTTTCAGTCTGCAATCGGTCTGATACTTGTACTTGCGGCAGACTTCATATCGAAACGACTTGGTGAAGAAGGGCTGATCTAGGAGGCAGATAATGAACAAAGAAAAGAAACTAAAAAAGATGAGAAAGTTTACCTGGGCAGATGTATTCTTTTACGTGTTTATGGCGGTGATGGCCTTCATCTGTCTGTTCCCGTTCTTACATGTACTTTCAAAATCCGTTAGTCAGGAATCCTTTGTCGTGGCAAAAAAAGTATTCCTTCTGCCGAAAGGATTTAGCCTGAATGCGTATAAGAAGATATTCGCAGACAGTTCCATCTTGAGATCTATGTTTGTATCACTTGTGGTGACAATAGCATTTACCGGAATTGGAATGTTCCTTACGATCAGTGCGGCATATGCATTAAGCCGAAAGGAATTGAAAGGCCGCAAGATTATGACGTTTCTGATTATGCTGACGATGTATTTTGCGGCAGGAACGATTCCGGATTACCTGCTGATGAATAGCTTACATATGCTAGATACCTGGTGGTGCCTGATTCTTCCACTGTGTTTTGCACCTTACAATCTGCTGATTATGAAGAATAATTTCCAGGCAACTGTCCCGGACAGCCTTGTGGAATCGGCATTGATTGACGGAGCGGGACATATCAAGATCTTAAGAAGTATCATTATTCCGCTGACAAAGCCAATCATTGCGACGATTGCTCTTTTCTACGCAGTAGGACGCTGGAACGCCTACCAGGATGCTCTGTACTATATCAAACAGCGTACAGATTTACGTCCGCTGCAGCTGAAACTTTATTACCTTGTAGTGGCGGCACAGGAATCTTTCCAGGCTGAAGGCGGCGTTCAGGGCGTTATGACAAACCCGGAAGTCTTAAAAGCTGCAACTGTAATATTTGCGACAGTCCCGATTCTGATTGTATATCCGTTTGTACAGAAATATTTTGTGCAGGGTACCATGATCGGTGCGGTTAAGGAGTGAGCGATGTCATAATAAATGCAGGTATCATTCCATGTTGTTATGGATTTGCGATACATAGCGAAAATTACCTGATGAGAATGGATCCGTCAGGCAGATAAAAACAGGAGGTAACTATGAAAAGAAAAAAGATTACAAAGGGTGTGTCGTTACTGCTCGCTGGCGTAATGACAGTTGGAATGCTCACCGGATGTGGATCCGATAACAAGTCGGAAGCAAATGATACGTCAAAAAAATCATCAGACTCAGGTTCGGCATCAAAAACCGGAGACTTTAAGGATTACTCCAAAGGGTTTGATAAAAAGGTGACCATTGAAATTCCGGTATATGATCGTGCCTTTGAAGGATGGAATGCAACAGACAATTATTATACACAGTGGGTTCAGAAAGAATTCGGCGACAAATATAATGTAAACGTCAAGTATGTGGCAATCGGGCGTACAACAGAGGTTCAGGACTATATGCAGATGATCGCAGCCGGAAATGCACCGGATATCATCATGCACTATGATATGCCTCAGGCAGTGAAATACTACACAGAAGGTGCCATACAGGATCTGGACATGGATGAAATCAAATACTATGCGCCCGACTATTATGATCAGCTCAGCGATACCATTGACAAATACGGTGAGCTGGATGGAAATAAGGCATTCTTCTTCGGCGGTCGTGAACCCATCTATTATAACTTCGTACATCTGATTCGCCAGGACTGGCTGGACAAGGTGGGTATGGACATGCCGGAAAACCTGGATGAACTCAACGAAGTGCTGAAAGCGTGGAAAGATGCGGGACTTGGACAGACAAGTACAACACTGATCCAGAAGAGCTTCAACTACTTCTATCCATATATGACAGACGATATCAGTGAAGAAGATAAAGCACTGTATCTGGATCTGAATGTCGCTCCATTTACATGGAAACCAACCGAAGATTATCTTCGTGAAATAAATAAAGAGTATAATGACGGGGTACTTGATTCTGAGTTTTATCTAAATAAAGAAGATGGAGACTTAAAGGCAGACTTTGTATCTGGAAAGTCCGGAATTTATGGATTCTATATTAACAGTTCTACAGATGCAATTTCTTCCCTGCTTGCAAATGATCCGGATGCCAAGGTATCTACGATGAATCCGGCTGCTTATGCACCAAGCGGTAAAGGATATTATTATGAAAACCCGCCATATGGTCTGATTATGGGAATTAATTCTAAAACATCGGATGAAGAAAGAGCGGCAGTATGGATGTTCCTGAACTGGATGATCCGGCCGGAAAATCTGTTCTACATGCAAAATGGTGTTGAAGGACAGAATTATAATCTGGACGATCAGGGGATTGCAGTTCCGATTGAGGGATACGATGGAGAGTCTAAGCTCTCTCAGAACAATAACAAAGACTACTGGTGTCTGGTACAAGAGGTTGCAAGCTATGGAGACGAAGAAAAGAACTATCAGGCTAACTTACGTATGCTTGCACCGTCAGGATATGAGTATCTTATTGAAGATGCGTACAAATATGCAAAAGAGAATGAGAAATATGGTGTGATGACCCCGATCTTTACAAAACCAGTGGAGGCTTCAGACGAATACGTAACTGACCTGAATGCAATGTGGCAGGAATCCTATGTAGACCTCATCACCTCACCTGAAAAAGACTTTGACAAGAAGTATAAAGAATACAGTAAGGAATACCTCGATGCCGGATATCAGGATATCCTGGATGAGAAAAAAGAGCTCTATAAGAATGGAGATTATATCAAAGAATAGTCATATCTGAGACGAGAAGGCTGCTTTGTACTTTGAGCAGCCTTCTTAAACTAGTGAAGGAGAGGACAGATGGCAGGATTAGAATTTGACAAGCAGGAAGTTGAGGCAGCGATAGACAAAATTGTGACACGTACTATGCGAATGGATATGACCTGGGACTGGCCGTGCGGAGTGGCATATTATGGAATCAGCAAGGCATATGAGGTGACAAAAAATGAGAAATATCTGAATCTGATGAAAGATCGGATTGATGAGTATATGGAACTGGGTCTTCCGGACTGGACAGTGAATACCTGTGCGATGGGACACTGCCTGATCACATTATATGAAGCTACCGGAGACGAAAAATACTGGGATATTGTCTTAAGCAAAATCGATTATCTTAGAAATCATGCACTCCGTTTTGGCGATTCTGTGCTTCAGCATACTGTTTCGACAAAAAATGATTTTCCGGAACAATGCTGGGCAGATACACTCTTCATGGCCGCATATTTTATGCTTCGTGTCGGCGTGAAGTTAAAAGACGAAGATTTGATCAATGATGCGCTGAATCAATATTACTGGCACATCAAATACCTTCAAAACAGGGAAACAGGTCTTTGGTATCATGGCTATAATAACATCACAAAAGATCACATGTCAGGTTTCTACTGGGGAAGAGCAAATGCGTGGGCTGCATATACAATGTCTGTAGCGGGTCAGGTGCTTCCTGAATGCTACCTGTATCCGAAATATATGGATATCGCCGGTTCCGAGGAAGAACAGCTTTCGGCACTGAAACTCTATCAGACGGAAAATGGACTATGGAGAACAATTCTGGATGATGAAGATTCTTATGAAGAGGTATCTGCCTCCTGCGGAATAGCGGCGGCAATGCTGAATAAAGGCAATCCTCTGCATCTAAAATATGTTAACAAATCAGTCAGGGGTATTCTCGATCAGATCAGTCCTGACGGTCGTGTTTTAAATGTTTCCGGCGGCACAGCGATCATGAAAGACCGCGAAGGCTATCGGGAAATACCAAGAGAATGGATCCAGGGATGGGGACAGGGTCTGGCACTCACTTTCCTGGCCGGCATCCTGAATTACGATAATACAAGAAATGATGGGGCGTTGTAACATATGGATCAGACAAAAAAAGGTGGTTTTACCCTTCCCGGGGAGGCCGGATATGAAAAATTAACATTACAGATGGCAGAAAAATGGGGCGCAGATGTGATCCGTGACAGTGACGGGACAGAACTGTCAGATGAAATTCTAGATGCCGGCTATGGTATCTACTCCACGATCTGTATCATCAGAGATCACAATGAATGGGCAAAAAAACACCCGGAACAACTACAGCAGACTTTTTTGATGACGTCGCCTGTTGTGGCAGTGGATGAGCATGTTACCCTTCACTTGATGAAGGATTTTTTTCGGGAGCAGTTTTTGGTAAATGCATCTGAGAACGCTATGAGATACTGGGAAGTTTATGACAGGACTACGCAGCAGAAAGTCGATCAGCAATACTGGGTTTATGACCGTGAGTCTGGAAATGTGGTTATTGTTCACGCAGATCCGTTCCATGCTTATACAGTAAGCTTTCTGGCATACCGTGTCTGGGAAGAGATTTCCATGTACAATCACGTGACAAACAACTGGAACAAAGAACATCTGATGCCGGTGGATCCGAGACATAAGGAAACACAGAACTATCTGTATCAGTGGCTGAAAGATTGGTGCAGTGCACATCCGGATACGACAGTGGTTCGCTTTACATCCCTGTTCTATAATTTTACCTGGATCTGGGGGTCCAGTGAGAAAAACCGAAATCTCTATACCGACTGGGGATCCTATGATTTCACAGTCAGTCCGCCTGCGCTGGACGAGTTTGAGAAGACCTATGGCTATGCCTTATGTGCGGAGGATTTCATCAATCAGGGGAAACTGCATGTTACCCATATGCCGCCGACTAAGAAACAGAGAGATTATATGAATTTTGTTAACCGGTTTGTCGTAGGTTTTGGAAAACAACTGGTTGATTTAGTACATCAATATGGAAAGAAGGCATATGTCTTCTATGATGACAGCTGGATAGGCCTTGAGCCCTATAGCAGAAGATTCACGGATTTTGGCTTTGACGGTCTGATCAAATGTGTCTTTTCCGGCTATGAAACAAGGCTTTGTGCCGGTGTGAAGACAGGCGTCCATGAGCTCCGGCTGCATCCTTATCTGTTCCCGAAAGGACTCGGCGGAGCTCCGACATTTTCAGAAGGCGGCGATCCAACTGCAGACGCAAAGGGATATTGGAACCATGTACGAAGGGCGCTGCTGCGCGAGAAGATAGACCGGATCGGACTTGGCGGTTACCTTCATTTGACACAGAATTCTCCGGATTTTTGTGATTATATTGAAACGATCGCGGATGAATTCCGTATGATCCGCGATCTTCATAAGGGCGAAGTGTATACACTGCCGCTTACGGTAGCGGTTCTCCACTGCTGGGGAAGTTTGCGGTCCTGGACACTGTCCGGACATTTCCATGAGACTTATATGCATGATCTGATTCATGTAAATGAAGCGTTATCCGGACTTCCGGTTAATGTGAAGTTTATTGATTTCGAAGATGCGAAAGCTCACGGACTAAAAGATGTCGATGTAGTGATCAATGCCGGAGCTGCCGGAACAGCCTGGAGTGGCGGAGATGCATGGAAAGATTCAAAACTGCTGGAAAAAATGCAGGAATGGGTTTCAAAAGGCGGCTTATTTATCGGAATCGGAGAACCATCCGCGACAAAAGGATACTGCGATTTTTTCCGTATGGCCGAAGTACTGGGAATAGATGAAGACACAGGTGAGAAAGTATGCCACGGCAGATGGCAGTTCGACATTGAACATGAGCTGGAACATAAATTGCTGCCAAAAGGCGCGGATGTCTCCGGATCTTTAAATCTGTTCCTGACGGACGGAAAAGCACAGGTGATCCGTGAAAAAGATGGAATGCCTGCTCTAACCATTCATACTTTTGGCAATGGAAAAGGAATTTACCTGTCAGGATTTCAGCTGAGCAATGAGAATACCAGGATGCTGTTAAATCTGATGCTTTTTGGAAAAGGAATGGATTTGGATCAGATATACCTGACCGACTGCGCGGATACGGAGTGTGCTTATTATCCTGACGGCAGAACGCTTGTGGTCATAAATAACTGTGATCATCCCGCAAAGACCAGCGTGAAGACGGACGAAGGAAGGATTAAATTTGAATTAGAACCCTTTGAGACAAAAATCACAGTTTTGTAATTTACTGCAATCCTGTGATATTGTTTCCCGGTTAATGGATAATCAAGACAACCAGTCTTATGAGAGGACGAGGAAGAAATATGATAAAAGGTTTTAAGATGAAATTATATCCGGGTATGGAAGAAGAATATGAACGCCGCCATAGTCAGCTGTGGCCAGAAATGAAAGACATGATCCATGAGTATGGCGGAAGAAATTACACTATATTTCTTGATCGTGAAACCCTGACACTCTTTGGATATATAGAAGTGGAACACGAAGAACTCTGGACAAAAAGCGCAGATACCAAAATTAACCGCAAATGGTGGGATTACATGGCTGATATTATGGAGACAAACCCGGATAACAGTCCGGTATCCATAGATCTGAAGGAACTGTTCCATCTGGACTGAGAGAAGAAAAAAGAAAAAAGTAAAAAAATAAAAAAATGTGTTGACAGATGTGAATAATATGTGATAATATAAATAAGCTGTCAGCGAGACATACAAAGCAGACAGCAAAACATCTCAAACCGAG
>DHNM01000032.1:5369-5614 GCA_002409525.1 Eubacterium sp. UBA5416 | reverse complement strand
TTACCAAATGGGCCTTTAATGCTATGTTTGAGCGTGTTTGCCTATCAAAATGGCTTAACCTTACTGATTATCTTGACCCTACATCCTGGAAATGTTCAATGGTATGGTCGGCTTATATGGGACTTCCGCTTTCTCTTGAAGGTGTCGGTGCAGTCTTAGGATTGGAAAAACAAAAATTGACGGAAGGCAAAGACCTCATTAAATATTTCTGTACACCTTGCTCCCCTACTAAATCAAACGGAGGA
>DHNM01000032.1:4758-5141 GCA_002409525.1 Eubacterium sp. UBA5416 | reverse complement strand
GAGATGTCAATACAGCAGAGACTATCTAAATTCCCGCTTCCAGAGAATATATGGTCAGAATATCATCTTGACCAGAAAATAAATGACCGTGGTATCGCTATTGACATGGCTTTTGTAAAACAAGCCGTCAAGATGGATGAACAGTCGCGGGAAAAGCTAATGGCTTTAATGCAGGATATAACTAATTTGGAGAATCCAAACTCTGTACAACAAATGAAAGAATGGCTTGCTGATAACGGATTGGAAACAGATAGTCTTGGTAAAAAAGCAGTTGCTGAGATGTTAAAGACAGCACCTGAACCACTAGGCACCGTTTTGGAACTTCGTCAGCAGCTTGCAAAATCATCGATAAAAAAATACACGGCAATGGAGAATGCAGTATG
>DHNM01000032.1:3702-4565 GCA_002409525.1 Eubacterium sp. UBA5416 | reverse complement strand
AGGTTTTCGGGCAGGCTTATTCAACTACAAAATCTCCCTCAAAACCATATGCCTGATTTGGAACAGGCTCGTGCTTTAGTTCGTAGCGGAAACTTTGATGCTCTTACCTTACTTTATGATTCTATCCCGGAGGTACTGTCGGAACTTATCCGAACTGCTTTTATACCACAGGAGGGCATGAAGTTTATAGTTGCAGATTTTTCAGCGATTGAAGCTCGCGTTATCGCCTGGCTTGCGGGAGAAAAATGGAGAATAGATGTATTCCAAAATGGCGGTGACATTTACTGTGCAAGTGCATCTCAGATGTTTAATGTACCTGTGGAGAAAAACGGTGTTAATGGACATCTTCGTCAGAAGGGAAAAATTGCTGAATTAGCCCTAGGTTACGGTGGATCTGTTGGAGCACTGAAATCAATGGGTGCTTTGGAGATGGGAATTGAAGAAGAGGAACTTCAACCTCTTGTAACGGCTTGGAGACAATCCAATCCCAATATTACAAAACTATGGTGGGATGTTGACCGCGCTGTAAAAACCTGCGTTAAGCAGAAAACTCCTACAGAAACACACGGTATTAAATTTATATATCAAAGTGGAATGCTCTTTATTGTCCTTCCTTCCGGCAGGCGGCTTTCCTATGTGAAACCTCGTATGGGAGAGAATGTATTTGGTGGTGAGTCAGTTACTTATGAAGGGGTTGGTGGGACAAAGAAATGGGAAAGAATCGAAAGCTATGGACCAAAATTTGTAGAGAATATTGTTCAGGCAATCAGTCGGGACATTTTGTGTTATGCCATGCAGACGTTGAGGAATTGTTCCATTGTAGCTCATGTACACGATGAAATTATAATCGAAGCGGATATGAG
>DHNM01000032.1:2418-3470 GCA_002409525.1 Eubacterium sp. UBA5416 | reverse complement strand
CTGTTACTTAGTGCTGATGGCTATGAGTGTCAGTTTTATCAAAAAGATTAAATATATTTTTTCAAAATCCTCAACATTCATTACCTCCTGTGGCTATTAGGTAGAGGGGTTTCCTCTCTGACTATATTACAGGAGGTAATTCGTATGGACGAATTAGTAAGAATCAACTATGAAAAAGACCGCCCCACAGTACTTGGCCGTGATTTGCATGCAGTTTTGGAAGTGAAAACACCCTATGATAAATGGTTTCCAAGAATGTGTGAGTATGGATTTGTGGAGGGTACGGACTTTTCGACATTTCTGTCGGAAAGTACAGGTGGAAGACCAGCTGTTGACCACCAAATAACAATTGATATGGCAAAAGAGCTATGCATGATACAGCGTACTCCAAAAGGAAAACAATGCCGCGGGTACTTTCTTGAAATTGAAAGACGATGGAACTCTCCAGAAGCAATCATGGCAAGGGCATTACAGTTTGCCAATCAACAACTAACTCAAGTAAGGAATCAAAATAAAGTGCTTGAAGGTACGGTTGCTGTTCAGAATCAGCAAATTGCAGAAATGAAACCGAAAGTGTCTTATTACGATGTGGTTTTAAATTGCAAAGACCTCATTTCCACATCAGCAATTGCCAAGGATTACGGCAAGTCAGCTATTTGGATGAACCGCTATCTTAATAAAAAGGGCATCCAGTTTAAACAAGGTGGTATCTGGCTTTTATATCAGAAGTATGCAGAAAAAGGCTATACCAGCACCAAGACACATAGCTACATCGGTAGTAACGGTGAACTGCATACAAAAGTCCATACATATTGGACTCAAAAAGGCAGACTCTTTATTTACGAACTGTTGAAGGCAGATGGTATTTTGCCGCAGATAGAAATGGAGGGTGTGTAATGGGAATTGATAAATTCAATCATGAAGGATACCATGACCCAACTCCCCATGAGGCACTGACCAACATAATAAGAAAGAAAAAGGCAGAGAAAAAATCTGCCTTTAAGCCACTTGTATATATTTGTTCTCCCTATTCCGGTGATGTAGAAGGAAAC
>DHNM01000032.1:1829-2175 GCA_002409525.1 Eubacterium sp. UBA5416 | reverse complement strand
GAACTTGCCATATTTATGGACATCGTGCTTATGGGCAAATGCTCCGAGGTTTGGGTGCTAGGCAATACCATCTCAAGCGGGATGGCAAGGGAGATTGAAGTAGCCAAGAAACGCAGACAAACGGTCAGATATTTTAGTCCAGAGCATGAGGAGGTCGAAAGCTTATGAAAATCGCTGTGGGCAACAGCCGGATGGACAAGAAATGGAAAAACAAAGATATCTCGTGGGAGGATTTTTGTGCCCGTGTAAAGACAACACAACGTACTACGGAAACAGTAGAAGAATATCGGAAATTAAAAAGAGGCCAACAAGATGATATCAAAGATGTGGGTGGTTTTGTCGGAGG
>DHNM01000032.1:1146-1652 GCA_002409525.1 Eubacterium sp. UBA5416 | reverse complement strand
GGAAGGCGAAAGAAGGGCAATGTTTTATGCCGTTCTTTGCTTACCTTAGATATGGATTACGGTAGACCAGATATCTGGGAACAAATCAGTATGCTTTTTGATTTCAAATGCTGTGTTTATTCCACCCATAAGCACACACCGGAAAATCCAAGACTTAGGCTAATCGTTCCTCTCGCTCGTGAAATCAGCGAAGAAGAATACGCAGCCGTTGGACGTATGGTGGCAAAAGAAATCGGCATAGATCTTTTCGATGATACGACTTATGAAGCCCATCGCCTTATGTATTGGCCATCCACTTCCTCTAATGGTGAATTCGTCTATGAAGAGCAGGATGGAGAATTGCTTGACCCTGATGTTTATCTTTCAAAATATCAAAACTGGCGGGATACATCAACTTGGCCAGTATCAAGCAGGCAGTCTGAAGTTATAAATCGCAGTCTTAAAGAGCAAGCAGATCCGCTTTTAAAGGAAGGTGTGGTAGGAACATTCTGTCGTGCCTATCCCGT
>DHNM01000032.1:735-879 GCA_002409525.1 Eubacterium sp. UBA5416 | reverse complement strand
GGTGTGATTATCTATGATGATAAATTCGCATACAGCCACCATGCTACAGACCCAGCAAGTGGATTACTCCTCAATGCTTTTGATCTCGTTCGTATTCATAAATTCGGTTCTTTAGATGATAAAGCTTCTACCACTACAGCTCCT
>DHNM01000032.1:0-500 GCA_002409525.1 Eubacterium sp. UBA5416 | reverse complement strand
AGACAGGCACAGGCTGAAGAGGAGTTTAGTGATGAGGATTGGCAGACAGCTTTGGAATTGGATAAGCAAGGCCGAATAAAAGACACTCTAGACAACATCGTTTTAATTATTCGTCATGACAAGGAATTACAGCATATAGCTTTTAATTGCCACCGTGATGGTATTGATGCCAAAGGTGGCCTGCCTTGGGAACAGATCAAGGCGGGTTGGAATGATTCAGATAATGCACTTCTTAAAGTGTATTTAAGCAGCAAATACGGAGTCTATTCACCTACCAAGACCAAGGATGCTGTGTTAGCGGTAGCGGCTGAACGAGCCTACCATCCTGTTAAGGAGTATCTGGACTCCCTGCCAAAATGGGATGGAATTAGTCGAGTAGATAATCTATTAATTGATTATTTCGGTGCAACAGATAATTCCTATACAAAAGCAGTCATCCGCAAAACGATGGTTGCAGCGGTAGCCCGCATTTATAGACCAGGCACAAAGTTTGATAGTGT
>DHNM01000073.1:2806-19528 GCA_002409525.1 Eubacterium sp. UBA5416 | reverse complement strand
CCGGTTCCCGGATCCGGTGTTGGCGTTGGGGTCGGCTCTTCCGGCTCCGTTGCTTCCGGATTTTCAACCGGCGCCTGCGCTCCTTCCTGATTTGGAACAATTACCTCACCCATCACGGAAAGAGGATTTGCCATGAAAAGTGATGCGCTCAGCACATAGGATGTGAAAAGAATCTTTTGTTTTGCAGCCTTATTTCGATACTTTTTATGACTATATAACCATTTCTCTATATCCATATGAACCATGACTCTTTCTTAAGCTACTCGGTAATTGATTTTACCGGGAATGAGACAGGCTACCCTCTTAAGAACAGATTTTCCGCATTTTTTTCGGTCACCTGAATCACTTCATCATAATCAACATGTTTAATGTCAGCGATCATCTGTACAATATACGGCAGGTTCAGAGAAGAATTCCGCTTTCCGCGGTTTGGCTCAGGTGCAAGATAAGGACTGTCTGTCTCCACAAGAATCTGATCAAGTGGTGCGTACTCGACAACTTCCTTCATTTTTCTGCCGTTTTTAAATGTAACAACTCCGCCGATTCCCAGATATAAACCCATGTTAAGGTACTCTCTGGCCATTTCTCTGGAGTAGGAGAAACAATGAAGTACCCCGCCTATATCACCCGCCTTCAATTTCTTCATCGAATCAAGAGTGTCCGCCGCTGCATCCCTGCTATGAACAATAATCGGAAGTTTTTCCTGTCTGGCAAGTTCCATCTGCCGCTCAAACCAATAGACCTGATTCTCATGATGTTCCCTGTTCCAGTAATAGTCCAGACCAATCTCTCCGACGGCAACAGTTTTTTCTTTCCCCGCTAAGCAGTGGATTCTATCCATGACCTTTTTGTTCAGATCACCTACTTCGTCCGGATGCAGTCCGAATGCTCCATAAATAAATGGATATTTATCCATCAGGCATTCCGTTGTTGTAAGGCTTTTTAAATCTGAACACACATTGACTACACGGCCAATATCATGATCCTTAAGGCACTTTAATAGTTGTCCCCTGTCATCATCAAACGCCTCATCGTCATAGTGTGCATGAGTCTCAAATATCATAATACACCTCATAGCTTTTTAGGCAAATAAGCCAATATATCCAAAATATTCCGTAATACGGATTAAATCTATTATAAAACCTGTCAAAGAAATAGTCAATCCTTTTACAAATTTACAGGAGCCCCGATTTTACTTAAAAAGATTTCAAAACTAACAGATCTCAGCTCCGGACGGCATCTTCTTCTCCGGAATCACAAGGGAAAGATTTCCATCTGTATCCTCAGAGCAGAGAATCATACCCTCTGAAATCACACCTGCCAGCTTTGCAGGCTTTAAATTAACAAGAACCATGACCTTTTTTCCCACCATTTCCTCCGGAGTATAGTGTGCTTTAATTCCCGATACAATCTGTTTCACCCGGCTTCCGATCTTTACCTGTGAGCAGAGAAGTTTTCTCGATTTTTTAACAGCCTCGCAGGAAATGATCTCACCCACCTGGAATTGCATCTTATCGAAATCATCTATGGTGATTTCTTCTTTGGACTCTATATCTATGACCGGTTTTCTCTTGTCCGGATCTTTTGTATCCTGTCCGGAATCCTGATTTTCTTTGGATTCTCGGTGAATTGGTTTTAAAGCCTCGACTTTATCCATCGTCTCCCTGACATCCAGACGTTTGAAAAGTATCTCTGGTTTGTCGGTTACCTTTGTTCCTGACGGATACAATCCAAACATTGACAAATCATCATACGCTCTCTTTCCTATATTCAGCTGTGACAGGATACGCTCTGTTGTCTCCGGCATGTAGGGTTCCAGAAGATTTGTCCCAATACAGATTCCTTCCACTAAGTTATACAGAACTGTGGAGAGACGGTCTTTTTTGTTCGGATCCTTTGCCAGTACCCAGGGCATCGTTTCGTCAATATATTTATTGCATCTTTTAAACAGATTAAAGATTTCTGTGATTGCATCTGCAACTCTGAGCTCTTTCATCTTAGCCTCTACCTTACTTCGGGTAGATGTGACCACGGATTTGAACTCATCATCCGGATCTTCGGAAGCACCGGTGTCATTTACAACACCCCCAAAGTACTTATTTGACATAGATATCGTCCGGTTTACCAGATTTCCCAGCGTGTTGGCAAGCTCGGAATTCATCCTCTCCACCATAAGTTCCCATGTGATGACGCCATCATTTTCAAATGGCATTTCATGTAGGACGAAATAGCGAACCGCATCTACACCAAACAGATCTGCAAGATCGTCCGCATAGATAACATTTCCCTTTGACTTACTCATCTTTCCATCGTTCTGCAGAAGCCAGGGATGTCCGAAGATCTGTTTTGGCAGCGGAAGATCCAGCGCCATGAGGAAAATCGGCCAGTAAATTGTATGAAAACGGACGATGTCCTTTCCAATCAGGTGAAGATCTGCAGGCCAGTATTTCTTAAACTGATCACTGCTGTTCCCGTCACAGTCATATCCAATCCCGGTGATATAATTCGTAAGAGCATCCAGCCATACATAAACCACATGTTTCGGATCGAAGGAAACCGGAATTCCCCATGAAAATGATGTACGGGATACACATAAATCCTGAAGACCCGGTTTCAGAAAGTTATTAATCATCTCATTTTTTCTGGATGCCGGCTGAATAAACTCAGGGTGTTCATTAATATAATCAATCAGTCTTGGGGCATATTTACTCATTTTAAAGAAGTAGGCCTCTTCTTTCGTCGAAGTAACCTCACTGCCGCATTCCGGACATTTTCCATCGGCAAGCTGGGATTCTGTATAGAAAGACTCGCACTCGGTACAATACAAGCCTTCGTAAAATCCTTTGTAAATATCTCCCTGATCGTACAGTTTTTTAAATATCTTCTGAACCTGAACTTCGTGATCATGATCTGTAGTCCGGATAAATTTATCATAGGAAGTATTCATCAAATCCCAGATGCGTTTTATCTGACCGGATACGTTATCCACGAGCTCCTTCGGGGTAACACCAAGATCCTCCGCCTTCTGCTCAATCTTCTGTCCATGTTCATCTGTTCCAGTCTGAAAGTATACATCGTATCCCTGCATTCTCTTAAATCTGGCGATACTGTCAGCCAGTATGATCTCATACGTATTGCCTATATGTGGTTTACCCGATGTATATGCGATTGCAGTCGATATATAATATTTTTGCTTTTCCAATTCTCACAGCTCCTTATATTTATGATAGGATTGCGAAAGTACGTAGTACTTAACAAAATCCATAAGCATAATGGGTCAGAATAACCATTTTGACTCTTTGTACTAATCATAGCATACAAAGCCTCTTTTGGAAAGATACAGATTCATTTAAAATAACTCTTGACATCGCAGTCGATTACAGGTATTATAATGTTAGTAACAGTTATCAATATTGTTTATTTACAAGAAAGGAAGTTTTGAATATGAAAAAATGGGTTTGCACTGTATGCGGTTATGTCTATGAAGGCGAGAACCTGCCGGAACAATGCCCGGTCTGCAAGGCCCCCGCATCCAAGTTTAAAGAGCAGACCGATGAGAAAGCCTGGGCTGCTGAACATGTTGTAGGATCTGCCGCAGATGCTCCTGAAGACATCAAGAAAGATCTGAGAGCTAACTTCGAAGGCGAATGCTCTGAGGCAGGTATGTATCTTGCTATGTCTCGTGCCGCTGTAAGGGAAGGTTATCCCGAAGTCGGTCTCTATTATCAAAAAGCAGCCGGCGAAGAAGCCGAGCATGCATCTAAGTTCGCTGAACTGTTAGGAGAAGTTCTAAGTTCCAGTACAAAGGAAAATCTTCAGGTGCGTGTGGACGCTGAGAATGGTGCCACGTCCGGTAAAGTGGACCTCGCAAAACGCGCGCAGGAAGCCGGATTTGATGCGGTTCATGATACCGTTATGGAGATGGCTAAAGATGAAGCCCGCCATGGAAAGGCATTTGAAGGAATGCTGAAACGTTATTTCGAATAAACTAACACAACAACATTAATCAGTACTTATAATTCCCCTTACTTAAAACGCCGTATGATGTACATACGGCGTTTTGTAGTTGATATATATTAAAATACGATTTATAATCATAGTGAAAACTTAGAAAAGATCAGAAGACCAGGTCTTTAGAAGGGGAATAAAAATGGATAAACAGGTAGGACTAATTCACATTTACTGTGGCAACGGTAAGGGAAAGACAACTTGTGGAATGGGATTATGTACGAGGGCAGCAGGATATGGCTATAAAGTACTTATTTATCAGTTTATGAAAAATAATCAGACAAGTGAGCGAAAAGTACTTGAGACTGTAGACAATATTACATTTGTCGATGGCCTGGATTCTGAGAAATTCAGTTTTAAGCTGTCATCAGAAGAAAAGAAGGAAAGGAGAGCATTTTATGAATCCCGGTTTCGTAAGGTCACTGCCCAGGCAGAATCGGGAAATTATGATGTCCTTTTCCTGGATGAAATCATCTATGCAATCAGCAGTGACCTCTTTGATGAAACAATCCTTCTGGATTACCTTTGCCGAAAACCAAAGGGACTCGAGATAATTCTCACCGGTCAGGATCCCAGCAAAGCTCTGATCGATGTAGCAGACTACGTCTCCTCCATCCAAAAGGTAAAACACCCCTTCGACAAGGGAACTATGGCCAGAAACGGTATTGAGCGGTAAAAGAGGAGCGCCCAGAGCTATATTGCTCTGGGCAATTATTATGAATAGGTAAAAGTTTAAACAAATAACCTTTTAACTCTTGTATTGTATCAGTTTTTTATGAACATAATATGAACAAAGCGAAACGTCTTTATTAATATCATCCATTTATTAATTCTCTACCCGCTGTTTTTTGTATATATTTCATACATTCCATTTAATCATTGGAGTGCCGTTTGTATTTTATCCCACAATTCCGAAAACCAATTCGCAATCTTTGCAAGAAATCCATTTACTTCATCTTTACTGATATCCAGATTCACATCGAGACCATTCAGCTTATCATACATTCCTTTTGCCTGCTCTTTCAAGCTGTTGATATCCAGGTCTAGATTTGATATCTTTTCCATCAGGTCACGAATCATCTGAACCTGTTCATCTGTGAGAGAAACTTCAAGTTTTGTCGCTGTATCCCTGATTGTGCTCTCAATCTTTTCAGGGTCTTTAATATCATCAGAGACGACTGCATCTTTTACAGCTCCTACAAGTTCTTCTGCTTTATCCTGATCGCCTATCTCATCGGCAACCTTACTGGTTGTGACAAGTTCATCTGTTGCAGTATCCACTTTATCAGAATCCAAATCTTTTCCCGTCATTTCAGAATAAGCTTCCATTGCTCCAACCAGAGCTGCCGTTCCGGAGATATTGAATGGACCGGCAACCACAATATCCGCATCCTTGACACCTGCCGTTGCCAGTGCATTCTGGTACATAACTTTTGTACAGTATGTGATATTTTTAGTTGTCACTTTCAGTCCGTTTCCTGAACTCTTCTGCTCTACTTTGACGGAAGAAAGCGCTCTGCTTCCAATTACACTTGCGTCCAGGTATGAATCAAGAAATTTATGCTCATCCGCATTCGTCACAGTGACTACCTGATAGTCATCCAGATCGCTTTCCTTTACATCCAAAAGTTCGAGAACCCTGCTCTTATCCTGCTCACTTAAATCAGCCCCCAGTGAGAGATAAGTTTTATCTACTCGGTCTGCAAAAACCGATACGGCAGACACAGTAAATGCAGTCACAACTGACAAAAATGCTGCCAATAATTTTTTCGTACTTTTAACCATTTTATTGTAACCCCTTTCTTTGTAGCTTGCTGGAATATTATACCATACTTCCCGGAGAATGGCGCAAAAATAATTAATTCTAAATAAAAGTTCATTGTTTCTTTACAGGATGAACATGAAAAGAACACATTTAATTCGTATACTTATATTATAAAATAAATCAGACAAACAGGTTTGATTGTTTTATAAATTTTCTTTTTCATACGCCGATTTTAGGATCGGCACTCCTTCCTTTAGTAAATATATAAATTGAAAGCCAGTTCCGCACAGGGACTGGCTTTTGATTTTATATCAACCGCTAAAAATATTTGACAGCCTGGCAAAATCTGAAAGTTCTAATGCTTCTCCTCGAATCGCCGGCTTTAACCCGCACATTTCCACCACCCGAATCACCTGCTCCTTTGTGTAAGGGAGATCGGATGAATTGGTCAGTGCATTTACCAGAGTTTTTCTTCTCTGGTTAAATGACGCGCGAATCAGGCGGAACATCAATTTCTCATCAGCTACCTCCACCGGAATCTTTGTGTAGCGTTTCAGCCAAATCACAGCACTTCCCACCTTTGGACGCGGCATAAAACAGTTAGGCGAAACATATGCCACAATCTGAGGGTTGGAATAAAACTGCACAGCAAGCGACAATGCCCCGTAATCCTTTGTCCCCGGGCCTGCCTGCATCCTCACAGCAACTTCTTTCTGAACCATTACGGTAATAGAATCAAGGGGTACTTGCTGCTCAAAAAGCTCCATGATAATCGGCGTCGTTATATAGTAAGGCAGATTTGCCACAATCTTGATTGGTTTCCCATGGTTTTTCTCCCTTGCCAGAGCATTTAAGTCCATCTTTAGAATATCTTCATTTAATATCGTGATATTGTCGTATCCGGATAATGTGTCTTGTAAGATCGGGATTAGATTCCGGTCGATTTCAATGGCACACACCTCTCTGGCGGCATACGCCAGATACTGTGTCATCGTTCCGATTCCGGGGCCTATCTCTACCACAAAGTCGTCCGGACCTATCTGTGCCGCATCTATAATCTTATCAAGTACATGTGTATCAATCAAAAAGTTCTGTCCATATTTTTTCTGGAAATTAAACTTATATTTTTGCAGCACTTCTATCGTATTCCCGGGATTTCCCAGTTTCGGTAACGGTCTGTCCATGTGTTTTATCTCCTTACAGACAGGGACCGGCCTTTACAGCCAGTCCCCGGTATTATTCGAAGTCTTTTTCATAGAGAATAATCCTGTTATGGTCATCCGTCCGTTTTCCCGACATCTTCCGTCCGAAACGCCTTGTCCCTTTTCCGGCTTTCACTATCGCTTTGTCTACGATATCTTTCACCTTGCCGATGGTCATCGGCTCATTCACAGTCTGGTTATCACCGATCAGTGTATAGAGGGCAAGGACGCCCATTTCATCCATCTTATATCCACTCTCTTTTGCATAAGTCCTTGCAAATGTCACCAGCTCATCGTTCGTAAGTACAGGAATGGAGATTACTTTTTCGAATTTTTTTGCAAATTCAGGATTATTTCTCAATAGAGAACGCATGCTGGTCTTCTCATCTTCTATAATTACGACCATACTGTCTGTTCGAAATTCCATCGCTTTATTCAGTTTCTGTATAATATTCGGATACAAGAGCCCTGCACGCTCAATCAGAAAGAATCCTCCCGACATCTTATCGACAACAGCTGCCGGATCTCTCTGATTTAGGTCTGAAGAGTCCATGCGGGCATATTTTGCGGCTGAAAGTCCCAGATCCTTACAGATCGACAGAATCATACCGTCTGACAGTCTGCTCTTTCCGGTAGCATACCCACCCATGATCGCAATATTTCCATGCTTTGATGTCTTTTCTACTGCATGTTCATATACTCCCGAAAGTGCATCAAGAACCTGCTGGTCAATTCCCGGTATCTTAGCAAAATAGGAGAAAATTCTTTTCTGATCTTCAGAGAACTTTTCAGGAATACCCCCTCCCAGAATCCTCATCCTGCGTTCCTCGGGCGTCTCTTCGCGGAGAACTTCCTCGACAGATTTTGAATCCTCTTTTGCAGTCGTGTGGAATGATCTCGTTCTGCTGCCCAAATCATCAGGATCGATCTCGCGTGTTGCATCAGAAGCGGATTCACGAACAGGATTATAGGCCTTCGTTTCATTTCCCTCATCCGGTTCTTTGATCTCTGGTACTACAATGGTATTCAGGTTCTCTTCGTAGTCCTCGTGAGTCTCGTCTTCCGGTCTCATCTCGGCAATATCAGAAATAACACGGGTTTTTTCCTCTTTCGTATTGTCGACCGGATGTTCAGAGTCCTTATCGGAATCAGATTCAACTGTATCTGATTTTTTGCCGGATTCTTTTTGATCTGATTCTTTTTGATCCGGTTCATTCTGCTCGGGCTCTTTTTGATCAGTTTCTTTCTGATCTTCACCGTCCTTCTTAATATCACCGTCTGCCAGCTCCTCCTGGAAATCACTGGCGGTTTCTTTTAGCAATGCATCCAGGTCAAAGTCTTCTGATGAAGAATTATCATCAGCTGGCCTCTCCTGCTTCTCATTCGTTTCTTCCGTAGTTTTCTTCTTGTGTTCCGCTTTTGTAAAAATCTTTTTAGAAGAATCCGGAGCTATCTCTGCTTCTGTCTCAACATTCTCCGGCTCCAGATCCTGTATGTCGATCACACCTGTGTCACCGGTATGTAAAGTGCTCTCGTCTTTATTCGGTTCTTCTTCCCGGACAGGTCTAAGACCGGCAAAAACTTCCTGGATACTTTTTTCCAGCTGTTTTTTCAGATCTACCGTCTTACCGAAAAATTCCGGTGAATTGACCGGCATCTGTTCATAATCTGAGTCCCGTTCAGGCTCATCTGCCCGTGCGCGGTCATGACTTGTTTCAGAAGTAATTGCTGCCCCTGCGCTGTCCATCTTCTGAAGAAGTTCCTCTGTACTTTGCTTCGGCCTCTTTTTCTTCTGTGGTTTTTCCCGCTGCTTATCCTGCACTTTAGTCTGCTGCACGGGATGCGGCTGACTCTGTACTTTTTCATGACGCTCGCCGGATCCTTTTTCCTGATGTTTAACCTGCGGTTTTTCCGTCACCGGTAATACAGCGGTGGTTTCCGGCTTCTTAGGTACTTTCACAGCGGCAGTGACTGTTTTTTCCCGATTTATCTCTTTTGTATACAGCTGCTGCTGTGATGGTGAAAGCGGTTCATACTGCATCTTAAGTTCCATGGCTTTTCGGACATATCTGCCTTCAGCAAACCATAAAATCAGATCATCACATGTCTCTATACACTTATCCTGACGGCCGGATTTTGCGTAAAGCCTGGCAAGCTCATAGGCCCAGCGTTCTGTATACTCTCTTTCTCTGTAATCTTCAAGAATGGCAATCTGGTCCTCGAGAGGCGCATGCTGTGCTTTATATAATTTATACTTTAGTATGAATCTTGAGTTATCATTGGGCGCCGCATCTACAAACTCCAGGTAGTAATCAGCTGCTTCCTCTGTTTCCCCAAGCTTCAGTGAAACTTCCACAAGCCGATATAATACCATCTTTCCTATCATAGAACGGCTGCGGGCAAGCAGTAATATTTCCTTGCAGCGTTTATACTTTTTATTTACTTCGTAAATATCAGCAACCATGCTAAGAGTACGTATGCTTTTAACACGCCGCCAGTCGACACTGTCTGCAATCTTTAAAGCTTCTTCGTAATCCTGCTGCTCTACCAGATCCGTCAGCTCTTCCAACTTTTCGCGATATTCCATCTTATCCAACGTATTCACCTCGAAGTTTATTCTCTCCATGTTTCGAAATAACAAATTTGTTCTAATTCTAACACAACGACTTACCCTTGTCAAAAGAACTATAACAAAATTTTATCCAGATGCCAGATCTCATCCACATACTGGCAGATTGTACGGTCCGAAGAGAATTTCCCGGACTTTGCGATATTTATAATCGCAGTTTTCGCCCAGCCGCTGCGATCACGGTACCTGCTTTCCATCTTCTGGCAGGCCACTAGGTAAGGCTTGAAATCACCCATAATAAAGTAACTATCCGCCGGGTCCTGTCCTCTTGACACCAAAAGGGAGTCGTGGATATCCCGAAACCGGTTCGTGTCACCATTGGCATATTCTCCGCTTACCAGCTGATCCACTACCTTTCGAAGGCCGGGGTCGTCATTGTAATAATCCATCGGATTATAGTCCCCGTTCTTCTCACAGTCAATGATTTCCTGCGACGAAAAGCCGAAAATTTCTGCATTTTCACGACCTGCTTCTTCCACAATCTCCACGTTTGCACCATCCATAGTTCCAAGAGTAACAGCACCGTTTAACATGAACTTCATATTGCCCGTACCCGAGGCCTCTTTGCTGGCCGTTGAAATCTGCTCTGATACATCTGCAGCTGCAAAGATCAGTTCTGCATTGCTCACACGGTAATCTTCAATAAATACAACCTTTATTCTTCCCTTAATATCAGGATCGTTATTAATGACATCGCCTACATTATTAATCAGGTTAATGACTGCTTTCGCCCGCTCGTATCCGGCACTTGCCTTCCCCCCAAAGATAAATGTCCTGGGAAAGAACTCCATATCCGGATTCTCTTTTAACTGATTATACAGATACATGACATGGAGAATATTCATAAACTGTCTTTTATATTCATGGAGGCGTTTTACCTGAACGTCGAAAATTGAATGAGGATCCACATCCATGTCATTATGTTTCTTAATATATCTGGAAAGTCTTACCTTATTTAAATACTTAATATTCAGGAATTCACTCTGAACTTTTTCATCATCCGCAAGCGGCATCAGTTTTTCAATCACAGGGAGGTTCGTGATCCATTCTTTTCCCACATATTTTGTAACCCATTGGGTCAGAAGAGGGTTTGCATGCATGAGAAACCGCCTCTGTGTAACACCATTCGTCTTATTGTTGAATTTATGCGGCATCATCTCATAGAAATCTCTTAGTTCCCGCTTTTCCAGAATTTCTGTGTGAATACGGGCAACCCCGTTAACAGAGAAACTCCCCACGATCGCCAGATTTGCCATGCGAACCTGACCGTCATATAGGATCGCCATGGATGAGACTTTATTGTCATCACCGGGATAGGAAGAACGTATCTGTTCAACGAATCTGCGGTTAATCTCTTCTATGATCTGATAAATTCTCGGGAGCAGCCGCGAGAACAAGTCTACAGGCCATTTTTCCAGGGCTTCTGACATAATTGTGTGGTTCGTGTATGCACAGGTATGTGTCGTCACTTCCCAGGCTTCATCCCAGGTAAGTCCCTCTTCATCAATCAAAATCCGCATCAGTTCAGGAACAGCAACTGTGGGGTGTGTATCATTTAGCTGAAATACTACTTTATGATGAAGCTCTCTAATCTCGCTATGACTCTTTCTATATTTTTCCACCACTGTCTGCAGGCTTGCCGAAATAAAGAAATACTGCTGTTTCAGCCTCAGCTCCTTTCCCGCAAGATGTTTGTCGTTTGGATAGAGAACTTCCACGATTGTCCTGGCAAGGTTCTCCTGTTCCACAGCTTTGTGGTAATCTCCCTTGTCAAAAGAGTCCAGTTGAAAATCACTGATCGCTTCCGCATCCCACACGCGAAGTGTGTTTACCATCCCATTGTTATATCCGACCACAGGCATGTCATAGGGAATGGCAAGCACTGACTGATAACCTTCCTGTATAAAGTCGTTTCTTCTGGTCTCTTCATTATACTGTACCTTGACATAGCCTCCGAATTTCACCTCTTTCGCATACTCCGGACGGCGCAGCTCGAAAGGATTTCCCTCTCTCAGCCAGTGATCCGGCACTTCCTCCTGGCAGCCGTTTTCAATCTTCTGTTTGAACATTCCATAACGGTATCGGATTCCGCATCCGTAGGCGGGATATCCAAGAGAAGCCAGGGAATCCAAAAAGCAGGCAGCCAGACGGCCTAAGCCGCCATTTCCAAGAGCCGGATCCGGCTCCTGATCTTCAATCACATTCAGATCCACGCCCAGCTCATCCAGAGCCTCTTTTACCTCATCATATGCGGTGAGGCTGATCAGATCATTTCCAAGCGCACGTCCTGTCAGAAACTCCATCGAGAGATAATATACAGTCTTTGGATCCTCCTGTTCAATGTGCGCCTGCGTCTTCATCCAGTTATCAATAATAACGTCTTTTACCGCATAGGACACAGCCTGGAAAAGCTGCTGGGATGTCGCGTCCTGTAATGTTCTGCGGTATAGGGTCTTGATATTTTCAATTACTGTTTTCTTAAATGTCTGCTTTTCGAATTCGAGATATAACATAAATCCGTCCTCCTGACTATATGATACGTTCGGTTATACTTTCTTTACTGCCAGAGTGACTTTCTCTGAGTTAATATTCCATTCCTTTTCATAACCATCTGTCTCATCATAGATGACTTCTGCTGCCAGCACTTCGGAAGAAATCTCCTGTTCATGCTTTTCAAAGATCTCTCTGACTACTTCATTGTTCTTTACATAAACCCGGATCTTGTCCATCACCTCAAAGCCAGCCTCCTTGCGCATCGTCTGAACTTTACTGATGATCTCACGGACAAATCCCTCTTCAACCAGCTCCGGTGTCATGTGAACATCGAGAACTACGGTAATTCCGTTGTTTGAATCACTATAATAGTCTTCCATCTGTGCCGTTTCAATCAGAAGGTCCTCCTCTGAAAGAACAACTTCCTGTTCATCAATCTGCAGTTTTATCTGACCGGAAGTCTTAAGCTCGTTCATTGCTTTATTTCCATCTATATTCATCAGAGCCCTGCGAATTCCCTTTACCATTTTTCCGTATTTCGGCCCGACTGTTTTAAGCTGCGGTTTAAAACTGTAGGTGATAAACTGTGCAATCTCGTCAGTAAAGACCACTTCTCTGATGTTTAGCTCATCTTCGATGATTTTCTTATAAAAATCGGTCAGTGACCAGCAGCTCTTCACATACATCTTAGAAAGTGGCTGACGATTTTTCGTATTTGCGGCATTTCTGCAGGCACGTCCCATGACAACAATCTCCAGCAGGTGCTTCATATTATCTTCCATCTCAAGATTAATCCAGTCCTCGTGTACCACCGGGAAAGAACACAGATGAATGCTCTCCGGTGCGTTTTTATCAACACTTCTAACCAGATTCTGATAGATATCTTCGGTCATAAACGGAATCATCGGTGCCGCCGTCTTGCACAGTTCCACCAGCGCGGTATATAAAGTCATATAGGCATTGATCTTATCCTGTTCCATGCCTTTTGCCCAGAAACGCTCCCGGCTTCTTCTGACATACCAGTTACTCATATCATCCACAAAGGCCTGTAACGCTCTTGCCGCCTCCGTGATCTTGTAATCATATAGTTCCCCGTCAACAGCTTTAATTGTAGATTCCAGGCGTGACAGCAGCCACTGATCCATAACGGAAAGTTTATCATATTCCAGCTTGTGTCTGGAAACGTCAAATCTATCTATATTCGCGTACAATACGAAAAATGCGTACGTATTCCACAGCGTACCCATGAATTTACGGGAGTATTCCGAAACCGCCTTTCCATGAAAACGGTTTGGCAGCCACGGTGCACTGTTAATGTAGAAATACCAGCGGATTGCATCTGCTCCATAGGTATCAAGAGCCTCGAAAGGATCTACGGCATTTCCTTTTGATTTACTCATCTTCTGTCCGTTTTCATCCTGAACATGACCCAGAACAATTACATTTTCATAAGGTGACTTGTTAAACAGGAGCGTGGAAATTGCCAGAAGAGAATAGAACCAGCCTCTTGTCTGATCCACCGCCTCTGATATAAACTGCGCCGGAAACTGCTGATGAAACAATTCCTGATTTTCGAAAGGATAATGATGCTGTGCAAAAGGCATAGATCCTGAATCGAACCAGCAGTCGATTACCTCAGGTGTTCTGTGCATCGTTCCTCCGCAGTGCGGACACTTGATTGTTACCTGATCGATATATGGCCGGTGAAGTTCAATATTGTCCGGACAGTTATCGGACATAGACTTCAGCTCCTCAATACTTCCGATCGAATGCTGCCCGCCACAGTCATCACAAACCCAGACATTTAAAGGTGTACCCCAGTAGCGGTTACGGGAAAGAGCCCAGTCCTGTACATTTTCAATCCAGTCTCCGAAACGTTTCTTTCCTACATTCTCAGGGATCCAGTTAATTGTATTATTATTTTTAATCAAATCATCCTTTACTGCAGTCATCTTAATAAACCAGGAATCCCGTGCATAATAGATCAGCGGAGTATCACAGCGCCAGCAGTGAGGATATTCATGTTCAAATTTTGGCGCGTCAAAAAGTTTTCCCTCATTCTTTAGATCTTTTAAGATCATCGGGTCGGCTTTTTTTACGAAAACGCCCTGATAAGGGGTCTGCTCTGTCATTTCCCCTTTGTCATTGACAAACTGAACAAACGGCAGATTATAATCCCTTCCGATGCGGTTATCATCTTCACCAAACGCCGGTGCAGTGTGGACAATCCCGGTTCCGTCTCCCATGGTTACATAACAATCACAGGTGATATAGTGCCCTTTCTTTTTCTGCCTTGCAACTTCCGCACCTGTGCACGCAAACAGTGGTTCATATTCTTTATACTCCAGATCTTTACCCTTGTAAGTCTCAAGTACCTGATAAGCCTCTTCTCCTTCGGCTGCCAGCTTACCCAGAACAGTATCCATAAGTGCTTCGGCAATATAGTACGTATATCCGTCTGCCGCCTTCACCTTACAGTAAGTCTCATCCGGATTCACGCAGAGCGCGACATTAGAAGGGAGTGTCCAGGGCGTAGTCGTCCATGCGAGGAAATACGCATCCTCGCCTTTCGCTTTAAAACGGACCACTGCCGAGCGCTCTTTCACAAGTTTATACCCCTGTGCAACTTCCTGTGCTGAAAGAGGCGTTCCGCAGCGCGGGCAGTAAGGTACAATCTTAAACCCTTTATATAGAAGACCTTTTTTCCAGATTTCTTTTAATGCCCACCATTCTGATTCAATAAAAGTATTGTCGTAAGTGACATAAGGGTGTTCCATATCAGCCCAGTAGCCCACGGTATTCGAGAAATCTTCCCACATGCCCTTATACTTCCAGACACTTTTCTTACATTCTCTGATAAAAGGCTCTATGCCATAATCCTCAATCTGATCTTTTCCATTGAGTCCGAGTTTCTTCTCAACCTCAAGTTCTACCGGAAGACCATGGGTGTCCCATCCTGCTTTTCTCGGAACTTCATATCCTTTCATCGTGCGGTATCTCGGAATCATATCTTTGACCACACGGGTCAGTACATGTCCGATATGAGGCTTTCCGTTAGCTGTCGGCGGGCCGTCATAGAAAGTATAGGTTGGATTTCCCTCCCTCTCCTTCATACTCTTTTCAAATATCTGATTCTTCCTCCAGAACTCTTCTGTTTTCTTTTCCCGTTCTACAAAATTTAAATTCGTATCTACTTTCTGATACATAATTTCCTCCTTGCTTATAAAAATAAAAGCACCCGCCCCGTAAAAGGACGAATGCCAAATCATTCGCAGCCACCTGTTACACACTATCATATGCATCCCTCATAACGCCGGGAGTGCGTCCGCATCTACTTTAGAACATCCCAATACTGGTCTTCTATTTCAATCCGGCAACTTGGAAGTGATCTTCGGTTATTACTACTTGTACCAGACTCTCACCCGCTCCGGCTCGCTTAAAACGTTTGCAAATAACTTACTCTCTTCGTCATCGTCTTTCAGTTAATCTTATGATACTTACGCATCACCCAATTGTCAAGCCCCTATTTCAGGTGTTTCTTTTCTCCCTGCGCCTTGCAGTCAGAGCGTCTTTCTTTCTTTTAATCTCCAGCATTTCCGATTCACTGCTTACCTTTATCGTTTTGACGACAAAATATCTACCCTCATCCGTCTTCTTAATTCTGATTTTTCCCTTCACGTACCCATGTGTCGGACAGACGGCCACACAATAATAGTTCTTGGAGTTTGCCGAAAACCATCTGATCTTTTTTCGGGCAAGTTTTTCGCAGCAACAGCACTGTGTAGTTTGTACCTCTTTGTCCGCGAATGCTTCTTCTTTACTGGAAAACTCCCGTGAAACATACCTGGAATACCCGTTGTATACCGCATGAATTTCTCCCAGTTTTGATTTTGGGTTCTGATAGACATTGATCGACTCACTGGCATTGACTACCTCGCTGGAAATTGTCTGGAAAATCTCGGCCGTGTAATAAGCATCCGACAATGCCCGGTGAAAATCCAGCTTTTTCTCCAATTTCAGATAGTCAATCCCATATTCCAGAGAACGCTGCACCTTCGAGACTTCATAGTTGATGGCAAACAGTTTCTGCACATCGTAATAATATAAAGGCCCTTTTAACAGTTCAAGCACTTTATGATATTTCATGTTTCTCTGCAGTTCTGTCAGATCGGACTGTCCCCATGTCGCAAAGACTGCCTCAGGTCCCGCCCATTTCAGAAAAGCTCTCACCGCCTTTGGAAACGATCGCCCGTGGCTTAAATCCTCCTCTGTCACTCTTACAATTTCTTTCGTCATGAAATGCAGCTTTCGGTACGCGACCGGTTTTATCAGACAGTGAAATTTATCTATGATCTCTCTTTTACTATTAAGTTTTACGGCCCCGATCTCGATGATTTCGAACGGCAGCCCGGGAACCTCACGTTTCTTTCCTTTTGGACACTGGTTCCACTCCAAGTCAAATACTATATAGTTCATGTCTAAAATTATACCATGTATATGAATTGACAGCAATTGTTTTATACGAGAAACCGTGCTATGATATCAGGGTCAAAAGGCCTTGCGTTTCATGCGAGCATGAAAAAGCACGGCTTTGGGACCCGTAAAAACATGAGAATGCAGCCCGA
>DHNM01000073.1:2377-2595 GCA_002409525.1 Eubacterium sp. UBA5416 | reverse complement strand
GTAACAATCCGTGTATCATATTACACCATAAAACAAGAGAGGAGCAGACCCTTATGGATGAACCAAAAAACAAATCAGGAAATATTGTACTGATCGGTTTCATGGGTTCAGGAAAAAGCAGCATTGCAAGGGAACTGAACTCCCGGACAGGTAACGATATCATAGATCTGGATGATGAAATTGTAAGACTTAAAGGAATGAGTATTTCCGATATCTTT
>DHNM01000073.1:0-2211 GCA_002409525.1 Eubacterium sp. UBA5416 | reverse complement strand
GAATGAGTATTTCCGATATCTTTGACCGGTATGGTGAAGAATATTTCCGAGATACAGAAGAAAGTATATTGACTCTTTTAGACACGCAGAAAAATATCATCTTATCCTGCGGGGGAGGAACGGTTCTCAGGGAGAAGAATGTCCTTCTTATGAGACAGATCGGATGCGTCGTCTACCTCACTGCCGGCCCCGAAACGATCCTCAAACGTGTAAAGGACAGTGACAGCCGTCCGATTCTGAACGGAAATATGAATGTGGAATACATAAAAAAACTATTAGACGAAAGACAGAGCGCATACCTTACTGCCGCAGAAGTCATCATTTCCACAGACAATAAAACCGTGTCCGAGATCTGCGGGGAAATCCTGCAAAGCGTATCGTAAGAACACAGGGAAGACAGCTGTGAACCTACAGTAAGTCTTTCACCACTTCACCTGCGATGATCAGTCCTGCTGCCGACGGTACAAACGCATTGCTGCCCGGAATATCCCGGCGCTCGGTACATTTTCTCTGCGTGCCCGGAGGGCAGATGCAGTGCGAGCGGCAGCTTATGGAAGAGTCATCTATTGGTTTCAGTGGTTTTTCCTTCGAATACACAACCTTTAGCCTGTCAATACCCCTCTTCCTAAGTTCTCTTCTCATCACCTTGGCAAGCGGGCAGACACTCGTCTCATAGATATCCGCAACCATAAGTCCCGCAGGATTCATCTTATTCCCTGCACCCATCGAGCTGATTATGGAAGTATGACATCTGTCTGCTTCTTCAATCAGCATCAGTTTTCCTGTCACCGTGTCAATGGCATCAATGACATAATCATACTCGGAAAAATCGAATTCATCTGCTGTCTCCGGTAAATAAAAAGTTTTATGAACGTTTACCACGATATCAGGATTAATATCGAGTGCACGCTCCTTCGCAGCATCTACCTTATATTTTCCTATCGTCTTTCTGGTTGCATGAATCTGCCGGTTCAGATTCGTCAGGCAGATCTTATCATCATCAATCAGGTCGAGTGTTCCGATACCGCTCCTGACCAATGCCTCAACCGCATAACCGCCTACCCCGCCAATACCAAAGACGGCGACCCTCGCATCCTGCAGACTGGAAAGTCCGTCTCTTCCTATTAACAGTTCCGTTCTTGAAAATTGATTTAACATATTTACCTCTAATTATTGTATATGCCCTTTAAGGCCTGTTTATCTTGGTTTTATTTCAACTAGGATTATATCCTCCATGATGATTTCTGTCAATCAAAAGCATTTCCTTCTCTATATCCCTTTTCAAAATATTCCCTCAATGCTATACTATTGATATACCAACAACAGAAAGGAGTCTTTTATATGCAGACAATGATCACATTAAACAATGGAATTAAGATCCCACAGGTCGGTCTCGGAGTATTCCGCGCCACAACCGAAGAGGCTTGTAATGCTGCAAAGTGGGCACTCGAGGCAGGATACCGCCACATAGACACCGCAAAAGCCTATGACAATGAATCCGGAGTCGGAGATGCCGTGACAGAAAGTGATCTGAAACGGGAAGATATCTTTATTACCACCAAACTCTGGAACGAAGATGTGCGTGCTCACAGAACGAAGGAAGCTTTGGAAAACAGCCTGAAAGAACTTCAGACAGATTATGTTGATCTGTATCTGATTCACTGGCCGGTGGATGGTTTCCAGGATGCCTGGAAAGATATGGAGGATCTGTATCACGAAGGTAAGATTAAGGCAATCGGTGTAAGTAACTTCCATCCGCATCATCTTCAGGAACTTGCCAAAACCGCCACTGTAAAGCCGGTGATTGATCAGCTGGAATCGCATCCTTACATGAACAATCAGAAGGTAATTGATTACTGTAAAGAGAACGGAATCCAGCCCGAAGTATGGAGCCCGCTCGGGGGTAAAGACGCAGCTCCGCTTGCAGATCCAAAGATTGGTGAGATTGCCGAAAAATATAATAAAACACCTGCTCAAGTCATCATTCGCTGGCATATCCAGCGCGGTGTCGTTGTTCTTCCAAAATCAGTTCATCAGGAACGTATCCTATCAAATTTTGATGTCTTTGACTTTAAGCTGAGCGATGAAGACATGCAGTCAATCAACGCTCTGGACAGAAATCAGCGGGTAGGTTCAGATCCTGATAATTTTGATTTTTAATTTCCGGAACTAATGTTGTATTAAGATATTGATCAGCCCCTTGTCAAGTAG
>DHNM01000067.1 GCA_002409525.1 Eubacterium sp. UBA5416 | reverse complement strand
TTTTTGGGGTGTGAACAGTAACCTTTCAACTCAAAAGTAATCGAAAAACCCTACATACACCTTTACATATAGTATTAAAAACTATATACTAATACCAGGGTCCAAAAGCCATATGCTTCATGCGTGCATGAAAGCATATGGCCTTGGGACCCGAAAAAATATGAGAACGCAGCCTGACAGGGCGGAGTTTGAATATTTTTAGGATTGTGTAAGCACGAAGTGCGGAGCAATCCGTGGTATTAGTATAAAGGTGCAAGACGCCATGCGTGCATGAAAGCATATGGCCTTGGGACCCGAAAAAATATGAGAACGCAGCCTGACAAGGCAGAGTGTAACATGACAATAATGAGAGGTAGATAAATGACGATAGATACGAATGATGTGCTCGGGAGCATTTTAAAGAGCTTATCGAATATAGATTACGTAAAACCCGAAGATATTCCGAACATAGATTTATACATGGATCAGGTAACAACGTTTATGGATGCGGCTTTAGGTCCTTCTAAAAGATATCCGGATGATAAGATCCTGACGAAAACGATGATTAATAATTATGCGAAGAATGATCTGCTGCCGCCGCCTGTAAAGAAAAAGTATTCCCGCGAACATATGCTGATGCTGGTATTTATATATTATTTTAAAAATGTTCTGTCCATCGCAGATATTCAGTCACTTCTGAAACCGATTACAGACAAATACTTTCATTCACAGGGAGAGATGAATCTGATAGATATCTATAATGAAGTTTTCGGTGCGGAAAAGGAGCAGATTGAAATTCTCATGAAGGATATCACAAAGAGCTATAAGCGCGCGGGTAATACTTTTGGAGATGCCTCCGAAGAAGACCGGGAGTTTCTCCAGCAGTTTTCCTTTATCTGCTTTTTGAGCTTTGATGTATATGTAAAAAAAGGGATTATAGAAAAGATCATTGACAGTATGGAGAACAAAGATGAGCCCGGCGAAAAAGGTAAGAAAAAATAACACCGGGGGGCAAAGGGATTGCGTGAGCACAAGGTGCGAAGCAATCCGTGGTATTATTGTCTTTTGACCCGGACAGGCATGATTATATTTTTGGCTTTTCTTTATCTATATCTTCCAGGCGTTCAAACACCATTTCGTATCCGTCACAGCCATAGGAAAGTGAACGGTTTACTCTGCTGATCGTTGCTGTGGATGCACCTGTTTTATCAGAAATCTCCAGATAGGTTTTCTTTTCACGAAGCATTTTAGCAACTTCAAAGCGCTGGGAGATAGATAATAATTCATTAATTGTGCAGACGTCCTGAAAGAAGGTATAACATTCCTCTTTATTTTTCAGACATAAGATACCTTCAAAAAGATGGTCGACCTCTTCTGTATGAATTGATTTGCTCATGTGGTAAATTACCCCCTATATTTCTTTAAAATAATAATCCGAATATACGTACTTAAACAGTTTAACACACTAAATTGTTACAATCAAGAATACTTTTAAGGAGAACAATAATGAAATATGATTATCTGATTGTCGGTTCCGGCCTTTTTGGATCCGTGTTTGCCAATGAGGCGAAAAAAAAAGGTAAAAAAGTGCTGGTGATAGACAAAAGAGACCACATAGCCGGAAATATATATACAAGGGAAATTGAGGGGATTCAGGTACATCAGTATGGTGCGCATATCTTTCACACCTCTGACAAAAAGATCTGGGATTATATGAACCAGTTTACAGAGTTTAACAATTATATAAATTCACCGATTGCTATTTATAAAGACGAGCTCTATAACCTGCCATTTAACATGAACACCTTTAGTAAGATGTGGAACATCAGAACACCCGGACAGGCAAAAAAAATCATAGACAGCCAGATTGCAGAGCTTTCGATTCAGAATCCCGGGAATCTGGAGGAACAGGCGCTGTCTCTTGCGGGCAGGGATGTTTATGAAAAACTGATTAAAGGATATACCGAAAAACAGTGGGGAAGAGACTGTAGAGATCTCCCGGCATTTATCATCAAGAGGCTTCCGTTTCGTTTTACTTACGATAACAATTATTTTAATGACAGATATCAGGGGATTCCAATTGGCGGTTATACCAGGGTTGTGAAGAAGATGCTTGATGGAATAGAAGTATCCCTGAATACGGATTACACGAATTTTGTGAAAAAACATCCGGGTATTGCCGAAAAGACATTATTTACAGGGATGATAGATTCCTATTTCGATTACTGCCTTGGGGCTTTGGAATATCGCAGCATTCGCTTTGAAACAGAAGTACTGGATTGTGATAACTATCAGGGAAATGCAGTGGTAAACTATACAGACCGCGAAGTGCCATATACAAGGATTATCGAACATAAGCACTTTGAATTCGGAAAACAGGAAAAGACTGTTATATCACGGGAATATTCCACAGAATGGGAAAGAGGCATGGAACCCTATTATCCGGTAAATGACAAGAATAATAATGAACTGTATGCAAAATATCAGGAACTGGCTCAAGGAGAGAAGAATGTGATCTTCGGAGGACGTCTGGGAAGTTATAAGTATTATGACATGGATAAAGTAGTGAGCGCCGCACTTAATATGGCTGGGAGAGAGTTATAATCTCTCCCGGAACTCTGTATGTCTTTATCCAATCCCGGACAATGCCGCTTCGTCTCCGACAAGAGTTACATCTTTATGCAGCTGTAAGATCGACGCGGGCACCTGCGGAGTAACCGGACCGAAAAATGCCTTTTTGACAATGTCTGCTTTCTCTTCTCCGCTTACCACGATGAGGATCTTTTCCGCCAGCAGAATATTTCCGATTCCCATAGTAAGGGCTTGTGTCGGGACATCTTTGGCCTGATCAAAGAAACGTGAATTGGCCTTTATGGTGCTGTCAGTCAGATCCACCTTGTGTGTGCCCTTGGCAAATGAATCTGCAGGTTCATTGAATCCAATATGGCCATTGTTCCCAAGTCCCAATAGCTGCAGGTCGATTCCGCCCAGATCCCGGATCAGTTTATCATAGTGCTCACATTCTTTTTTGACGTCATCAGTCCTGCCATTCGGTACATAAGTATTTCCAGAATCAATATTGACATGATTAAATAAATGATGGTTCATAAAATACCGGTAACTTTGATCACTCAATCCGTCAAGCCCGACATATTCATCCAGGTTTACAGATGTCACCTGAGAAAAATCAACCAGGTTATCATTGTTCCATTTTATCAGCTGATTGTAAGTGCCGATGGGTGAAGACCCTGTGGCCAGACCGAGAACACAATCTGGTTTTAAAGTAATCTGAGCAAAAATCACATTTGCTGCGAACAGGCTCATTTCATCATAATCTTTTCCTTTTAAGATTCTAAACATAATATTCACCTTCCGATTTAATTTGAGGTTTCCCCTACATACTGTAGCAAAAGAAAAGGGAAAAAGCAAGTACAAACATTGGGTCAGAGCTTTCAGAAAACCTTGTTCTATGATAAAATAAAGACAGGATTATAGTTCAATTCAGGAAAGCAAAAAAGGAGTAGATGATGAAATATAAAATATCAAATGAAAAGTTATCATTAATGATTCAGTCTGAAGGCGGCGAGATGAATTCAATTACAGGGAACGGGACAGAATATCTCTGGCAGGGGAATGCGGATTTCTGGGACGGCCAGGCACCGAATCTGTTTCCATATGTGGGAAGAATGACGGATCAAAGTTATACTTATATGGGAAACAGATATCAGATGGATATTCACGGGTTTGTAAAGGACCGCGATCTTGCGGTGGAGGATCAGGGAAGCGATTATATTATATTTCGTCTTGACAGTGATGAGGGCACGATACAGCAATATCCATTTACATTTACATATCTGATCAGTTACCGCCTGAAAGGCAGTGACATCGAGATCAGCTATGAAGTGATAAACAGGGATAACAAAACGATGTATTTTGGAATTGGCGGACATCCGGGATTCTGTGTGCCAAACCGTAAAGGAGAGAGATTTACAGACTATGCTTTGAAGTTTCAGAAGGATGTCCATCCTGTGAGAATCGGGTTTTCTCCGAGCTGTTTTGTGGATGGAACAAAAACACCTTTTGAACTAGATGAAGGAAACGCTCTGAAACTCAGACATGATCTGTTTGATCAGGATGCAATTGTGCTCGAGGACACCGGAGATACAGTGACACTGCAGAACAAAAAGAAGGAAGATGTTCTTTCCCTGACATTTCCGGATATGCATTATCTTGGAATCTGGCATACACCGAAGAGGAAAGCCCCCTATGTGTGCCTGGAACCATGGGCATCTCTGCCGTCTTCGCAGGGAATAGTCGAAGAGCTCAGCACACAGGAGAATTTGATTTCGCTGGATGAAGGAAAGACTTATATCAATGAATGGAGAATCCATATCTTCTGATCAGAAATTCAGACACCGGATTCCCGGTAATTTAGGATCTCACCTTTCACTGCAAGGATTACCTGAGCAATCTCGGAAACCCGCTTATCTGACATTCTCGAAACAGGAGCTGATATGGAAAATGCGTATTTTGACCGTCCGCGATAATCCGGGATACTGACGGCGATACAGCGAACGCCCAGTTCATTTTCCTCATCATCGAGAGCATACCCCGATTTACGAATTTCTTTTATCTTTTCCATAAACCGTGGGTACTCCGTGAGCGTGTTGGGTGTCAGCTTTTGGATCGAGCTTTCATTCCACAGTTCTTCGATCTTAGAATCGGGCAGATCTGCACAGATTGCCTTTCCCACGCCGGAACAGTACAAGGGTATTCGGTTTCCGACCTTGGATACCATACGTATGGAATTCCGGTATGATTCTTCCTTAAAAATATACACAGCCTCGAGTCCGTCAAGTGCAACAAGATGCACGGTTTCGCCGGTTTCTTCGGAAAGTTTTTTGAGATATGGTTTTAAGTCTTCAAGAATATCCATCCGGCTGAGCATCTTGTTTGAGAGGCTTAATATCTTTAATGAAAGATCATATTTTTGATTCTCGGGATCCTGTTTAACGTAGCCCATGTAGATCAGAGAACTCAAAAGCCGGTGAGTGGTACTTTTGTTCAAATTGAGTTTTTTGCAGAGAAAGCCCAAAGAGACAGCACCCGTATCCGCCAGGGTTTCAAGGACGAGAAACAGCCTGTCGGCCACTTGTATAGGATTTTTTGTAATCATAATTGTCCCCCTTAATTCCGTCCTGTTCGGACTGAGTTCTCATGTTTGTGCGAGTCTCAATATAGCCACGCACCTTTGTGATACCACGGATTACTCCGCGCTTTGCGCTCCCGCATCTTCGCTCCGCTGCGGTCGGTGCTAAACGAACATCCGCTGGATGTTAGCACCCTGCAAACATTCGAATTCCGTCCTGTCGGACTGCATTCTCATGTTTGTGCGAGTCTCAAGTATCCTTGCACCTTTGTGATACCACGGATTACTCCGCGCTTTGCGCTCCCGTAATCCTGCAAACATTCGAATTCCGTCCTGTCGGACTGCATTCTCATGTTTGTGCGAGTCTCAAGGTCATGCTTTTTTTCAAGCGAGCTTGAAAAAGCAAGACTTTGAGACTCTGGTATCACATTGTACCACTGGGATTCTTTCTTGACAAGCTGATGTTTTGTAGTATACTGGAATTGAGATATCACGATATGAAATTATGTTCCACAATGTGAAACTAGTATTGAAGCAGTTGTGATGGAAGTAAATGAAAGGTTTGGTGAAAAACTATGAAAAAGATTTTAGATGAACTTTCGAAATTTGGCGTGGTTCCGGTTGTTGTACTGAACGATGCAAAAGATGCAAAACCGCTTGCAAAAGCACTTTGTGATGGCGGCCTGCCGTGTGCGGAAGTTACTTTTCGCACGGATGCGGCGGAAGAATCCATTCGGATTATGACAACAGAATATCCGGATATGCTGGTTGGCGCAGGAACTGTGCTTACAATAGAGAATGTTGACCGTGCTGTGAAAGCGGGCGCAAAATTCATCGTAAGCCCGGGATTTGATCCTGAAATTGTTGATTACTGTCTGGAAAAAGATATTCCGGTTCTTCCGGGAGTAGTTACTCCTTCCGAGGTTGCACAAGGTGTAAAGAGAGGACTTAAGGTACTCAAGTTCTTCCCGGCGGCACAGTTTGGCGGGGCAGCTGCGATTAAGGCAATGGCTTCCGCTTTCGTAGATGTGAAATTTATGCCGACAGGCGGTGTGAATGCTTCTAATCTGAAAGAGTATCTGAGCTCTGACAAGATTTTTGCGTGCGGTGGAAGCTGGATGGTTAAGGCTAATCTGATTGAAGCCGGTGAATTTGATAAGATTGCGGAGATGACAAAAGAAGCTGTCGCTCTGGTAAAAGAAGTAAGGTAGGATACAGGAAAAGGGGATTAAAAAAATGGCAAGAGTAATAACTTTTGGTGAAATTATGTTGAGACTGGCTCCGGAAGGATACATGAGATTTGTTCAGGCAGATACTTTCGGTGCGACCTATGGCGGAGGAGAGGCAAATGTTGCTGTTTCACTTGCCAATTACGGTATGGATGCTGCATTTGTCACAAAGCTTCCAAAACATGAAATCGGTCAGGCGGCTGTAAACTCTCTGAGAAAATACGGCGTTGATACTTCCGAAATTGTCAGAGGCGGCGACCGTGTGGGAATCTATTTTGCAGAGAAGGGGGCTTCGCAGAGAGCTTCCAAGGTGATTTATGACCGCGCAGACTCTGCGATTGCAAAAGCAGAAGTTTCAGATTTTGACTGGGAGAAGATCTTCAAGGGAGCTGACTGGTTCCATTTTACAGGAATTACTCCCGCGCTGAATGATAATGCGGCCAGGATCTGCCTTGAGGCATGTAAAGCCGCAAAGAAACTCGGAATCACGGTTTCCTGTGATTTAAACTACAGAAACAAACTCTGGTCAAAGGAAAAAGCCGGAAAGATCATGGGAGAGATCTGTCAATATGTCGATGTATGCATTGCAAACGAAGAGGATGCAGCTGACGTGTTCGGAATCAAAGCCGCTGATACTGATGTTACAACCGGTACGGTAAATCATGAAGGATACAAAGATGTCGCAAAACAGCTGAAAGATCGTTTTGGCTTCTCAAAGGTTGCAATTACTCTTCGCGAGTCGATCTCTGCAAATGACAACAACTGGTCTGCAATGCTTTATACCGGAGAGAAATATTACTTCAGCAAGAAATATAAGATTCACATTGTTGACCGTATCGGCGGCGGAGACAGTTTCGGTGCCGGCCTGATCTGTGCATCCTTAAACAACTATGATCCGCAGGAAAGTATCGAATTCGCGGTAGCTGCTTCCTGTCTAAAGCATACGATTGAAGGAGACTTCAACATGGTATCTATGGATGAAGTCACCAAACTTGCCGGCGGAGACGGTTCAGGTCGTGTTCAGAGATAAACAAATTGATGTAAATGTATAAAACCCATTTTGCCATGGAACATTTATAATAAAGGGGGATGTTGTGAATATACAGCATCCCCTTTAAAAAACAGATGATTAAAGGAGGAAGACATGGATAGAGAGTTTGATTTATTGTCAATGGGCGAGATCCTTCTTCGGCTGTCACCGCCGAATAATGAGCGGATCGTCAGAGGAGATACCTTTGTAAAACAAGTGGGCGGAGCAGAACTCAATGTGGTATCCGGAGTTTCGTTTCTGGGACTTCGGACGGGAATCATCTCAAAACTTCCGGATAATCCGCTTGGAACTTATGCGAAGAATAAGGTGCGTTTCTGCGGGGTCAGTGATGACTATCTGGTATATGATGAAGATTCGGATGCACGTCTTGGCGTTTACTATTATGAAAATGGAGCCTATCCCAGAAAACCAAGCGTTGTCTATGACCGAAGACATGCCTCTTTCTGTAAAATAAAGGCAGATGATCTGCCGGAGAGCCTGTATACCAGCGCTAAATGCTTTCATACCAGCGGGATTACGCTCGCACTTTCGAAACAGTCGAGAGATACAGCAATTGAGATCATGAAACGAATGAAGGCAAATGGCACGATGATTTCATTCGATGTCAATTTCCGTGGAAACCTGTGGACAGGTGAGGAAGCCAGAGAATGTATTGAACAGATTCTGCCTTTTGTAGATGTCTTCTTCTGCTCAGAGGAAACTGCACGTCTGACATTCCACAAAGAAGGGAATGCAAAGACGATCATGAAAAGCTTTACGGAAGAATATCCGATCTCCATCGTTGCCTCTACGCAGAGAATTGTGCACAGTCCCAGAGAGCATACTTTCGGTTCCATCATTTATAGTAAAAAAGAGGATAAATTCTATGAAGAAGAGCCGTACCACAATGTTGAGGTTGTGGATCGGATTGGAAGCGGTGATGCTTATTGTTCCGGAGCACTCTATGGACTTATTGCCTATGATAATGACTGCCGGAAAGCCCTGGAATATGGGAATGCAGCCGGTGCGGTAAAGAATACAATTCCCGGAGATCTCCCTTCCAGTGATTTAAAAGAGATCAACCGGATTATTGCAAACCACAAAAACACCGGACTGCAGCTTGAGATGGATCGCTGATACAGACTGTCGAATTAACGCGGCTATGGTCGAACGAATGTTCTTGACTAATGAAATCCTTCTGTTAAAATAGTTCTTATCATTGATTACTTAAGGTAAGAAAATTTGTGAAATACAGGAGGATATGATGTATTGGTGTAAACTTATCCTTGCCTCACAGATTGCCGCATTTACAATCCTCGGCGGAGGACATGCAGTAAAAGCTGAGGTAGGAAGCAGTCTGCTGACGCAGGCAGAATCTGATACGAAAGAGGAACATTTTGCTGTGGCAAATGTAAGCACGAAGCTGAATATCCGCTCGGATCCGGACTCATCGGGACAGATTGTCGGAAAAATACCGACGGATGGTCTGATGAAAATCGAAGACTACCGGAATGGATGGTGCCTGATCACTTCCGGTGATGTAACCGGATATGTGAGTGCGGATTATCTGTATTCGCCGGCTGACTCAGCGAAGATCATTCAGAAAGTCGGAATCTCTAATTTGCCGGCGGCATTTAAGGTGTCACCTGTACGTCAGCAGCTGATCAGTTTCGGAAGTCAGTTTATTGGAAATCCGTATGTATGGGGCGGAACAAGCCTTACGGATGGTGCAGACTGCTCCGGTTATGTGCAGAGAGTCTACAGCAATTTCGGAATCAGCCTTCCGAGAGTTTCCGCAGAACAGTCAAAGGTGGGTAAGCAGATTCCGGTCGACGAGGCACAGCCGGCTGATTTGATTTTTTATGCGAAACAGGGGTCTGTCTATCATGTTGTAATCAACCTTGGTGACGGACAGGTTTTGAATGCCAGCAATAAAAAAAAGGGAATCTGTGTTTCCAGCCTCGACTCCGCTCATGCTGTATGGGCAGTTGACGTGATCGGATGATTATAAAAAGTGGTTTACAAGGTATCTTTGCTATGATATACTTGAACAGTATGAAACCTGCCTTGATTCAGAGCCTGGAGTCTCCGACCGTCTCTTGATCAACGGCTTTACAAAAAACAGGAGGAAAGAACATGATTTCACCAGAAAAGAAACAGGAAATAATGAAAGAGTATGGCAGAACCGAAGGCGATACCGGATCACCGGAAGTACAGGTTGCTATTCTTACAGAGAGAATTAATGAGCTCACAGAGCATTTAAAGGTGCATCACAAAGATCATCATTCCAGAAGAGGACTTCTCAAGATGGTTGGTAAGAGACGTGGCCTGCTTGACTATCTGATGGAGAAAGATATCGAGAGATACCGTGCATTAATTGCTAAGTTAGGACTCAGAAAGTAAGTCTTCATTCAGGGCGGTTTTTCCGCCCTGTTTCATTGTACCATAAACCATATACCCTTTTGGCAGGTATCTGACTTCCGAGACCGCTGAAAAGTACATTGTATACAGTGTGTTTTTCAGTTGTTTCGGGGCAAAATCATACCGGGGTATTTAATTAGAAAAGGAGAAACCCTATGTATAAGAGCTTTACTATGAAACTGGCAGGAAGGGATCTGACTGTTGACATCGGCCGTGTTGCAAAGCAGGCAAACGGTGCAGCCTTTATGCACTATGGAGACACAGTTGTTTTGTCTACAGCCACTGCATCAGAAAAGCCGAGGGACGGAATTGATTTCTTCCCTTTAAGCGTTGAGTATGAGGAAAAAATGTATGCGGTTGGAAAGATTCCGGGTGGATTTAACAAGCGTGAGGGAAAGGCAAGCGAACATGCCACTCTGACATCCCGTGTCATCGATCGTCCGATGCGTCCTCTGTTTCCGAAGGATTACAGAAATGACGTGACACTTTCCAATATGGTAATGTCTGTGGATCCAAAATGTGATCCTGAAGTGGTTGCCATGCTTGGATCGGCGATTGCTACCAGTATCTCAGATATTCCTTTCGACGGACCATGTGCTATGACACAGCTTGGCATGATAAATGATGAATTTATTGTGAACCCGAGCCTGGAGGAAAAGGAAGTATCTGATTTGTCACTGACTGTAGCCTCAACAAGAGAGAAAGTGATCATGATTGAAGCCGGTGCCAATGAACTGCCTGAGCAGAAGATGATCAATGCGATCTTTAAGGCAGATGAAGTCAATAAGGAAATTATCAGGTTTATTGATAAAATTGCTGCTGAATGCGGAAAAGAAAAACATGATTATGAACACTACGAAGTTCCGGAAGAACTTTTCGATGCCGTAAAGGAACAGGTTCCGGAAGAAGAGATGGAACATGCCGTATTTACTGATGACAAGCAGACCCGAGAAGACAATATCCGTGTGATCACAGAGCGTCTGCAGGAGAAATTTGCTGACAATGAAGAATGGCTGGAATTCCTTGACGACGCCATCTATCAATACCAGAAGAAGACTGTCCGTAAAATGATATTAAGAGATCATAAACGTCCGGATGGCCGTGCGATCAAACAGATACGTCCTCTATCAGCGGAAGTTGACATTATCCCGAGAGTTCATGGATCGGCCATGTTTACCAGAGGACAGACACAGATCTGCGATGTGGTTACGTTAGCTCCTCTGGCTGAAGCTCAGAGAATAGACGGACTTGATGAGTATATTACTTCAAAACGTTATATGCATCAATACAACTTTCCGTCATATTCTGTAGGAGAGACAAAACCGTCGCGTGGACCGGGACGCCGTGAGATCGGTCACGGTGCTTTGGCTGAGCGGGCTCTTGTACCGGTGCTTCCATCTGTAGATGAGTTCCCATATGCAATTCGGGCAGTCTCTGAGACTTTTGAATCCAATGGATCAACATCACAGGCCAGCATCTGTGCATCTTCCATGTCTCTGATGGCAGCCGGCGTACCAATTAAAAAACCGGTAGCTGGTATATCCTGTGGACTTGTTACCGGAGATAATGATGACGACTATATTGTACTCACAGATATTCAGGGACTGGAAGATTTCTTTGGTGACATGGATTTCAAAGTTGCCGGAACACATGACGGAATCACTGCGATTCAGATGGATATTAAAATTCATGGTCTGACCAGAGCGATCATAGAAGAGGCAATTCACAGAACAAAAGAGGCCAGAGAGTATATCCTGACTGAAGTAATGGAGAAGGCAATTGACGCTCCTCGTCCCGAGGTCGGAAAATATGCCCCTAAAATTGTTCAGATTCAGATAGATCCTTCTAAGATTGGTGATGTTGTCGGCCAGCGTGGAAAGACAATCAATACGATCATTGATGAAACCGGTGTAAAGATTGATATTAATGATGACGGAGCAGTTTCAGTCTGCGGATCTGACAGGGAAGGCATGGATCGGGCTATTAAAGATATTAAGATTATCACAACCGACTTTGTGAAGGGTCAGATACTCACCGGAAAAGTTGTAAGCATCAAAGATTTTGGCGCTTTTCTCGAATTCGCTCCGGGTAAGGAAGGAATGGTTCATATCTCCAAGATTGCCAGGGAACGCATTAACCGTGTTGAGGACGTACTGACACTGGGTGATATCGTCAAAGTGGTATGTCTCGGCAAAGATAAGATGGGCAGAATCAGCTTTAGTATCAAAGACGTTCCGGCAGATGCAAAATAAAAAGGCGGTAAATCTTAAGTGAAACAAATTAAAATACAATATCTGAATGATCAGATAGAACGTTTGAGATATATTGACGGAAAGTCAGACTGGATTGATCTGCACTCTGCAGAAGATATTACAATGAAGGCAGGACAATTCAGACTGATTCCTCTCGGGGTGGCAATGCAGCTCCCTGAGGGCTATGAGGCCCATGTTGTACCCAGAAGTTCCACCTTCAAGAATTTTGGTATTATTCAGACAAATCATTGTGGGATCATTGATGAAACATACTGTGGCCCGGATGATTGGTGGTTTATGCCGGCTTATGCTCTAAAAGATACTGTGATTCATTTTAATGACCGTATTTGCCAATTTCGCATATATGAGCATCAGCCTAAAGTACTTTTCAAAGAGCAGCCGCTTTTGGGAGAGAACAGAGGAGGACTGGGAAGTACAGGGATACAGTAACACATCTAAAGTATTTTAGGAGTAAGATTGATGGGATATGATGTTAATGACTTTCAGGACAAATTAGAAAAAGAGCTGGAGAATTATGTCGGCGGTCCCCTGCCTGATTATGACGAGAGCGATGATGACCGGGATAATTATGACGACTATGATTTATACGATGATGATGATCACAGAAAAAAGAAAATAAAGACCATTTTGATTTCTTCTGCTGTAGCATTAGCTGTGGTATTAGTCGGAGTTTACGGCGGATTTACATATTATTACCATAACCGCTTTTATAAGGGAACAGTTATCAATCATGCTGACTGCGGCGGACTGACAGTATCCCAGGCAGAAGATAAAATTCGTAAAAATGTAGAATATTATAAACTGGAACTGGATTTTCGGGATGGTGAGAAGAAAGATATCAAGGGCTCAGACATCGATCTTGAGTATGTATCAGATAAGAGCCTTGCGGATCTGAAAAAAAACCAGGGCTCCTTTCTCTGGGTAAAAGGTACATTTGGCGGATCGGATAAACATACTTTTAAGACAAGTATAAAATACGATGATGAGAAGTTAGACCAGATTGTCTCCTACATTCCGCAGCTTCAGGAGGAGAATATGCAGGAGCCGGCCGATGCCAAAGTAGAGTTCGTGGATAATAAGTTCAAGGTGACTCCGGAAGCAAAGGGAAACCGGCTTGATAAGGTAAAAGTCCTTAAGGGCATCCGGAAAGCAATCAGCAGCGGACAGGAGAAACTTTCTCTGGATAAGACCGGAGCGTATGAGGATCCGAAGGTTTCCTCAGATGACAAGAGCCTGAAAGCGGAGGCATCGCAGCTCAATAAACTGACAGCCAGCAGTATCACATACCAGCTTCCCTCCGGAGATCAGGTTCTCGATGGAAATACGTTAAGAGAGTGGCTCTCCATAGATGATAATGGAAATTATTCCAAAGATGAGGACACCTGGAATCAGCATATCAGGGAATATGTTCAAAATCTTGCGCAAAGTGTTGATACCTATGATTCTGATGCAAAATTTAATGCGACGGGACTGGGAGAAATCAACGTAAAGGGAAAGTATGGGTTCCAGATTAACCAGGATGCGGAGGCTGCACAGCTGACAGATGAGCTCGCCAGTAAAACGGTGACAACCAGAAAGCCGGTTTTTTCACAGGAGGCACCTACATATGAAAATAATGGTTTCGGAAATTCCTATGTTGAAATTGATTTGAGTCGTCAGCATGTATGGGTGTATAAAGACGGGGAACTGGCCGTCGATACAGGGTGTGTATCAGGGAAAATGACATCGGACCGCTGGACACCCCCGGGTATCTTTCATCTGACCTTTAAGAAGTCCCCCTCCGTACTGCGGGGAGAAAAAAGGGCAGACGGCACATATGAATATGAATCACCGGTTACTTACTGGATGCCCTTTAATGGAGGTATTGGACTTCACGATGCCACCTGGCGTTCCGCGAGACAGTTCGGAACGAATATTTATAAGAGTCGCGGATCTCATGGATGTATCAATTTACCGCCTTCTAAAGCAAAGGAAATATATGAGATTATAGATGAGAGCATGCCAATCATCTGTTATTATTCGGAACCTTATGATGTGGGATCTGCTGAGAAGAAGAGTACTGAACAAAAAAAAGCTACAGCTACTCCGGCAGAGAAAAAGAAACAGGATTCTGACCAAAACAAGGATTCGGATCAGACAAAAGAGAAGAAACAAGATACTCCCGTACCGACACAAGAGCCGTCGACGCCGGCTCCGACGAAGGAACCGACACAGGCTCCGACTGAGCCGCCTGCGACAGAAACACCGGCTCCGACAGAAACGCCGCAGCCGACCAATCCGCCGGAAACGACTCCCGCAGAGCAGCCGGATGGGAATGAGTAGAGACACCGGGTTAGTATCAAAACGGAATAAAGGTTTCGGATAGATAAAAATGAGCCATACAGCAATGATACTGTATGGCTCATTTTTGGTGTTTCCGGCAGCCGGTGCTAAGTACATTCGACATAAATCGTCAGATAAATGGTTCCGGTGTTACAACTATAGACTGTCGTTCTTCTCCGAACCGTCAGATTCCTGTGCATCCATCAGCTTATCGAATGCATCGGCAGCGATATTATATTCTTCATCCGTGTCGATATTTTCAAGAGTAGGCTGTCCATTTTCATTTTCGAGATAACAGTAGAGATAGACCTCACCATCTTCATTTTCACCATTGTCATTCAGAGGAAGAAGCGCTATATACTGTTTGTCTCCGGCGGGATAGATGGTGAGGATTGCACAGGTGATTTCCGTATCGTCGTCGAGTGTCAGTGTGACTGTAGGCTGATCGAGATCCATCTCTTCACAATCGTCTTCACAAAAGTCACAGTTTCCGTCGCAGTTTAAACCATTGTTTTCATCACTCATATGTGATACCTTACCTTTCATGTGTTGTTTACAGTTTATCAGAATCCCCCGATAAATGCAATCAGGTTTTTATGCTTTTATAAAGAAGTGTAAAATGGAAAAATGATTTGCAGATACTTGAAAATTTACGGTCAGGGTGTATAATAAGAGGAAAAGTTACACTTAAAGAAAAGGAGCAAAAGAATGAAGAAAGATATCGACTGGAAGAATGTAGGCTTTAGTTATATGCAGACGGACAAACGTTATGTTTCATATTATAAAGACGGATCATGGGACGGAGGAGACCTGACCTCTGATTCAGATATCGTATTAAATGAATGTGCCTGTGTGCTTCAATATTGCCAGGAATGTTTTGAGGGCCTGAAAGCCTATACGACGAAGGATGAAAAGATAGTAACGTTTCGCCCGGAACTGAATGCCGCACGTATGATGGACTCTGCCAAGAGACTTTATATGCCGCAATTTCCAAAAGAACGTTTTATGGAGGCCCTCGATCAGCTTGTAAAGGCAAACTCTGATTATGTCCCTCCCTATGGATCTGGGGCAACTCTATACATCAGACCTTATATGTTTGGAAGTGATCCTGTGATTGGCGTCAAACCTGCAGCAGAGTTTCAGTTCCGTATGTTCTGTACCCCTGTCGGACCTTACTATAAAGGTGGAATTAATCCTCTTTCAATCTGTGTCAGTGATTATGACCGCGCTGCCCCTCATGGAACAGGTAATGTAAAGGCCGGCTTGAACTATGCGATGAGTTTATATGCGGTAATGGACGCACATAACCGCGGCTTTGACGAGAATATGTATCTGGATGCTGCGACGAGAACGAAAGTGGAAGAGTCCGGCGGTGCAAACTTTATCTTTGTCACGAAAGACAATAAAGTGGTCACACCGAAATCGGACAGCATACTTCCATCTGTCACAAGACGTTCGATTATGCACGTGGCAAAAGAGTATCTGGGACTGGAAGTAGAGGAACGAGAGGTTTCTCTTGATGAAGTGAAAGATTTTGCAGAGTGTGGAATGTGTGGTACCGCAGCTGTCATCTCACCTGTCGGCAAGATTGACGATCATGGAAAGGAGATACTCTTTCCAAGTGGAATGGAACATATGGGCCCGGTTATCCAGAAACTTTACGATACACTGACAGGTATTCAGATGGGAGAAATCGAGGCTCCCAGGGGATGGATTCATGTTATTGAATAATCAGGAACAGACACCTCTGCTTGATGCCCTGGTGGATTTTTCCGGCAGAAATCCGGCTTACTTTCGGATTCCTGCACACCGATTTGCCGGGGGTGTGAATCCCCGGCTTTTAGATGCTTTTGGGGAGGGAGTTTTTCGGTGTGACCTATCAGAGGCAGAAGGATTGGATGATCTGCACCGGGCAGAAGGTGTAATCAAACAGGCACAGGATCTGGCAGCTGATCTCTGGGGGGCGAAGAGAACATTTTTTCTGGTGAATGGTACTACCTGTGGAAATGAAGCGATGGTGCTTGCGACTGCTCATCCGGGGGACAAAGTGCTGATTCCGAGAAATGCCCACAAATCTCTATTGATGGGAATGATTATGAGCGGAGCTGATCCCTTTTATGTGATGCCTCATTTTGATGAGGAATGGAAACTCTGGGGAAGTGTCGGCACAGATGAGATCCGAAATGCACTGGAACGAGAGGCATACGGATGCAAGTCGGTTTTTCTGGTCAGCCCGACATATTACGGTGTTTGCAGTGATCTAAGTGCTATAAGTAAGGTCTGTCATGAACACGGTGCACTGTTATGTGTTGATGAAGCTCACGGAAGCCACCTGTACTTTTCTGACAAACTTCCAAAGGGAGCACTCCGGCAGGGTGCGGACATGTGTGCGCAGAGTATCCATAAGACGGCGGGAAGTATGACACAGAGCTCACTTCTGCAGATTGGAAGTGAACGTGTGAGCCAGGATCAGGTGACCGCATCTCTTCAGATGGTCCAGAGTACAAGTCCTTCTTATGTTTTGATGGCATCTCTGGATGCGGCCAGACAGGAGCTTGCACAGCACGGAGATGAAATGATGGGCAGGGCTCTTGCACTTTCTGATCTTGCAAGAAGACAGCTTCAGAGTATTCCCGGCATTCAGGTATTGCAGCGGAGTGGGAACAACTCTGCAATTTTTGACTTGGACCCGTTGAGACTGGTCTTTTCGGCCAGAGAACTTCATATCAGCGGTTACCGTATGCAGCGGCTTTTATATGAAGAGAGCGGTGTGAGCACAGAACTCGCCGACGAGGAGAACGTCGTCTGTGTCATCACATTTGGGAATACAGAAAAAGACATCGACAGACTGGTGCGTGGGGTCCGCCGGATTTCCGGAGATGCCGTGCTTCACAGGGAATCCGTCGGAGAGGATAGGGAGAAGTTTTCTATGACATTTCCAAAAAAGATATTGACGCCCCGTGATGCCTATTTCCATAAAAAAAGAAAGATAAAATGGGAAGATGTTCGCGGCAGGATATCCGGGGAGATGATTGTCCCCTATCCCCCGGGGATTCCACTGATCTATCCCGGAGAAATGATCAACGATGAGGTTTTTGATCAGATCGACGATTACAAACGGAAAGGGATTTCGATACATGGCCCTGCCGATTCTCAGCTTAACACTCTTCAGATCATCCTATGATACCGGGGTCGAAAAGACTTTTGACCCCTATGATACACGGATTGTTACGC
>DHNM01000006.1 GCA_002409525.1 Eubacterium sp. UBA5416 | reverse complement strand
GTTAACTAAATCGGCGGTAAGTTTACATCTTTTTCCAACATGCTATTATATCCCTGAATAAAAATAGGAGGATATGGCATGGATTTAAGAACAGAAATTATTGACAACGTAATAGAACAGCTGGACGGAGTAGATAGGGAAGTGATTGAAAAGGTAGAACGTACTTTATATATACAGCTACAGAAATATGAGGTTCAGGATCGATGTACGGAGGTTACGGTCAGGGAAGATAGAAACATGGAGATAGTCAAGAAATTCCTAGCTACAAAGCGCCTTGAAGGAAAGTCAGATAATACATTGAAACTGTATTCTTTAGAGCTGAGACAGCTAATTGGAGCTATAGACAAGAAATTATCAGATATTGGAGTATATGATCTTAGAATGTATCTCTCACTCTATAAGGAACGCAGAAAGGTGTCAAATACGACTTTGGAGAATAAGCGAAAGGTTTTGTCTAGTTTCTTCTCTTGGGCATATGGAGAGGCACTTATTCCGCAGAACCCGACGGTGAATCTGAAACAGATTAAGATTCAGAAAGTAAAACGCAAACCATTTAGCGCGGTCGAAATGATGAAGATTAAAGGTGCTTGTAAAAATGCAAGAGATAAAGCACTGATTGAGTTTATGGTCAGTTCAGGCCTGAGAGTATCAGAAGTATCATCTGTAAACATTTCAGATATAGACTTTGCAGGTCATGAGTCAACTGTGATTGGCAAGGGTAATAAAGAGAGAATCTTTTATATCTCCGATGTTTGCGCTGAGGTCATAAAAGAATATATGCAGACTCGTACAGATAGTAACTCTGCCTTATTTGTAAGCAATAAAGCACCACATAATAGGCTGTCAAAGGCAGGTATAGAGGCAGCAGCAAGAAAGATCGGTAAGCGTTCCGGTGTAGCCGATGTACACCCTCACAGGTTTCGCCGAACATTTGCAACTGACATGGTGCGCAAGGGTGTGCCGATCCAATATGTATCTATACTGTTGGGACATGCAGACCTGCGGACAACACAGATCTATGTGTCTATTGACCAGGACAGTGTTAAATATAATTATAACAGGGCGATTGCATGATTGCCCAGAAAAGGAGTAATGAATGGAAGAAAGCATTGAAAGATTAGTACTCAGCGATGGAACGGAGATCCCTATTGAACATGGTGCAATTCTTCAGGAAATTGTAACAACTGTAGAAAATTTCTCCGCTCTCGAAAACCTGGCTGACAAGCTGCAGGCAGATGGGGCATTATCAACTGTCAAGTTTGCATCAGGAGACACGACCAGCGGGGCATATGAGGACATGAGGCTAGTGGATCCGCTGTTTAGTGTGGAGAGAAAGGATGGTGTAATTACTGTGGAATTTGGATTAAGAGAATCATCAGATTTGGAAAAAAGAATTAAAAGCCTTGAAGAAACACAAGCAATACAGGATAGAGCAATTGCAGGACTTGGAGAAGCAATTTCAGAAGCAGAAAAAGAAGGTGATAAATAATGGTTACTTTTTATATTTACATGATTGACAAAGGATCTATGACTGTTGACCAGGTGCCTTGGCTTTGGCATGATGATGTCGTAAAAAAGCTTGAAGAAAGAGAACACGATAAAAATGATTGAGACCGGAAAGGGTCTCTTTTATTTACAGCAAACTAAGAGAGGTATAGAGATGTGATCGAGGCACTTATCACTGGAGTCGTAGCAATAGCCGTCTGTATGATAAATAATTATTTCCAGAATAAACAAGCCATAAATAAACATGAAGAGGTAATGGAGCAGACTAGGACGAGCAACCGTGAGACTATAGACATGATCGATTATAAGCTTACCCAGCTGTCAAAGCGGGTAGATAAACACAACAATGTGATCGATCGAACATATCGCCTGGAGCAGGTGTCTGCGGTCCAGGATGAGCAAATTAAAGTGGCGAATCATCGCCTGAATGATCTTGAAAGCGAGGTAAATAAATGAACGTAGAACAAATTGGAAGTGTAGTGGCAATTACAGTTATCTGTTATCTGATCGGCCTGGGGGTCAAAGCATCAGGCGTGGACAATAAGTGGATACCGATTGTAGTCGGTGTCTGTGGCGGTATTTTAGGTGCCATGGGCATGGGCATCATTCCTGACTACCCAGCACACGATTATATTAATGCGATTGCCGTAGGTATCATGTCAGGGTTAGCGTCAACCGGAGCTGATCAGATTGTAAAACAGCAGAAAAAATAACTATCAATTGGGGAGCGTATGGCAGCGCTCCCTTTTCAACTTTTTAATAGGTAGAAAGTAGGTCAATATGGCTAGAAATTTAAATGAATTACATCCACGCCTGCAGGAAAAAATTGCACGGCTGCAGGTGCTGTGTGCAAAAGAAGGTTTGCAGCTAGGCATTGGGGAATGCTTCAGATCAGCGAGCGAACAAAATGCATTATATGCTCAGGGACGAACAAAACCCGGTGCAATCATCACAAAAGCACCCGGTTCCAGTTATAGCAGCCAGCACCAATGGGGGATTGCATTCGATTTCTTCAAAAATATAAATGGCCACGAGTACGATGACAATGCATTTTTTACTCGCGTTGCTCAACTGGGGAAATCAGTCGGGCTTTCCTGGGGCGGAGACTGGCACAGCATCGTGGATAAACCGCATTTGTACCTCCCAGACTGGGGATCCGGAACGAACATCCTGAAAAGCACATATGGTAACTTTGAAAGTTTCAAGAAAACCTGGGGGAAAGCGTCAATCACTCCAATTAAACCGGCTCAGCCAGTTGCGGAAAAATCATGGAAAGCGACCGGGACTGCGACCTGCGGAGGTAACTCTGTTAATGTACGGTCTGCCCCGAATGGATCCGTGCTGATACAACTCAACAAGGGTAACCGGTTTGAAATCAACGGAGAGACCTCCGGATCATGGGCGAAAATAAAAGTGAATAATACAGTCGGTTGGATGTCAACGCAATATGTCGTATTGGATCAGCCGGCAAAACCACGGCAAAAGCCTGCGGGCAAGATTACGCTTAAGGCTGATGGCATCTGGGGATCCGATACCACCAAGAGACTGCAGCAGTATTTTGGATTGTCGCAAGATGGAGTTATAAGCAATCAGCTCAATGCCTACAAAAAATATTGTCCTGGAATTGTATCCGCAGAGTGGTCCAATACTCCAAATGGTGGATCACAGTTGGTTCGGAAGATGCAGGCATGGTTAGGAATTGCTCAAGATGGCTATATTGGACCACAGTTAATTAAGGCTTTGCAAGGTAAGATGGGAAAATCGCAGGACGGCGTATTGTCCAACCCGAGTCAGTGTATTTCAGCATTTCAGCACTGGATTAATCAGCAGTAAGTTTAAGGCCCTTGATGAGCCTCCACGAGGGCCTTAAATATGATAGTACATTGAGTGCCTCTAAATGTATAAAGTTGATTCAGCGGTTATTTGTGATGTTGATGTAGTTTCTGGCTTATCATCTGATTTCATATTCTTAACTATGAATGCGGATAACACTACTAATATCATCAGGGCAGCAAATGATAACGCCGCGCTTCCTTTTGCGTTCTTCTTAGATTCGTCAATTTCTTTTTTTGTAATATAACCATATTCAAAACCGCACTGATTGCAATGTCCAACTCTGGTACGTTTTACTTTCGTGTTAAAACTTTTAAATCTGGAATTGCTATAAGGGTTTCCGGCATATCCTTCATATCCTGACTCAATGTGTTCGATATGTACATCCTTGCTGCCACAGTTCGGACATTTCATTTTACTGGGCTTCATTTTCTTGGCCTCGTCATATTTACTTATGTAGTAGCATGTCACTATAAACATGATGATATCAGCGGCCACAATGATACCTATCGCATACGCCATGGCGGCAGCCAAAGCTATGAAAATTAAAATAACAGTTAAACATCCCATTTTCTATTTCCTTCCTATAAATCAAAATATATGATGCCATTATATTACTATTTATTGCGATATAAATCAATGGTCGGGCAGGGTTGTAATATAAAAGTAAAAGTATTTTAATACTTGCAATATATAATAGGAAATACCTATATCTTATATGACCGTAAGTCCAATCCGAGTCAATGTATTACAGCGCTGCAAGTATGGCTTAATCAGCATTAATAAAATAAAGGTATCTGGCTATGATTCCGGATGCCTTTATTTTCTGGAATTGTTTTCCTCTCATTTGTAGCGTATAATGTAAGAAGTTTACAAGGGAGGAATTAAATTATGAAACAATCTAAGAAAAGTCCAAGACAGACGAAGCAAATAATTGCAGTCATTCTTGCTTTGTGTGGGTTAATTATCACTCCGGACAAAGGCTATCATCTCACTGGGATACTACTCTTTTTAGCAGGTATATCTTTATTGCCAATAGTGACAGATCAACTTAAGAAATTGAATCTGACTCAAAAGATACGCAAGTTAATTGCAGTAGTTGCTCCTGCACTTCTGATATTTTTAGCCCTTATAGTCCCATCTTCAGCTGATGAAACCCAGCAGCCAAAACAGACTGCTGAAACAGCAAAGGTAGAGACTACAAAGATCAAAGAGCCGAAGAAAGATAAAAAGGTCAAGTCGACACCAAAGGCTACACCCAAAGTTACAGCAACACCAAAGCCTACAGAGACCCCGACACCAGAGCCAACAGCAACCCCTACGCCGACACCGGAACCAACTCCAGCAGCTACCACGATGAAAGTCCATTTTCTGGACGTGGGTCAGGCAGATAGCATTTTCATCGACACACCAAGCGCGGACATGCTGATTGATGCTGGTAATAATGGAGATGGAAATAACATAGTATCCTATCTTCAGGGCCAGGGGGTAACAAAACTAGACTATGTAATAGGAACTCATCCTCACGAAGATCATATTGGAGGAATGGATGATGTGATTAATTCCTTCGATATTGGGGATGTAATACTTCCTGACAAGACACATACATCGCAGACCTATATGGATGTATTACATGCAATTGAAAATAAGGGACTAGAGATCACAGTGGGACATTCAGGAGATAACTACCAACTAGGAAACGTAGACTTTACCTTATTATCTCCCAGGTCAGGAGTAGATTATGGAAGTAATCTGAACGAGTGGTCAGTTGGCGCCAAGGTCGTAAATGGAAACAATAGCTTTGTATTTACAGGAGACAGCGAAGGCAAGTCAGAAGGCGATATTGTATCGTCTGGGATAGACTTACATGCAGACGTAATGAAGGCAGGTCACCACGGTAGCAAGACATCTAATTCAGAAGCTCTACTTAATGCTATTGCTCCAAAATTCGCAGTTATCAGCTGCGGAAAAGACAACCAATATGGGCATCCGGATTTAGAGACACTACAAAGATTCCAGAATCATGGAATTCAGATATTCCGTACCGATGAACAGGGTACCATTATTGCTACATCAGACGGGACAAATATAACATGGTCTACTGATCCGAGTACAAGTATGGCATCCGGCACACCAAAACAAGCTGAATCGCCTGCTCCTTCCGCTCAGCAGCAACCTGAAAGTGCTCCTGCGGAGCCTCAAGAACAACCGCAGGAAGAACCACAAAACAACGAACAGATGGTATGGATATCGGAAACTGGGAGTAAGTACCACAGCATAAATAATTGCGGGCGAATGAATCCAAATAAAGCTACACAGGTAACACAATCCAAGGCCGAATCAATGGGACTTGGAAGGTGCAGCAAATGCTGGTAAAAATATTTGTATTATAAACAAAGTAATGATATAATGAATTTGCACCTTCTCATTTTATTATAGAAGTGGCAAGGGACCGGAGAGAGCCTATAAAAGGCTCTCTCCTTTTACTACATATGGCTCATATGACCGTAAGTATATCCCCATTCGTAAGTCATCAGAAATACACTACTCGCGGCCTGCCCCAGAAGATGATAGTCAATTCCTTCATACAGGACTCCCGGCTGATCCTCGGATGTCTTTGGCGCAAGGCTTACAGATAACCGAAAACCTTCCGCGGAGAGCTGCTCGTTCAGATATGATACGAATGCAGCGTATCCCTCGCGGTTCTCGGCCAGAATATATTCAAAGTCGACATCGACACCTTCATATTGTTTTGATCTCAATATTCCAAGTAACTCATTCGCAAGCTGTCTCTGTGCATTCTCATCTTCAACCAGAGCCCTTACCAGCTCATTATTAAATGTTCCTTCTGCCGAGAGTGGGGTGAGTACCAGAACAGGCCTCACTCCGAAAAGGTTTGCTTCATTTAGAATCGGCTCCTCATTTACAGGTGGAATCAGATTTCCGCTTTCGGTGAACCCATAGGAAAAGATGCGTATTTCATCCAGATAAAGCAAGGCCTCCCGTAGGACTTCCCGGCGAATATAGGGATAGGCATATCCGACAGATTCTAAATTAAGAGTGGGATTATCTCCATAGCTGATAGCAAGGAAGTCGCCTTCTATCAGATAATCTTCATTCAGAAGATAGGGGTTGTTTTGATAGATCTGTCTGGCCGAGACGTTGTATAATTCAGCGATAGAAGCAATTGTCTGGCCAAGCTGTATTCGATGAATCACTTTCGGAACCAGAATCAGAAGTGACTGGCCCTGTACAAGGAATCCGTCGGGGGTTAACTCATTGTCATAGATCAGCCGTTCTACAGGCATACCATAGTGGCTGGCAATTGAATAGAGAGTGTCACCTTTTCTTACTATATAAATTTCCATAATAGCCTTTTTATTTACCCTATGCATAAAATGACGGTTCGGAAACAAGACTCCAAAAATAGCTTACCTCCTTCAGCTGAATATTGAAAAAAACCGATACTTATGGTAAGATACAAAGAGGTTTATATGATTATGATTAATATCGGGAGAAATATATGAAACTAATAGATTTATTAGCAGAGCTGGATTATGAATGCCTGCAGGGAAGTTTAGAAAGAGAAGTGGCAGGGGTGGTCTTTGATTCAAGGAAGGTTGTCAAAGACGCTCTTTTTGTCTGCATGACGGGAGCAGTGGTGGATGGACACAAGTTTGCGAGAGATGCATATGTCCACGGAGCATCTGTTCTGGTTGTGGAAAGAGCCGTCGATGTCCCCTTAGATGTCACAGTGATCAAAGTGAAAAACAGCAGATATGCCCTGGCACTTATATCAGCTGCATGGTTTAATAACCCGTCTGATCACCTTACCACAATTGGAATTACAGGTACGAAGGGAAAGACCACGACCACTTATATGGTTCGTTCCATCCTTGAAAATGCCGGTTACAAGGTCGGGCTGATCGGAACGATCGAGACAATTATAGCAGATGAAGTGATTCCTTCCGAGAATACAACTCCTGAATCTTATCTGGTACAGCAATACTTTAAAAAGATGGTCGATGCCGGCTGTAACTGTGTCGTGATGGAAGTTTCTTCACAGGCACTGAAACTGGACCGTGTGGCAGGGTTTGTCTTCGACTATGGAATCTTTACGAATATCGAACCGGATCATATAGGCCCGGGTGAACATAAAGACTTTGCGGAGTATCTGATGTGCAAAAGTAGACTTTTAAGTCAGTGTAAAGTGGGAATTGTGAACCGCGATGATGAACATTTTGACAAGATGATTCAGGGACATACCTGTAGATTAGAGACCTATGGTTTTCATAAGGATGCCGATCTTCGCGCGGTAAACCCACACCTTGTGGCAAAGCCGGGATATCTTGGCATCTCATATACTGTTTCCGGACTGATGCATTTTTCTGTTGATATTGGTGTTCCGGGCAAATTCAGCATCTACAACTCCCTGACTGCAATTGCAATCTGCCGTCATTTCAACGTGTCCGATCAGAATATCATGGATGCTCTGAAAAGGGCAAGGGTAAAGGGTCGTATGGAGATGGTGAAAGTCTCAGATGATTTTACGCTGATGATTGACTATGCACACAATGCCATGAGTCTTGAAAGTCTTCTGTCGTCGCTTCGGGAATACAGTCCTCACAGAATTGTGTGTCTGTTTGGATGCGGTGGAAACAGAGACCGCGACAGACGTTTTGAGATGGGCGAGATTTCCGGGAACATGGCCGATCTTACGATCATTACCTCAGATAATCCGAGAAAGGAAGATCCGCAGGCGATTATAGAGGATATCAAAACAGGAATCCATAAGACCAAAGGTGAATACGTGGAAATTTCTGATAGAAAACAGGCAATTGCCTATGCAATCCACCATGGAGAACCGGGTGATATCATTGTACTGGCGGGAAAGGGCCATGAAGATTATCAGATTATCGGAACCCAAAAGCACCATATGGATGAAAGAGAGCTGATCGCTGATATTCTTTTGGAAGATAAGAATAATTAGGAGGCATTATGGGCAGTTATTTTGCCGATATCATTGTGGATATCACCCATGAAAAGCTGGACCGCACCTTTCAGTATAAGATTCCGGAGAATCTTGTAGAGAATGTTTCTCTGGGAAGTCAGGTGTTTATTCCCTTCGGGAATGGCAATCGCCGGATACTGGGTTATGTGACCGGCATCAGCCAGACACCGAGATATCCCGAAGAGAAGATGAAGGAAGTGGAATCACTTAATTCAGACGAGGACGCGGTCTTTTCCAAGATGATTGCCCTGGCCGGATGGATGAAAAAAACTTATGGGTCCACGATGATTCAGGCCCTGAAAACCGCGATTCCCATCCGAAAAAAAAACAGCGAAAAAGAAGAGCGGTTCGTGGTTTTAAACATGGATGAGGACAAGGCATCGGATCAGTTGTCCTATTATGAAAAAAAGAATCAGAAAGCGAGAGCCAGAGTACTCGCCGGATTAATGAAAAATCCAAGGATGCGATACGGAGATGCCCTGAAAGAGTTTAAAACCTCGGCAAAGGTCATGAGAACTCTGGAAGAGCAGGGAGTGCTGAAAGTTACAAGCAGGACAATGTATCGAAATCCCATAGAGGGTAAGATGCAGGATGCGCCGGACGTTCAGATGTCAAAGGAGCAGCAGCAGGTGTTTGATCAGATCCTAAGCGAATGGGAGCATGATGACAGAACCTGCCTGATTAAAGGTGTTACCGGCAGTGGCAAGACTCTGATTTATATGAAACTGATGGAGGAAATACTGAAAGCAGGCAGACAGGTAATTCTGCTGATCCCGGAAATTGCGCTGACTTATCAGAATATCAGACGGTTTTATGGACGTTTTAAGGATCAGGTGACTTTTCAAAACTCGAGAATGTCTCGTGCTGAGCGGTTTGATCAGATGGAGCGTGCCAGAAAAGGGCAGGTACAGATTTTAATCGGTCCCAGGTCAGCACTTTTTACTCCATTTCCGAATCTGGGGCTTATTATCATAGATGAAGAGCATGAGACAACCTATAAAAGTGAATCGACGCCCCGCTATCATGCCAGAGAGACTGCTGTCGAGCGGGCAAGGCTTGAGGGAGCACATGTGGTGCTCGGCTCTGCCACTCCTTCCCTGGAGTCATACTACAGATGTGAGAATGGGGAATATGCCCTGTTTGAACTGAACAGCAGATACCGGGAGGCATGTATGCCGAAAGTATATTCGGTGGATATGCGGGAAGAATTGAAACAGGGTAACCGTTCCCTTTTGAGCCGTAAACTTCAAAAGGGAATACAGAAACGTCTGGAAGCGGGAGAGCAGACGATGCTCTTTTTGAACAGACGTGGATATGCGGGGTTCGTATCCTGCCGCTCCTGCGGGCATGTGATGAAGTGTCCACATTGCGATGTTTCACTTACCATTCATAAGAACGGAAAGCTGGTGTGCCATTATTGCGGCTACGAAACAGCGATGGTCAGCCGCTGTCCAGAGTGTGGATCTCCCTATATCGGCGGGTTCCGGGCCGGGACGCAGCAGATTGAACAAGTGGTTGCAAAACGCTTTCCGGGTGCACGCATCACACGGATGGATCTAGATACAACGAGAGGAAAAGAGGGATATCAGAATATTCTTAAGGCATTTGCAGCGAAGGAATATGATATTCTGATCGGTACCCAGATGATCGTGAAAGGGCATGATTTTCCAAATGTGACGCTGATGGGTGTACTTTCGGCGGATTTGTCTTTGTATGCCAGCGACTATCGGGCGGCAGAGAGAACTTATCAGCTGCTTGTTCAGGCGGAAGGGAGATCAGGCAGGGGGAAAATACCGGGGGAAGCTGTGATACAGACTTACCATCCCGAGCATTACAGCATACAGGCGGCAATGAATCAGGATTATGAGACCTTTTATCAGGAGGAAATTTCATATCGCAGAGTATTGGGATATCCGCCGGTTTCTAATATGATGGCGGTTCACGGTTCGTGTGACAGAGAAGATACCCTGAATCAGGCAATGGAGTATATTCACAGATATCTGAACCGGATATGCGGTGATCATGGATTTCAGATCATCGGTCCGGCAGCGGAAAATGTCTCTAAAATAAACGATATGTACAGAAGTGTACTTTACATCAGGCAGGAATCAATGGGGGAACTCGTAAAAATACGGGAGTACCTGGAAAGGTACGTGGAGATCAATAAAGGCTTTGACCCCATCTACCTGCTGTATGACCTAAACAGTTAAGAAAGAACGGGAGTAAAGATTATGGCAATTAGAAAAATAAGAATTTTTGGAGATCCGGTGCTTGAGAAAGTGTGCCGTCCCGTAAAGGAGACCACACCCAGGATAAAACAATTGGTTGATGATATGTTTGAGACGATGTATGATGCGAAGGGCGTTGGACTTGCAGCTCCTCAGGTTGGAATATTGAAGAGAATCGTAACCATTGATACAGACGGAACCCCACATATGTTAATCAACCCGGAAATATTGGAAACATCGGGTGAACAGACCGGGGAAGAGGGATGCTTAAGTTTACCGGGCAAATGCGGAATTGTTACACGGCCGGACTTTGTAAAAGTAAAAGCTTACGATGCGGATATGAATCCGTTTGTTCTGGAAGGCAGAGATCTCCTGGCCCGCGCGATCTGCCATGAGTGTGAACACCTGGATGGTATATTGTATACCTCACACGTCCAGGGGGAACTAAAAGACAATACAGTAGTTGAAGAGGATTAAAAAGGTGATGTGAATGAGAATTGTATTTATGGGGACACCTGACTTCGCCGTGGGAACTTTGGAGGCCATTCTGGAAGCCGGTCATAATGTGATCGGTGTTGTAACCCAGCCGGACCGTCCGAGAGGAAGAGGAAAAAAGATGCATCCGACTCCGGTAAAATCCGTAGCTGTGACGCATGGTCTTCCGGTTTACCAGCCTGTGAAAGTAAGGGATCCGGAATTTGTTGAAACGTTAAAACATTTAAGGCCGGATGTTGTGGTAGTGGCGGCATTCGGGCAGATTATTCCGCAGAGTGTTCTTGACATACCGACGTTTGGATGTCTTAATGTCCATGCATCTCTGCTTCCGAAATACCGCGGAGCCGCACCGATCCAATGGGCGGTTATCGACGGGGAAAAGGAGAGCGGGGTAACAATCATGCAGATGAATTCCGGACTTGACACCGGGGATATTATTTCTAAGGCAATTGTACCGCTTGACACTGACGAAACCGGAGGCAGTCTGTTTGACAAGCTGGCAAAAGCCGGGGCAAGACTGCTTGCCGATACACTTGCAAAGCTGGAAAACAGCCAGATTACGCCGGTAAAACAGCCAAAAGAGAGTCCAAACAAATATGCCAGGATGATAAAAAAATCTGACGGACAAATTGACTGGGAGAAAGACGCCGTGTCAATTGAACGCCTGATTCGCGGAATGAATCCGTGGCCGAGTGCATACACTTACCTGTCTGGGAAGGTGCTGAAGATCTGGAAGGCTTCACTTTCCGGTGACGAGTCTGAGGTCACTGCCGGAAAGAATTCAAATGCTGCTCCCGGCACTGTGATCAGGACGGATACGGACAGCATCTATGTCAGGACAGGAAAAGGCGTGCTGAGGATTTTGGAAGTACAGCTGGAAGGAAAAAAACGGATGCCCTGTGATGCTTTTTTACGAGGCTCTGACGTAACCTCAGGTACAAGATTAGAAAAATAAGGAGTGTATGTATATGCTTTTTTGGGGACTGGATCCAACTTATGTACTTATTATACTGGCATTTGCCATATCCGCATTCTTTTCCGCAAGAATGAATGCGACGTTTTCAAAATACAGCCAGGTGAGAGCTGCGAGTGGAATCACCGGAGCCGAGGCAGCACAGCGGTTTCTGCAGTCTGCCGGAATCCATGATGTTAGAATTGAGCATGTGTCGGGGAAACTGACGGATCATTACGACCCGGCTCATAAGGTGCTGCGGCTTTCGCAATCTGTTTATGGGAGTAACTCAATCGCGGCGATCGGAGTGGCTGCTCATGAGTGCGGTCATGCAGTGCAGGACGCAAGAGACTATGTACCTCTCAAAGTGAGAGGCGCAATTGTCCCGGTGGCAAACTTCAGTTCACAGCTGTCATGGCCGCTGTTCCTTGTGGGCTTAATCTTTTCATGGAAACCACTTGTGACAGCCGGAATCGTATTGTTCTGCGGTGCCCTGATTTTTCAGCTTGTCACTCTCCCTGTAGAATTTAATGCTTCCGGAAGAGCGCTGAAAATGCTGAAAAGCACAGGAATCTTAGGCGATGCTGAAATCAAGGGCACGAGGAGAGTACTGAGAGCGGCTGCCATGACTTATGTGGCTGCTGTCATCGGTTCACTGCTGCAGCTTCTGCGTCTGCTGATTCTTTCAGGTTCTGTACGAGACAGGAATGACTGATGAAGAAATAGAACATTAGATGGGACAAAACAAAGCGATGGAAGTAAACACAAGAGAATTGATACTGGATATTCTGCTGGAGGTTGAAAAAGATGGTCGGCAGAGTCAGACCGTGATTGGAAATGTACTGGACAAATACCAGTTCCTTCCGAAAAATGACCGCTCGTTTATCACCCGTATCAGTGAGGGTACAATCGAGTACCGCATTCAGCTGGACTATATCATTAACCGGGTATCGAGCGTCAAAGTAAAGAAGATGAAGCCGGTGATACGCGAGATATTGAGAATGTCAGTATACCAGATGAAATATATGGACAGTGTTCCCGACCGGGCGACCGTCAATGAGGCTGTAAAACTAGCCCAGAGAAAAGGATTTCATAATTTAAAAAGCTTTGTCAATGGGGTTCTCAGAAACGCAGGCCGCCGGATGGATGAGATTACCTGGCCTGATCGTAAATCCAATCCTGTAAAATATATGTCTGTCTGCTATTCCATGCCGGAAATGCTTGTGGAACAGTGGTGCCGGGAGTATGGGGACGAAACCTGTGAGAAAATGCTGGTTTCGTTCTTAAAACACCGTCCTCTGACTGTCCGGATCTGTCGGACCGGTCATAATACAGAGCAGACAATACGAAAACTGCAAAATCAAGGTGTTACGGTGACCAAAGCCCCTTATGCCACAGATGGATATGTCCTGGAAGAGTATGATCATCTCGGCGGACTTAAGGCCTTTACGGACGGAGAGATACAGGTGCAGGATACAAGTTCCATGCTTGTGGCACAGGCTGCGAATCCGGCTTCCGGTGACTTCGTACTTGATTTATGTGCCGCTCCCGGCGGAAAGAGCCTTCACGCAGCGGATCTTATGGAAGATACAGGCATCGTGGAAGCAAGAGATGTATCGGACTATAAAGTGAGCCTAATCCGGGAAAACATTGACAGGCTGGGACTTAAGAATATTCGGACACAAGTTCGGGACGCCACCGTGTATAGTCCCGGGGATGCCGGCAGTGCAGACATCGTTCTCTGCGATGTTCCATGCTCCGGATATGGCGTGATCGGGAAAAAACCGGATATTAAATACCATGCGTCCCGCGAGAGACAGGAGTCACTGCAGAAGCTCCAGAGAGAAATTCTGAAAAATGCAGCCAGTTATACGAAAGACGGTGGTACTTTGATTTACAGTACCTGTACAATTGAAAGAGCCGAAAACATCGATCAGGTTCAGTGGTTTATAAAACACTTTCCGTTTCAGCTGGAGTCGCTGGACCCTTATCTTGATCAAAAACTGCGTCAGGAGACAACGAAAGAAGGATATCTGCAGCTACTGCCGGGAATTTCTGACTGTGACGGGTTCTTCCTTGCAAGGTTTAAGAAACAGGAGAATATATGATAGAAAGTATCAATGAATTAGACATAGGATCCATGTATCTGGACGAGCTGTATGAAGTGATGGAACAGCTGGGTGCGAAACCTTTCGCGGCCAGGCAGCTCTTTGACTGGATCCACAGGAAACAGTCACGCTCTTATGATGAGATGATGAATCTTTCCAAAGATCTGAGAGGAAAACTGTCGGAGGTCTATCCACTTGCCATTCCGGAAAATCTGGAGATTCAGGAGTCGAAGATTGACGGGACGAAAAAGTTCTTGTTTCGTCTGCAGGATGGAAATGTGGTTGAGAGCGTGTGGATGAAATATCACCACGGGAATTCAGTCTGCATTTCCTCCCAGGCCGGATGCCGGATGGGGTGCAGATTTTGTGCGTCCACGATAGGTGGACTGATCCGAAACTTAAGCGCCTGGGAGATGCTGGAGCAGGTTTATGAAATCGCCCGGATCACGGGTGAAAAAGTATCGAATGTTGTGGTGATGGGTACTGGCGAACCGCTGGAGAATTTTGATCATTTTGTACGATTTATCCGGCTGGTCAGCGATGAAAACGGAATGAACCTAAGTCAGAGAAATATCACGGTTTCAACCTGCGGAATTGTTCCGAAGATCTATGAACTGGCAGATGAGAACTTTCAGATTACGCTGGCATTATCTCTGCATGCCCCAAATGATGAGAAACGCCGGGAGCTGATGCCGGTCGCAGACAAATATACGATAAAAGAAGAGCTGGATGCCTGCAGGTATTATTTTAATAAAACCGGCCGCAGAATCACATTTGAATATGCTCTGGTCGGCGGGAAAAATGACGGAGAAGATGACGCAAGACAGCTTGCGAGACTGGTCAGAGGCATGAACTGTCATGTGAATCTGATCCCGGTGAACCCGGTCAGAGAGCGAAGTTATGTAAAGTCTGGGAAAAAAGTAATGGAAAATTTTAAAAATAAACTTGAAAAATACCGAATAAATGTTACTATTAGAAGAGAAATGGGCAGCGATATAGATGGTGCCTGTGGACAGTTGCGTCGAAAATACATAGATAAATCCGAATAGGAGAGGGAGACATGAAGGTATATGCTGAAACAGACATCGGCCAGAAAAGGCAGATGAACCAGGACTTTGTGTATGTTTCCGAACAGCCGGTGGGTAATCTTCCGAACCTGTTTGTTGTTGCTGACGGTATGGGCGGACACAATGCAGGCGATTTTGCCTCGAGATTTGGCGTATCGGTGCTGGTGGAGACAGTGCA